>JAZOQB010000001.1:0-15555 GCA_045655865.1 Eubacteriales bacterium
TAAGCGCGGGCTGTATCCACTCGGGATGAAAAAAACGATTTATGATCGTTCCCAGAAACAGCGCGATGATGGATGCCCCCAAAAGTTCACCGGGAATGAGTTTCTCCACGATAATTGATAGACCTGCCACCGCAAAGCAGACAGCAATGCCAAGTATAAACTTGCCTGGTTTTTTTGTTGTTTCCATATCTCTTCTCTTCAAGCTTTCTGTTTTCCTCTTTCGATATCAGCTGGAAAAATTTAAAAATTATATTGATTCCATTGATTGTATCATAAAGTTTGAAATTTTTCCACTCATATTTTTTAGTATAATAATATTGGCACCCATACTTGTACCGCTTCGGTCAAGTTGATTTATAAAAAATTTCAAAAGTGTCAAAAGCCTTGTGCCAAACCGATTTTGACAAAAAGAAAAGGAACGTAAGTATCGTATCAATACTTACGTTCCAACATGGTCGAGGCGACGGGACTTGAACCCACGGCCTCTTGGTCCCGAACCAAGCGCTCTACCAAACTGAGCCACGCCTCGATGGATTCAAATTATTATAGCGAAAGCGCCAAGATTTGTCAACTGTTCCTTCAAAAATTACAAAGAGAAAAAGATCAGAGAGAGCGCCCTTCCCCCTCAATGACACTCTTTAAAAGCTCCAGGAGGATCTCGTCCGGCTCAAAAATGAGCGCGCAATCTTCTCCCATTACCTCCTCGGGACAAACCAGAACAAAGGCATCTTTAGGAAAAAGATTCTGGCAATAGGAAAAGCGCTGTCGGGAAGGAGGAACCGTTCCCCGCGTTCTGGCTGCCTTCCACTCTTTTTTAGGAATCAAATAGCAGTCCGAGGTTACAAACAAACTCCCCAGACCTTTCTCTTTCTTTCCCAAAAGACTCATCACATAAAGCCTTCCGTCCTCCCATTGATAACGGTATTCGGTAAGGATAAATTTTGTTGTGATCTGCACAAACAGAAGAAGCAGCACCACCGATAAAAGCTGTCCCAGCGCGCGAAAGGCAGGAAGGATGGCAGAAAGATAGAAAGATACCACAGCAAAAACCAAAGAGCCAAGGCAAAAAACAATAGCGGAAAAGCTTTGTTTTTTCGGTCGGCATACATAGAAATTTTGCTTCATAAAACCAGCTCCAATAAATTTACCACAGCCAAAAAGGCATTGGAAGAAAGATTTTTGGGAAGGCCGTTTTCTTCCAAAACTCGTTCCCGTTTCCCCTTGGCGTCCGAGGTCCCGAAATATCCCATTTCATAGAGCTGGGCCTTTGTATAAGCCGGACGGACTCTCTCCCCCTTTGGGGAAATCAGTCCGCTTTGTTCAAAAAGAGACAGAAGAGTACGGTTGTCCATTCCCTCCACTCCCAAAAGCCCCTCTTTTGAGGATACCGCCTTGCGTCTTTCTTTGCCGGGGATGGGAGGAATATAAAGATCGGTGACCCCCACTCCCCCGGTGATGGTGCGAATGTGGGAACGAATCAAACTTCCCGCTCCATCAGAATCGGAAAGGACCACCAGGCCACGAGTTTGTGCCAGACGACGAAACAGATCTCTTTTTTCTTGATCCCGAAAAAGGCCAAAGCCGTCCGTGGTAAGAATCGTGGCGTCCAGAACCGATTCCAGGCGGATCTTGTCATACTTTCCCTCTACGATCACCACTTTTTCGCAACAAGGTTTCATCCTTTTTCTCCCATGAGAGCGCAAAGCGCCAAAACTGCCAATTCCAGACTGGTACCGGCAGAAGCCTGATCCCCCTTTAGCTTTCGATCCAGTTCCAGGCAGATAGCCAGCGCCTTTTGCAGGTTTTCTTTCTTTTTGCCATAGCAACTCCGGCTATAGCGGTCATATTGCCAGAACTGGAGATTGGTAGCCTTTTGGCAAGAGGTGGCGTCTGCACCTTCGCAAATCAAAAGGGCGTTGGTCATCATACGGGAAAGGGTAGCGGAGATCAGTACCGGCTCTGTCTTTTTTGCTGCCAACTGATTTAAAATTTTTTTGGCTGTGGCAGTTTTTCCCTCCAGTACCGCGTCGCTTAAATTAAACACCGCAAATTCAGTGGTATCCCGGGCAAATAAAAGAACGTCCTCTTCGCAAATCTCTCCCCGGTTTTGGGATCTTGCCCAAGCAGAGAGCTTTTCCAATTCCTGACGGATGATCTGCATCCGGCTGCCCGAGAGTCGAAAGAGCGTGCGCAATACAGCATCCGTGATCTCAAGAGAGTCGGCGCTAAGGATCTTTTTGGCCCATGGGATCAAAGTCCGCTCCTCTTGCAAGGGAAAGGAAACAAAATCCATTTTCTCCGATAGTTTTTTTACGATGTTCTTCTTGAGTGTAGCGCTGTCCACTCGGAAGTCTCCTTCCTCCAAATAGAAGATCAACGTAAGATAAGAAGGAAAGTTTTCCAAAAGAGAAAGAAGCGCTTTCCCCTCTGCTTCCTTCATGCTCGCAGGGGAAAGGCCGCGGCATACGATAAGACGCATCTGGCCACCGAAAGGAAGGATCTCCGCCTCACCCAAAAGATCATCCACCGTATGGTTTCGAGTAAAATCCATGCGGACCAGATTGAATTCCGCCATTCCCTCTTTTTCCACAAGGTCAATAAACTTTTGCAAATAAAACTGTTTTAACAGTTCCTCAGGCCCCCAAAAGGCAAAGGCGCCCCTGGGATTCTCCCGCAGACGCGCCTTCAAAGCGGACACCGAGAGGCCGAAAGCCGTTCTGGGTGCCATATTTAGTCCATGTTTTCGGAGAGCTGCTTACCGCCCAGCACGTGGAAGTGCAAATGCTTGACAGACTGACAGCCGTGCTCTCCGATATTCGTAATGACCCGATACCCCTGAGAAAGTCCACAGAGAGACGCCACTTTGGGGATCGCCTCAAAAACCTTGGCAACCGCCTTGCTATTTTCTTCGGTGACGGCGTCAGCGGAAGAAATGTGCTCTTTGGGGATTACCAAAACATGAGTCGGTGCCTGGGGATTGATATCCCGGAAGGCATAGACCGAGTCGTCCTCGTAGACTTTTTGAGAAGGGATCTGACCCTCCAAAATGGCGCAAAAAAGACAGTCCATTTCTATCTCCTCATGCAAAAAGGGCGTAAAACGCGCTCTTTGCCTCTTCTATTTTTTCCGGATTCTTTCCGCCGGACTGGGCTCTGTCAGGCCGTCCGCCGCCGCCTCCTCCCACAATGGGAGAGATGGTCTTCAAAATATTACCGGCATGGGCTCCATTTGCCACGGCTTTTTCTCCACACACAGCGAAAAACAAGACCTTTTCGCCACGTACCTGGGAGAGCACCGCTACCACCGACGGCTCACTTTCCCGGATCTTATCTCCCAGTTGTCTTCCGTCGGTATCTTCCTCAATACTGGTAAAGACCAGCTTCAAACCGTCTTTTTCCACTGCAGTTTGCAAAATCGTGCCAAGGCTGGCTTGGGCAAGACGGCTGGCCAAAGCTTCCGCTTTCGCCTGGGCCTGTTTCAATTCACCTCTCAAAGCCCGGATCTTTTCGGGCACCAGCAAAACGGTACTCTTGAGGGCTTCCGCGCTTTCCTTGAGAAGGGACTCTTTCTCCTCCAAGAGCTTCAAGACACCTTTTCCGGTCACCCCTTCTATCCGGCGAACCCCCGCGGCCACGCCCTGCTCGGAAAGGATGCGGAAGAGCCCCGCCTTGGCGGTATTGTCCAGATGGGTACCGGCGCAAAGCTCCACGGAAAAGTCACCCATAGAGACCATGCGCACTTCTTCCCCGTACTTTTCTCCAAACAGTGCCATGGCGCCGGCCTCTTTGGCCTTGTCGGCAGAGGTGATGGTCGTGGTCACCGGCAGAGCCTGGAGAATTTTTTCGTTCACCAGAGCCTCCACCCGGGCAATTTCTTCCCCGGTAAGAGCCTGGTAGTGCTTAAAGTCAAAACGAACGCGCTGGGGATCTACATAGCTTCCTGCTTGCTCCACGTGATCCCCCAGGACCTCTCGCAGGGCCGCCTGAAGAAGATGGGCGGCAGAGTGATTGCGGCAAATCGCCCCTCTTCTCTCCCCGTCTACCACAGCAAGCACCGTATCTCCCACGCTCAAAGAGCCATGGTCCAAACGAACCATGTGAAGATACACTCCGTCGCTCTTTTTGGTATCCAGCACCGCCGCAGCGCCGCTTTCCCCGGTGAGAATTCCCACGTCTCCCACCTGGCCGCCGCCTTCTCCGTAGAAGGGGGTACGGTCCAAAACCAGGGCGGCCTCGCCCTCGGAAAGGGTGGTCAACTCTTCCTCCTCCGCAAAAATCGCTAAGATCTTCGCCGGAGCAGTAACGGTCTCATATCCCAGAAATTGGGTCTTATCCAGATGGGCTACGGCGCTTCTGGCCGCATCCGACCATCCGGAAATATTGGCTCGAGCGGCACGGGCACGTCTCTTTTGCTCCTGCATCAACGCCTCAAAGCCTGCCTCGTCAAGGGTAAAGCCCTCCTCTTGAGCAATTTCCCGGGTCAGGTCAATGGGAAATCCGTAGGTATCGTAGAGCTTGAACACCTCTTCTCCGGAAAGAGAGGATTTTTTCTCGTCTCGGGCTTTCTTCATCCATTGAGACAAAATGGAAAGTCCCGCGTCAATGGTTTTATTGAACTTCTCCTCTTCCAGGGAGATGATCTTCTTAATATACGCTTCCTTCTCGCGCAAGAGCGGATAAGCTCCTTCGTTCTCTCGGATCACCACGTCGCAAAGATCCGCAAGGAAAGCGCCGGAGATGCCCAAAAGCTTTCCGTGGCGAGCCGCTCTGCGAAGGATTCTGCGCAAAACGTACCCTCTCCCCTCGTTGGAGGGAACCACACCGTCGGAGATCATAAAGGAAGACGACCGGATGTGATCGGTGATAATACGAATGGAGATGTCATTCTCTTCGTTGTTGCCGTAGCTTTTTCCGGAAAGTGCACACACCGCGTCCAGGGTCCGGCGGATGGTATCCACCTCGAACATATTGTCTACGCCCTGCATTACGCAAGCAAGACGCTCCAAGCCCATGCCGGTGTCAATGTTTTTCTGAACCAGTTCTGTGTAATTGCCCTGGCCGTCGTTGTTGAACTGGCTGAACACGTTATTCCAGATCTCCATATACCGATCGCACTCGCAACCGGGTCGGCAATCCGGAGAGCCACAGCCGTACTTTTCTCCGCGGTCAAAGTAGATCTCCGAGCAAGGGCCGCAAGGGCCGGAGCCGTGCTCCCAGAAATTATCCGCCTTGCCCAAAGGAACGATCCTCTCCTGAGGCACGCCGATCTGATCCCGCCAAATATGGAACGCCTCATCGTCCCCCTCGTAAATAGAGGGCCAAAGGAGGTCCGCCGGGATCTCAAGAACCTTCGTGAGAAATTCCCAAGCGAAAGCGATGGCCTCTTCTTTAAAGTAATCCCCAAAAGAAAAGTTTCCCAGCATTTCAAAATAGGTTCCGTGACGAGCGGTTTTCCCCACTCGCTCCAGGTCCGGGGTACGAATACACTTCTGGCAGGTACAGACCCTCTTTCCGGGAGGAACTTCCTCGCCGGTAAAATACTTTTTCATAGGCGCCATGCCGCTATTGATGAGAAGCAGTGACGGATCCCCTTGCGGCACCAGGGAGAAAGAGGGCAGGCGCACGTGTCCCTTTGACTCAAAATAGGAAAGAAATTTTTCTCTCAGTTCATTTAATCCGGTATATTTCATGCGATCCCTCTTTATTTATTGTTTGTTTTGATCTGATTCCAAAGCTGGCGCATCAGATCGTTGGTCTCGGTTGGCAGATGGCGGAACGCTTCCCAGTTCTTCTGAATCTCAGGATAGGCGATGGGGTTTTCTTGAAGCTCGCTGTCAAGGATGTCGAACGCTGCCTGGTTGGGAGTGGAATAGTAAACGTACTCGGTGTTGGCTTTTCCTGCCTGAGCGGTGAGCATAAAGTTAATAAACTTCTCTGCCAATTCTTTCTTTTGACTGGTTGCAGGAACACACATTGCATCTCGGAAAACGTTGGTTCCGCATTCGGGGATCACAAACTTCAGATCCTCGTTTTCTTCCATCACCGTCATGCAGTCTCCGGCATAGTAAGGGGCCACCACAAGGTCTCCGGAGGGAACCATTTCAAAGAACTGGTCCATGGCATAGTAAAATCTCTGCTCCTGCAAAAGCGCCGCGGCCTCCTTGATCTGATCGGCGTCGGTGGTATTCTGGGAGTAGCCCAATTGCTTCAAAGCGATACCGAAAGCGTCTCGGAGATTGTCAAACATCATGATCTGATCAGGATAATTTTTGCTCCAGAGAATACTCCAGTCCTTGCAGTCCTCTACCAGAGCCAGGTCCTCGGGAGTCAGTTTGGATTCGTTGTATACGATGCCCACCGTTCCCCAGAAATAAGGAACGCTGTACTCCTCGTTGGGATCGTAATCGGGATTTTGGAACTGGTCCATGATGTTGGCGTAGTTTGGAATGTTGTCAAAATTCAGCTTTGCCAGCATATCTTCCTGGATCATTCTCTCCACCATGTAGTCGGAAGGGAAGATCAAGTCGTATTTGCCGGATCCGGACTTCATCTGGGCGTAAAGGGTCTCGTTGGATTCGGTAGTCACGTATTTGACCTTGATTCCGGTGGCCTTTTCAAATTCTTCCACGATGTCATAGTCGCAGTCGGCGCCGGCATCCTTGGTGGACATATACTCTCCCCAGTTGCAGATCACCAAAGTATTGGCATCAGAGCAGGAAGTGAGTGTGGCGCAAAGGGAAAAAATCATCGCAAAGGCGAGAACAACAGAACAGATCTTCTTCAATTTCGGATCTCCTTTTTATGTGGATTGTTTTTATAATTTTTGTTTTTCCGCTTTTTCGCTTCTGGCATCCAGAACGTTCATCACAATAAGAATCGTCAAAACCGCAAGGAAGATGACCCCGGTCATGGCGGCCATCCAGGGCTTGATGCCCTTTTTCATGCTGTTATTGATGAAAACGGAAAGGGTTTGGAAATTCCCCCCGGTAAAATAGCTGATGATAAAATCATCCATAGAGTAGGTCAGGGAAATGAGAAAGCCGGCAAAGATTCCGGGGAACAGTTCCGGCAAGACCACCTTGAAAAAGGATTTCATCGGCGGGCATCCCAAGTCCAGGGCCGCCTCGTATAGATTCTTGTCCATGCGGCGAAGCCGGGGCAGAACGTTGAGGATCACATAGGGGGTATTAAATGCGATGTGGGACAGGAGCACTGTGAAAAAGCCCAGTTCCACGGAGAAAATGCTAACGAAGATCAGCATGAGAGAAACCCCCGTAACGATCTCCGGATTGATGATGGGAAGGTTGGAAAGATTCATCAAAATCCCTCTTCCCTTTTTCACGTTATTGAGCCCCAAAGCACCCAGCGTTCCCAAAACCGAGGCGCAAAGCGCCGAGAGAAAGGCAATAAGAAGGGTGTTTAAAAGCGCCGTCATCAACGCATCGTTCTCAAAAAGCTCCGGGTAATGGCGCAGGGAAAATCCCGACCAAATGGTAATAGAGCTGGAAGCAGAGTTAAAAGACAGCGCGATCATCACTGCGATGGGAGCATACAAAAACAGAAAAACCAGGGCCAAATAGATCCTTGATACGCTTTTTTTCATACTGCCCTCCCTACACCAAAACGATGTCGTCGTCCTGATCGAAGTGGTTCATCACCGCAATGCTGATAAAGATCACAACCATCAGAATAAAGGAAAGCATTCCGCCGGCGTTCATGTCGATTTCCCCTTTGTAATAGGCCTCAATGGTATCTCCGATGAGGTTGAAGCCACCCAAACGAGCGCTGATAACAAAGGAAGACGCCGCAGGGACAAACACCATGGTGATCCCCGAGATCACCCCGGGCAGAGAAAGGGGAAAGATCACCTTGCGAAGAAGGGTAAAGCCGTTGCATCCAAGATCCTGTCCCGCCTCCAAAACGGACTTGGAGATCTTGGTCATTACGGTGTAAATGGGCAGAACCATGAAGGGAAGATAGTTGTAAACGATACCGATGATCACCGCCGCCTGCGTTCGGTAAATGGGGTTTTCCTCCAGGTGCAAAATCTGATTGAGCACGCCGCTGGGCCGCAGGATCAATTCCAAAGAGCAAATACGCAAAATAAAATTCATCCACATGGGCAGCATAATAAGAATGTTCATCATTCTCTGCCAGCGTGGGCTCATCCGAGACATACAAAGGGCCAGAGGATAGGCCAGAACCAGACATACCAGGGTAGAGATCAGCGCCACCTGAAGAGAATCCAGGTAAACCTGTTTGTTTTCGGCAATGTGCTGAAAGTTTTGAACGGTAAAGCTCCCGTCTCTTCCGGTAAAAGCGTAATAGACCACCATTCCAAGCGGAATCACCACAAAGGCGGCCATCCAGAAAAGGTAGGGGATCAGAGGCTTTTTGGACTTCATTCCCGGACCGCCTTTCCGGAAAGCGAAAGGCCCGGGCGCACGCGAAAGCTCACTTCCGCTCCCGCCTGTTCATCCATTTGGCTTCGGATCAGCCAGCGACGATGGGAAGAGATCACGATCATCTCGTAATGGCTCCCTTTCCACACCACGCTGTCCAGAACACCGGTAAACTCCCCTTCGTCCGGATCGCAAAGCTCCAGATCGTCCGGGGAAATGGAAAGGGTGATCTTCTCGCCGGGAGAAACATCGCCTTCCACCGCCACGTCAAACGTGGCAGAATCAAAGCAAGCCTGCGCCTTTCCCTCTTCATTCAAGGTATCGGCCACCTGCGCTTCAATGACGTTTTCAAGCCCCGGGAACATCCGCTTCATTACGTGAATGTTCTCAGGAGAAACACGCATACCAATGTCCTCTCCTGCACGGGCCATCTTGGTAGAATGGATGATCCACTGCTCGCCTCCGCAGGAAACGGTCATTTCATAATGCACGCCCTTAAAGAGGCTGGCGTCCACATGGCCCACCACGCTTCCCTCTTCCGGAGAGGTGATCTCCACATCTTCAGGGCGGATAACCACGTCCACAAAAGGCGCCAGGCGCGGGTCCACACAGTCAAACACGGCGCCGCAAAATTTCACCTTGCCGTCCTCTTCCATGCTGGCGTTAAAAATATTGCTCTCCCCGATAAAATCCGCCACGAACGCGTTGGCGGGCTCGTTGTAAATGTCCTGAGGAGAACCGATCTGCTGAATGGTGCCGGACTTCATTACCACGATCACATCACTCATGGTAAGGGCCTCTTCCTGGTCGTGGGTGACGTAGAGAAAGGTGATCCCCGACTGTCGGTGAAGTCTTTTCAGTTCCAACTGCATATCTTTACGAAGCTTTAAATCCAGAGCGCCCAGGGGCTCGTCCAGCAAAAGAAGCCGCGGCATATTCACCAAAGCGCGGGCAATGGCGACCCTTTGCTGCTGACCGCCGGAAAGCTTCGAAATAGGTCTTTTTTCATATCCCTTTAGATCCACCATGGCCAGCATTTGCCTGACCTTAATTCGGATCTGTTTTTCGGGAACTTTTTTGATCCGCAATCCAAACGCCACGTTGTCAAACACGTTTAGATGAGGAAACAGAGCATATTTTTGAAAAACGGTGTTCACCGACCGTTTGTGGGCCGGCGTTTCCTTGAGACTTTTCCCTTCAAAGAAAATATCTCCGGAGTCAGGAGTCTCAAATCCCGCAATACAGCGAAGGATCGTTGTCTTTCCACAGCCCGAAGGGCCAAGAAGAGTCACAAACTCCTTATCCCGAATGGTAAGGTTCACACTTTTCAAAATCTGTTCATTGTCAAACGATTTGCATAGGTCCTCCAGACGAATGAGTACGTCCGTTCCGGAGACACGGTCTTTCATTTATCCTCCTCCTCACTTTTGTGCTTCTGACTTCACAGAAATGCACCGCAAAAAATCACAAGGTAATCATACATGGTTTCGAAAAAAATGTCAAGAAATTGCAGGGTTTTTTCCCGAATTTTTCCGCAAAAATTTCTTCGCCTTTTTTTGAAAAAGCCCTCTCCCGGGCTCTTTCCTTTTTCTCCCTTTCGCCTTGACACGGAAAAAGAAAAAAATTATAATAGTAGTATGTTCAAAAAAATCTATCAAAAACTGTTCCCCGACCGCTATTACGCTTCCGCCTCGTATCGCAGGGAGGCAGCATCGCGGTATGACAGAAAGCTTTTAAAATACGTCACCGAGCGTCACGACAACGGGGATGTTGTGCTATGCAAGGATGCGTACATTTGCGTCAAGGCCGGGTATGTCTTTGTCAACAGCGAAACCGATTCCATCTTCAAATGCCCGGACGACAAGGTCCAGTCCGGAGAACTGATGAGCCACGACGGAGTCATCTTCACCGGATACGATGAAATCCAAGGAAAGGAAAGAAGTATCGTCTGCTACTTCAAATATTACCGATGAAAATGCGTTTTAAATTTCTGGCCATGATCCTTGTGGCCTTTTCCCTTCTCACCCTTTTTTCTTGCGAGAAAACCGAAAAGGAAACGGGCGAAGAAAGCAAAAACGATCCCCCCGCGCCTTTCACCATGGAAGAGGTCTTGTACTCCCCCAGCGAAAGCGCCACGAATCTTGTGTGCATCCAAATGGACTCCGGAAAGCGGATCGTTTTGGAATTATATCCCGAGATCGCCCCCATTACCGTAGCAAACTTCCAGAAACTGGTAGACCAGGGCTTTTACGACGGACTGAATTTTCATCGGGTGTCCAAAGGATTTGTGATCCAGGGCGGTGACCCGAAGGGCGACGGATCGGGCGGTCCCGGCTGGACCATCAAAGGGGAATTTAATTCAAACGGTGTGAAAAACGATCTGAGCCACGAGAGAGGGGTCCTTTCCATGGCTCGGGCTCAATCTCCGAATTCTGCAGGAAGCCAGTTTTTCATCTGTCTGTCCGGCACCACCTGCAAGCAGCTGGACGGTAAGTACGCCTCCTTTGGTAGGGTGATCGCCGGCATGGACACGGTGGATGAGATCGCTGCGGTCCGATGCAACGGGGAAATGCCCTTGAAAGCCCAGATCATGGAAAAAGTCTATTTTGTTACCACCGATTAAAGGAGAAAAGAACATGGCATTTGTAAAAAGTGAAGAAAAAACCTGTTTTGTAAAATTTGTAATGGAAAACGGTGGCGAGATGATCGCCCAGCTTTTCCCGGATATTGCCCCCATCACGGTAGCTAATTTTCAGAAATTGGTGGACGGCGGCTTTTATAACGGCCTGATCTTTCACCGGGTGATCCCCGGCTTTATGATCCAGGGCGGCGATCCCAAAGGGATCGGCATCGGCGGCCCCGGTTGGTCCATTAAGGGAGAATTTGCCGCAAACGGCGTGAAAAACGATCTGCGCCACGAGAGAGGGGTCCTCTCCATGGCCCGTTCCCAAGCTCCCGATTCCGCGGGAAGCCAGTTTTTCATCATGCACGAAAACGCTCCTCACCTGGACGGTCAGTACGCCGCTTTTGGAAAACTGCTTTCCGGGCTTGAGACCGTAGACGCCATCTGCGAGGTTCACACGGACTTTTCCGACCGGCCCATTGTCGACCAAAGAATGAAAGAAGTGTATTTCGTAAAGGAAGCCTAAACCCTATGAAATCAAACTGCGCCGAAGAAAGGGACCCGGGAACGTGCGTAGCCCTGGGAAATTTTGACGGCATTCACCTGGGACACCGGGTCATCATTGAAAACTGTGTTCGCTGTGCAAAGGAAGAAGGTCTGGTCTCTCTGGTGTGGAGTTTCCACCGGCATCCGGAGCACATTATGAAAGGCAACTTTGCTTCCGGAAGCATCCTTTCTCTTGCCGATAAAATAGCGACTTTAAAAGAGATCGGCATCGATCAGATCGTCCTGGAGGATTTTGAACGCGTGCGGAATTTTTCCCCCGAGGAATTTTGCGAGCAGATTCTTCTGGATCAGCTTTATGCACGGAAGGTTTTTTGCGGCTTCAATTTCCGATTCGGAAAAAACGGTAGCGGCGACGCTGCATTTTTGAAAGAATACATGAAGAAAAAAGGCGTGGAAGTGGTGGTTGCAGATCCGGTCTGCCTTGAGGGAGACACCGTCTCATCCACTCGCATCCGCACGCTTTTGACCCGAGGGGAAATGGAGATGGCCGCCCATCTTCTGGATCGGCCGTATTTCATCGCTTTCCCTGTTCTTCGCGGAAAGCACCTGGGGACGAAAATCGGCTTCCCCACTTTAAATCAAGTCTTTCCCGGTGAATACGTCATTCCCCGAAAGGGTGTTTACGCCGTGCGTGTCTTATTTGACGGAAACATCCACTTCGGCGTTTGTAACGTGGGCTCCCGTCCTACGGTAGATCAGGATGAAAAAATCATCGCTGAGACCCACCTGTTTGATTTTTCCGAAGATCTGTACGGAAAAACGGTGCGGGTTGAGTTTTTCCATTTTTTGCGTCCCGAGAAACAGTTTTCCTCTCTGGAGGAATTAAAAAAACAAATTGCCCAAGACCGGGAAAACGCCTTGCGGTATTGGAAGGAGAAAGAATGAAACAAAGGCTCGCCAAGTTCCTTTGCAGCCTTTTGGCGGCAGTGTTGATCCTGCCGCTTTTTCTGCTATTCTCTTTTTCCGCAAAGGCACAAACCCCCGCCTGGCCTCAGATCGCTTCCACCGCCGGGCTTTGCCTGAATTTGGAAACCGATACCCTTCTGTTTGAAAAAAACCCGGATTCCCGGATCCATCCCGCCGCCTTTGCAAAACTTATGACCGCTCTCCTGGCTTTTGAATACCGCGCAGAACACGGAAACGTTTCCGTCTGCGTGACCTCGGAGATGCTCTCTTCCGCCGCCGGCACCACGATGAAACTGAAGGAAGGCGAAGTGATCGCCTTTGACGATCTTCTCGCGGGGCTTTTGGTGCAAAACGCCAACGACGCCGCCCTGGTTCTGGCATCGGTAGCCGGAGGCAACATTTCTTCCTTTGTAGAAGCAATGAATGAAAAAGCAGCCTCTCTTGGCATGGAACAGACCCACTACGCCAACCCCACCGGAATGGATTCGGCAGCCATGTACACCACCTTGCGAGATACCTTGATCCTCTGCAAAGCTCTTTATCGGATCAATGATTTCATGGTTCTTTCCGAAAAGCCAAAGGTTACCATCCCCGCCACCAACGCTACCCCCTCGCGGGTCTACACCAACCGAAACGCGCTGATCCCCTATTCCTACATTACGGATTATTATATGGAAGGGGTGCGGGGGATGATCGCCGGCGGCACTTCCGGTGCAGGATACTGTGTGGCTACCTTGCGAAAAACGGGAAATTGCACCAATCTGGTCATCATCTCCGGAGGCGTAGACCGCAGCGAAAAGCAAAACGGAACCGACATTTCCTCTTATCGGGATGCCAAAGGTCTGATGGAATGGGCGGAAAACAACTTTTCCCTTCGCCAAGTTCTGATGAAAGACGCGATCATTTGTGAGAAAAAGGTCCGTCTGGCCAGTGGCGTAGATCATATGATCCTGGTATCCGGCACAGATTTTCAGGCACTGCTTCCCACAGAAATAAATCCGGCCGAGGAGATCACCACCCAGATCCGCACACCCGAAGAGGTCTTCACCGCCCCCATTATCGAGGGAAACGTTTACGGAGAGGTAGACCTGATCTATCAGGGCAAGGTGATCGGAACGGTGCCCTTGGTGGCCCAGTCCAACATCGGTCTTTCTCCGTGGCTTGTGATCTGGGATGCCATCGTCCGCTTTTTTGACCATGGCCCCGCCCGGGTGGTTTTGATTCTGGTGATCACTTCCGGCATTTTGTATGTTCTGGTACTCATCGGCTCCGTTTGGCTCCAGCACGTTCGCCGCAACCGGGAGCGAAACTTGGCCATAGCCGAACTCAATGAAAGAGAAAATCGCCGGATGCGCCAGGTAAGAAAAGAAGAACGCTTGGCTGCCCGGGCAAAACTGCACCGTGCCGGCGTTTTCTTCCGTGAGGGATTCCGAGTCCTTTCCGGCGAAGCGGAAGTCATGGATTCTTCCCGTAATCAAAAGCGAACTCAGCCCCGCAAAGCGGTGGCGAAAGTTCCGGAGAAATACCGCTCGAAAAACCGCTCACAAACCCCATCTCAAAACATCAAAACTCCCCTTCCCGCTCGCCCGGTCCAAAAGGGAACGCCCCCAAATACCGGCAGGCGTTTGGAGAAAAACGTACCGCCCCGCCCTGGGACTTCTGCCAACCACCCCCCCTACAACTCTTCCGGCACCTACCGAATTTCCCGGCAGAATACAAAGCCAAAGTCCGCCGACGTCTACCGGGTCACCCGACCGGGCGCCCCCTCTCGCAGTATCGCAAAGCCCGCCCCTACTCAGAGACAGGACGTGGCCAAACGCCCCCAGTCCTCCGAGGGAACAAAGAGATCCGGCGCAAAACAGTCAAACCGCAACCCCTCTTCCAATATCCGGCGCTGGCCGGATTGATCGCCCTTGCCCGGTTTCATTCCAGGAAAAAGAGTCCTTGAAAACCTAAGAAAAAGCCCTTGACAAGAGGGCTTTTTTTTGTTATACTTTTCTTTGCAAATTTGCTAGCCCGGCGTTTTCTATGGGCCTTTAGCTCAGTTGGTTAGAGCAGCCGGCTCATAACCGGTCGGTCCGGGGTTCAAGTCCCTGAAGGCCCACCATCCATTTCTCCCCATCGCCGGCCATCAATTCCATTGTCCACTGTCATTTTCAATATAGGGGTATAGCTCAGTTGGTAGAGCAGCGGTCTCCAAAACCGCGTGCCCAGGGTTCAAGTCCTTGTGCCCCTGCCAAAAGCGATAAATCCGAACTCTATTACCGTGATAGGTGATGCGTTCGGATTTATTGTTTATTTGCGATAATGAATTTAGTTGTAAAATATTGCAAAATATGTTATGCTTATATGCGAGGTGATTAGAATGTCTGGCGAAGAGAAAGAGCGATTCAATGATGACGCCGTTGAGTTGTTATTATCTACAGCAAAAAGCGAGTACGAAAATGAACATAATAGAACATCTATTATTGATAGCAAAACAAGCATTGCCTTGCCTATAGTTTCTGCTTATTTTTTGGCACTTGCTCCAATGAATAATTTTAAGGCTATCTTCAATGTTCAAATCGAAAAATTTTTGGATATTATTATTCCTGCGATCACATTATTAACATATGTCGGAAGTCTTTCCCTTGCATTTGTTGCAGTGATGTTAATGGTGAGAGTAGTAACGACTAGGGAGTATAATACTATAAAACCTGCAGATTTGTATGATGAAGATTATTTGAAAAACAAAAAGATATCATTGGAAATCAAACTCATTCAATTATACATAGAGGCAACGCAAAACAACAAAGCGGAAAATGATTCTCGTATTCCTTTGTATAAGAGAGGCTGGTTGTTAACCACTATCTCCATTGTGTTGTTTGTAATTTATGTAATAATGAAGAATTATTTATAAGGAGGTTGCTGAAATGTCCGATGAAGCCAAGAATATTATAGCTTCTGTTGAAAAGGGTATTTTACCTCCGCTAAAGACTCAACCTAAAAATACAAGTTCAGGGATAGAGACATCTAAACGCGGATTAGACAGAACGACTTTTGGTTTGCAGACGCTCAA
>JAZOQB010000002.1:0-3843 GCA_045655865.1 Eubacteriales bacterium
CATGGCTCTGAATAAGTAAGAATTTTCACGGCTTTTCGTCACTTCTTAAAAACTTTTTATCTTTCGTCTTTGATCATTTCCTTAAAGGTAGAAAGCCAATTTTGGGCGATCATATAATGGCCTGCATTGGTGGGGTGCACACCGTCTTTGAGCCAAAGGGTATTGGGCATCCCAACGGTTGCGGCATCGAATTTATCTTGCAGGGAAAGAAAAGGCAATTTGTAATCCTCGGCAATTTTGCGCACAATTTCTTCGCGATAGGGAATTTCGCTTCTCAAAAATTCATAGCGGCCGGGATGCTCTTCATCGGATGCAGTTTCTTTTCCCAAAAGCACAAAAGGCGACATCAAAAAGATCTTGGTATCGGGAAGGGCTTCGCGAATTTCATCCAAAAGCATACGGTACTGTGCCTCAAAGCGCGCTCTTCCGGGAGTGGTTTTTTTGGAATATTCGAGGAAAAGATCGTTCACACCGATCAGAATGCTCATATAATCGGGCTTGTGGGGGATCACATCCATCTGCACACGAGCGAGCAGATCGCCAACGCGATTGCCCATGATGCCGCGATTTAAAAAGCGGTATTTGCCGGGGTTTTCAAAGCTGAGCTGGCCACTTGCCATGGTAACATATCCTTTGCCGGTGCTGATGAAAAGTTCGCGATTTCTGCCCGAATCGGTGATGGAATCGCCGAAAAACAAAATGAGTTTTTCCATTTTTCTCTCCTAATTTTTGCTAAAATTCTTTTCCTATTTTAGCAAGATTTTTCTTTTGCTGTCAAGAAAAAAAGATGGAGAAAACTCCTTCTTCTTTTAATTTTCACGGCAGGAATCTTTGATTCCGGGGTAGAATTCCTCCACGGGGAATTCCATCGAGCGAAAGAGCGAGCAAGGATCCTGATAGGGCTGGGCGCCGTTGCCGCCTCCCTGGTTCTATAACGCTCAGGGCGCTTTCCAAAGGCTTCACACCATTGGAAAACAACGGGGCTGGTCGGCACAGGTATAGGCCCCATGGTAGGCGCCACCGCTCTTGTAGCCGTAGAGATCTCTATGGCGCTGAACAAATAAGATCAATCTTATACAGAAAAAAGAACAGCCGAGAGGCAGATCTTTATCTATTTTTCGTCAGTTTCGGAAAACGCATCCAAACGCTCACTGATAACAGAAAGACAGCGATAGAATTCCTTTCTTTCTGCTTCTGTCAACGAAAGACCGATCTCATCCAAAATTCCATCAATCTTTTCTGAAATCTTCTTTCCGACCGCGGTTCCCTTTTCCGTTAAAACAAGCGGACTTTTATATCTTTTTGCGCTTTTTGATTCACAAGTAACGAACTGATTTCTTTCAAGATAATTGAGTGCACGGGAAATGGTCGCCTTATCCTCCTCACACTTTTCACAAAGGTCGGTGGCTGTCGATCCCTTGTTGGTGTAAAGATAATACAGACAGGAAACGTGAGCGCTCCTCAAATTATATTCCGCCATCTCCTGATTTTTAATTTTACGGATATTGCGGCTAATTCGATTTATGAGAACTGTAAAAGCTTCAAATCTTTCCCTCATGTAAAACCTCGCTTTTTCCCAAAGGAATCCATTCTTCCCAAAGTTTATCCCAAAACAGTACAAATGTCAATATGAGACATCTCCCCTTTAATCAATAGTCATATCCAGTTTGAATCGCATAATTTTACGTAGAGTATTTTTAGGAAAATCTTCTTTTCTAACCTTTACAACGCTAATTTTTTTATAAGCCACAGTATTGCGGTTAAACTCCTGAATATATGGACGCAAATACCCTTCGACATCAGTAATGTTGTGCTTGGCTATATACTCTTGATCGGGATAAATTTCTGCCACAATGGCATTATACTCCATCCCTCTCCGGCTCTTACCTTCATAAACTACGACGTCCTGAACACCGGGAACGGAAATCAATTCGTTTTCAATCTCCTCGGGATACACATTTTTTCCGTTGGAAAGAATAATCAAATTCTTCTTTCTTCCGGTAATATAAAGTATTCGATCCTTGGTCAATTTTCCGTAATCACCGGTTTTAAAATAACCTTCCTCGTCCATAGCTTCTGCCGTAGCCGCCTTGTCCTTGTAGTACCCCAGCATTACATTAGGACCTTTCACGCAAATTTCTCCCTCTCCATCCTCGTTGGGATCCAAAATCTTCACCTCATCCATATCCAAAACAGTTCCAACACTGCCTTTTACAACATGGCGGCTTCGATTAACTGCGATTAAAGGCGCACATTCGGTAATCCCGTATCCATTGAGAATAGAAATGCCTAGTTCTTCAAAAAAAGCAACAATCTCAGGGTTGATGGGAGCACCGCCGGAAACGATCATTTTTACTTTGCCACCGAAAGCGTTTCTGATTTGCGAAAAAAGTTTTTCTCTAAGATCTACCTTTCCAAGGCTGGCTGCTCTGGTAACTTTACTTAGTTTCATCATGCCATTTACCAAATTTTCTTTGCCTTGATTCTTAATATTTGCCTTTATTTTCCGATAAAAAGTTTCTAAATATAAAGGCACCATAATTAAATGCTCCGGTTTTTCCGCTACAAGTTCTTTCTGAACGTAACGTATACCGCTGGAAATATAAACCTCCGTGCCAATCATTACGTGCCCCAGAAACATAACAGTAGATCCGTAGGTATGATGAGGCGGCAAAACCGAAACGGTGTTTTTACCGAAATCAATATAATGCACAATATCAGACATATCGCGAATAATGGAGTCTGTGCAAAGCATAACACCTTTTCCCTTACCGGTAGTACCGGACGTATAAACCAAAAGAGAAAGTTTTCTGGGATCAAAGTCTACCTCAAAATAAGGTCTCTTATCCTCCGAATAAAGTTTACGACCTTCCGCAATCATCGCTGTGAAGCTATTGTCTCCCCTGGCGCCGAAATAAGTGACAGGAGTGTCAAGCGAACAAAGGCGCACAATTCCCTGGCTCTTGTCCAAAAGATCTTCATCGCAGAATAAATAATCAATATCCGCCGTTTTTGCAGTATTAGCAAGCTCCATAGAACTCCAATCCCGATCAAGGGGGATAAATACCGCCCCAATCAGAAGCGTTGCATAATAAGCAACAATGAAATCATAAGACATTTTTCCTACGGCAACAATATGTTTTTCGTTCATTCCGCGAGAAAGCATTGCGCTGGCAACCGCTCTTACGTCGTCACGAAATTCAATATAACTTACACTAACCTTTTCCTTGTCTGTCGGCTTTAGCCGATAAGAAAACGCCGTGCAATTCCCATAAGCTTTTGCCGCATATTCTACAATGTGTCGAATACTATCAAATTCTCTTTTCGGTCTTAACTGCTCTTTGTTCATCTATCCTACCTCTTTTGATTCGATTTTTCAAAATATCAGCGCTGCTTCTTGTTGAAGTTTCAACAAATCGCTTTTACTATACCACAAACTTGTTGATATGTCAACAAGTTTTTTTCCTTCAAGACCAATGAACTCTCTCATAGCAAGGATGGCTTTAATCGGCATGGGAGCGCGTAGTAGGCGCCACCGCTCTTGTAGCCGTAGAGATCTCTATGGCTCTGAATAAGTAAGCATTTTCAAAGCTTTTCGTCACTTCTAAAAAACTTTTCTTGTAAAACCACAATAAAAATAAGTCAGACACATCATTTTGGATAATTCCTTGATGATGTGTCTGATTTTTTGTGTCTTTTAAGGCGATTTTACAATGAAGAAAATGAAAATAGCAAAACGGATTTAAAAAAATAAAAAAATCTTTGCTTAGTGGCTTTAGTTTATTTCAATAAAATTATATCGCACCGCACCCTTTTGCCCCAAAGGTTTTGGCGTTCTAATGT
>JAZOQB010000003.1:0-14141 GCA_045655865.1 Eubacteriales bacterium
CTGTTTGTTTTAATTAATACAACATAATAACCATTATGTGATATTCAACCGCTGCTGAAGTGTAGCGGTTTTATTTTTTTCAATAAGGCGAAGCCGTCATTCAGCGAAGCTATATAATCAGTCGCATATTTTCCATACGGCGCTGATGTTCTGCACCGGTTGTAATGATATAAATGCGAGTGGTATTAATGTTAGAGTGACCGAGAATGTCTGCTAATTTTGCAATATCTTTTTCAATACCATAAAAAGTTCTTGCAAACAGGTGCCTTAGATTGTGTGGAAATACCTTTTGGGGCGAAACACCAGCCTGTTCACACAAGCTCTTCATTTCTCTCCAAATATTACTACGGTCAAGCGGTTTGCCATTCTTGGTTACAAAGAGTATGCCGGTTGTAATGCCCTGCTCCATTGCATATCGAAGCAATTTTTTTCTCAGGGCACTGACAACAAATATTTTTCTTGTTTTTCCCTTGCAGGATACAATTGCTTCTCCTTTGCGTACAGCCTCCACCGTAATACTCTGCAATTCACTGACACGAATGCCTGTCCCGCAGATCGTCTGCACCGCAAGAGACAGGCGTTCGTTTTTCCTTTGCTCGGCAGCTCGGACGAGCGCTGTATATTCCTTCCGGGTAAGTTCCTTCTCCTCGGAGCAATATGCTTCCTTTTGCACCTTAAATTGTTTTACACACAGATCTTGCCAGCCGAAAAATCGCAGAAACGCATTGAGAGCCGCCAGCATAGAATTAGCACTACGAACGGTATAAGACTGCTCTAATCTTCCTTTATAATTTAGGACTAATGTTTTATCCAATGCGCGTTCGGAGGCGTACTCGGCAAAGCATCGGATATCCCGCATATATTTTTCTATGGTTGCTATTGCTTTTTCGCTCTCAATCAAATAATTCTTGAACAAGTTCATTGTCTGATTGGTAATTATTCTTTTTTTCATAACAAAACCTCCATTTCCTATCTTTATTTTACTTTTAGTTTGTGTCAAAGCGATAAACTTAAACCTTGATGCGAAAAACGGAGTTTGAGCATATTTAATTTTCAGTGTGTTTTTGAGATTTGCTTTTTCAATATTTTGATTACCGGAATACCTTTTCCCCTTGCATTCATGATGGGGTTTTTGCTACCATCGAGTTTCATCTGCAATGTAATTACAATTTAAGACCTTTTATTGTATCAGATTCTAAAAAAAGTAAAGAGAAAAAAGGGATCATTTGAGCATATTTTTTTCCATTATGCCATACATTGTTACAAACCAGATAAGCGGAGGAAAAAACAAATGGCAGCAAAAGCGAGCATTTATCAAGACATCGCAACACGCACCGGCGGTGACATATACATCGGTGTGGTAGGCCCGGTGAGAACGGGAAAATCAACATTCATTAAGCGCTTTATGGAAACGGTTGTTCTTCCGCAAATGGAAGAGGGGGATGAAAAAGCGCGTGCTACCGACCAGATGCCCCAGAGCGGATCCGGAAAAAACGTTATGACTACCGAGCCTAAATTCGTTCCCGATCAGGCGGTTCGAATTGAAATGGAGGGTAGCCTTGGATTTCGTGTGAAATTGATCGATTGTGTAGGATTTACCGTTCCCGAAGCCGGTGGTCTGGAGGATGAGGACGGAAAGTCCCGGATGGTCAATACCCCTTGGTCACAATCTCCGCTGCCCTTTGAAGAAGCGGCAGACTTGGGAACAAAGAAAGTTATCTCAGAGCATTCTACGGTTGGCGTGGTGATCACCACAGATGGCAGCATAGGCCAGATTCCTCGGGAAGCATATCTGGAAGCAGAGGAGAGCGTGATCCGGGAAATGAAATCAAGCGGGAAACCCTTTGTGATGATCCTCAACTCCCAGCATCCGGAAAGCGATGAGACCCTAAATCTTTCCTCTCTTTTAGAGGAAAAATACAAAGTACCTGTTCTTCCTCAAAACTGTTTTCTCATGGGAGAAGCAGAGTTTCTTGACGTTTTGAAAAAGATCGTTTTGGAATTTCCCATTCGGGAAGTGTATGCCAAGATCCCTTCCTGGATTCTGCATTTAGATCCAAACCATAAAACGCGACTTGAGGTGTTGGAATCCGTAAACAAGGCACTGGAAGCACTTCGAACCACAGGGGAGATTTTCCAGGCAGTATCCGGTTTAAACAGTTTGAATCATTTCGAATCCGTAACTGTTCTTTCCTCGGATCTGGGACGTGGCAGCATCCACCTGGATCTTCGTTTGGATCCTTGTATATTCTATCAGGTTCTGTCTGATTCCTGCGGTCTTTCTATCAGCAACGAGGAAGAGCTTCTCAAAAAATTCTCAACCATGTCGGAAATGAAATCAAGGTATGACAAGATCGCTCAGGCTCTTGCCCAAGTAGAGGAAAGCGGATACGGTATCGTAACCCCTTCCATTGAAGATCTGACTTTGGAAGAACCGGAAATCGTCAAGCAGCCCAGTGGATACGGAGTCAAACTCAAGGCCAGTGCACCCTCTATCCACATGATTCGTGCAAACATTCAGGCGGAGATCTCCCCCATTGTTGGGAGTGAACAGCAAACCGAAGACATCGTAAAATTCTTACTGAAAGAATTTGAAGAGGACCCCACGCAGATCTGGCAATCCAACATGTTTGGAAAAACACTTTATGAACTGGTAAACGAGGGCTTGAACACCAAGCTGAATCATATGCCCGAAGATGCCAGACAAAAGCTTTCGGAAACTTTACAAAAGATCATCAACGAAGGAAGCGGCGGGCTGATCTGCATCATATTGTAAGAAAACAGGGGCAAAGCCCCTGTTTTCTTTTGCAAATATATTGAATTTTAACAAAAAGAATGTTATAATATCCTATCTAGTTATATCTCATTGCAAATGGGTGCAAAATAAGAAATGGGATGTTTACAAACCGGACAAATACCGGGTGCATCCGGCCCTTTATGACGGTGGCCGCAGTTTGAGCAGATCCATTCGGTCTCCACGCCTTTGGAAAAGACTGCATTATTCTCTACTTGACACTTCAACAGGTTAAAACGTTTTTCATGTTCTGACTCAATTTGGCCTACCATTTCAAATGTCTGTGCCACCTGTTCCAATCCTTCTTGTCTGGCAATAGCGGCAAATTCCGGATACATGATGCTGTTTTCATGCTTTTCCGTTAGCGCCGCGGATAAAAGGTTTTTATCGGTGGTATTCAAACAACTGAGCAAATTTAAATAGATCTTTGCATGAGCTTTTTCGTTGTTGGCAGTTTCCATGAAAATATCTGCAATGTGCTCATACCCATCTTTTCGGGCACGGGTGGCAAATAATTCATACAAGAGCGCCGCCTGAGCTTCTCCGCTGATCGCAGAACGAAGATTTTGCTCGGTTTTCGTCCCTTCGAGTTTCATAGTATCCCTCCTTATCACATGATACATTTTTCCCCATTTGAACAAATTTATGCAAAGGAACTGGAATGAATCTGTATTCTGCAAAAGAAATGACTCTCCTACTGGAGCGTCACGGCTTTTTCTTCAAAAAGAACATGGGGCAAAACTTCCTCATGAACGAAAACACCGCACAGCGCATCGCCCGCTCCTCTTTTGAAACGCTACCATCTGAAAAAAAGAAAGTTGCCATTGAAATCGGTCCCGGTGCGGGTTCTTTGACGCTTCCCCTCTCCGGTCTTTTCGACAAAGTTCTGGCGCTGGAGTTGGATCCTCACCTTATTCCCGTTTTAAAGGAAAGTCTCTCAGACTGTAACAACGTAGACGTTTTAAACACAGACGCACTACTCTTTGATTATGAAAACTTGACAGAGCGGTATCCGGATTATGCCATTGCCGTCTGTTCCAATCTTCCCTATTACATCACCAGCCAAATCATCATGCGTCTTCTTGAAAGCAAGGTGCCCATCTCCTCTCTCACACTACTCATTCAAAAAGAGGCCGCCAAACGCCTTGCATCTGCACCGGGAAGTGAGGATTACGGTGCCATCACCGCAGCAGTCTCTTATCATGCAAAAGCGGAAACACTGTTTTCCGTTGGCCCGGGGAATTTTATTCCCCGTCCCAAGGTAGATTCCACCGTTCTACGTTTAATTCCCTACAAAACGCCTCCCGTATGCGTCCGCAGCGAAGCGATGCTATTTAGCGTCATTCGTGCTTCTTTTTCCGCCAGAAGAAAAACCATCGCCAATGCACTTTTTCAAATTTTCTCTACCCGTCTTTCCAAAGAAGAGATTCAAGAGCGTCTTCGCAATGCCTCTTTGGATCCGAATCGAAGGGGAGAAACCATGACCCTTGTTGAATTTGCCAAAATTGCTGATATTTTTACCGATTTTGAGGAATGTTAAATGAGACGATTGCTTTTGTGCCTTGCGCTGTTGTTATCCATCCTACTCCTCTCTGTGTCCGTTTCGGCAGTTGTACCCACCCGAGAGGACCTGGAAGTGGTTTATGAGAGTCTGACTCTCCATTTGCCGGAGAAATTTTTCAAAACATCCTCCGCTTATGACTCCTACTATGCCCAAATTCAAGATTTAGGCAGAAAGCTTGAAGAGGATGACCTTACTCAAAACCAGATAGAATCCCTTTACCTGTCCATTCGTTCCGCTTATGTGGATCTTATGCAGGACACCTTTGACTATTCCGTTCTCATTGAAGAGTCCTCTTTTTACAAAAATTTGGACGCCTCTCTCTTTTCGGAAGAAACCTGGCAAGAATTCTCAAAGGCAGCTTTAGCAGTCCAAGGAGAGGTGAGTTCGCCCTCCCTGTTTGCTTGGAAGAAAAATTCCACTGAGGAAAGTTACAGAAAAAACACAGAGAACTATATTCAATCTCTCTCCGACGCTTTTATCCGGTCCTACAACAATCTTCAGCTTCTTGACCTTCCGGAAAAAATTACGGCTCAACAGCTTTCTTCCCTCATTACGATCTTTGAAACTTCGGCTCATCCCGTACTGATGTCAAACGCTCCATTCTGGAATGATTACCAAACAAAAGTTGCAAACGCCAAAGCGTTGACCTCACTTCGCTTCCCCCAGCAAGCCCGGCTTCAAAAAGCAGCTGAGGAGCTGCTCTCAGCCTATCGCGCCTGTTCCGGCGAGGCTTTTGATATGACCGCGGCTCAAGAGGTGATCACTCAATATCACTCTCTTTCCCCTCACAATTACACCACCGATAGCTGGAACCGATATGCAAACGAGATCTCGAAATTGGAAAGTACTCTTGATAAATGCCACATACTTTACCTTCCTTCCAGCTTCAGCTCTGCAACTTGCAAAGAGCTCATTTCCGATTATTTTGCCGACATTTCGAATCCAAGCAAAACTCAGTTTAAAAATCTGATCTTATTGGATCGGCTTCGTGCTTTAAAGGATCTGTGCAACCAGTACCGAAATTTTCAGTCCATTGAAGGAACGGAACCTAAGTTAAACACTCTTCTGGAGAGTGTAAATGCCGGCGATCTGATTTCCAGCAAAAAAGACGCTACCCCAGAGGAAGTAGAAAATGCTATTAAAGAAATCCAAGCTGCAGCAAAAAATCTAATGCTGGGTGAAGTGTTTTTACGGCAAGAACAGACCGGACCTTCGCACGAAGACTTGAAGACCGCCAGACTGATTGTTGTTTTCACCCTGCTTTCTGTTCTGCTGTCAGTTCTATTTGCCAGCATCCTATCATATCGATACTTTGGAAGGTTAAATTGGAAAAGATGAGCGCAAACTATAAAATAGCCGAACTGGTGGTGACCATGGATCCCACTTGGTCCCCTCTTGTACCTCGGTCCCAGGCCTACCTTTGCGAAAACGAAAAAGAGCCCATTTGCGACCTTTCCATGACAGAAGAGATCTATGCGGCGTACCGTGCAAAATTTCCCGAAGCTTGTGATTCGCTTATTGAATACATGGTCACAGGTTCCCTTTTTTACTCTGAACTGATTTGTCACAAGGGCATGCTTCTTCACGCTTCCGCCGTGGAAGTGGATGGGAAAGCATATCTGTTCTCCGCTCCCAGCGGTACCGGAAAGTCCACCCACACCTCTCTGTGGCTGAAAAAGTTTGGAGATCGAGCGCAGATTCTCAATGATGATAAGCCCGCCATTCGCATCTTTCCGGATGGGATCTATGTTTATGGAACTCCATGGAGCGGAAAATCCGATTTAAATCTTAACCGGAAGACACCTTTACAGGGGATCGCTTTTTTAGAGCGAGGAGAAAAAAATCGAATCCAGCTCATGCCGGGTATCAAAGCCATTGAAAGAATTTTGGAGCAAACGGTTCGACCCAAACAAAAAGAAAAAGTGGAAGCTCTTTTGGATCACATCTCCAATTTAGTTCAGCGAGTTCCAATATATTCTATGACATGTAACATGGAACCGGAAGCCGCGGAGGTTTCCTATCAAACGATGTCAAAAGGAGAGGTCAAATGAAAATCAAGGAAGGATATCTTTTGAAAGAAGTTGCCGGAAATCACGTAGTTGTTCCCACGGGAAAGCTGGATTTTGACGGTATGATTACTCTAAACGACACCGGCGTCACCATTTGGAAAGCGCTTTTGGCATCTTGCTCCCGCGAAGAGATCATCGATTCTCTTTTAAAAGAATATGATGTAACAAGAGATATGGCATCCCGGGATGTGGACAACTTTATAAAGAAACTCAGAGAGGCCGATTTGATCGATGAGTGACGAAAACAGAGTCTCCTTCTCCCAGTTGTTTCCTCTTTTGGAATCTGAAATTCGATGCGGACACTCTTTTTCCTTCACTGCCTCAGGCGTCAGCATGTTGCCCTTCATTCGGGACGGAAAAGACCGGGTCACACTTTCCCCAATCTCAGGTCCGCTTCAGGTGGGAGATATTATTTTTTACCGGAGAAAGAACGGATCTTTTATCCTTCACAGGATCGTTAGAAAAGAAAAGGACGGCTCATTGACTCTCTGCGGCGACAATCAATACTATCTTGAAAAGAACATACAGGAAGACCAGGTCATTGCACGGCTTACCGGGCTGAAACGAAACGGAAAGAATATCTCCCTCACGTCTCCAAGAGCCCGCGCTTGGTTTCTCTGTCTTCCTGCCAGACGCTTTATTCTCCATGTGCGCGCTTCTATCAAGGGAAGGATGAAAAAGCTTTTTTCTTGAACATATCCCATCTTTTCCTATGGAGTATTTATGCACATTATTAAAACAAGCCATAAAAAGAAGGGTGCTTTTTGGTCACCCTTTTTTTCTCACCTTTTCAAAGATCATATTTTTGAAAGCTCCGCTACTTTGTCCTACTATTTTCTCTTTTCCATTTTCCCTCTTGCCATTTTTGTCAGCGCCGCTTTCGCCACATTGCATCTTTCTCCGGAAACCATGTCCGCTATGAATAATATCATTCCCGAACCAATTTTGGCAATTCTCAGTTCTTATTTGCGAGAGATCTCTCTTGGAAATCCCCCAACTCTTATGATCACCGGCGTGGTATTGACTCTTTATTCTATGGGGAAAGCCATTCAGACCATGAAGCGAAAACTTCGGAATTTTTACGGCTATTCTTCCAAAGCCGCCTCTTTCAAGGATGGGATCATCTCTTTTGTTTTCGTTCTTCTCATACAGGTCTCCTTTTATGCTACTCTGATCCTCATCGTAGCAGGAAACTATATTCTTTCCTGGGTTTTAGACTTTGCGCCACAACTTGCAGAGCTACTCCCTTCCATTCACCTTTTCCGAATCTTTGTCGTTACCGCATATCTGTTTTTTGTATTGTTGGGCCTGTATTGGATCTTACCCGGAATCCAACAAAAAAGACGGGACGTTTTGCCGGGAACTCTCCTGGCCCTCTCCGGGTGGGTCCTGATGTCCTGGATCTTTTCTTTCTATATCGATCGCACAAGCGATTACGCTACTCTCTACGGATCTTTAGGGACCATCATTGCTCTGCTCACCTGGCTGTTTTTAATTAATTTTATTCTGCTATTGGGAGGAAGCCTCAATTCTTTCCTTTTTTTAAGAAACAAAAAATAACGTTTTGAACGAAAACAATAAAAGAACCATCGCAGTAAAATTGCGGTGGTTCTTTTTTAGTATCAAACGGTTCACTTAATGTATGGGCGCAGTCTTGCAGTGAGGGAAAGTGCGAATATAATCTTTAAAAAATCGGAAAGGAGAAACGGGGCCACACACCAAAGCAGAGCGGTAATAAAGTCCAAAGGGCCTTGCGTCTTGCTGTAAACCCAGACATACCAAAGAGTACCGCTAAGGTTGTACAGTACCATTCCAAAAAATGATGAGATGGCAAAAACTTTCATTCCCCTGCCCCATATTTTCTCTACTCCCCAAAGAAAAAGCGCGGACAGAAGAAAACCGAAAACATATCCTCCCGTACTTCCAAAAAGCGCACCGAGCCCACCGGAAAAACCGGAAAGCACCGGAGCCCCCGCAGCAGCAAGTAAAATATAGACAAAGACTGTCATAGTGCCTCGGCGGCCACCCAAAAGTCCCATGCTTAAAAAGACAGCAAACGTTTGCATGGTAAAGGGAACGGCGGCAGGAATACTCATCCAGGAACAAACCGTCAAAAGTGCGGTAAAGATCGCAACGCAAGATAGATCTTTTACAGAAAATCTATTTTTCATATCGCAAAACTTTCCATGAGCTTAAATCTTATCTTTCATCATCACTTGGTACAGATCTTCATGATTGCAAGCCAGGATTGCACGAGAATGAAAAGAGTACGGTTCTCCATCGTGTCCAAACAAGCAAGCTCCCGCTTCCCTGCTCAAAAGCCATCCAGGCGCGATATCCCATTTGTTTTTTGTATAAAGAACCACGCCCTCCGTCTTTCCCGAGGCAAGATGAGCAAAATCCACGCTAGCTGCGCCAAACATTCTCAATCGGGCAATTCTGGGAATACTGCGCTCCATGATTTTCATCTGCTGCATGGCATCCTCCGGTCTTTTATGTGGAAAATCCCCAAAGGAGACAATGGCATCCTTTGGCGCGCGTTTGCTGACAAAGATCCTCTTTCCGTTTAAAAAAGCGCCTTTGCCCTCTTGCGCTTCATAAAGCTCAGAAAAAGCCGGAAGATAAATAACACTGACTCTCAGATCTCCCCTGTCCCAAAGGGCCGCCTGAAGACCAAACTGCCTGGAACCGGTGCTAAAATTATAGGTGCCGTCTATAGGGTCTAAAATCCAAGTGCGATCAGAAAGCATAGCATCGGATGAAAATTCTTCTCCGAGAAGCCGGTCTCCGGGAAAAGTATGGGCAAGAGATGCTGAAAAATGCCTTTCAATGGCGCGATCCACATTGGTCACTACGTCAAACTCCGCTTTTTCAAAAACGGAAACAGAGCTCTGGCAACATTGAAAATAGGCTTCTTGAAGAGTATTTTTCAAAAAATCCAATTCCTTGGTATACATAGCCCTTCATCCCCCTTTTCTTTTATGGAATTGTACCACGAAAAGCTCGGAAAATCAAGGAGAACAAGCGAATACTTTTCTCTGTTTTTTCATATATTTGATTTACCATTCTCCAGAAAAGGGATCACTATGAGAAGCGTAAAAAAACTGTTTTATACCACCATCGCTCTAACCATCACAAGCTTTTTTATGAAGACCGTGGCGGTTTGGTTCAACGTTTATCTTGCCGGGCTGGTAGGTAGCGTTGGCATTGGTATTTTTCAATTGATAATGACGGTATACGCCATGTCCAAAACGCTATCTTACGGCGGGATGAATCTGGCGGCAACCCGACTTTGTATCGACGATTTCGACACTTGCCGTCACAGCATGCGCCGTCTTCTGTGTTGCGCTCTCATGCTCGGCGTTTCCGCAGCTCTGCTTCTCTTCTTTGGAGCTAAGATCATCAGTATTCACTGGATCATGACGGAAGGCGCCGTATCTTCTCTTCGATCCCTTGCCTTCTCTCTTCCCTTCGTCTCGCTTTCCGCCAGCTTAAACGGATACATGACCGCCGCTCGGAAAATGGGGCGCTATTCGGTGATTCAACTCCTGGAACAGGTTGTCAAAATCGTAGCGACGGTCCTTTTGGTTGGCAAACGAGAAAATTCTGACACTGAAACGGCCATTTGTCTTGTATGCGTCGCCATTACCATCAGTGAAGTGTTCTCTTTTGCCATGGCGCTTCTTTGCTATTTACACGACATGATCAAAACCAAAATGCAAAAAGAAGGAAAAAGAGGTTTTCTTCGCAGATGCGCACGCATTGCCCTTCCGGACGCCTTTGGCTCTTACATTCGCTCCGGGCTCAACACCGTCGAACACCTACTGATTCCCCGAGGGATCCGTCAATCCGGTGCCAACCTTGACAGAGCCTTTTCCGATTACGGAACGGTACAGGGAATGGCGCTACCGGTACTTCTCTATCCTTCCTCCATCTTAGGAGTGATCTCAAGCCTTCTTGTGCCGGAAATCGCTGAGTGCAAGGTGAAAAAAAACACAACTCAGATCAACTATATTATCAATCGTGTATTACATATAGCCATGATCTTCTCCATGATGACCATGTCTGTCATGTTCTTATTTGCAAAGGAATTGAGCATTTCCATCTACGGGAACGACGACGCTGCCATTTTCTTGCGACTCATTGCACCGCTGATTCCAACCATGTACCTTGACATGACCACGGATGGAATGCTAAAGGGCCTGGATCAGCAGCTTACCATTATGAAGATCAACGTGATCGATTCCGTCCTCTGCGTGGTATTGGTTGCCATTCTTGTGCCAAAGATCGCCGTAGACGGGTTTTTGATCACCATCTATATCGCCGAGATTATCAATTTTCTCTTAAGCTTTGGCAAACTATCCTCGGAATCCAAACTGAACTTTCAACTTGGGAAAAATTTATTGAAGCCGCTGATCTGCTCACTGGGAGCATCTTACTTTGCAAGAACGCTGCTTACCCTAACAGAAAAACCGACGCTGAATCTGGTCATAGCCATCAGCGCCGGTGTAATTCTGTATTCGTTTTTGCTCAGACTTTGCGGCGGAATCTCCAAAGAAGATTCCAAATGGTTTAAGAGTCTGATTAAGCCTTGACCTTCTTCAAGTTAACAAATCTGGGAAGTCCGTCTTCTACGGGCATCTGGGTCTGTCCTTGAATCAAAGGAAGAGCGTATTCAGCAAACTTTTCATTAACGCCGTCCTGGGTGGGCGTGATCCAATCCATGGGCACCTTTTTCTCAGCGTTGGCTACCTCTGCCAAATCAAAGAGTTTGATCTTGCAGCTGTATTTTCCGTCTTCCATGATTCTCTCAAAGCCAACCATCTTGTCAGTGGTACCGTTTACAGCTTCCAGGCAAGCGGTGCGCCCGGCAAGATAGGATTCCTCAATGTCGGTCTGAGAGGCACAGTGTGCCGCACATCTCTGCAGAAGAGAGAACTCTACGGTACGGGTCTTGGATCCGGTTGCTTTCTTCAAAAGGCCGGCAAGATATGCACCTACGCCGCCGAGCTGAGCATGACCAAAGCTGTCCTTGGTTTGAGCCGCATCAGAGCCGTATTCTGCAATCAGTTTTCCGTCTTTGTCGTGGATACCCTCGGAAACTGCAATGAAAACTTTCTTTTTCTTCTTGTAAACTTCTACTGCCTTCTCAACGAAGCTATCAATATCAAAATCGCACTCGGGCAAATAGATGAAGTCAGGACCCTGACCCTTGAGGTTTGCAAGAGAAGCTGCCGCAGTAAGCCAACCGGCGTTTCTGCCCATGATCTCCACCACAGTAACCATGCCGGAGTCGTAAACGTTGGCGTCACGGAAAATTTCCATAGTAGCAGTCGCAATGTATTTTGCCGCAGAAGCAAAGCCGGGGCAGTGGTCGGTACCGGCAAGGTCATTGTCAATGGTCTTGGGAATACCCATCACTCGGCACTCATAGCCGTTTTTCATCATAAACTTTGAGATCTTATTGCAGGTATCCATAGAGTCGTTGCCGCCGTTGTAGAAGAAATAACGAACGTCATACTTCTTGAAGATCTCTAAGATCCGCTTGTAGTCGGTATCGTCAACATCGGGATCAGCCAATTTGTAACGGCAAGAGCCAAGAGCGGAGGAAGGGGTATACTTCATAAGAGCCAGCTCGTTTGGATCTTCCTTGCCCATATCGATCAGGTCGTCATCCAAAACGCCGCGAATGCCGTGCAGAGCACAAAGAACACGGGTGACGTTCTCGTTTTCAAGGCCTGCCTGGATGGCGCCGTAAGCGGAAGCGTTAATTACGGAAGAGGGGCCGCCGGACTGACCGATGATCACTGCACCTTTTAATTCTTTCATGATTCGATTCCTTTCTGTTACAAAACCCTAAAAGGGTCGATTTTCGATTCCTTCTTGATAAAAAACCCTATCGGATCTATTTTAATACAAAACTGTGAACAAAATGAATCCGAATTGTGTCTAAACTACGAACTTTGTCGTTTTTTCCACTTTTATGCATAAAAGTTATTAGAAATAAGACGGCGAAATCACCTTGATTCCGCCGTCGATGGAACAGATCGAATCAAAACATGGAAAGCTGATTGGACTCCGGTAGTGAATCCAGCACACCGTTGGCACGCAGGGTCTCCAAAACGCCTTTCCCGATTCCGCTTTTATCTTTTAAGTCTTCAATGGAATAGATCGATCCGCTTCGCATCGTTTCCGCAATGTTCATCGCCGCGCTCTCTCCCAAACCGGGAATAGAGATAAAGGGGAGTCGAATCTTTCCATCTTCCGGCAAAAAGAGCTTTGCATCGGATTTTTGCAGATCCACCGGAAGGATCTGGATCCCACGGGCAAAGATCTCATAGGCGATCTGCATGGCGTCGTAGGTTTCCTTTTCCTTTTGAGTAAGTTTTGCGCCGGTATTGTCGAGTTTTTCCATTTCCTTTATGCAGCCCTCTTTTCCATCCATCAAAAGGGTCATATCCATCCCCTCCGGTGCAGCGGAAAAGTAAGCACAGTAAAACTCGACCGGGTGATACACTTTAAACCATGCCAAGCGAATTGCAGAGATAACGTAGGCTGCGGCATGAGCTTTGGGAAACATGTATTTGATCTTCTTGCAAGAAGAAATATACCAATCCGGAACATTGTGCTCCCGCATCGCCTGTTCCCATTCCGGGGTCAGACCCTTTCCTTTGCGGACTTTCTCCATGATGTCAAAGCTCATCTTTTTATCCATATCGTGGTAGATGAGATAGGTCATGATATTATCCCGGGTTCCAATCACTTCGGAAATGGTGCAAACGCCGTCTCGGATCAGATCCTGGGCGTTGCCAAGCCACACGTCCGTTCCGTGGGAAAGACCGGAGATCTGCAAAAGGTCCGCAAAGGTTTTCGGCTTGGTATCTTTTAGCATCTGTCGGACAAATTTGGTTCCGAATTCCGGAAGGCAAAGCGTTCCGGTTTCTACGCCGATCTGTTTTAAATCGCAACCCAAGGCTGCGGGAGAGTCAAAAAGACTCATTACCTTTTCATCCCGCATGGGAACGCCAAGAACGCTGATGCCGGTGTATTTTTCCAGCATCTTATACTTGGTGGGAACATCATGCCCAAGAATATCCAGCTTCAAAATGGTATCGTGAAGATAAGAAAAGGCAAAGTGAGTCGTGACAGTTTCGGTTCCCTGCCCGTCCGCCGGGTGCTGAACCGGAGTAAAATCGTACACTTCCCGGTCTCGAGGAATAACAATAATGCCACCCGGATGCTGGCCGGTTGTTTTTTTCACACCGGTACACCCCAGCATCAGCTGTGTCTCTGCGGCGTGGTTTACAGTTTCCTCTTTTTCCTCAAGATACTTTTTTACATAACCGTAGGCGTTTTTCTCCGCCAAAGTACCAATGGTCCCTGCGCGAAACACATTGCCTTCCCCAAAAAGGACCTCGGTGTATTTGTGAGCGTCGGCTTGGACGTCTCCAGAGAAATTCAAATCAATATCCGGAGATTTATCCCCAAAGAAACCCAGGAAGGTTTCGAAGGGAATGTCGTGGCCGTCGGTGATCATGGGGGTGCCACAGTGGGGGCAATTTTTCGGAGGAAGATCAAATCCCGACCCGATGGAACCGTCGGTAATAAAGTCAGAAAATTTACAGTCCGGATTAGGACAAAGATAATGGGGTACCAAGGGATTCACTTCTGAAATGCCCGCCATGGTTGCCACAAAGGAGGAGCCAACGGAACC
>JAZOQB010000004.1:0-19998 GCA_045655865.1 Eubacteriales bacterium
CTTTGCTTGCCAATTCCGGTATCAATCCGCTTCTGGCTGCCGCTATGCTTCCCTGTATCTGTGGAGTTATGTGCGGAATTACACCTCCACTGGGCTTGGGTATGTACGCCGGTATGACCATTGCAGAATCCGATTTCAGCAAGACATTTAAGAACAATCTTTGGTGGGTTGCGGCTCAATTTATCATGCAGGTTGTCATTTTAATGGGATGGCTTCCCATTGTAGGATTGTAAGAGAGGTGCGATCATGAAGACGTTTTGTGTAAAACTTTCCAACATATTAAAAACGGTTTTCGGATACGGAATTATGTCAACATTGTTCGCAGGTGGTTTCACTTTTTTCGGCTATATGGCCGCATTGATTATTGGCGGTGATACCGCCGCCGCAATCTGTACCGTTATCTATAAAAATATTATCCCTGTAATCATTTATGTTTCTGTTATTTTAGTATTGCTCGGTTTAATTTCTATGTATTTGAACAGTGAGGTAGCATTGACCTCTGAAAAGAAGCAGTCTAAAAAACATGGAGGCGAAATTTAATACATTCGTATAAATTTTGACATTTTACACTCGGATATATGACCATCTGAAGGACTGCAAACAATTATGTCAGGAAGGCGTTCTGACCGATAATTATTACATTCTACGTCTTAAGGGAATGCAGGTAAAAGGTACAGCAGCAGTTCTGACCGCAACGCTGGTATACCCGTACCGCGAACTGTCAGGAAGAATTCAACCGGAAGCATCGCTACATCGAAAATAATATCACAGATATAAACGAAAACGGCGTCGATGTCATGCGACACAATCTCTTACCGGATTTGTTATAATTCCATCAAAAAACTCAGTCTAATGATTCAAAAATTACGAAAATGCTCTGCTAGCAATAGCAGAGCGTTCTTTAAATTTTGTATAGCGTTAATAAAACGACCCGGAAAATTTTCCCGGGTCGCTTTGTTGTTGCGGTAAATTACTTTTCGTTTTTATAGATCTCTTTGAAATACTTGTAGGTATCTACCTTCAGTTCGCCGCAAGCTGCCTCATCGCAAGCGATGATTCCATCGGGATGCAGCTGAAGAGCGCTGATGGTCCAGGCGTGATCCACGCCGCCTTCTACACAGTGCCGCAACGCCCGAGCCTTATTGTGTCCGCTGATCAGAAGCAGAACCTGTTTAGAATCGCAGACAGTGCCCACGCCAACGGATAATGCGGTCTTGGGAACCTTGTTAGGATCATTGTCAAAGAAACGAGAGTTCGCAATAAGGGTATCCTCGGTGAGCGCACGAATGCCGGTACGAGAAGTCAAAGATGTAAAGGGTTCATTGAACGCGATGTGACCATCAACACCGCTACCGCCCAAGAAAAGATCAATGCCGCCGTAAGATGCGATCTTCTCTTCATAGCGTCTGCATTCCTCCTCCAGATCCGTTGCCATACCGTTGAGGATATTGATATTCTCGGCGGGAATATCAATGTGGTTAAAGAAATTATCGTGCATAAAATACCAATAGCTCTGGTCATGCTCACGAGGCAGGCCAACGTACTCATCCATGTTGAAGGTAACAACGTTTTTAAAAGAAACTTCCCCTGCCTTGTTCATTTCGATCAAGTTTCTGTAAACGCCCAAAGGAGAAGAACCGGTAGGCAGTCCAAGAACGAAAGGACGGTTATCCTTATGATTGTTGATAGCATCAGCAATATGTTTGGCAGCCCATGCGCTCATATCGCTATAATTGTTTTTAATGATCAATTTCATGTTTGTTCATCCTCCAAAAAGAATATTAGTGAAAAGAAAATCTTCGTTTTGAATTATACATCTCAAAATCCTTTTTGTCTAGACATTTCAGAATACTTTTCAGATTTTCTTTCATAAATACACACCGTTTTATCCTTTCCCTATTTTTTTACAAACACTAAAAAACAAGAGAATGCACCCTCAATTTTTCATTGAATATAATAAACGAGGAGGTGCAACTCAAAACATGAATCATTTTGTTTTTATGGCTTTAATTGCAACGATAGGCACCTGGTTTTTAACAGCAATGGGCGCCGCAACCGTTGCATTTTTTAAATCCCCCAATCCCAAGATCATGAATCTGATGCTTGGATTCACTTCCGGAGTCATGATAGCGGCCAGTTTCTGGTCCCTCTTGCAGCCTGCCATTGAAAGGGCGGAGTTTTCGTCAGAATTGCCTGCCTGGTTTGTGGCAACCCTAGGATTTCTTTTCGGAGCACTGTTTATGTGGGGGTCAGACAAGATCGTTTCCTTTTCTCGACGAAAGGCAGATAGCATACAAGGCAAGCCAAATGAAAGATTGAATCGGATCATCATGCTGATTTTTTCAATCACCCTTCATAACATCCCGGAAGGACTGGCGGTGGGCGTAGCATTCGGAGCTCTGAAAAACAACGCCTACACTACCGAAAGCCTCATGGGCGCCATTGCAATCGCCTTGGGAATTGGATTGCAAAACTTCCCAGAAGGCGCAGCAGTTTCCATACCACTCAGGCGTGAAGGTTATTCCCGCAAAAAAAGTTTTCTCATCGGACAGGCTTCCGGTATGGTTGAGCCCATTGCCGGCATAATTGGAGCTGTTATGGTTGTTTCCATTGAGATCATTTTACCCTACGCGCTTTCTTTTGCAGCAGGCGCAATGATTCTTGTGGCAGTTCATGAATTAATTCCTGAATGTCAGCAGAATCAAAAAAACCAACCCTATCTTGCAACAATGGGGATCATTCTCGGTTTTGCGTCAATGATGCTATTGGACGTCATGCTTGGATAATTTAGAAAAACGTTATATTAATCGACATAAAAAGGGCGCGACTTTCCAGCCGCGACCTTTTTTATTTATTTTCCATTTTTATCAAATCTGCAATGGTAATTCCGTCAAAAAAATCGTTGGTTATTTTGAAAAATTCTCGCCACATAGGAAGCATTTTGCAATTTGAGCTCCGTTGACAAGAGCTATTTTCGCATTCCACACAAGAAACAGGAGCAATGTCTCCTTCCGTGAGACGGAGGATCTCTCCCACCGTATAATCTTTCGGATCTCGACTCAAGCGATAGCCACCGCCTTTTCCGGGTACCCCTTCTACTAAATTATTTTTAGAAAGCGAGGGCAAGATCTGCTCCAGGTACTTCAGCGAAATTCCTTGCCGATCTGCAACCTCTTTCATAGGAATGTATCTTTGTTCTTGGCGCTCAGCAAGATCGATCATCACACAAAGGGCGTATCGACCACGAGTAGATATCATCATGTCTCTTTACCTTTGTTTGTTCTGAATTTCTTCCGCATAGCGTACTGCTTCCATGGCGTCTTTTGCGTACCGATCCGCTCCGATGGCATCAGCGTACGCACGGTTAAGAACAGCTCCTCCCACCACAATTTTGCACCATGGCGCTTCCCGACGGAGTTGACGTATCGTTTCCTCCATAGCCGGAACGGTTGTAGTCATCAGAGCGCTAAGACCTACCAATGGAGCGTGAAGTCGAATCGTCTCTTTTACAATGGTCTCCGGAGCAACATCTTTTCCAAGATCGGAAACCTGAAAGCCATAATTGGAAAGAAGCAGGCCTACAATATTCTTTCCAATGTCGTGAATATCTCCTTTAACCGTGGCAAGAACAATGTTAAATTTTCTTGCTCCTTTTCCTTCAGGCATGCTCTCCTGAATGACTCGAAAAGCACATTTTGCCGCTTCCGCACTCATGAGTAACTGAGGGAGATACAGTGTTTTCTTTTCGTAAGCTACCCCAACAAGATCCAGCGCCGGGATGATCTGATCCTGAACCACCGCAAGAGGATCCACGCCTTCAAGCAACTGTCTTGTAAGATGTGATGCCTCATCTTTTAGACCTTTTACGATGGCTCTTTGTAAACGGGACTCCGTTTGATTTTCATCAAATGACATTTGGTGATCAGAAGTTAATTCCAAACTACTCCCTTGGGAAATCGAGGAGGCAAAAGCAACATAATCAGCACAATTCTCATCCAACCCTGCAATGGCTCGATAAGAAAAATAAGCCTTTTTCATTTCCAAGGAATTAGGATTTACAATGGCCGCAGAGAGACCAGAACTTAATGCCAAGGCAAAAAAGCTGCCGTTGATCATCTCGCGCGAAGGAAGTCCAAAAGAAATATTGGAAACGCCAAGCAAGGTATGGCATCCAAGATCATTTTTGATCGCCTTCACCGCACGCAGAGTTTCCCGTGCACTGGATTGGTCGGAGCTGATCGTTAGTGCAAGAGGGTCGAAGATCAAATCTTTTTTTGAAATACCATATCGCTTAGCTTCTTTAATAATTCTTTTTGCAATGGCAACCCTTCCCTGCGCATCTTGAGGGATTCCCTTTTCATCCAGCGTCAGCGCTACCACAAGGCCACCGTATTTCTTGGCAAGGGGAAAAACCTTATCCATGCTTTCCTGTTTTCCGTTAACAGAATTGATCATAGCTTTGCCGTTGTAGATACGCAAAGCCGCTTCCATGGCAACCGCATCGGAAGTATCGATCTGCAGCGGAAGATCCAAAATTCCTTGCAAACGAAATACGGCATTTTGTAGCATGGAAGATTCATCGATCTCGGGCAGACCAACGTTTACATCTAGAATATGAACGCCCTTCTCCTCCTGTGCAATTCCTTCTTTTAAAATGTAGTCCATATCGTGGTGCCGCAGAGCTTCTTGAAAACGTTTTTTTCCGGTGGGATTGATTCTCTCTCCGATCAGTATCGGTTCTTTGTCAAAACGAACAGAGCGAGAATAGGAGGAGACCCAGGTGATATTTTTGTCTTTCAAAGGACGCGGATCTAAATCTTTTGACTTTTTGATCAAGGCAGAAAGATGAGCGGGTGTAGTCCCACAGCAGCCTCCCACAACACGAACGCCTGCACGGATCAGTTCCGAAACTTCAGCACCGAATTCTTCCGGAGAAACATCGTACACTGTCTTGCCGTCCCGAGATTGCGGAAGCCCGGCGTTGGGTTTAAAAATTACCGGAACGGACGCAAGACTACAGTACTCTCGGGCAATGGGTTCCAGTGCCTTTGGCCCAAGCGAACAATTCATCCCGATTGCATTCGCCCCCATGCCCTCAAGCATAGCGATCATAGCAGCGGGATCGGCACCGGTCATAAGTTTGCCATCCTCGCCGTAAACATTGGATACAAATACAGGAAGATCTGAATTCTCCTTCGCAGCCAAAAGAGCAGCTTTTGTCTCTAGGCTATCATTCATAGTTTCGATAAAAATCAGGTCCACACCAAATTTCACACCCAGTTTTACCGTCTCAGCGAAAACCGAAATCGCTTCCTCAAAAGGAAGATCACCAAAAGGGGCCAGCATACGGCCCGTTGGTCCGATATCCAAAGCTACCCATTTGGGCTGAGCGCTATGGCTGGTTATCTGAGCTGTCCGTGCATTATTGATAGCAGCAGAAACCACCTCTTCCAATTCCTTCTTTTCAAATTTCAAGAGGTTTGCCCCAAAGGTATTGGTATTTACAACGTGACAACCCGCGTTAAAATAATCAAGATGAATCTGAGTAACCACGTCAGGATGAGACAGATTCCATCGCTCAGGTAGCTCTCCGGGAAACAGGCCCCTCTGGGCTAATTGCGTCCCCATTCCTCCGTCAAGATATATGACGTTGTTTTCCAGATATTTGCAAACATTCATGTTTATCTCCTATTTTATCCCAACCAAAGCAGTAACTGATTTTGTCGGCGACATCAACAGACTTTCATTTAAAGTCAAGCCAATTCTTTTTGAGCAGTCCAAAATGCGAAAAATATCCTTTTGCATTTCCAGCGGAACATCTCCATATCCCGGGCTAAACCGCGGAAAAATATCCTTTCCTTCCTTCTGCTTTTCTTTTTTAATCTCTTGAAAAAAAAGATCGCAAAGACTCTCAACACGTTCTGCTCCGATCCCTTGAAAGATCAAAGCTTTCACAGGAGAGATCGCGGAATACTTCAATATCAAGCGATCAATTCCCATACCGATGGTTGCAGCAAACAACAAAACAGAATCACATCCGGAAAGACATTTTTTCAGAGACTCAGATCTTGTCTTTGTAAATTCCAGATCAATCACCTCTCCGCGAAGGGAAACCGGGAATTCCCCGTAGCATACTTGAAAACGAAGCTGAGGTACCACCTCCGAAAGACACGATTCTAAAAGAGCAGACGTATCTTGTTCTCCTGGCGGCGTCCCAATATAACGCAGAATTTCTTTTCTGGAAATTTCCGGCGCGTCGTAAGTTTTCGTTGAAACGATCCCAATCATGCTTTTCCCAAAATATCACACAAATTGCTCTGAATTTTTTCGGCAACGTCCGGCTTATTCATGGAATAGACATGAACGTTGGTAATACCATTGGCATAGAGATCGATAATTTGATCCGTAGCGTAGGCGATCCCTGCTTGCTTCATCGCAGCAGGATCCGAGCCAAATCGATCAACCAGACTCTTAAAACGCTGTGGCATAAAGGAGCCGGAGAGTTTCATGGCTCTTTCCACCTGACTTGCATGAGTGATTGGCATGATGCCCGGAATGATTGGCACCGTAATACCCGCTTCTCTGATTTTGTAGAGAAAATTGTAAAGCAAATTATTATCAAAGAACATTTGGGTGGTGAGAAATTGACATCCGGCATCCACTTTTTCTTTTAAATAGCGAATATCCTCTTTTTGGTTTTCGCTTTCCGGGTGGATCTCCGGATAGCAAGCACCACCAATACAAAAATCAGAACCGCAACTTCTCAGTTCCTCCACCAGCTCAATGGCGTGATGATACGCCCAGTCGCGGCGGTCTGCTCCTTCCAGGGCCGCCGGAATATCTCCCCGCAGAGCCATAATGTTTTCAATCCCTGCCGCTTGAATTTGACAGATCTTCTTTCTGACGGTTTCCTTCGAGGAAGACACACAGGTCAAATGCGCTAAGGTAGGAACGTTATAACGCTCTTTGATATCTTTTGCAATTTCCAAGGTATATTGGCTGGTTCCTCCACCCGCGCCGTAAGTTACGCTCATAAAAGAGGGGCGTAGCTTTGCAATTTCTCCTGTGGCAGAGCGCACACTTTCAAAGCCCATTTCAGTTTTTGGTGGAAACACTTCAAACGAGAGATGCAGGGTTCCTTGTTGAAGCAGGTCAATGATTTTCATAAATAGATATCCTTTTCCATTGATATATGTTCATCACAACAAAAGTTTAAAATTCTAATGATCCGCATGAGAGATCAAAGATAATATATTTTAAAAACTCCGGCGCAGAATGCACCGGAGCGTAAAATTCAATCGTTGAACATAGGAGTAGACAAGTAACGATCTCCGGTATCCGGTAAAAGTACCACGATATTCTTTCCGGCGTTTTCCGGGCGTTTCGCCAATTCAATGGCCGCCCAAGCTGCAGCACCGGAGGAAATTCCTACCAAAACGCCTTCCTTCTTACCGATCATCCTACCGGTTGCGTAAGCATCTTCATTGGTAACAGAAATAATCCGATCATAGATATCGGTATTAAGCACTTCAGGTACAAATCCGGCACCAATACCCTGGATTTCGTGACTTCCCGCCACACCGGTGGAAAGCACGGGGGAACCTGCAGGTTCAACACCAACCACGCACACGTCACTGTTCTTGCTTTTTAAATACTCTCCCACGCCGGTAAGCGTTCCGCCGGTTCCAATACCGGCAACAAAAATATCTACTTTACCGTCCAAGTCCTTATAGATCTCAGGCCCGGTAGACTCTCGGTGGGCCTTGGGATTTGACGGATTGACAAACTGGCCGGGAATGAAACTTCCCGGCGTCTTTTGCGCCAATTCCTCCGCTTTCGCAATCGCTCCCTGCATTCCTTTTGCACCTTCTGTAAGAACAAGCTGGGCACCATAGGCTTTCATCAGTTGTCTGCGTTCCACCGACATCGTCTCAGGCATAACGATGATGATTCGATATCCTCTTGCAGCTGCCACGGCAGCAAGACCGATCCCCGTGTTCCCGGAGGTCGGTTCAATAATAACAGAATCTCGATTCAATTTTCCGCTTTTTTCCGCATCTTCAATCATAACTTTTGCTATACGGTCTTTTACGCTTCCACCGGGATTGAAAAACTCCAGCTTAGCATAGATCTTCGCTTTGAGATCCAATTCTTTTTCAATATGAGTCAATTCCAAAAGCGGTGTCTGGCCAATCAATTGATCGGCAGACGTATAAACATTTGCCATATCTTTTCTCCTTTGAAGTACTCTCTTCTGAACACGCATCGTACTGTGCTGGCAATCGCAGAAAAATCACAACTCTAATGTGATTCTAAACTTCTATTTTGAATTTTATCTCGTTATACCTACCTTGTCAATAGGTTGATTTGCTTTTCCCTTCTTTGAAAAAAATCTCCAAAGAAGGGCTATTAAAATATTACAAGTTTGTCTTTTAGAAAAGACTTGAAAATCACACAATAATGATTTATAATGGTTTTGCTGATATGATCACCATTCTGGAGGAAAAATCATGGACATGAACATCGTTTGTTTAGATCTAGAGGGAGTTTTGGTTCCCGAAATTTGGATCGCGTTTGCAGAAGCCAGTGGAATCCCGGAGCTGAAACGCACTACCCGAGATGAACCGGATTATGACAAATTGATGCGATACCGTATAAACATTTTAAAAGATCACGGACTTGGCTTAAAAGAAATACAAAACACCATCGAAATGATCGATCCCCTGCCCGGTGCAAAAGAATTCCTTGACACCCTGCGGAGCGAAACCCAAGCTGTAATTCTTAGCGATACCTTTACGCAATTTGCCGCACCGCTCATGAGAAAACTGGGACAACCAACCATTTTCTGTAACAGTCTTGTGGTTGCAGAAAGCGGTGAAATCACAGACTTTCGTATGAGGATCGATAACTCAAAATATACCACTGTAAAAGCGCTGCAATCCGCTGGATTTGCAACCATTGCCGTAGGAGACAGCTACAATGATCTTGGCATGATAGCGGCCAGCAAAGCCGGTTTTCTCTTTCGTAGCACCCCTGCCATCCAAGCTGAGCATCCCGAGCTTCCGGCCTTCCAGGACTACTCCGAACTTCTCCAGGCCATACGGGCTGCACTTTAACAGAACCATTGTAACAGAAAAAGCGAACGGAAATCCCGTTCGCTTTTTTGTTTGTGATAGCGGAAATGGACTGAAATTCAAGCAAAGACTTAGTTGCCTTTGGGACAGGTGAAGTGTAAGTTTTCTCGGACAAAAGCTTGAAGTTCATCTTTTTTCGCTTGAGAAAGTGCTGTTTTTTCTTGGAAAGGATTTTTAATACCCAGGTTTTCGTACTTAAAGAATCCCAACGTGTGGAACGGCAACAATTCCCAATCCGAGATACAAGATAACCCTTTCAAATGTGGAAAATAGAGAGAAAGGATCTCTTTACTATCGTTGATACCGGGGACTACAACGGTACGAACAACGGTTTTTTTTCCGATCTTTTCTAAAAAACGCAGAGTCTCCATCGGCGCCTGAATCCCTTGACCGGTGTAACGAAGGTAGGATGCATCATCCCAAAACTTTAGATCTAAAAGAACCGATTGGCACTTTTTAAGTACAAATTTTACCGATTCTGTCAAAGGGGGTGCGCCGGAAGTATCCAGAACAAATGGAATGTTTTCTTCTTCTAGAAGAGGCACCATTTCACCAAGAAAGTCAGCCTGCAATAGGGGCTCCCCACCGCTGAAAGTCACACCACCCCTCTCTTTCATGTAAGGCCGGAGTCGAAGGATCTTTTTTAGTAGCGTTGGGGCATCAATGGTCTTTTCGCCAAAAGTCCACGTATCGGGATTGTGACAGTATGCACAACGCAGTGGACATCCTGCTAAAAAAACCACACAGCGAAGTCCCTCACCGTCCACCGCACTTAAACTTTCAAAAGAGTGAAGGTGAGCTTTTTGAAAATGCATCTCACAACTTTTCATGGAACGTGCGGGCAATAACCTCTTCTTGCTTATCCCGAGTCAATTTGTTGAAATTTACAGCATAGCCGCTGACCCGAATGGTTAAATTGGGGTAAAGAGAGGGATTCTCCATTGCATCAATCAATTTTTGCCGATTAAGAACATTCACATTTAAATGGTGAGCATTTTGGACAAAGTAGCCATCCAAAACTTGCTTGAGATTGCAGATTCTCCTTTCCTCATCGGCACCCAAAGCATCTGGAGTTATGGAAAAGGTATTGGAAATGCCATCCTTACAGCAGTCAAAATCAATTTTAGCCACAGAATTCAGGGAAGAAAGAGCCCCCTCCAGGTCTCTTTTGTGCATAGGATTGGCACCGGGGGCAAACGGCTCCCCTTTCTTTCTTCCATCGGGGGTAGCACCGGTCTTCTGTCCATAGACAACGTTGGAGGTGATTGTAAGAATGGAAAGGGTATGTTTTGCACCGCGATAGGTAGGAGTTTTGCATAATTCTTTATAGAAAAATTCTGCAATCCAACGGGCAATTTCATCCACACGGTCATCATCGTTACCGTATTTTGGAAAGTCCCCGGTGGTAACAAAATCCACAATCAATCCGCGTTCATCTTTAACCGGTTTCACTTTTGCATATTTGATGGCGCTCAAACTATCCGCCAAAACGCTAAAGCCGCTAATACCAAAAGCCATAAGTCGTTCCGGTTCTACATCGTGAAGAGACATCATCAATCGTTCGTAAGCATAGCGATCGTGCATATAGTGGATAACATTCATGGTATTCACGTAGAGATTTGCCATCCAAGACGCGTACTTTTTGAAAGTCTCAACCGTCTTATCGAAGTCCAGAACTTCTTCAGAAAAAATCTCGCCGACAGGTCCGACCTGTTCTCCTTCAATCTCATCACGACCGCCGTTGAGAGCCATGAGCAATACCTTGGCCAGATTACAACGAGCGCCAAAAAACTGCATCTGCTTACCTGTTTTCATGGCAGAAACACAGCAAGCAATGGAATAATCATCGCCAAAATCCCGACGCATGATATCGTCGTTTTCATATTGAACGGAATCGGTATCAATCGATACCTTGCAGCAGAACTTCTTAAAAAGATCCGGTAGATCTTGGGACCAGAGAACGGTCATATTCGGTTCTGCGCTGGGGCCGAGATTGTAGAGGGTCTGAAGGAAGCGATAACAGGTTTTGGTAACCATTGTTCTGCCATCCTCGCACATGCCTGCCAAAGACAAGGTAACCCAAACCGGATCGCCTGCAAAAAGCTCATTATATTCCGGAGTGCGCAGATGACGGACTAGGCGCATTTTCAAAACCAGATCGTCGATCAGTTCCTGAGCACCTATTTCGTCCAATGTTCCCTCTCGAAGGTCACGTTCAAAATAAATATCCAGAAAGGCAGAAATTCGACCAATGCTGTTGGCTGCGCCATTTTGTTCCTTAATTGCTCCCAAATATCCAAAATAGAGCCACTGAACAGCTTCATAGGCGTTTTTAGCGGGCTTTGTAATGTCACACCCATAAGAATTTGCCATAGCAATCAGATCTTTCATAAAATCGATCTGTTTGGCAATGTCCTCAAGAAGACGAATGGTCTCCTCGGTCATTTCCCTCTCGCCGATTCGTTTTTGATCCAATCTTCTCTGGCAAATCAGTTCATCCATACCATAAAGAGCGACTCGGCGGTAATCGCCAATGATCCGCCCGCGTGCATAAGCATCGGGAAGACCGGTGAGGATCCCAGCGTGACGCGCTTTTTTCATAGTTTCCGTATAAACCCGGAAAACCCCGGTATTGTGCGTGGTACGATAGCGAAATTCCCTCTTAATGTTCTCACCGATCTGATAACCGTAAGCTTGGCATGCCTGCACCGCATTTCGATAGCCGGAAAAGGGATTCACCGCTCTTTTTAAAGGCTGGTCGGTTTGAAGGCCAAGGATTAAATCCTCGCCTTTTTTGATAAAACCGGGCTCAAAGGTCAAAAGAGATGCTACGCGTTCGGTATCTACATCCAAAACCCCGCCTTTTTCATTTTCTAATACCAAAAGGCGCTCTACTTCCCTTTTAACCGAATCGGTGCGAACAGTCGTTCCCTGCAAAAAAGAAGCATCGCCCATATAAGGAATATAATTACAAACAATGAAATCCCGGACATTAATTTCTTTCTGCCAGGCTCCATCGTTAAAACTTCTCCAAGCATCCATGTATTGTTTCCTCCCAATTAAAAACATCAAAACCAAAAATAAACCAATGACACTTCGTTTTCTTTTTTTTACTATAAGTCCCGGCGAATGGAGATTGCTTTCACGCTGGCAGAATACTCCGAGGGGGTCATTCCGGTCACCATTTTAAAGCGGCGGGAAAAGTAATGAATCGATGAAAAAGAAAGCCGCTGGGAAATCTCCGAAAAATTCATCTTTTTCTCACGAATCAATTCCTTCGCCCGATCAATTTTCATTTTTTGATAGTGCTGCATCGCGCCACACCCCATCTTATTCTGAAAAAGCTTTTGAAGAGAGGATTCGCTAATAAAAAACTTTTTTTGAATGTCGTCAGAGGTAAGGCCATTTTCCACATTTTCCAATAAATAGTCGCATATCTGGCGCAAGCGAATTTCATCTTTTCTGCGACGGGAATGATCTTTGGGCAATTCGGTTTCTGGCTTTTCAACATTCTCCCCGTCGTAACGCCGGATCAGAGAAATAAAAAGTTCCTCCAAACGAATGGCAATCATCTGTTCGCAGCCAAAAATCGATTCCTTATTGCGAATCAACTCCTCGGTGTAAGGATTGCCAAGAGGAGTGTTAAAAGCATTTCTTGTCTCTTCAATAATTTCTGCCAAAATTCGGCGTTCCGTATCCGTGCAAAAAAGAACTTTTCCTGCAATATTATACAACTTTTCCGAATCGGAGGAAAAAGATGCAATCACAGAATTGGGTGCATGAACACCATTGCCGCGAACGTTATGAAATTCCATCGGCTTGTGAAGAAACATGGCACCCTGGGGAATGAGGATCTCCTGGGTATCAGCGGTTACAATCAATTCATTTTTGTCAGCATAGACAAATTCCCAGAAGTCATGAAGCTCGCCTGAAAATGCAAAATCCACAGCATATTCGAAATAATGAACAGAGATCAAGTCACGAACTTGCATCTCGCGGCGCAAGACTGTTTTTTTGTAATCTATTTTGATTCACTCCCCTCTTTCTTATAGCATAATACAGACAAAAACAAAAATCAAGATAAAAAATACTAAAAAATGCAAATAATTTATTTTGGATAGGACACTCGCGTCTTTTCTATCTGCATAATTTATGCTAAAATTATTATGATGTTAGTGTCAAATAAGGAGATCGCTATGAAGAAAAATATTATTAATGCCTCCCTTGACGGAAAAATTTGCAATATCGTCATGGAAGACGGGCGAATCACCAGTATTAACCAAGAAAAAGGCCTTACCGGGATCGATGCCGATGGGCGTAAAGTTATCCCGGGTCTCATTGAAGTTCACGCCCATGGCTGTGCCGGTATGGATACCCTGGACGGTAATTTTGAACCGATGTGTCATTTTTTGGCAACAAAAGGAACCACCACTTGGCTTCCTACCACAATGACCATGGACACCGAAACCCTGGTGGAAATCACAAACAAGAAAACTGATTTTCCGGGAACTCATATCCCCGGTTTTCACCTGGAAGGCCCCTACATTTCCCCAAAATACAAGGGCGCGCAAAATGAAGCCTACATTAAGGCACCAACCTATGAGGAATTCTCTCGTTTTGGCAGAGTGAAAATGATTACTGTGGCGCCTGAGCAGCCCGGAAGCATGGAATTTATTCGCCGCATCAGCCAGGAGGGTGTCGTTGCGTCTCTTGGGCATACTGATGCCGACTATGATACCTCAATTTGCGCCATCAATGCCGGCGCCAAGTGTTTGACCCATACCTTCAATGCCATGCCACCTCTCCACCACCGCAAACCCGGACCGATCGGTGCAGGAGCGGAAAAAGGCATTTGGGCTCAGATCATCTGTGATGGAGTTCACATCCACAAAGCCAGCGTTCTTGCCGCTTTAAAAATGTTTGGAAGTGATCGACTCACGTTGATCAGCGACGCAATTCGCCCGGCCGGTCTTCCGGAAAACACCCTTTCCGAGTCCGGTGGACTTGATGTTGTAGTCCGTAACGGCGCTGTATATTTAAAAGACAGCGACACTCTGGCCGGAAGCGGATCCACTCTTTGGGACTGCGTTTGCAGCGCTGTGAAGATGGGAATCGACTTTGAGGAAGCGGTAAAGATGGCAACCCAAACCCCGGCAAAGCTGTTGGGTCTGAATAAAGGACAGATTCGTGAAGGTTATGACGCTGATCTGTTAATTGTCAGCGATAACATGGAAATTGATGACGTAATTATTTCGGGAGAGAGGTATCAGTAAAATGAAAAGATTTGGAATCGAAGTTTCAATTAAAAACAAGCCCGTTTTGGACCAGGAGTTTCTCCCCCTTTACCGTTGGGAACAGGAGTATTTAAAAGGAGCAGACGAAAAAATCGCCGTTGCCATTCGTCGGAATGACGGAAAGGTCGCCATTTTAGACACCTTTATTCATGGTACCCCTGATTTTTTAGAAGCCGACTGCTATTACATTGAACGTCGAGTAAAGTTTCTTCTTTGGGCTAAAGGCGGTTTCGAGGTAACCGTCTGTGGCAATGAAAAGATTTACGAATATTTGAAAGACGTCTATAGCAAAGACGGTGCTCGAAAATTCGACTTTAAAACCATGGGCGATGTTTACGAAGCGCCCTTCACCGTCAAACATGTTCCCTACTCTCAGAAACCGGAGGAGAAGGACGAATCTCAGCCCATCGGTGGGCATTTGGATGGATGCCGCATCGGCTTTGACGCCGGTGGAAGCGACCGAAAAGTCAGCGCTGTGATCGATGGAAAAGTTGTCTATTCCGAAGAAGTTGTCTGGTTCCCCAAGACCAATTCTGATCCGGATTATCACTTCCAAGGTATCGTAGACGCTTTCCGCACCGCCGCTTCGAAAATGCCTCGTGTCGACGCCATCGGCATCAGCTCTGCAGGCATTTACGTTGACAATCGGACTATGTTGGCTTCCCTGTTCTTGAAAGTCTCTGCCGAAGACTTCGAAAAGAAAGTGAAAGATATTTATATTCGCGCCGGAAAGGAAATCGGTCCAGTACCGCTTCTTGTTGCCAATGACGGCGATGTTACCGCTCTGGCAGGTGCAATGGAATTAGAAGATACCGGTGTTCTCGGAATTGCAATGGGAACCAGCGAAGCCGGCGGATATGTGGACGAAAAGGGCAACGTTACCGGATGGCTGAACGAGCTGGCATTTACCCCCATTGATGCCAATCCTAATGCCATGCTGGACGAATGGAGTGGCGATATCGGCTGTGGAGTTAAATACTTTTCACAAGACGGTGTCATTAAACTGGCTCCCGCGGCCGGGATCCAATTGGAAGAGAGCCTTTCTCCCGCAGAAAAGCTGAAAGTTGTTCAGAAAGAAGTGGAAAACGGAAACGAGAAGGCGCTGGATATTTACCGTTCCATCGGCACCTATCTTGGTCACACTCTTCCCCTTTACAGCACCATTTATCAAATTCGTCATCTTCTGCTTCTGGGCCGTGTAACCAGCGGCAAGGGCGGCGAGGCCCTCTTGGAGTCTTGCCGTAAAGTGCTTTCGGAAGAGTATCCCGATCTGCACATCAACGTAGTACTACCCGATGAAAACAGCCGCAGAGTTGGCCAGAGTGTTGCTGCTGCCGGTCTTCCGGAGATTTCAAAGTAATTTAAGCACAAAAAAACGCGGTGCATTGCACCGCGTTTTTACTTTCTCCCTAGCAAATATAAAAGAAAATGGCAAAAAATTGCAATACACAAGCAAACAGGACAAACAAATGAAAGACAGAGTGAATGTAGGGAATATTTTTCTTTTTTCCAATACCATATAGAACCGCTCCTATGGTATAAAGAACGCCTCCTAAAAAGATAAGCAACATTCCCGGCAAACCAACAGCTCGAATGGCATCCCGCAGGCAGACTATGATACACCAACCCATGGAAAGATAGGCCACCATGGAAAACACCTTGAACTTATGCATATCAATGGCGGTGAGAGTAATTGCCACGATGGCGCAGCCCCAAACGATACCAAAAATCACCCAGGCCCAGGCCGGAGAGACCGATCGAATCGATACCAGCGCGATCGGAGTGTAAGTGCCGGCAATGAGAAGATAGATCGTACAGTGGTCAAACACACGAAACACCTGCTTTGCCTTCTCCGGAACCAATCCATGATAGAGACTGGACATGGTAAAAAGAAGGATCATAGAGGCGCCGTATATGGAGGTACTCACTACGCCCCAAACGTTGTCATGAATGGCGGAAAATACCACGCATAGTACCAAGGCAACGATACCAAAAGCCCCACCGACAATGTGAGTAATCATATTGAAAATTTCTTCGCCACGGCTATACTGAGGAAGGGGTTGTTTCGCTCTCAATAGTCTTTTCACTCCTTGTAATTTAGTTTTCAAAACCATATTACCAGTTTTTAAATTCGATGTCAAGCGTCAGGAACAAATAATGTTCTTTCAAGGATTCCATCCTTCTCTTGACAAGCTAAAAAACTAGGAGTAAAATGGAAAAGTAAGAGAAAAAAAGAAAAGGAAGAATTATTATGCAACTTTATCACCACATGAAAATTGCGGGCTTGGAACGCGATCTTCCCATTTGCAAAGTCAACGATTCTCTCTCCATCGCAGGATTTGTGATTTTCGGTGACCCGGAATTAACCGTCGCTGCCGCCGGAGAGTTGCTAAAGAAGATCCCCTTCCCCTATGATTATATGATGACCGCCGAGGCTAAGGGAATCCCCTTGATTCACGAAATGGCACGCCAGAGCGGCTCTAAAAAATACTTTTTGGCACGGAAGGCTCCAAAGCTTTACATGACCGGTATCTTTAAGGTGTCGGTAAAATCGATCACCACCGCAAAGGAGCAGGTACTCTGTCTTGACACCGCGGATGCCGAGATGATGCGAGGCAAGCGGATCCTTTTAGTCGATGATGTTATCTCAACCGGAAAATCCCTGGAAGCCATGGAGACCCTAGTGGAAAAGGCAGGAGGCATCGTTGCCGGAAGATGTGCAATTCTTGCGGAAGGTGAAGCTCAGGATCGCAAGGACCTTGTATATCTGGAAGGTCTTCCCCTCTTCAATTCAAACGGTGAAATTATTGGCTAAATCTTCCCCTCAAAAGAAGAAAACGTTATGTTTTAGAAAGAACTTAAAAACCCAAGGGAAAAGACTTTAACAAGCACATTGCCAAAGCGTTTCAACAGAGCTCTGTCAACCGCTTAGCAGAATCTTTCCGCTTCTTGAAAAATAAATATTACAGCAAGAAAATGTATTTCTCTTTCAAAGATAATAAACAAGACGGTTGCTCCGGCAACCGTCTTGTTTTATGATAGACCTCTTTAACAAACTTAAAGTTATTCATTTTCCTGTCCGGCTCGATTTTTCTTGCGTCTTAAAACAGCAAGACCAACAACCAATATCACCGGAAACAGCGTCGCTGCCAGCAATCCAATTTTAAGATTACCGCCTACCGCTTCGGAAAGGCTTCCCACAATAGTCGGGCTTACCATAGCACCCAAATCGCCGGCTAAAGCTAAAAAAGCAAACATAGCCGTTCCGCCTCTTGGGCAATGGTTTGTAGACACACTTATGGATCCCGGCCACATAATACCAACCGCTAAACCACAGAGCGCGCATCCTGCAAGTCCTAGAAAAGGTGCTTGGGAAAGTGACGCCAACAAATAGCAGCACACACACAGAACCGCACACCTGAGCATTACCTTGGTCAAATCAAGCTTTTCACTAAACTTTCCATATAGCATACGGGAAATACCCATAAACATCGCAAAAAGGCAAGGCCCTGCCAAATCGCCAACGGCTTTGGATACCCCGACCGCAGATTCGGTAAATGCCGAGGCCCATTGAGCCATGGTTGCCTCTGACGCGCCCGAACAGACCATTAATAAAATCATCATCCAAAAAATGGGAGTTTTCAGCAATTTGGAAATGCTCATGCTTTTTCCGTCTTCAACCAAGCGCTCGATCGGGCAGTTTATAAAGTTTAAAGTGTTAAGGGATGGTACCAAAGCCCAAATACACGTAAGAATCTTCCAGTTTTCTACGCCGAATACTGCAAAAAAGAGCGTAGACCCCAGAATCACACCCATTGCACCCCAGCAATAGAAGGAATGCAACAGGCTCATCATTCCGTCTTTGTTTTCAAAGGGACAGGCTTCAACAATTGGACTTACCAAAACTTCGATCAGGCCGCTACCGATGGCATAAAGCACTACCGAAATCAGAATGCCAAAAAAAGGTTTGGAAAGCATATCCGGTAATATTGCCATCAACACAAGGCCGATAGCCGATAAAACCTGTGATGCAACTACGCAGGCACGATACCCAATCTTATCTGCAAATTTTGTAGCCGCAAGATCAACGAGCAGTTGTGTAAGATAGAAAACCAGCGGAATCATTGCGATCTTTTCCAGTGTAATGCCGTAGGTATTCTTAAAAGTTAAAAATAGAAGTGGGGTAAAATTTGCTGATATTGCTTGTGTAACAAAACCAAGATAACAGGCAATCAGCGTCTTTTTGTAATTCTTTTGTTTGGTCATGATAATTCCCTTCAAGCAAAGCTGTATTCCGAATGTCTTAATTATATCACCAAAACAAATGATAAAAAAGACATAGAAACACCAAAATTAAGCACTATTTACCCATGTTGCTATGTTGGCTGGGTGCCTATCCATATTTTTAAATTCTGAATTGATTTGATTCGGTCTTAATGTAACTGCAAAAACCGATCAATCAAGAAAAATGGGATTGGTCCAAGCAAACTTTCCTTGCTTGTCAACAACAACCGCCCGGATATACTGATATGCCATGATCGTTTTTCCCGACTTGGACTTTTTTTCAATGGGAAATTCTGCACGTGTCAGCTCGCCATGTTCGGCACGAATAATCTGAGTTGGGTGCATATCACTGTGAAAACGAATCTTACAGGCTGGAGAACATTCTACAATCGCTTTATTATCCTCAATATAGAAATTATAGATTTCAGGGCCACAGGAAGAATAAAACTTTCCCTCTCGCAGCGCAGCCAGAATAGAGTTGATGTCGTTTTCCGCGTTCACCATTACCCAGCCGTTGCAATGCTGATGCAACTCATGGCCATCGTCTGTAGCAACTCCATAAATCAATTTGCCCTGGGCTAGGATCTCATCCCAATATGCGGCATCGGTATCCATTTCATTATCCAGCGCACATCCGCTATTCCAGATTTCCATGGCAATGTTGCCTTTCTGATTTTCAAAATAGCGAGCCGGTGTAGAGCTCCATTCGGGATGGCAATATATGGTCAAATTTCCCTTGGCGTGAAATTGATCAAGGTAAGTTTGATATTCATACTGATCCTTTGCTGTACCGGAAGAGAACTGTTCATCCTGCTCAAAGCCGTTTCCATCTTCTTTGGTCGGACCGATACAAAGGGTATGGAAACAGCGAAAGCCCTTCTCATAGCCAATGATCTTATTATCAAACTCCATGCCGGGAATGACGGTGATGGGAACCTCCGGTGCGAAGTTTTGAAAGTTGTAAACTCTATGATCGGTGATGGCAAGAAAATCATAACCGTGTTCATAGTGATAACGGATGACCTCTTCCGGAGTATTATCGCCATCGGAACGGGTGGTATGGCAATGGAGCGCCCCCTTGAGCATTTTTCTCTTTTCTACAAAAGCCTGTTGTTGCTTCATAGCGGTGTCCCTCCTCACAGATGCGATAAACTCATTGCACTGGCAAATTATAACATGAAAAAAAACCTAAATCAAGGGATTGATAATTCTTGTCATGCGACAAATATCATCTCGGGAAGGCAGGGTAACATTTTTCTTTTTTCTCTTGTTTTATGCGATAAAAA
>JAZOQB010000005.1:0-2278 GCA_045655865.1 Eubacteriales bacterium
CATATTTTTTCAATAAAATCAAAGAAGTGTGACTTTGAGCGAGCCTCGTAATCGCTTGAAAACTTGCTCAAAACCCGCTGTTTTTAACTTTCCGCATCTGCGTTTTCGGAAAAGGAAGTTTATGTTTGCGTTGTTGTCCGATTCGTGTTTTCCCCCAGTTCCGTTCCCTTTTGGATGTCGTACATACAATTAAATAAGCAAAAACCCCTGTGGAATTCCACAGGGGTTTTTACTTTGGGATTAGTTATAGAAAAGGGTTGGGAGATTATCTTACCATTACGCGGCCACCGTTTACGCAGATGGTCTGGCCGGTGATATAACGGGAACCTTCGGAAGAAAGGAAAAGAACTGCGGGAACGATATCGCGGTCAACTTCGCCGAGGGCACCGTCGATGGGGAATTCAGTTTTCAAAGTAGCAAGATGCTGCTGAACAATAGCAGGATCGGTATGTGCAAGCCACTGTTCATACTGAGGAGTTTTTACGATGGGGTTGAAGTTATTGCATCTTACGTTGCTTTCAGTACCCCATTCAGCAGCAATGGTTCTGGTCCAGGTAAGAATTGCGCCTTTGGAGGAAGCATAGATACCATCGCCTGCAGAACCGATTACGCCGGTATCAGAAGCAAAGTTGATGATGGAACCTTCGGTGCCATTTTTCTTGAAGATTTTATATGCTGCCTGGTCAACAAAAACAGTACCTTTGAAGTTAACAGCAAAGATTCTGTCGATATCTTCTTCAGAAGCGCCTTCGCAGGTTGCTGCAACGGTGATAGCTGCTGCATGGCAAAGAACATCTGCTCCGCCGAGGATTTCTTCTGCTTTTGCAAAGAATTCGTCAACTTCAGCTTTGCTTGCAATATTGCAATGGAAATAAGTTGCTTTTCCGGAAACGCCTTCCTGTGCGTTTGCTTCAGCTTCAACAGCTTTGCCATTTTCATCGTTTACGTCGCAGAAAACAACGTTTGCGCCTGCGCGTACATAACCTTTAACACAACCTGCGCCAATACCGCTGCCGCCGCCGGTGAGGATAATTTTTTTGTTAGAAAGATCCATTTACTTTTTCCGTCCTTTACGATATAATTTTGTGGGACAAATGTCCCGCACAACTATATTGTAAAGTTTTTAACAGCAATGTAAATAGCAAAAAACCAAACTGCGACATAGGAGGAAAAATGTCCCGTGAAACAGGAAATTACTCTTAACGAAAGCGTTAAAGAAGCGGTTACAACCGCTCTTATCCGAATGATGAAGAAAAAGCCAATAGGCGAAATACAAATAAAAGATCTTGTTAAAATTGCCGGAGTAAGCCGTTCGAGTTTTTATCGGAATTTTGAAAGTAAAGAAGACGTGCTGGTAAAATATGCCGAAAAATTCTCTTTAAACTTCGCGAAAAGCCTTGATGATTACAGCTCTCCGGAAGAATTCCTTATTGAAAGATACAGAAGCGTAAAAAAAGAAAAGGACTTTTTCATTGCTCTTAACAAAAACAATCTTGTGTATTTTATTTACAGAAGCATGGACGAAAGTATGACAAAAGGCATCCTTGATTCTTCACATCTTTCTGAAACCGAAAAAATTTACCAGACTTCAAGAATGATTGGCGGAACAGTCGGAATTATAATTGAATGGATAAACAGGGATTTTAGGGAAAGTGAGGAAGAACTTGCGGCTATGTTTAAAGACATTGTAAGATAAACAAAATTTTTTCTTTGGTTCTTTGATTTAAATGATGGGGTAAACTCTTATGGTTACTGTCTTAAACTCTTTTCCTCCGTATATAAATTAAAAACTCACTTCGTATTAAAGTTGTTAAGAAGTTGTTTGAAAATTATTAGAAAGTTGTTAAAGAGTTGTTATAAAGTTGTTATAAAGTTGCTTATAAGCTGTACCGTTTTCGGTAGAACAACGGCCTTGCTTGATTTTATGTCTTGCTTTCTGTTTCTGTTGGTGTTAAGATTCCTTTGGATTACTAATTCGGTATATCCAACTATTGAAAACAGAAAGATCCAATGCCGGTGTCTATAAAATGGCTTAGCGATGACTTCTGTGGCTTGAGTTGCGAAAGCAACGAAAACCACAATTCAGGTTCCAGTGGCAGCAATGCCTTGTGGGTTCAAGTCCCATCATCCGCACCATAATAAAAAAAGACACCGTCAGGGCTCTTTTTATTCCGGAACGGAAAATAGGACGATGAACCCCAAAAATCTTTTATGAACCGGAAGGAAAGAGGAGCTTGAGGGGGAAACCATAAGGGTTTCCACCCTCATTTAAATAAAA
>JAZOQB010000006.1:0-16806 GCA_045655865.1 Eubacteriales bacterium
ATATGCTCAACGCTATTCAGCAAGGAATTATAACAGCATCAACAAAATCTCGACTCGAAGAACTTGAAAAACAAAAGAACGAGATTTCAGTACAGATCATAAAAGAAGAATTAGCCAAACCAACACTTACCAAGGAGAAAATACTCTATTGGTTCGACCGTTTTCGCAGGCTGAACACCAAGCGGCTTGATCACAAGCGCAGACTGATTGACAGTTTCGTGAATTCGGTATATTTGTACGACGATAAAGTGATCATCACTTTCAATTATAAAGATAGCTCAAAGACGATCCCTTTGAGCCAGATTGAGAACACGGTATTCAATTCGGATATTAACGCTTGCTCTCTGCCAAAAGAAAAGACACCACATTCGTGGTGTCTTTTCTTTTGCTATGAGTATATGAATTTGAACCCGCAGGCACGCGGGGAGCGTGCCCTGGGCGGATTGCAAGAAAAAGCCACGTTGTGGCTTTTTTGCCGCAATTTGACCGCCGGTACCAGGTTTTGAACGACCGAATGGGAGGAGCAAAACCCCGGTACCAAGGAGGGTGAGTCCTTGTGCCCCTGCCACAAAAAAGCCTAACACGAAAGTGTTAGGCTTTTTTGAACGATGTGTTCCCTTGCGGGAACGTGATGCGCGCTTCGCGCGTGATGTTTGCTTCGCAAGTGATGCACGCTCCGCGCGTGAGGCGGAACACATCACATCACTTTGCACCGAAGGAGCAATCCATCGCTGTGCCGTAGGCACAACATCACTGCGGCAAAGCCGCAACTTCACTTCCTTCTATGACACCACATCCGTGGTGCTTTTCTTTTGCTATGAGGATATGCGCATATCTTTTCTTTTTTCTTTTTCATTGTTGACTTTACAACTGGGTTTTGATGTGATATCATAAACACATACCACACTACATTTTAATACGATAAAACCATCCGCGAAGGGAAAACTACCTTGGTAAAAGGTGTTTTCTCTCATTCCCTTGCGGATGATTATCGGTGTAGTGTGGTAGCGAAACCGAGGGAGACACTTTTTCGGCGCATCCCTTCGGGGGTGCGCTTTTTTTATTGAGGTGGTATATATGCGGAAGGTTCTTTTGATCTGGTGTGCGGTTCTGGCATTGTCCTTGACAGGATGCACCTGGCAAACAAAACAGACCCCTGACCCGAGATACACAAGCGGTGTATATGAGCTCAGCATTTCTGCGTCACTTTTATATAACGATTCCGTGGGAAACAATTGGCGAAAGGCTTACACCTGCGAAGGAGTCGCCATCGCAAGCGGGAAACGGTGGACCGTTCCCCTTGATACGGTGAAAACGGTGGTGATCGAGGTCACCGTCACCGAGAGCGACAAGCGGCCTGACGTGGGTTTCGGTTGCCTCTCCGTGGATTTGGTGGATGGCTTTAAAACGTCCACCTTCGTCACCGTTACAGAAAACCGTGGCAGATATACAGGCAATACTGCCCAGTGGAAAATTACCTGCAGGGTCTCTCTCGTTGACAAAGTTGGTTAAAATCCGGGGCGTTTTCCCACCCATTTTCGCATCCTCTTTCGGCTTAAAATTCCAGCTCCCCGCTTCCCTAAAAAAAGAAAAAGACACCCTTCGGTGTCTTTTTCTTTTACTGCAAAGTTGCTTTTGCTCTTTGTCGTTTGTGTTTTACGCACGCTTCCAAGCCTTGTTCACGCGAGAGGTGGTCACCGCCAAAGCAATAAAGGCAACAAACACCAAAACGGCGATCAAAACGCTGGAAAGAAGCGCACAAACAGGGGTATAAAGAATAAGGCAGAAAATGCTCAGCCAGGTGATCTTGGAAAGGGCCGCCCACAGGGCAAGCAAGATCACGATAATGCCGAAGATATAGATAACGGCACGGATCACTTCCAGAATGGAAGCTACTTCCCGAATGTCCTCCAAGGCGTCTTCGATATCCATTTTCTCGACGATCTCTTCATCCACTTCATCCACGAAGTCTTCACAGGCATTTACCATGGTAATGATGCTATTCAAGGACGTTTTGCGGGCAGCGTCCTGGATCTTTTCGATGAATTTTTCCGTGGACTTTACGGTTTTGGAATCATATTCGTCCTCAATTTGCTCTAAAACGTCATCCAGATCGTTCAGTTCATCACCGGCATCTTCCAACTGATCCTGCAATTCTTCTCTTTCGTCTTCATCCACCGTCAGAATCACCACGGGAAGATCCAGCATGGACATGGAGTTGGTGTTAACGGTAGCGATCAGGATCAGGGCGACGATCACCGCAAAAACGACAAGAGAAGCCTTTGCCATCTTCTTTACGGCAGGGGCCGCCTCCGTCTTTAAAAACTGGGCTTTTTTCACGCCGCGCTGCTTCGCAGAAAGCTTGGGTTCTTCAACGGCGATGGGAGCTCCACAAGAAGTACAAAATTTTGTTCCCTCAGGAATGGGGGCTTGACAGTTCGGGCAGTTCATAATCAACTCTCCTTATTTTTTTGAAATTCAATGGAGTATCTATGAAGATCGGTTATTTTTTCTCACCGAAAAACAAGGAAAATGTTTCATCTCTCATTGTAATAATAGTCTGATTTTTTCCCTATTTTTTACTTTGGCTGAACCGCATCCAGATAACGCTTGTAAGCCGCTTGCCATTTTTCTGTATCCACAGGTTCGTAGGTTTTCACCTTTTCCTGCTCTCGGATCATCGCCCGTCCCTGGTCGATATCGGAAAGCTCGCCCAGAGCCACCAACTGCAAAAGGATATTACCCAGGGCCGTGGCTTCACCGGGGCCGGCGATCACGGGAATTCCAAGGCTGGAGGCGGTCATCTGGCAAAGGAAGCCGTCCTTGGTTCCTCCGCCCAAAAGATGGAGTCGGTCAAATTTTTTGCCCGTGTTTTCCTCGATCTGAGAAATGGCAAAGCGATACTTCATCGCCAAGCTCTCATAAATACAGCGAACCAGCTCCCCGTCGCTTTCCGGGATCTTCTGGCCGGTCTTCTCGCAATACGCCCGAATTTTTTGCGGCATCTGTCCGGGGCCAGCAAAGCTGGGATCGTCCGGATCCAAGAAGGAGCGGAAGGGCTCGGCGCTTCTTGCCATCTCTTCCATATCGGCAAAAGAATATTCTTTTCCCTCTGCTCTAAAGTTCCGGCGAATCTCCTGAATGAGCCAAAGGCCGCTGATGTTTTTCAAATAATTGACCATGCCGTTGGCGCCCAGCTCGTTGGAAAGGGCGTCTTCCCGGCTCTTTTCCGTAAGGATGGCCTTGTCACTTTCACAGCCGATCAGAGACCAGGTTCCGCAGGAAAGGAAGGCCGGACAGCCTTTCCCGTCGGAAGGCATGGCGGCAATGGCGCACTGGGTATCGTGCCCGGCAACCTTGATGACCTGAATTCCACGGTACTGGCCTACCACGGTAGCACTATCCACAAGCGGAGGAAGAATTTCTTCCCTCATTCCCGAAAGCCCGGCGATACGGCGATTCCAGTCGCCCTTTGCAAAATCGTACATCTGAGAGGTTGAGGCAATGGTCCGCTCAGCAGAAATCTCTCCGCACAGCGCCCAAACGAACAGATCGGGCATGAACAGCAAAGTCTTGGCCTCCCGCTTTTCCTCTGCGGCAAGCTGAAAGAGCGTGTTGATCGCCATGATCTGGTTTCCGGTTGCAGAGTAAAGTTCGTCGGGAGAAATTTTGTTCAGGATCTCCGGTAAGGTCTTCTCGGTACGGGAATCCCGGTAATGAGTGGGGCGACCCATGAGCTTCCCATCCTCATCCAAAAGACCGTAGTCTACACCCCAAGTATCAAAGGCCACAGCGTCAATGCCGTGATCCTCATCCAATACTTTTTTTACCTCACCGATGAGGGCGGGAAAATCCCAGCAAAGGCGACCATTTTCATAAGTAGGAACATTTTCAAAGCGATGGATCTCTTCATACTGCAAACGCTTGCCATCGAAGCTTGCCTTAATGGCACGGCCGGTGGAAGCGCCGAAATCAAACGCCAAAACGGTACGCATCCGGTTTGACCTCCTTGTAAAAAAACTAAATGCTTCAGAAGGCGGGAAAATCCCGCCTTCTATCTGCTTCTTTTTCCCCTCTTACCGGGGGATCTTGCCATTTCGATACTTATCGTCATCCTCGGGACGAATTTCGCGAATGACTCGGCAGGGATTTCCCCCTGCCAAAACGTGGGGAGGAATGCTTTTGGTCACAACGCTCCCCGCCGCGATCACAGAACCCTGGCCGATGGTAACACCGCCCACGATCCTCACACCGCCACCGATCCATACGTTGCTCTCGATACGAATGGGCCAGGCATATTCCAAGCCCGTTTTGCGCAATTCCGGATCGAAAGGGTGACCGGCAGCGTAAAGTCCGCAATCCGGTCCGATCCAAACATCGTCTCCGATGTCCACGTCGGTTCCCGCCAGCACCACAAAATTGTAATTGGCGAAAAAGTTGTCCCCAACGGAGATCTTTTCCCAAAAATCCCCGAAAAAGGGCTGCTCAATCACGCAGTTTTTTCCAACCTTTTTAAAATTCTCCCGGATCATGCGATCCCGTTCTTCTTTCTGGGAAGGGCGCAAGGCGTTGTAGTCATAGTTCTTTTCCTGACTTTCCATCTTGCCCCGCAAAAGATCCGGATCGTGATTAGCCTGGTAGAAAAAACCGGCGTCCGCCTTTTCTCTTTCAGTCATAAGAATCCTACTGAATGATTTCTTCCAGGGTTTCCAGGGCGCATTTCACCATGTGCTGCCCCAATTCCATGCTGGTCTCCTCGGCACTCTTGGCGAACCATTCGTGATTTCTCTTGGTTCTTTCCAGATCCACGTGGTCCGGATACAGAGCGTACATCAAGCTGGATTCAAATTTTCCTGCATGGTCAAAGCCGCCGCACTTGTGCTGCGCTTCCCGACTCAACAGCGGAATCACCTTGATGTAGGAGAAAGGATCATCGGCGGCACCCAGGTTCTCGTAGTAGTTGGCGTAACTGTCGCTTCCCCACCAGCCGCGGCCCAGGGTGTCTTCCATATATTCCATAATGACCTTTTTGGCCGCCTTGTGGCAAGCCAGAGTCATGGGCATCAGGCCCGCTTCCTCGGTCTGGTGATGGGCTACCAAGTACAGGTTCTTCACGCCGCCGTAGATCATGGACTTTAAAATACAGTAAAGGTAGTTCTCGTACGCATCCACGTCCACGTGAATGGTGCCGCTCTCGGGCCCGGCCACAGCGTAGCTGGCCACGCCGTACCAAATGGGAGGGCAAACCACCATTTCCTTGGTCTTTTCCAATTCTCTCATGACGCCGTTGATTACCATGGTATCCGTCCCACAGCTAGCGTGCAGGGCGTGGTACTCAATGGTACCAATGGGGATGATAAAGGGCACCTTTCTTTTTTTGGCGTCCTCCAGTTCTTCGTAGAACATATCCACCATCTGCATCGTTTTTTCCCCCTTTCTCAGATCGGGCTTAGAATTCCAATTCGTACAGAGTGCCGACCTCGGGGCAGATCAGATCATACCCGTTCTCGGTAACAGCAATACCCTTTTCCCATCTTACACCGAAGGTGTCGGAAGACAGGTAGGTGTCGATCTGGAAGGTCATGTTGGGCTGCAGGAGGTAATCGGAGCTGGTCTCCACCCAGGGAGCCTCCACCTCGATCATACCGGTGCCGTGAAGAGGTCCGTAGACAAAGTTCTTCTCATAACCGTGCTCCACGAAATAATCGTAGAAGCCCTGAGCGATCTGTGCGGCGGGAACGCCGGCGCGGATCTGATTCTGGCTCCAGCGGTGAGCCTCCAGACAGAAGAGAACGTCCTCTCTTCTCTTTCCTTCCAGCTTACCCAAAATAATGGGGTAACCGATGGCAGCGGAGTATCCGTCGATCTTGGCGGAAAGGTTCAGCTGAACGATGTCTCCCTTTTCAAACTTACGGTAGCTGGAACGGGAAATGGCGTGACGGGTAGAAGCTTCGGAGAACACGTACATGGGAAGTCCTTCGTACTCTGCACCGTTTTCGTAGATCACTCTCTGAGCTACGCCTACCATCTGAAGCTCGGTCATGCCCGGACGGATCTCACGGATGACCTGCTGAGTAGCCAGTTCCGCAATGCGGTAGCCCTCTCTCAGGCACTCGATCTCATTTTTGGTCTTAATGGAGCGCAAAGCTACCATGATATGGTCGGCACGAACGATCTCGGCCTGGGGGAAAGCGGAGCGAATACCGTCCATGATGATCACAGAAGTATCCAGGTAGCTGGCCACACCGATGCGCAGCTTGTCTCCGGTCACACCAATGGCGCGGAACACGTCACGGTAGGTATCGGGAACCAACTCGGGATACTGGGGATCTGCGCTCTCGCGGTACTCTTTCAAAATGAAGATCTTCTCGATCTTGGAACGGTCAGCCGCAAAGTGACGGCTCTCCGGACCTGCCATCAAAGCCGCGTCGCCGCTGGCCGAAATGGCTACGCCGCATCTCTCAAACAGGGGCCAAAAGCCGGAGAAGTAGCGGGCGTTGGCGTAATCCGCCTCGTTGGAGTTAACGATCAAAACGTCCAGACCTTCCTTTTGGATGAGCTTTGCCGCTCTCTGGATTCTTTCCTTGTATTCGGAAACGGGGATACAAATTTTTCCATGCTCTGCCATAACATTATCTCCTTTTTTATGTTTTATTTTTTTGTTTTTTATTTCAATATGTCAGCGAAGCAAAAACATATCGTAGCCGGTAATCTTAGGAAGGGTGATCTTGGTGTAGCCGCCCTCCACCTTGAATTCCACGGGGGTCTCCTGGGGCAGGAGGCAAACTTCCTTGTATTCGCCGCGAACCAGGATCTCGTGCCCTGCGGGCAGGGTCACGTGCTCTTCCACAATGTTCATTCTTCCTCTGGGTTCCGGGAAGGTGGTCTTCACGTGAAGGAGCTTGTAGTCGTCGGTTCCGGTGAGGGTAACACGGGAAGTAGACGGCATATCCGGAGCACAAATGAGGGGCTGGGGAAGAAGATCCTTCAAAAGGTATTCCACCAGTTTCTTGTGGAACACGCTGGCGCAGTTGTAGTAAGCGCCGAAAACGTTAAAGCAAATATAAGCCAGGTTTCCTCTCTTTACCACTGCCGCGTGACCGGTCTTTTTCTCTTGAGGGGTGTAGTAGTAGCCGTGGAGACCGTCCCAATGATGGTTGAAATAGGGTTTGATATAGTCAGCCACCACGTCACGGTCGTCTTTTGCCTTCAGCAAAATTCCCTCTCGATACATGGAGTATTCCATCTGCGCCTCGCAGATCTTCTCCCGGGTCACATAGTAGGAGGAGTTGCTGGTATCTTTGCCATCCAGAGAGAGCATCTCTTTTAAGGCTGAGAAAGCAAAATCCGTCTTTTCCGCATTCAAGCCGCTCTCGCCGCTAAAGAGGACCTTGCCGCCAGCATCGATGTAGCGCTGCAATTTTTCCTGCAGTTTTTCGGTGATACAGATGGCGTCGGGCAATATGAGAAGGCGGAAACGATCCAGATCCATGTTCTCGTTGACAATGTCAAAGCTCTGCTTCAATTCCAGAAGCATACGGACGATGCCCTTCTCATGCTCTTCCAGACGGCCGGCAATGTTGTGAATCACACCGATATCAGACTGGAAGACGGCGTTATCCGTGTATTTTTCGTACTGCATCATTCGACCGTAGATCTCTTCTACCATGTCATACAGGCCCATTTCCAGATTTCTGGCCGGATGCAGGTGATCGCCCACGGAGAACTGTACCCCGGCGCACATGGCGTCGTAAATATCGTGTTCCAGAGAAGCCCGGGCTTTCAGTCCGCCGAAATCTCCCCAGCAAGACTGGAATCTTCCCGTCATGTACAGAACGTCTTTTTGAAGGTTTCTCACGTATGAAGCATTTGCCCAAAAAGTGTCATAACCCCACAGGCCGCTGCTGGGAAGGCATTCCACTTCCATGTGATACTGCAGATCTTTGATCTTTTCCTTATCCATGGAGGTGTTCAGGATCAAAAGCTTATCCTTCGGAACCACTTGGCGGACACGGCGACTGAAATTGAGCATCACCTCTTCCGAGAAGGCCTTCACGGCATCCACGTCATCCAGATCGATTCCCCGCGCCAGCATATCCTCGGTGCATCGGTTGCACCAGCAGGGGCGCACGTTCATACAGTCGCAGAAAATGCCGTCCACGTCGTAATTCTCGCAGATCTCCCGGATCACGTTCAGAGTGTGTTCCCCGTAACCGGTGTTGTAACAGTTGGTGCGGAAGAAATTCTTGTTCACCCGATCTCCGTGAAGCACCTCACCGTCCCGGGTAATCTGACACCAGTCTGCGTGACGGCGAGCCATCTCGTGATTGAGCCCCACGTTCAGATACGCTGCCACCTGAATGTCACGCTTGTGACACTCTCTGAGAACGTCTCCAAACAGGTCCCCTTTCATGGTAGGATAAGGAACGCCTACCTTCGTGGGGTAATATGCGAAACCAATGTTGCACTGGGCAAAAAAGTTGATCATGGTCACGTGGGACTTTTTCAACTTTTCCGCGAATGCTGCCGCATCAAAATCCCGACAAAAGTCATAGATGCCGGGCATGGTATGGAAGTCAAAATGAACCGCTCTTTTTAAATAGCGCTTTTCTTTGCTCTGTTCCATAGTAAACTCCTTGGTTTTTCAATCGCAGCAGTAGCCGGGCGTGGTATAAAAAGCCACTTTGCGGGGCTCCGCTCTGCCGTACTGCGCTACCACGGGAACGTCGCTCTCCAGAAGGATGGCGTACTGCTCCTCAAAGGCAGCCGTATGGGCGCCGAAGTCCTTTTCTTCGTTGGTGCGCAGGCAACGAACGCGCCGCGCGGGAACGGTGACGCAAATATCGCTGATGGGTTCCTTGTCCGTGTAAATTAAAGTAATGCGAACGTGAGCATCCTCATCCCCGGTATTGGTGATGATGACCGACTCGTGTCCCGGGATCACGTTTTCCCCTACCGGCGGCAGTTCCGCGTCAGGGAAGATCCATACTTTTTTTCCGTAGCTCATAGTTTCTCCTTCCTCTTGTTGAAAAAAAGTTCTTTCCTCTTGCATTTTATCATTATTTCTGGTAAAATTCTTGTGGAATTATCCCACAAAAATAAGACAAAAGTCACTTTTCTATCAAGGAGCGCCCATGCACTATTTTTCCTACAACGAAAACAAGTCCCACGGCTCGGCCGCGTTTCCTGTGGACTATTTTTACGTGGATGAAAACCACCCCAGTTACAGTATGCCTTTTCACTGGCACAAGGAATGGGAAATCATCCGCGTCCGGCGGGGAGAAATGCAACTTTACGCCGACGACCGGGAGTACCGTGCCGGTGCGGGAGACGTTTTTTTGTTGCGGGAAGGCACTCTTCACGGCAGCACCCCCCGGGGCTGTATCTACGAATGTTTCAATTTCGACCCCGACCTTTTGTTTGCCAACGTTCGCTCGGTGCGGGACGATCTTCGCCCTTTTCTCCGGGGAGAGCTTTTGCCCACCCTTTACTATCCCTCCGGCTTTTCCGGAATCCATCCGGTAGTGGAGGAACTGCTCACGCCCTTCCGCACCCGTCAGCCCGAAAGTCATTGCCGCCTGATGACCTTTGGCAATCTCAGCCGGCTATTCGCTCTGATCCTGGACGACGGTTGCTATACCGAGAGCCTGGGAGTCCCCTCCAAAACCACGGCAAAAATTACTCAGCTCAAACCGGTCTTGGAATACATCGAAACTCATTTTTCCGAACCTTTGACTCTGGAGACTCTGGCCAAGATCATCGGCATGAATCCCAAATACTTCTGCCGCTTTTTCCAATCCATCACAAAGCTGACCCCCATGAACTACGTAAACTATTACCGGGTGGAGGAGGCCTCCAATCTTCTGTGCAACACGGGTCGAACCGTCACGGAGATCGGCTTTGAATGTGGATTTAACGATACCTGTCATTTTATCAAAACGTTCAAAAAGCACAAAGGCACCACCCCCAAGCAGTACCAATTGGCCCTCTCGGAACAAAAAAACGGGACAAATTAAATTATTTTTCCCAATATCCTTTCCTTTTTCGAAAAAAAGGAATATACTGTTACAAAGGGCAAGAAAGATACCTTGTTTCCGTTTTGTTTTTTCTCTGCCCAATGGAAAAATCCCGGTATTTTTAGCATAACGCTTTGAAAGGATACAAAAAAATGAAAAATCTCGGCTACTACAACGGAACCTTCGGCGAAGCTGAGGATATGACCATTCCCATGAACGATCGGGTGTGCTATTTCGGCGACGGCGTGTACGACGCCACCTACAGCCGTAACTATAAAATCTTTGCGCTGGACGAGCACATCGACCGCCTCTACAACAGCGCTGCGCTGCTCAAGATCGAGATCGCGCAGACCAAAGAAGAAATGAAGGCCATTCTCTGTGAAATGGTCGCCAAAATGGATACGGGAAACAATTTCGTCTACTGGCAGGTGACCCGCGGCGGTCACGGCAAGCGCAATCACATTTTCCCCACCGACGGCTCCAAAGGCAATCTCTGGATCAACATTTCCCAAAAAGACATCGTGGATGTGTATAAAAAAATCAAACTCATTACCCTGGAGGACACCCGTTTTCTCCATTGCAACATCAAAACCCTGAACCTGATCCCCTCGGTCATCGCATCCCAAAAGGCAAAAGACGCCGGCTGTGACGAAGCGGTCTTTCACAGAGGAGAAAGAGTTACCGAGTGTGCTCACAGCAACGTGCACATTCTTCAAAACGGCGTGTTCGTTACCGCGCCCACCGACAATCTGATCCTGCCCGGCATCGCCCGAGCTCACCTCATCGGCGCCTGCAAGAAGCTTGGCGTTCCCGTAAAGGAAACTCCCTTTACCGTAGAGGAAATGATGGCGGCGGACGAAGTCATCGTATCCTCCTCCGGCTCTCTGGGTCTTGCCGCAGAAGAGATCGACGGCAAGAGGGTGGGCGGCAAAGCCGCTTTGCTTTTAAAAGCCATTCAGGATGAAGTCCTCCGGGAATTCATGGAAAAGACCAACTAAAAACGGTGCGCCGTTTGCCGCCCGAAGCGGCTTGAAACAAACACCGGGCATGGGACACAATTATTGAAAACCAAGGAGGAAAAGCGGAGCATGACCTCCTCTCATCTTTCCAAAGAATATTACAGAACCTTTGCCGCCATCCATCTTGACGCCATTGACCACAATCTCTCATCTCTCCAAGCCTGCATGAAAGACGGAGTCAAAACCATGGCGGTAGTCAAGGCCGACGCCTACGGGCACGGAAGCGAAGTGGTGGCACGTCACCTGGAGGATCGGGTGGACTATTTTGCCGTAGCGGAGCTGGAAGAAGCCATCGTTCTTCGCCACGCCGGGGTCAAGCGTCCGATTCTGATCCTTGCCTACACCGCTCCTGTTTTGTATGAAAAGCTGATCGACCACAAGGTCACCGCCACCCTCTACAATCTGGACGAAGCCCGGATCCTTTCGGAGAAGGCTGTAGAAAAAGGTGTTCGGGTCAAGGTTCACGCAGCGGTGGATACCGGCATGGGCCGCATCGGCGTCTCCCCCGACGAAGAGGGCGCCGATCTGGTAAAGGCCATGTCCCTTCTGCCGGGGCTGGAACTGGAAGGGCTTTTTAGCCACTACGCCTGCGCCGACCGCCGGGACAAAAGCGACGCCGATGAGCAGACCCGGCTCTTTGACCGCTTTTTGGACCTTTTGGACCGTCGGGGCGTAAAAATCCCCTTAAAGCATATTTGCAACAGTGCCGGCGCCATGGACTTCGATCGGCAGTACGATATGTGTCGCTTGGGCATCGCCCTTTACGGCCTATATCCATCCCAAGATTCCGATCAGGAAAAAGTAAAGCTTTTTCCCGCCATGGAAGTGGCAAGCCACGTGATCCATATAAAAGAAGTTCCGGCAGGCACGCAAATCGGCTACGACCACATCTACACCGCCCCCTCCCCAAGGGTGATCGCAACCGTTTCCACCGGCTACGCCGACGGCTTCAATCGCTGTCTGACGGAGAAAGGCTCCGTTCTCATCAACGGCAAACGGGCAAAGGTGGTAGGAAAGGTGTGTATGGACCAGATCATGGTGGACGTCACGGACATCGACGGAGTCCAAATCGGCCAGCACGCGGTCATTCTGGGAGAAAACGAAGGCGAAAGGATCACCGCAGAGGAGCTGGGAGAGCTCTCCCACAGCTTTCATTACGAGGTCCTCTGCAATTTCATGCCGAGAGTCACCCGCGTCTATTACAAAAACGGCGTCCCATTGGATTAAATCAAAAAAGACCGCTCTGGGAGCGGTCTTTTTTTCTGTTTTCTTTTCGATTGTTATCTCCTCAGGCCCCGATCCTTTCCGGGCAGATCCCGAAAGGAAATGAGCTGATCCTTTTCTATGTAGGCAAAAAGCTCCTCAAAATCCGGACCCAGCCGATCGATCAGCCGTCCGTTTTCATCAAAGCTTGGGTGGACGGTGATCTCGCAGGTCTTTCCCTCAAATCCCGTCCAGTTCACTTTACCCGTTTTTTCATCCCAGCATCTTTTTGCCAAGGCGAGAAATTCCTCTCCGGAGGTAAAATAGCAAGGCGTGAGAAAACGCTTTTGCAGGCGGTGATTGAACCATCTCTTATACATCCGGATCAAGACATTCTTTTTCCGGTACAGATTGAGACTGAGCCTTGCCGAGGTAAAGCCTTGTTCCAGAGCTTCTTTTTCCACCGCCCGAAAAACAGACCAAAGGGTATGGGCATGGCGGTGGGAATCCAGATGAAATTCCGAAAAGCCGGCCTCTTGGTATTTTTGCATTTGGGCCCGGGCCTCCGTCCTGAGGGCCAGGACGGTTTTTTTGGGAAGGAAGAATTTGCGCCAGAGCCCCCGCCCTCCCATCACCTTTTCCGGGGTCATTTCCCCTTTTTTGGCAAAATGGGGATCCTGAGCCATCGCCTGGGTCAAGGGGGGGCCGTCAAACACGTTTAAATGAAGAGCCACCCGGTCCAAAAAGCCATTTTCCTTTGCCAGGGAAACCGCCTCCCGGAAGGCGGGAAAATTGGTCATCACGGTAGCGTTGGTGATCCAGCCTTTTTCAAAGGCCTGTACCACAGCCCGGTTTACCTGGCTGTTCCAACCAAAATCATCGGCGTTGATGATGATCTTCATTCCATTTCCCTTTCCTTAAAAAGGGGAAAGCACACCGAACGTCCGGCTCCTTCCCCTTCCTTGTTTCTTTTAGTCGATTGAAGGCAACTTTGCCGCAAACTTCTCCAGCTCTTCATCAGAGGGGACGTAGTCCGTCATTTTTCCGTCGTGGAACTTCTCGTAAGCTACCATATCAAAGTAGCCGGTACCGGTAAGGCCGAACACAATGGTCTTCTCTTCCCCGGTCTTTTTACATTCCATCGCCAGATCTATGGCGGCACAGATTGCGTGAGCGCTTTCCGGTGCGGGCAAAATCCCCTCCGACCGGGCAAAAAATTCCGCCGCCGCAAAAACCTTGGACTGAGGAACGGAGATCGCCTCCATATAGCCGTCATGGTAAAGCTGAGATAACACGGGGCTCATGCCGTGGTAGCGAAGCCCTCCGGCGTGATGAGACGCGGGGATAAAGTCGCTGCCAAGCGTGTACATTTTCGCCAAGGGGCAGACCATTCCGGTGTCAACGAAGTCATAAGCAAATTCGCCTCGGGTAAGGCTGGGACAAGAGGCCGGCTCCACAGCAATCATGCGATAATCCGCTTCTCCCCGGAGCTTTTCGCCCATAAAGGGGGAGATCAAACCGCCCAGATTGGAACCTCCACCGGCACAGCCGATGATAATATCAGGGCGGATCTTGTATTTGTCCAAAGCGATCTTGGTCTCAAGCCCGATGATCGACTGGTGCAAAAGCACCTGATTCAAAACAGACCCCAAAACGTAGCGGTAACCGGGGGTATTCACCGCGGTCTCCACCGCCTCGGAAATGGCACAGCCCAGAGATCCGGTGGTGCCGGGATGCTCTGCCAAAATCTTTTTGCCCACCTGGGTGGTCTCCGAGGGAGAGGGGGTTACCGAGGCCCCGTAGGTGCGCATCACCTCGCGCCGGAAAGGCTTTTGCTCATAGCTGACCTTCACCATGAACACTTTGCAATCCAGGCCAAAATAAGAGCAAGCCATGGACAGAGCCGTTCCCCACTGACCGGCGCCGGTCTCCGTGGTCACACCCACAAGACCCTGCTGTTTGGCATAATAGGCCTGAGCAATGGCTGAATTCAATTTGTCCGAGCCGCTGGTGTTGTTGCCCTCAAATTTATAATAGATCTTCGCAGGGGTATCCAGCTTTTCTTCCAAGCAATAAGCCCGCACCAAGGGAGCGGGACGGTACATCTTATAAAAGGACCGGATCTGATCGGGAATGGGAATAAAGGCGTTTTCCTCATCCAGTTCTTGCTCTGCCAGTTCCTCACAAAAGATCCGGGAGAGCTCCTCCTTTGTCATGGGCAGACGGGTATCGGGATTGAGAAGGGGCGCGGCCTTATTTTTCATATCTGCCCGAACGTTGTACCAATTTTCCGGCATTTCTCCTTCTTCCAGATAGATCTTATAAGGGATGTTCGTGTCTTTCATGACCTTTCTCCTTTCAAATTTGCGGGACAAAAAAACAAAATCGCCCTGCCCCAGTGTTTTCGCTGGGACAGGACTCTCATCCTGCGGTACCACCCGGCTTGATGGAGATCTCCCCATCCGCTCTGCGCGCTTTGTCGCGCCGGTCTTTGATAACGGAGGACCGCTCCGGCTCAGATACTAAGGCACCCTTGCCCGTTCCCCTTGCCCTCAAAAGGCCATTCCATCTCGCCCTTTCCACCGCCATCCCACCGCCGGCGGCTCTCTTTGGGAAAATTTTGGCGAACTGTACTTACCCTTTTTCATCGGTTTTCTCTTTTCAGTTTATGCTCCACAGCCCAAAAAGTCAAGGGTTTTTCCAAAATTGCAAGGTTCCAACCAAGAAAACCATGACTTTTCCAAAAACATTTTTTCAAAAAACCTTGCAATGAGAAGAAAAGTATCGTATAATGGTGGAAATTCTGTTTCTGTGCGGAAACGGCCCCTTTTTCAGTCGTTTCCCGCAAAACTTTGGAGAAACTCATTGAATTGAGTGCCGAAGGTGTAAGGCTTAGCCGATCTCTCAGGCAAAAGGACAAAGTTTTCTTGTTTCTTTTCCTTGGGATCGTGTTTTCGGCACGGTCCATTTTTTATTTTAAGGAGGAATCATGTCTGCATTTTTAGAACAGCTCACAAAGATCAACACCCTCATCAACGATTTTGTCTGGGTCCGGATCGGCCTTGTGCTCCTGATCGGCTCCGGCATTCTTTTGACCTGCGGTACCCGCTTTTTCCAGCTGACCCACATCGGTCACTGGTGGAAGCAAACCATCGGCAGTATTTTTCAAAAGAATAGCTCCGCCACAAAAAAGACGGATAAAAAGACTATTTCCCAGTTCCAGTCGCTGTGTACTGCCCTGGCGGCTACCATCGGCACCGGAAACATCTCCGGTGTTGCTGCCGCGATTGTACTGGGCGGCCCGGGTGCCGTCTTCTGGATGTGGGTGGCCGCATTCTTCGGAATGATGACAAACTTCTCGGAAAACGTTTTGGGCATCTATTTCCGCCGCCGAAACCGTGATGGCGAGTGGTCGGGCGGCGCCATGTATTACCTAAAAGACGGTATGGGGAAAAAGAAAGGCTGCAAAACGATCAGCTCCGTTCTTGCCGTGCTCTTTTCGATCTTTGCCATTCTGGCCTCCTTCGGTATCGGAAACATGGCTCAGATTAACAAAATCACCTTGAATCTGAAATCCGCATTCTTTAAAAACGTCACCCTGGGCACGGTGGGTACTGTTCCCGTCATCAGCATTATCATCGGGGTTGCGCTCATGATTCTCACCGCCCTGATCGTCATTGGCGGTCTCCAGCGCATTGCCTCCTTTGCCGAGCGAATCGTTCCCTTTATGGCCATCGCCTATATTGTGGGCTCACTGGTGGTATTCTTCTTGAATATCGACACCGTTGGCGCTATGTTCGCTTCCATCTTCCGCTTTGCTTTCGGTATCAAAGCCGTGGCAGGCGGCGCAGCAGGCGTTGCCATCAGCAAGGTCATCACCCAAGGCTGTAAGCGCGGCGTATTTTCCAACGAAGCGGGGCTTGGCTCCTCGGTTATGGTTCACTCCTCCTCCAACGTAAAAGAACCGGTCAAACAGGGAATGTGGGGCATTTTTGAAGTGTTCTTTGATACCTTTGTGGTGTGCACCATTACTGCCGTGGTGGTTCTTTCCTCCGGCTTTATCGATCTTAGCACCGGACTTCCCATCGGTCAGCTGGATGACGCTACCTTAGTCTCCCGCGCCTTTGGCAACGTCTTTGGCCCGGTAGGCGAGGGCTTTATCGCCATTGCCATGTTACTCTTTGCTTTCACCACGGTGCTTGGCTGGTCTCAGTACGGCGCCAAGGCTGTGGAATACCTCTTCGGTGCCAAGGGTGTAAAGGTCTACAAGGTTATCTTCGTACTCATGATCGTTTCCGGTGCAGTTATGACCTCTTCTCTGGCCTGGGATATCTCCGATACCTTCAACGGCCTGATGATGATCCCCAACCTGATCGGCGTGATCGCCCTTTCCGGCCTGGTATGCAAGATCACCAAGAATTATCTGGATCGCCAGAAGGGCCTGGATGTGGAGCCCATGATCAGCGTTTTCCCCGAAAACAACAAGCTGTAAACCAGCCGGTTTATAAGAAAAAACGGGCTTTCCCTTTGGTGGGAAAGCCTGTTTTTGTGTAAAGAAAAATATTGAC
>JAZOQB010000007.1:0-60011 GCA_045655865.1 Eubacteriales bacterium
CCGCTTCCGCACTGTCCGAATCCGTGGGGCTGGCAACCAGTTTATCTCCTTGGCGTCCGCAAACGCGGAAGGTGCGGTAAATCCGCCGAGAATCCAGAAGGTTGGCTACCTCGGTCATGAAGAGAAAGAGAGCGGCCACACAACCAAAGAGTGGGTAAGTCTTTTCTCCGAAAATCAGCATCGTAACACTGTGGATTGTGGTTAGGAGTGTGAGCAGAAAAGGCGTTGTTTTGCGGTTAGGCTTTCCTTGTATCAGCCCGCGAGCCCCTTCTCCCAGCGAGGAGAGAGAGAGTAGCGCTGCAACAAAAATCAGTTGAATGTCTATTAAAAGGTAGATGGCGCTGTATACGCTGTCGGGCTTTAAAAACTCCGGATGGTAGAAATTAGAAAACGTGGCGCTTTCCAGGTAAAGAAGAGCCAGAAATACCAAAAAAGACCAAACGCAGGAGATCATACCTTTGAAATTGCGGTTGCGAAGATGCTCTGCAAATTCGTCGTATTCTTCCTGAGCGGTGAACTCTTCCGGAAGAAGACCTTTCTTCCGAGGGCTCTCTTCCATCTCGTCGTAGGTGTCGTTATAGGGGTCCGACTGATCGGGCATGTGCATCTCGTCAGCCAATTCCGGAATGGAGTCTGTTACCTGATCCGGAGTGATCTGATTGAGGGCTTCTTCAATTGCAAAGGTGGCGTGATAACGCTTGGTGACCTCGTCCGGTGCGTCGTGAATGGCCACGTACTCCCCATCGCCCTTCCGGGCGGGAACGAGGGTTTCCCCTTGAGGTGCGCAGGCCTCTTCCTCTAACAGCTCCTTCTCTTCGGACAAAGTCTCTGTGTTTTGGATCGAAGCGGGGGCTTCAAATTTCGGTTCCGCTTCTTTTTTCTTCTTTTTCTTTTTCTTGTCCGATCCAAAGACCTCCAGCAAGAGGGCTGTGGTTTGATCGTATTCCGATTGAGATGTGCTTGCGGAAAAACTGCCTTTGGTGTGGTTAAATACCTCATCCAGCTTTTTGGAGTCCACCTCGGTGGTTTCCAAAGCTTCCATCAACTCTTCCGGAATGGGTTTTGTTTCAGAATGATCCGCCCGGCTATCTTCCGCGGCTAAGTCAGAGAGGGAAAAAGCGCGAGTGTCACTTTTTTCTTCTGTGACTTCCGGCTTCTCTTCCTCGATAACGGTGTTGTCAATTACTTGGGGCTCAAGTTTTTCTTGGATCTGTGGGACCGCGTCGTGGTCCTTGGTTTTTTGCTGTGTGTTGGAATTGGTATCTTCCCCAAAGAGAAGAGGGAAGAAATGCTGGCGATTTTCTTCTTCAGATTGGCGTTCCCGATGATCGGTGTCTTCTTTTTTACTGTTTCGTTTAAATCTGTAAACAGAAGCCATAAAAGTCCTTTCCGAAAAAATTATCTATATTTTGCTGCCTCATATAAAATAACGGCGCCGGCGCAGGAGACGTTCAGGGAATTGATCTTTCCGCGCATAGGCAAGGAAATGACAAAATCGCTTTTTTCCTTTAAAAGACGGGAAACTCCAAATCCCTCACTCCCCAGAATGATGGCAATGGGTCCCTTGTAATCTACTTGATCGTAGGGGCTTCCGTCTGCCTCACAAGAGAAGATCCAAAGCCCTCTTTCTTTTAAAATCTCTACTGTCTGAGCTAAGTTCGCCACGCGACAGACAGCCAAATGTTCAGCGGCACCTGCAGAGGATTTGATTACCGTTGGGGTAAGACCCACGGCATTTGCCCGAGGAATGATGATACCGTGAACGCCCGCACCCTCACAGCAGCGGATCAACGCTCCGAAATTGTGAGGATCTTCCAAGCCGTCTGCCAGAACAAAGAACGGCTCCTCGCCGCGCTCTTGTGCGATTTGAAAGAGCTCTTCCAGCAAGACGTATTCTTTTTGGGCTGCCATGGCCACCACGCCTTGGTGAAAGGCGCCGCCTGCCATCGCCTCCAGCTTTGCTTTTTCGGCAAAGGCCACGGGGATCTTTTTTTCTTTTGCTTTTGCCAGAATGGCTTTCAAAGAACCGGTCCCCTCTTTTTGGAGATAGATCTTTTCTACCGTTCTGCCGGAAAGCAGAAGCTCCATCACGGCTTGGCGACCGGCGACTACGCTCCCTTGCGCAGAAGTACTTTTTTTACGAGAAAAATTATCATTTGTTTTCATCATCCAGATTATTATATCACAGAAAAAAAGAATTGTATAGCCTTTTTTGAATTTTTTACAAAAAAAATCTGCATGGAAGAAAAGAGGTGAAAAAAATAAAAAATCTTCAATATATTTTAGAATAATATAGAAAAAAACTTGCAATTTTACCCAGCGTTGGTATATGATAAAAGGAAAGAGTCAGAAAGGATGGATTCATGGACTGGAAAGAAATTGAAAGCAGACAGAATCCTTTGGTCAAATTCGCCTCCTCTTTGGGGGAGAAAAAGACAAGGGATCGGGAAGGGGTGTTTTCTTGCGAAGGAGCTACCATTTTTTTTGATCTCTGCAAAGCTGGAGTATTTCCCGAAACCCTGTTTCTCTCTGCTGATAAGATCCATTTAAAAGAAAAGGTGGAAACGGCACTTTCAGAGCATGACTGCCAGACAGTTCTCCTGTCTCCGGGTGCCTTTGAAAAGATCAGTACGGAAAAGGCCAGCGAAGGGATCCTGACTCTGTATTCTCAGAAAAAGATCTCCCGAGCCTTGCCTGTTTTGCATTGGCGTCGGCTCGTCGCCCTGGAAAACGTTCAAGACCCAGGGAATGTGGGAACTGTGATCCGAACCGCTGCCGCCTTGGGTTTTGACGGGGTGTTGCTTGTCGGCGGGGCGGATCCCTTTGGTCCGAAAGCGGTCCGTGCTTCCATGGGAGCTTTTGCCCGGATCCCCATTCTTTCTTTTTCCGACACAAAATCTCTCTTTTCTGCTTTGGAGGAAAAGGGGGTTCGCAGCATCGCCTCATGCCTTGCACCTGAGGCAAAACAGATCGGTCAAACGCTCTTTCAGGAACCGGTCTGCGTTCTCATCGGCAATGAAGGCAGTGGCCTTACCCCGGAGGCACAGGCTTGGGCAACGGAAAAGAGCCGTATTCCCATGAGCGCTATGGAAAGCTTGAACGCCGCGGCGGCAGGGGCCATCTTCCTGTGGGAGATTGCAAGAAGGAGCGATCAATGAAGGAAAAAGAACAAAGACTCCTGTATTGGCTTTGGTTGTCTCTTGCTACTTGTCCGGGAACGGTATTGCCCACCACCTTGCTCAAGTACTTTGGAGATCCGGAAAAGATCTATGAGGCCACGCCGGAGGATCTGGAAGAAGTGGACACTTTGTTTTACGGACATGAAAAAGATCTGGCGGACAAGTCTCTGGACAGGGCAAAAAGCATTTTGACCTATTGCCGAAAAGAGAAAATCGGAATCATGACTCCGGATGACTATATCTATCCGGAAGGATTCCGCGCCCTCCCCAATAAGCCCATGGTGCTCTATTACCTGGGGAATTTCTGCGATCTGGACAATCGTTTTACGGTGGGCGTTGTGGGAACGCGCCATCCCAGTGGATACGGAATTCACGCCGCCAAGCGGATCTCTTTGGATCTGGCTCGCGCCGGAGCGGTGATCGTCTCCGGGGTAGCGATGGGCTGCGATACTTTTGCGCATAAGGCGGCGCTTTACAACAAAAGCTTTACTGTGGGGATCTTAGGATGCGGGATCGACCGGGTATACCCGGAGGAGAACGCGGAATTGTATGAACAGATCATCCGGGAAGGACTGCTTATCACCGAATATCCTCCCGGGACACCGCCCTACGGAAAGAATTTTCCCAAAAGAAATCGTCTGATTGCCGCCCTGTCCGATACCGTTTGCGTCATCGAAGGAGATGAGCGCAGCGGAGCTCTCATTACTGCGGAAGATGCAATGAAACAGAAAAAGACGGTCTATGCGGTCCCCGGGTCTATTTTCTCAAGGTCCGCTTTAGGCAGCAATTTCCTTTTGAAGATGGGCGCAAAGCCTTGTCTTTCCGCCTATGACATAGTGGAGGATTTTCGGCCCCTATATCCCGGTTTAAAAAGTGCACTGCCCCTTTTTGGCAAAAAGGAGAGCGTGCCTGAACCGAAAAAGGAAAAGAGACCGAAAATTCGACAAAAGCTTCGCTCTTTTGTGTTTCCCGGATCCCAGCGGTCCGAGGAAGAAAAGGCGATACCTCCGGAATTTGAGGTGTCTTTTATAGAAGGGGAGAAAAAAGAGGAAGAAAAAACGGTCTCTTCGCTGGCCTCTCCGCTTCCTACCCTCTCGGAAGAGGAGAGGGAGATTTACATTGCACTGGGGTATGAGCCAATGAGCTCGGACGCCCTGGTGACACAGGACAGAAGCGTCTCCAAGGTCCTGCAAATTTTAACCAAACTGGAAATCAAAGGGCTTGTGCGAAAGGCGCCCGGAGGAAAGTATATCCTCACCGATCGCGCAGAAGTATGAAAGGAAACACAATATGGCAAATCATTTGGTAATCGTGGAATCTCCGGGAAAGGTACCTACCATCAAAAGCTTTTTGGGGAGCGGATATAAAGTCGTGGCCTGTCAAGGGCACATCCGAGACCTTCCGAAAAGCAGTCTCGGTGTGGATCTGGAGCATGACTTTCAACCAAAATACATCAATATTCGCGGAAAAGGTGAGCTGATCGCAGATCTGAAAAAAGAAGTGAAAAATGCCGACAAGGTGTTTTTGGCAGGCGACCCTGATCGAGAGGGAGAAGCGATCAGCTGGCACCTGTACCAGGCGCTGGGGCTGGAAGGAAAAAACGGCGGACGGATCTCGTTTAACGAGATCACAAAGCCTGCGGTGAAAAACGCTATCGCTCATCCCCGTCAGATCGATATGGCTCTGGTGAACTCTCAGCAGACCCGAAGAATTTTAGATCGCATCGTGGGGTATAAGCTGAGTCCTCTTCTTTGGAAAAATGTGCAAAACGGATTGTCCGCCGGCCGGGTTCAGTCAGTGGCCACTCGCCTTGTTGTGGATCGGGAGCGTGAGATCCGTGCCTTTGTTCCCGAAGAGTATTGGACGCTCAACGCCTTACTTTCCACTCCTCAGGGAAAGGACTTTATTGCCCGTTTTCACGGCTCTCTCCAGAAAAAAGCGTCTCTTTCCAATCAGGAGGCCTGCGACAAGGTGTTATCTTCTTTGAAAGAGGCAGAATATTCTGTGAACCACGTGGTCACCAGCGCAAAGATCAAAAATCCACCGCCTCCTTTTACCACTTCTCAATTACAGCAAGAGGCTTTCAAACGTCTGGGCTTTCCGTCGAAAAAAACCATGCGCATCGCTCAGTCTCTCTATGAGGGAATGAATCTTGGAAAACACGAGGAGCACGGACTGATCACTTATATGAGAACCGACTCTCTGCGCGTTTCCGCGGAGGCGCAAAGCGCCGCTCGGGAGATGATCCTAAATAAATTCGGGGAAAAATTTTATCCCGCAAAGCCCCGCACCTACCAGTCCAAAGGAACCAGTCAGGATGCCCACGAAGCCATCCGTCCCACCGATCCCGCCAAAACGCCGGAATCGTTGAAGGAAGTGCTCTCTTCTGAGCAGTTTCGCTTATATAAGCTGATCTGGGACCGTTTTACCGCCAGCCAGATGGCCAGCGCCAAGATCGACGTGCAGTCGGTGGATATTCAGGCTCGCTGTCCCGACGGAAAGAGTTTTCGATTTAAGGCCAGTGGCGAGACGGTTCGTTTTCAGGGATTTTTGAAGGTCTATGGGGAGATCAAGGAAGAGGGAACCGAGGAAAATTTGTCAACCGGAAAACTTCCCGCTTTGCAGGAAAACGACGTTTTGACGGAAAAAGAGTTGTTTCCTAAGCAAAACTTTACTCAGCCGCCCCGCCGTTACAACGATGCCAGTTTGGTGGACGCTTTGGAGGAAAAAGGGATCGGACGACCCAGTACCTATGCTCCCACCATCGAGACCATTCTCAATCGCGGGTACATCGCCCGGGACAAAAAGCAGTTTATTCCCACAAAGCTGGGAGAAGTGACCAATGAGATCATGGAGAAGAACTTTGGCACTGTGGTGGACTATGAATTTACGGCCAATCTGGAAAAAAAGCTGGATGATATTGCAGAGGGACAGGCGGAATACATCGGCGTTCTGTCCGAATTCTACGGAGAATTCAAACGGCTTTTGGACGAGGCGGAAAAAGAATTGGCTGAGCAGGGCAAGGTCCAGCTCCCGCAAGAGGAATTGGATGTTGTCTGCCCCAACTGCGGAAGGAAAATGATTGTAAAGACCGGGCGCTTCGGAAAGTTTGCCGCATGCCCGGGATATCCCGAATGTAAGACCACCATGACCCTGGACCGGAATGGAAAAGTGGCCCAGGCTCCGGAAAAAGCGGAAGAGGTTGTGGTGGAAGGAATGACCTGCGAAAAGTGTTCCGGTCCCGTTGTCATCAAAAAGGGACGTTACGGCGATTTTTACGCTTGCCAGAATTACCCGAAATGCCGATTCACGCGACAGATCCCCAAAAAGATCGGTGTGAAGTGCCCGAAATGCGAAGGCCAGATTGTGGAGAAGCACGGTCGCAAAAGCACCTTCTATTCTTGCGACCAATATCCCAATTGCGACTTTTCTCTTTGGGATGAACCAACCGGCCAAACATGTCCTCAATGCGGTTCTCTTTTGGTGAAAAAGAAAAACGGGAGCGTGGTTTGCTCCTCCAAAGAATGTAAGTACAAAGAAAGCAAGGTGAATGAATGAAGCTGATCGTGGACGCCATGGGCGGCGACCATGCCCCGGAAGAAATCGTCTTGGGCGCCGTACAGGGAATGAAAGAGAATCCCGACATTCAGATTCTTTTTACAGGTGACGAGAATGCCATTTTACGCGTTTTGAAGGACAATCATATTTCCCCGCAGGGGATCGAGATCTTTCATACTCCCAATGCCATTGCCATGGAAGACGATCCTTTGTGCATTCTCAAGAGTAAGCGAGATTCTTCCATGGGAAAAGGCTTGACTCTTTTGGGAGAGGGGAAGGGCGACGCCTTTCTTTCTGCCGGAAGCACCGGCGCTCTTTTGGTGGGCGCTTCCAGCCGTATTTATAAATTAAAACTTCCCGGGATCCGACGTTGCGCCATCGGAACCGTGCTTCCGCTTACCGTCCCCACTCTTCTTTTAGACAGTGGCGCCAACATTGAGGTAAGCCCCGAGGAGCTTGTACAGTTCGGCTATATGGGAAAAGCTTACATGAGTGGCGTTTTTGGGATCCAAGAGCCTCGGGTAGGCCTTGTCAATAACGGTGCTGAGGAAACCAAAGGCACAGCTCTTTACGTTCAGACTCACGCTCTGTTGAAAGAGACCAGAGACCTTCGTTTTGTAGGCAATATCGAAGGGCGAGACATCCCCCTGGGAGCGGCAGACGTTCTGCTTTGCGACGGTTTTGTGGGAAATGTGATCTTAAAGCTCTCCGAAGGTTTTGGAAAATTTATCGGCAGGGAATTGAAGGGGATCTTAGGCAAGGGGGTCTGCGGAAAATTGGCCGGTCTTCTGGTCTATTCCAAACTCCGTGGCTTCAAATCCCGCTTATCTTATGAGAAATACGGCGGTGCGCCGTTGCTGGGAACTTGCCGCCCCATTATCAAGGCTCACGGCTCTTCCAAGGCAGACGCCATCAAAAACGCAGTTTTTCAGGCGAAAAAATGCCACGAATCCGGGCTTTGCGCCATGATAAAAAGTCAAGTTTTGCCGCCGGAAAAAGGAGAAGCTTAAATGGAATGGAAATTGGCCTGTGAGGCGGATTATCCTCAGAGTTTTCTCTCACGGCTGGATGAATTGGAACAGAAGATCGGGCATCGGTTCCGGGATCGAAAATACCTTTTGATTGCTCTGACCCACTCTTCGTTTTCCAATGAAAAACGCAATCACATTTTATTTGAACATAATGAGCGGCAGGAATTTTTGGGCGACTCTGTTTTGTCGCTGGTGGTCTCTCGGCACCTGTTTTCCGATCACGCCACCTTTCAGGAAGGGGTCCTTACAAAGCTCCGGGCTTCTTCCGTGTGTGCTGAGGCTCTCTTTGAGTATGCGGAAACGATCGACCTTGGCCAATACATGCTTTTGAACCGTGGCCTGGAAGACGCACACGGCCGTCATCAAAAAAACATTCTCGCCGACTGTTTTGAGGCTCTCATCGCGGCTTTATATCTGGATGGGGGTTATGATGCGGCAGAGCGTTTTGTTTTGCGCTTTGCTCAGCCCAGGATCCATCGTCTCGTAAAGGGCGGACAGATCCGGGACGAGGATTATAAAAGCCTTTTGCAGGAAAAAGTTCAGACCAGCCCCGGCGAAAAGGTGGAGTATTATTTGATCGGCGAAAAGGGTCCGGATCATTTGAAGGAGTTTTCCGTTGAGGTGCGACTCAATTCCAACGTGATCGGCCAAGGCTGCGGCTCGTCCAAACGAAAAGCGGAGCAGGAAGCGGCTCGCGTGGCTCTTCTTACCTGGTTCGGAGAAACGGACAAAAAAGAATAACAAAAGAAAAAGGGGAACCGGATGTACTTAAAAACACTGGAGATACAAGGGTTTAAATCGTTTCCTGATAAAACGGTCATTGAGTTTGACAAGGGTATGACCGCCATCGTTGGGGCAAACGGAAGCGGAAAGAGCAATATTTCCGATGCTGTCCGTTGGGTTTTGGGAGAAATGAGCGCCAAATCTCTTAGAGGAAACAAAATGGAAGATGTGATCTTCAACGGTTCCTCCAAGCGCAAGCCTGCCTCCTTTGCGGAGGTGGTCATGACCATCGATAACTCTGATTCTCTCATGAAAATTGATTACGATGAGGTCAGCGTTGGCCGTAGGCTCTACCGCAGCGGAGAAAGTGAATATTACCTGAACAAAAAACAGGTACGCTTAAAAGACGTGGTGGATCTTTTTCTCAACACGGGTATCGGTCGGGAAGGCTATTCTGTAATCAGTCAGGGAAAAATTGCCGAGGTCATTTCTCTCAAGGCTCAGGAAAGAAGGGAGCTTTTTGAGGAGGCCGCAGGAATTTCCCGTTTCCGCTACCGCAAGCACGAGGCGGGGCTCAAGCTCCAAAGTGTCAACGAAAATGCCCTTCGGATCCAGGACATTCTCTCCGAAGTACAAAGTCGCTTGCCTCGTTTGGAAAGTCAGGCTGCCAAAGCCAAGGAATATCTTTCTGTAGTCGAGGAAAAAAAGCACCTGGAAATGGGAATCTGGTCCCAACGGCTGGAAAAGCTGGACCGTTTTTCCAAGGAAGGAAAAGAAGCCTGGGAGCGAGAGGATCGGGAAATCCGCCTTCTGAGCGATGAAATTGAATCCCAGGATCGCACCATCGACGCTCTTTATACGGAGACCCAGGAAAAAAGCGTACAAAGTGAACTTTTGCGGGGTGAGGTCTCCGCTTTGGCGGGAACGGTGTCTGATCTTACCGCCAACCTTTCCGTTTTGGAAAATGAGATCCATCACATGCAGATGCGCAGAGATGAGCTTCATTCCGAAGGGGAAAAGGGGAGCGTTCAAAAGAATGCTCTCGAGGAAGAAAAAGCAGCTATTTTTCAAAACTTTTCTAAGATCCAGGAAGAGCTGGATCAGGTGGAGGGACGTTTTTCAGACAACCGTGCCCGTCAAGATGCTCTTGCCGGTGAATATGCTACTCTTTCGGAAAAGGAAGAGACGCTCTTGGGAGAAAAAGACGCTCTTGGCGAGAAACACGCCGCTCTTTCTCTTCAGCTGAAAGAAGACGAGGGCTTTGGAAGAGCGGGCTTGGAGCAGAAAAAAGAATTGGAAAAGCGCCTGTTGGAAGATATGGGCTTGGATGAACAAAAACTTGCCCATCTGGAAGATTTGCGCTTGGCAGCTCAAAAAGCTCAGCAATCCGTTCAGGAAACGGAAAAACAAAACGGGAAAATCAATCTTGCCCTCTATGAATTGGGCGAGAAGATTGAAGAAAAGACCCAGCTTCGCCAAAACGTGCGCCTGGAAAAAATGGAGGCGGAGCAGAGAAGAGATACGCTTCTTCGCATGGAACGGCTTCTCGAGGGATTTTCCGATTCTGTGAAGGAAGTGATGAACGCCGCCGGGGAGGAGCTTTCCGGCATCTGCGGACCGGTCTCCAAATTGATCTCTACCGGCGAAGAATATGTCCTTGCCGTAGAAACCGCCTTGGGCGGAGGCGTGCAAAACATCATTGTAGAGGATGAGAAAAGCGCCAAAGAGGCCATCGGATTCTTGAAGAAAAATCGTCTGGGCAGAGCGACTTTTTTGCCGCTGACAACCCTTCGTGCGGGAAAATACGACACTTCCCACATTCAAGATGCGGGCTTTGTCGGTGTAGCCAGCGATCTTTGCCGGAGTGAGGCAAAATATGAAAAAGCGGTGGAATTCCTTTTGGGTAAGACCCTGGTATGCCGGGATATTGATACCGCCTCCCTTTTGGCGAAAAAAGAAAAATATGGCGTCCGCATCGTCACCTTGGACGGACAGATCATTCATGCAGGCGGGTCTTTTACCGGAGGACAGGCCCTTCACCTGACCGGCGTTCTTTCCCGTTCCGGGGATCTTGCCCGGTTAAAGGAGAAGATTGACGCCTGTGAAGAAAAAATCACCGCCTTCCAAAAGGAAATCGATGAAATGGAAGCCGAGCGGGAAGAGCTTCGCGGAAAAGTTAAAGAGATCGAAGCGTCCCTTTCTGCTCTGCGGCTTTCCGCCGGTCAGGCTCAAAATGCCCTGACCCTGGAGGAGGAACGGCTCTCGACTGCTCGTTCTGCCACCCAACAGATGAAAGAAGAAATTGCCCAGATCGAGGAAAAGCTCCGTCAAAAAGAAGAGAGGGGCGAAAAGATCAGGGAAGAGATGAACCTTCTTTCCCAGCGAGAGAAAAGTCTGGAAGAGGAACTGGAACAGATCCAGGCAAAAATTGAGGAAAAAGAAAAGGATCGGGAGAGCCTGATTGTTTCCCAAGGCGAAATTCTTGCTTTGCGCGGACAGACACAGCTTCGTTTAGAGCAGGAAGCCGAGCGGCTGAATGAAAAGGAAGAAGCCCTTCGTGTTTTAACAGAAGGGGGAAAAAGTAAAGAAGAAGCTCTGGCAGAGCTGGCGCAAAAGGAAGAAGACGCTCTGAGCCAGATCAAAGAGACCGAGCAAAAGAGGGAAGAGCTCCGCGGTCAGATTTCTGAAAAGCAAAGTCAGATCACCTCACTTCAGCAGAGAGTCACCGAAGCCGGAGAGGAAAGTGCTCGCATCCGCGGAGAGCAGAAGACAAAGCTTGCGGAAAAGGAGAAAAAAATGGAGTCCTTTTCCCGTCTTTCCAACCGCCTTTCCGCTGCGGAAAAAGAAAAAGACAGCATTGTTCGCTCTCTTTGGGAGGAATATGAATTACAGCCGGATAGCGATGAGATGATCGCCCTGCGAGAAACTGACACCGAAGCCTTGGGGGGAGAAAAACGCCTTCAGTCCCTTCGCGGTGAACTGCGCCGGATCGGTCCGGTGAGCTTGGAATCCATTCCGGAATTGGAAGAAGCCAGGGAACGATTCCGGTTCCTGAATACCCAGTATTCCGACGTAGCAAAAGCTAAGGAAGAACTGGAAAAACTCATTTCAGATCTGGAAAGCACCATGCGGGATATGTTCACAGAAACCTTTGAACAGATCCGTTATACCTTCCGGCAGATTTTCGTAGAGCTCTTCGGCGGCGGTAGCGCCGATATCGAATTGACCAACCGGGAGGACCTTCTCAATTGCGGAATTGAAATTCGGGTACAGCCTCCGGGCAAGGTGATCAAAAACCTATCCTTGCTTTCCGGCGGCGAGCAGGCTTTCGTGGCTATTGCTCTTTATATGTCCCTTTTGCGCATCAATCCCAGTCCTTTCTGCATTTTTGACGAGATCGAATCCGCGCTGGATGAGGCAAACGTTCGCCGTTTTGCCGAGTATATCAAGAAGCACAATGACAAGACACAGTTCATTGTTATCACACACCGTCGCGGCACCATGGAAGAGGCGGATACCCTGTACGGTATCACCATGCAGGAAAAGGGAGTCAGTGACTTTATCCGCTTGGACGTGGCGGACGGCCAAAAATTTGCCAGTGACGGAAAGTGAGGAACCATGGGACTTTTTGAACGATTAAAGCAAGGCTTGCAAAAGACCAAAAATGCCATTTTGCATCAGACGGACAGCCTTTTCCGGGCCCTTTCCGGAGAAATCAACGAGGACTTCTATGAGGAATTGGAAGAAATTCTGATCTTAGCGGATTTTGGCGCCGAGACCTCCATGGAGATTATCGATCTTCTGCGGGAAAAGGTCAAAGAGGAACGGATTATGTCCGGAGAAGAGGCAAAAATTGCGCTTCGGGAGATCTTGGTTTCTCTCCTGGAAAAGGACGGATTGGAATTGAATCTGAGCACCCGTCCCTCCTCCATTCTGATGATCGGGGTGAATGGGGTGGGGAAAACCACCTCCATTGCTAAGATCGCCAATTTCCTCAAAGGACAGGGGAAAAAAGTCATCCTGGCTGCGGGAGATACCTTCCGTGCCGCCGCCCGGGAACAGCTTGGCATTTGGGCGGAGCGCGTGGGCGTGGATATGATCGCCCAGGGAGAGGGGGCCGATCCTGCCGCCGTGGTGTTTGACGCCGCCGCCGCCGCAAAAAAACGGGGTGCGGACGTTCTCATCGTTGACACAGCGGGAAGGCTTCATAATAAGAAAAATCTCATGGATGAGCTAAGTAAGATCAGCCGGGTCCTGGATCGGGAATTGCCGGGGGCAAGCCGGGAGGTGCTTCTGGTTCTGGACGCCACCACTGGACAGAACGCTGTCAGTCAGGCCAAAGAATTCAAAAACAGCGCCGGTATCACCGGGCTTGTTCTCACAAAGCTTGACGGTACTGCCAAGGGCGGCATCGTGTTCTCATTGAAAAAAGAGCTTGGCATCCCCGTTAAATTCATTGGCGTCGGTGAGGGGATGGACGACTTGCAGCCGTTTCAACCGGAAAGCTTTGTGAAGGCACTGTTCGATGAATAAAAGGATCGGAATTTTCGGCGGCGCGTTTGACCCTCCTCACCGTGGGCACCAGATCGCCCTTGCCGCTTTCTTGGGCATCGCACAGTTGGATCTTTGCTATGTGATTCCCTCCGGGACGGCCCCCCACAAGACCATCTCCCGTGGCGCTTCTCCCGGTGACCGGCTGGAAATGTCCCGGATCGCTTTCTCCCCTTTGTCGGAAAAAGTGGTGGTTTCGGATCTTGAGATCGCCTCTGATGAGATTTCATATACCTATCGGACGGTGGAGAAAATTCGGGCACAGCATCCGGAAGATGAACTTTTTCTGTTTGTAGGAACGGACCAGTTTTTGACTTTCCAATCCTGGCGAGAGCCCGAAACGCTTCTTTCCTCTTGTACCCTTTGTGTTATGGACCGTTACCGGGATGAAGATCAGATCCTTGCAAAAAAAGAGGCTTTGGAGAAAGAATTTGGGGCCCGGTGCTTGCTTTTAAAGGAAAAAGCATATATAATATCTTCCACCCAGATCCGCAAGGAATTGGAACGGAACGGCTTTTCCACCTCTCTTCCTCCCGGTGTCAACGATTATATTGCCCTTTCCGGGCTCTACGGCACCGCATCTCCCGAAAGGCAACGAGTGTTGGAAAGACTTGGCTCTTCGCTTTCTTCAGAGCGCCTTTCTCATACTCTCAGCGTAGAGAGGGAAGTGGCCAGGCTTTGTGATCTTCTGGGTATTCCGGAAAAAAAGGAGCTTTGTCTTGCAGCACTCTACCATGACCTGACCAAGGAAAAAAGTCTGGAGGAGCAAAGCGGAATTTTTGAGCAGTTTGGCGTTGATCCTACGCCGGAGGATCTTGCTTCTCCCTCAGTGCTTCACGGCATGACCGCCGCGTTGTTGGCTGAGAGGGACGGCCTTCCCGGATTTGCTTGCGACGCAGTACGCTATCACACCACCGGAAGGGCCAATATGACCCTTTTTGATAAGATTTTATATTTTGCAGACTATATTGAAGAAAGGCGAACCCATCAAGTTTGCCAAAAGGCCAGAAAAGATTTGTACAAAGGCCTGCCGGAAGGGATCCCGGAGCGAAGGGCGTGGCTGGATCGCTGCCTTTTGCTGGTTCTTGCCGGTACCGTCTCCCACTTGAAGGAAGAAGGTCGTCCCGTTCACCCACGGAGCCTTGAGGCATTGGAAGGAGCGGAAAAAGCCAAAGGAAAGGAAGATTTATGACGAATCTGGAAAAAGCAAAAAAAATTGCCGAGATCCTGGATGAAAAAAAAGGAAAAGACGTCTCGATTTTAAAGGTGGAGGAAGAAACCGTCATTACCGATTTCTTTGTTATTGCCACCGCGACCTCTTCCACCCATTTGAAAGCTTTGTGTGATGAGGTGGAATACCGACTGCGTGAGGAAAACGGCGAGCGCACATCTCGAGTGGAAGGTTACGGCGGAGGCGGCTGGATCCTTATGGATTATTCGGATGTGATCGTGCATCTTTTCGATGCCGATTCCCGGGAATTTTTCAAGTTGGAAAAACTGTGGGGACAAGCAGAGAGCATCCCCTTTGAAGCAAAAGAAGATTAGTTTTTGAGAGGCGAGGAAACAGACAATGGACTACAATTTCAAACAAACTGAGAAAAAATGGCAGGATATTTGGGAAGAAAAAGGCACGTTCCAAGCCGGAGATGATTACTCCAAACCCAAGTTTTACGCTTTGGTGGAATTTCCTTATCCTTCCGGACAGGGTCTTCACGTAGGTCACCCCCGTTCCTATACGGCGCTGGATATCGTAGCTCGGAAAAAGAGACTTCAGGGCTACAACGTACTTTATCCTATGGGCTGGGATGCCTTTGGACTTCCCACGGAAAACTTCGCTATCAAAAATCATATTCACCCCTCCATCGTTACCGAGAAGAACGTGGCTCATTTCAGAGAACAGCTCAAATCCCTGGGCTTTTCTTTCGATTGGTCCCGTGAGATCAACACCACCGACCCCTCTTATTATAAGTGGACTCAGTGGATCTTCTTGCAGCTGTTCAAAGAAGGCTATGCCTATAAAAAGGAAATGGCTGTTAACTGGTGTCCCTCCTGTAAGTGTGTTTTGGCCAACGAGGAGGCCGTGGGCGGTGTTTGCGAACGTTGCGGAAGTGAAGTGGTGCGCAAGGTAAAGAGCCAGTGGATGCTCAAGATCACCGATTATGCGGAAAAACTTCTGGATGGTTTGGATACGGTCAATTTCATCGAGCGTGTCAAGACCCAGCAGAGAAATTGGATCGGACGTTCTACCGGCGCCCAGGTTCGTTTTGCTACCACCGCCGGCGACGATTTGGAAGTGTATACGACCCGTCCCGACACTCTCTTTGGCGCAACGTACATGGTCATGGCTCCCGAGCACGCTTTCATTGAAAAGTGGGAGAAAAAACTTCATAATATGGAAGAGATCCGCGCTTATCAGGAAAACGCCGCCAAAAAGAGCGATTTTGAGAGAACGGAAGTGGCCAAGGAAAAGACCGGCGTGAAACTTGACGGCGTTTCAGCGATCAACCCGGTAACCGGGAAGCAGATCCCCATTTTCATTTCCGACTATGTTTTGGCCTCCTACGGTACCGGCGCCATTATGGCGGTGCCTGCCCACGACGAGCGTGACTATGAATTCGCTAAGGTTTTCGGCCTTCCCATGATCGAAGTGGTCAAGGGCGGTGACATTACAAAGGAAGCCTTTGTGGACTGTGCTACCGGTATGATGGCAAATTCCGGATTTTTGGACGGTTTGACCGTGGACGAGGCTAAAGTCAAGATCATAGATTGGCTCACCGAAAAGGGTGTTGGTGAGAAGAAAGTGAATTATAAGTTGCGCGACTGGGTATTCTCCCGTCAGCGTTACTGGGGAGAACCCATTCCCATCGTTCACTGTCCCCATTGCGGAGCGGTGCCTCTTCCGGAAGATCAACTGCCCCTGGTACTTCCCGATGTAGATTCCTATGAACCCACCGAAACCGGGGAATCTCCTCTGGCGAAAATGACGGATTGGGTCAATACTACATGCCCTGTCTGCGGAGCGCCTTCTCAAAGAGAAACCGATACCATGCCCCAGTGGGCCGGCTCTTCCTGGTATTTTCTCCGCTATATCGATCCCCACAATAACGATGCACTGGCATCCAAAGAGGCCATGGAGTATTGGCTACCTGTGGATTGGTATAACGGCGGTATGGAACATACCACCCTGCACTTGCTTTACAGCCGCTTCTGGCATAAATTCCTCTATGACATTCAAGCCGTTTCCACCCCCGAGCCCTACGCCAAGCGTACCAGCCACGGCATGATCCTGGGCGAAAATGGGGAAAAGATGAGCAAATCTCGAGGGAACGTTGTCAATCCTGATGATATCGTAAACGAATATGGCGCAGATACCATGCGTCTTTACGAAATGTTTATCGGAGACTTTGAAAAGGCAGCTCCCTGGAACTCTGCATCCATCAAGGGTTGCAAACGGTTCCTGGATCGAGTCTGGGGTCTTTTGGATATGTGCCGGGAAGGCGCGATCCGTCCCGAATTGGAAAGTGCTTTCCACAAGACCATCAAAAAGGTCACCGAGGACATTGAGAATCTTAAGATGAATACCGCCATTGCCGCTATGATGGCGCTTCTCAATGAGATTTACGCTTCCGAGAGCGTCACTCGGGAAGAGCTGAAGGTCCTTATCGTTCTTCTCAATCCTTTTGCTCCTCACTTGACGGAGGAAATGTGGGAGACTCTGGGCTTTGAGGGCATGCTGAACCAGACCGCTTGGCCGAAGTTCGATCCGGAAAAGTGTGTGGATGCCACGGTGGAGATCGCCATTCAGATCTGCGGCAAAGTGAGAGCGAAAATGAACGTTCCCACCAAAGCTTCCGCCCAGGATGTGATCTGCCAAGCCAAAGAAGAAGAGAGCATTCGTGCCCTTTTGGACGGCAAGACCGTTGTAAAAGAAATCTACGTTCCCGGGAAACTTGTGAACATTGTTGCAAAGTAAGATTTCATTTGCCCGCCTGATTTCAGGCGGGCATCTTTTTGCAAATTTTTCAAAAACCGAAAAAAAAGAGAAAAACGACTTGACATTGGTAAAGAATTCGATTATAATAGACCCTAGTCGTGAAAGACTGTTTTGTTTGATCTCTTCGCTAAGTGCAAAGGGAGGGAAAAAGATGGCAGAAGTTAGAGTTAAAGAAAACGAATCGCTCGACAGTGCTATTCGCAGATTTAAACGTCAGTGCGCCAGAAGCGGTGTGCTGAGCGAACTTCGCAAGCGCGAGTGCTATGAAAAGCCCAGCGTGAAGCGCAAGAAGAAGTCCGAAGCTGCTAGAAAGCGCAAGTACAAGTAAAGCTGCAGGATAGTGCAAAGCGGCGTGTTCGCCGCTCTCTTGCCTGTTTGGCAGGAAGTTATGCCAATTCCGACCACACTTGTGGAAGGAATTGGCTTTTATCATTTTAGAGTTTTTGGAGGGAATTATGAATCCGATCAAAGTGGGAATCATTGGTGCCACCGGTATGGTAGGTCAAAGATTTTTGACCTTGTTAGAAAATCACCCCTATTTTCAGGTAGCAGGGCTTTATGCCAGCGCTCGCAGCGCAGGGAAAACCTACGGTGAGTCTGTCGAGGGTCGCTGGAAGATGGCTACTCCCTTGAAAGAGGAATTTGCCGCTATGCCCGTTTATGACGCTGCGGATATTTCCCGAATTGCGGATAGCGTAGATATGGTATTTTGTGCCGTTAATATGCCAAAAGCCGAGACGAAGGCATACGAAGAGGCCCTGGCCAAAGCGGAGATCCCAGTGGTTTCTGCCAATAGCGCCAACCGCATGGTTCCGGATGTTCCCATGATCATTCCTGAGGTCAATCCCCACCACACGGATCTGATTCCTTTGCAGAGAAAGAGACTAGGGACCCGCCGTGGCTTTATCGCTTCCAAGCCCAATTGTTCCATTCAAAGCTACGTTCCCCTGATCCAGCCGCTGATGGAGTTTGAGCCGACGGAGGTTTTTGTTACCACCTATCAGGCTATCTCCGGTGCAGGAAAGACCTTCCGCGAGTGGCCGGAAATGCTGGATAACATCATTCCTTTTATTTCCGGTGAGGAAGAAAAGAGCGAGCAGGAGCCGCTGAAGATCTGGGGTAGTGTGGGCGAAGAGGGAGTCAAGAACCTCTCTAACCTTACCATTAGCGCTCAGTGTCTGAGAGTTCCCTGCAGTGACGGACATATGGCGGCAAGCTTTATCCGTTTTGCGAAAAAGCCAACCAAGGAGCAGATTCTTGCCAAATGGAGAGAATATCGCTCTGTGCCCCAGGAACTTTCTCTTCCCAGCGCACCCAAGCAGTTTATCACTTATTTTGAAGAGGACAACCGTCCTCAGACGGGCCTGGACCGCATGACGGAACGGGGCATGGGCATTTGTGCCGGCAGATTGCGGGAGGATCCCATTTACGATTACAAGTTCTTGGGTCTGTCTCATAACACTCTTCGCGGCGCCGCCGGCGGTGCGGTAGAGGTTGCTGAACTGCTCTTCCGTTTGGGCTATTTTGACCGATGAACACTCCTCTTGCGGAGCGCCTTCGCCCCCGGGAACTTTCCCAGGTGGTAGGGCAGAAGCAAATTTTGGGAGAAAAGGGAGCACTGCGCCGACTTTTGGAGGCCGGAAAGCTCACAAATATGATCTTCTACGGCCCCAGTGGGGTCGGGAAGACCACCGTTGCCAATTTGGTGGCGGGAATTGCGGGATTGCCGTTTCGAAAGCTCAACGCCACGAACGCCGCCGGAAAAGACATAAAAGAAGTTCTGGCGGAGACGGAAGGCTTGGACGGGATGAACGGAATCGTCCTGTATTTGGATGAGATCCAGTATCTCAATAAAAAGCAGCAGCAAACGCTTCTTGAATACATTGAGGACGGGCGGATCACCTTGATCGCCTCTACTACGGAGAATCCTTATTTTTACGTATATAAAGCGATTCTCTCCCGCTGTGCTGTGTTCGAATTCAAAGAATTGGCCCCTGAAGAGATCCAGGAAAATCTCCTTCGTGGCATGGAAGAATTGAACCGGGAGACTGGGGAAGAAAAGACCATCACAAAGGAAGCTTTATCCCATATTGCTGTCTCCAGCGGTGGAGATGTGCGCGCTTCATTAAACTTTTTGGAGTTGTGTTATTACATTTCCGATTCACAGATCACCTTTGAGGATGCACAGGCTGCGGGTCAGCGGAATTTTTCTGCCTACGACCGTTCCGGAGACGATAAGTACGAGCTTTTGTCCGCTCTTCAAAAGTCCATTCGCGGCAGCGATGAAAACGCCGCGATCTTTTACCTGGCAAAGCTCTTGGAAGCAGGGGATCTGCAGGGCGCTTGCAGAAGACTGATGGTGATTGCCTCGGAAGACGTTGGTCTGGCTTACTCTCAAGCGGCCGGCATAGTAAAAAGCTGTGTGGATTCCGCCTTGATGCTGGGAATGCCCGAAGCCAGGATCCCTCTGGCTCATGCGGCGATTCTTCTGGCCACCAGTCCCAAGTCCAATTCCGCTTACATGGCCTATGCTGCTGCCGCAGCGGATATTGAAAAGGGGCTCGGGAGAGATATGCCATCTCGGCTCAAAAACAACCACTGCTTTGGTGTTGGTGAGAAAAAAGACAGCTATATTTATCCTCACGATTATCCCGGTCACTATTATCCCCAGCAGTACCTGCCTGACGATATCAAAGATCAAGTGTATTATCAGTTTGGCGAAAACAAGGCGGAGCAGGCCGCAAAGGCGTACTGGGAAAAGATCAAAAAATAAAGACAAAAAAAGGCCTCCTGATTTTTCAGGAGGCCTTTTTTTGATAAAAAGTTATCGACGGGTTTTCTTTTTCTCAACTTCCCAGGATTTGGTTTTAGCTAGTTGGCAAAAGAGGGTACAGTAGCTTTCGTGGCGGGAGGGTGCAATCTCTCCCTTTTTCACCTCTTCTAAAATTCGGCAGCCATCTTCCGTTTGGTGCGTGCACTTGGTATAGCGGCACTGGCCCAGGTAGGGATCGAATTCCGGAAACGTGAAGGCAAGATCCTCTTTTTCCATAAAGAAAAAACGCTGGAAATCCAGGAGGGAGAAGCCGGGAGTATCTGCTACATACACCCGCTCTTTACTTCCGATCAAATGGGAAATTTCGTACAGGGTGCTCTGGCGTGTGGTGTGTTTCCCTCGCTGGGTCTTTTCGCTGACGTTCCCCGTTTCCGGGGAAAGAGTGGGGAAGAGGGTGTGAATGAGAGTGGATTTTCCTACTCCGCTGGCCCCTGCCAGGGCACAAACATGACCGCGAATTGCAGGATAAAGAAGCTCTCTTGTTATTTCTTGTTCTGCTCTGGTCACCGCAAAGGCACAAAAGCCTGCTTTCTGATAAAGAGAAGTGAGCTCGTCTGCCCGAGCCGGATCCAGTTCTTTTTTGGTAAACACCAAAACCGCGTTGATCCCATTGTGGCGGGCGATGGCCAGAAGCTTATCAATAGAAAGAAGATCCGGTTCCGGATTTTTTACCGCCACCACCAAAAACAGAGTGTCCAGATTTGCAAGTGGCGGGCGAATCAAAATGTTTTTTCGTGGAAGAATTTTAGTAATCAAGCACCGGGCGTCCTTTTGTTCCGCCTGGTCGCTCTCTTTTGTTTCTCGTTCCAGCAGAACCAGGTCTCCTGCTACCGGACTGAGACCTTCTTTTCGAAAGCTGCCTTTTGCGTAGCAAAACACCTTGTCACGGTCGGTCTGAGCGGTGTAAAGACCACCGCTCAAGCTTATAATTCTGGCTTTCTCTTCCATCTTTTATGAGCCGGAAGCCGGATTTTTTGGCCCAAGGCTGACTACCAGATCCACCGCGGTATATTTTTGCGCTGTGGAGGCGCCTGGCGCGATGCTCTGACTGATGACGCGTCCCTCCGGTACAGCGTCAGAATACTCTTTTGTGATATTTCCCACGACAAAATTAGCATTGAGAAGCTGGCGCTTGGCCTCTGCAGCGTCCTTCCCCTTAACGTTGATCATCTTAGAGTAGGTGGTCTCTACACCCTTTGATACCTGCAAGGTCACCGTGTCGCCGTTGTTGATCAACGTCCCCGGTGCCGGAGTGGTTGCAATCACGTAACCGGCAATGACGGCGTTATCGAATTTTTCTTCCACCACGACTTTTGCTCCCAGATTTTCAAGAGCAATCTGAACCTTGCGGTATTCTTGATTGGTATAATCGGAGAGAGAAAAGCTCTTTTTGCCCAAAGATACTTCCACGGAAACCGTGGTAGTACGATCTTTGGAAGCAATTTTCCGGGTTTGCCCTCCGGCGGGGTCCTGGAAAGCGATGCGACCTTTTTCATATAGATCGTTGTTCACTTCCGTAACGTCCAGAGTGATGTTCTGAGCTGCCAGACTGGCCTGCAGTTCCTCCGTCAATTCTTGATTGATTAGATCCGGAATGGAAATGACCAGCGTGTTGTCCTCGTCGGTCATATTGATCAAGGATGTAAGGAGAATGACCCCAGCCACAAGTGCTACGCAGAGAAAGGCAGTTGTGACTCCTAAAATAATGGGGAAGAGGGTGTGGTGAATGGCCTTGACAGTCTTTTTTTCTGCCGGGGAGGCCGCTTTATTGCTTTCTTTATCTTTTCCGGTACCGGTCTCTTCAAAGACTACCGTGGGATCTTTTTTGATGATCTCGCAAGCCCGAAGCATGGACTTGGCCGAGCGGAAGCGCTCTTCGGGAGCTTTGTTTATCGCTCTAAGAATGATCTGTTCCAGGCCTTGCGGGATCTTTTGATTGATCTTGCGCGGTCTTACCGGACGGCTTTTTACTTGCATCATAGCAATGGAAAGGGGAGTGTCCCCTTCAAAAGGCAGACGGCCGGTGGCCATTTCATAGAGCATGATGCCGACTGAATAAATGTCCGAGGAGAACGTGGTGGTCTTTCCGCTGGCTTGCTCGGGAGAGATGTAGTATACCGTTCCCATGGCCACTCCGGAATTGGATTGTTTGGCGTCGCTGATCTGGGCAATGCCAAAGTCCGTTACTTTCAGTTTCCCGTTGGCCTGCACCATGATGTTCTGCGGTTTGATGTCGCGGTGTACCACGCCCTTCTCATGGGCATGCTGTAAGGCAGAGAGAATTTGCATTGTAAAATCCAACGCCTTTTCGATGCCAATGGGTGCGTGGCGCAGCATGTATTCTCGCAAGGTGATCCCATCGATGTATTCCATGACGATATACTTGCTTTTTCCCGTAAAGGCTACATCGTAAATATCCACGATATGTTCGCTGGAAAGCAGGGCGATGGCACGGGATTCATTGACAAAGCGACGAATAGAGGCGTTGTCGTTGCTGTGCTTTTCATTGAGCATTTTGATGGCAACGATGCGGTTTTTTAACCGGTCTCTGGCTTTGAGTACCACAGCCATTCCGCCGATTCCTTTGACCTGTAGGATCTCATACCGATCGTCGATCACTTTTCCGATCAGGTGCGCGTAGCGATTGAGGCTTGTGTCCATCTGTTTCTCCTCCCGTTATCGTTCGATCATTACGGCGGTGATGTTGTCTGCTCCACCGCAGCGGTTGGCGTATTCAATGAGAATCTCTACTTTTTCCTTGCAGCTTCGTCTGCTTTCCAAGGTTAACAAAAAGAACTCTTCGTCAAAATAATTGGAAAGGCCGTCGCTGCAAAGCAGCAGGGTTCCTTTGGTGTAGGGGAAGAACTGAATATCCGCCTCTACTTTTTCTTCTACCCCTAGGGCACGCAGAATGATGTTTCGGTTGGGGTGACTTTGAGCCTCCCGTTCGGTGATGCGTCCTTCATCAATAAGGTTCTGCACCAGAGAGTGGTCTTGGGTGAGTTTTGTAATCTTCCCGTCGCAAACGTAATAGATCCGGCTGTCACCGATGTTGGCGGTCACGATTCCCGTAGGGGTGACGATGCAGGATGTCAAAGTAGTCCCCATGCCTCTCAGATTTTCGTTTCGCTCTGCCGCACCGAATACTTCGGCATTGGCCAGATCTACGGATTTAGAAATAAAATCTCCCAGGCGCAGATCCGGAAACTCTTTGCAGGACTCTCCGAATTCCGGAATGTCCCCCAAATACACAAAACTCAGGGCGGAGCTGATGTATTTGGCTAGCTTTTTGGTGTAGGCCTCCACAGCAATGGCGCTGGCTACATTTCCGCCGTTGGCACCGCCCATTCCGTCGCAAACGGAGGCGATCAGGAGGTTGCCGGCGATTTTGATCTGAAATGCGTCCTGGTTGCTGCTGCGGCGGATGCCCTGATTTGTGGAACCGTAATACTGCATGATATTCTCCTTAATGAGACCCTTTTTCTCGGCGTAGCTGTCCGCATGCTGCTTGAATATCTGCGCCTAGAGTTCGGCGAATGGTGACGTTAACGCCGCCTTTTTTCAAAAGTGAGAGGAAATGTTCCATAGATTTTCGACTTCCCGGATGAAAGTCAGTCTCTTTTGTGGGATTGATGGGGATGAGATTTAAGTGATTCATCCAGCCGGATAAGAGTCCGATCAGTTCTTTCGCCTCTTTTTCCGTGTCATTGACACCGCGGATCACTGCATATTCAAAAGAGATCCGGCGTCCGGTGACCTTCGTATATTCCTTGCACGCTTCCATCAACTCTAAAAGAGGGTATTTGCGGTTGACCGGCATCAGTTCCGACCGAAGGGGGGAAGAGGCGGCGTGCAGAGAGACGGAAAGGGTAATGGGCAATTTTTCTTTCATGAGCTTTTTCATTTGAGGGATGAGCCCACAGGTGGAAAGAGAAATGTTGCGAAGGCTGATCCCAAATACGTCTTTGTGGCTACACAGCCTGAGAAAGCGCAAAACTTCCTCATAATTATCCAAAGGCTCTCCGATCCCCATGAGCACCACGTGCCCGATGCGAAAATTCGGGTCGACCGTTTTCATCTGCCGGGTGATCTCCACCATTTGTAAAAGGATCTCACCCGCTCGGAGATTTCGGACAAAGCCGGCTTTGGTGGAGGCGCAGAATCGGCAACCCATTTTGCAGCCTACCTGGGTAGAAAGGCACACGCTGATCCCGTGCTGATAAGAGAGCATGACACTCTCTACGTATTCTCCGTCCGGGAGGGTAAAGAGGTATTTTCTCGTTCCGTCTTGAGAGATCAGAGTTTCCACCTCTGTCATGTTATCGATCACAAACAATTCATTCAGGCGCTCTCGCAGGGCTTTGGGGAGATTGGACATTTCATCAAAGCTTCCCACGCCCTTTTGTAGCCAGGAGAGGATCTGCCCGGCTCTGTAAGACTCTATTTTATTTTCCAGAATGATTTCCTGCACCTCTTCCGGCAGAAGAGAGCGCAGATCTCGGCGTTCCATCATATGGTTTTCTCCAAAAGATCGCAGAAAAATCCGTCGTTTTCCCCACCTACGGGGAAAATGGTCTCAGCCTTGCCGATCCGGCGAAACTGGGGATGACGGGAAAGAAATTTTTCTGTTACCCCTTCGTTTTCCTCCGGATTTAACGTGCAGGTGGAGTAGAGAATCACTCCGCCCGCCTTTAGCGCTGTTGCGCCGGATTCTAAAATGGCAAGCTGAAGCTCGGGAAGACCGGCCGCTTCCTCTTTCTCTTTATGGCGAATGTCCGGCTTTTTGGCAATGACACCGTACCCGGAACACGGAACGTCACAGATCACGCGGTCAAAGATGCCGACGCACTCCTGCAAAAGCTGAGTAGAATCGTTTTTCTGCGCCCGAATTATGGAAATTCCCAGGCGCCGCGCTCCTTTTTGGATCAAGTCCAGCCGGGAGGCGTGTAGCTCAAAGGAAAGGATCTCTCCTTGCCCCTCCATGTCCATGGCGGCACCGAAGCTTTTCCCTCCGGGTGCGGCGCAAAGGTCTAAAATTCGTTCTCCCGGTCGTGCGCCCAGTCGGTCCACGGCTCTTTGGGCGGCGGCGTCCTGGACGAAAAAGAGACCTTCTTCAAATCCAGGCAGTTGTGAGGGATGCCCTTTTGTTTCCAGTGTAAATCCATTCCGACAAAGGGGGTTGGCATGATAGGGGATCTCTTCTTTTTTCAGCAGTTGTTCGTATTCAGAAAGAGAAATTTTCAAAGTGTTGACCCGTAGTGTCAAAGCCGCTTTTTGGTTTTGAGCCTCCATAATAGAAAGGCATTGTTCTTTTCCGTAAGCTTCCTGCCAGAGTCCCACCATCCATTTCGGATATCCGAAACGCAAAGACAGTCCCTTTTTTCCCGGGTGGTCCAAAAGGGAAAAGAGCGTTTCTTTTTCACGGGACAGGCGGCGAAGCATGGCATTGAGATAGGAAAGGGCTTGCGGGCAGTGTTTTTTTGCCATCTCTCCCGCCTCGAAAATGGCAGCCCGATCCGGTACGCGGTCCAGGAATAAAACCTGAAATGCACCCAATTCCAACAGGGACAAGACCTCCGGGGATAGCTGGTTTAACGGGATCTGGGAGATCCGGGACAAAAGATAGTCCAAGGGGATCTTCTTTTCCACTACTCCCAGGTAAAGCTTTTCGTAAAGGGAACGGTCTTCCGGAGAAAGAGAGGCTTTTCGAAGAGTCTGGTCGCTTTCCAGATTGGGAAAGGCCCCGTCCCTCAGACTTCTCGTCAGGGAACGAAAGGCCAGAAGTCTGGCTTGGTTCATTGGAAGAGATCGCCCAGAGCGATTTTTCTTCCGTTGACTGCATCCATCGCGTTCATTTGTCCTTTTCCTTCCGGTTGGATTCTTAAGAGAACGATGGCCCCATCTCCGGTTTTTACAAGAACTTTACCCTTTGTACCGATCACCTCGCCCGGCATACCGGAAAATTCCCCTTCCGCTTTTTCAGCAGAGTAGATCTTAAAGAGCGATCCTGTCTCTTTTTTGCGGCACAGAGCGCCGGGAGCGGGGGAGAGGGCGCGGATACGGTTCAAAATCTTTTCGGTCTCTTCCTCGAAGTTTAGATCCTGGTCTTCCCGTTGAATCTTGGAAGCGTAGGTAGACTGGGTGTGATCTTGAGGGATGGGAGTGAGTTTGTTTGCGAAAATGTCCGGTAAAATTTCCAGTAGCATTTCTTTTCCCAGCATAGCCAGCCGTTGTGACAGTTCCCCACAGCTTTCATTTTCCTCAATCAAAAGTTCCCGTTTTAGAAGCATATCTCCCGTGTCCAGTCCTTCATCCATTTGCATGACGGTGACACCGGTTTTATCTTCTCCGTCCAAAATAGCGCGTTGAATGGGAGCGGCCCCCCGGTACTTAGGCAGAAGAGAGGCGTGAAGATTGATACAGCCGTATTTCGGAGCGTGGATGACGTAGGGTGGGAGAAGAAGACCGTAAGAGGCCACAACCACAAGATCGGCTTTCAAGGAAAGAAATTCTTCTTTGGCATCTTCCTCTTTCAAAGAATGAGGCTGGTACAGGGGAAGTCCTTTTTCCCGGGCGAAGGCGGCGACGCAACCGTCTTTTTCTTTCATACCCCGACCGGCCCTTTTGGCTTCTTTCGTGTACACGACAAGACGGTCGTCGGCGTGAAGGTTCTCCCAAAGACCCGTTAAGGCCTCAAGGGCAAAAGGCCCGGTTCCCATAAAGCAAAAAGTTTTATTCATAATCTTCCAATTCTTCGGGAGAGAGCATCCGATCGGCAATATCGTAGAAAAGTGTACCGTCCAAATGGTCCATTTCATGGCAAATGGCTCTGGCTAGGAGACCTTGGGCTTTGTGGCGAACGATTTTTCCTTTTCGGTTCATCGTTTCCACTTCTACTTTCATAGGTCTGCGGGTGATTCCCCATTTACCCGGGCAGGAAAGACACCCTTCCCGGTCTTCCTGTTCTCCGGAGGCGGAGAGCAGACGGGGATTGATCAATTCCAGTTGTTCTTCTCCGGTGTCGATGACAATGACCCTTTTCAATTTTCCCACTTGGACTGCCGCAAGGCCAACGCCTTGGGCTTTTTCCATGGTTTCCTTCATGTCTTCCAGAAGAGTGATGATCTTGTCGTCCACCACTTGTACTTCCTTGGATCTTTTGCGGAGGATTTCATCTCCGTCCTTTACAATGTTGAGAATGGCCATGCTTTCTCCTTTAGATCATGCCCGGATTGATGTCCAGGCTAAGTTTTGTCCCGTCCGATGAGGACAAGGACATTTCCGTTAAGATCCGATCAAGAAGCTCTCTTGACCGGGGATTGTTTTTGTATTTTATGATAAACCGTTTTCGGAAAATATTTTTCATCCGGTAAATGGGCGCCTCAAAGGGGCCGTAAACGATGAATTTTACGTCGGAAAATTCTCCCGTGAGAGCTTTTTCTAAAAGAGATCCCATTTTCGATGCGCCCCGATCTAGCTCCCGTTCCGATTCGTGGGAGAGGGTAAAGACGGCCAGCTGACAAAAGGGAGGGAACAGAAAGGCTTTTCTTAAGGCGATCTCCCCTTCGTAGAGCTGAGTGAAATCCTGCTCTGCCGCCAGCGAAAAGACGTTGTGGCGGGGATTGAGAGTTTGAATCAGGGCTCTTCCTTCTTTTTCCGCTCTGCCTGCCCGGCCAATGACCTGGGTCAAAAGGGAGAACGTGTGTTCCGCAGCACGGTAGTCGCCCAAATATAGGGCGCTGTCTGCCATGACGATTCCCACCAAAGTTACATCGGGAAAGTTGTGGCCTTTGGCTACCATCTGTGTGCCGATAAGAATGTCAGCTTCTTTGTTTCGAAACGAGGTCAAAATGGTCTCGTGATCGCTTTTTCCCGTGAGGGAATCGGAATCCAGTCGCAAAACTCTTGCCTGGGGAAAGGCCTCTTTTAGCTCTTCCTCCAGTTTTTGAATGCCGTATCCGTGAGCAGACAAATGAGCCTTTCCGCACTCCGGACAAGTTTTTGGCAACGGGATGGCATAGCCGCAGTAGTGGCAAGAAAGACGCTGGTTTTTACCGCTGTGAAGGGTCATGGAAACGCTGCAATGGGGGCAACGGATCACGTTTGCGCAAGATAGGCAAGAGACGAACCTTCGGTAGCCCCGGCGGTTCATGAGCAAAATCGCCTGTTCGCCACGCTCCAGATTCAGCCGAATCTCTTCCCTTAGCCTTTTTCCCAATAAAATACCGGGATTCCGGCGAAGGTCCGGGCGCAGATCGATGATCTGAACCTGGGGGAGCTTGGCGGCGCCGTAGCGCTCTTTTAATTCTACCAGCTGATATTTTCCGGTTTTTGCCTTGTAATAGGATTCAATATCCGGTGTGGCTGAGGCCAAAAGAAGCATGGCCCCGTTTTTTGCACAGCGAAAGCGTGCCACATCTCTGGCGTGGTACTTCAATTGGGTATCGGATTTATAGCTCTGGTCTTGCTCTTCATCCATGACCACAAGCCCTAGGTTGGAAAGGGGTGCAAATACAGCACTCCGCGTTCCCAAAACCACCCTTTTTTCCCCTTGTCGGATGCTCACATAGGTATCCCGCCTCTCACCTTCGGAGAGGGCGGAGTGTAAAATGGCAACTTTTTTGCCGTAACGGGTTGTCAGAAGTCGGGCGCTTTGCCCGGTAAGGGCGATCTCCGGAACCAGAAACAGAACCGTTTTTCCTTTTTCTAAAACGTGATCGCACAGAGCCAGCATGACTCTGGTTTTTCCGCTCCCGGTAATACCGTGAAGAAGCGCGGCACAGGGCTCAGCTTTGTCCAATTGCTCTTTTAAGATCCCATAGGCCTCTTCTTGAGCAGGGGACAGGAGATTCTCCTCTTGCTTCTCGTCTATGGATAGGAAAGAGACGGGATCGCGAAAAGCGTTTTCCTGAGAAAAAGTGATCAGCCCTTTTTTGGAGAGAAAGGTGAAGGCTGCGCCATCCAAGGAAAAAAGATCCCGGCAAACTTTTTCTTGTACGGATCCCATGAGAGCCAGATAGCGCAGAAGATCTTGGTATTTTTCTTTGTTTTTTCCTCGAAAGCTTACCAGTGCAGTTTCCGGGTCCACATCTTGAGAAAGAGAGACCAGGCGCACCGTTTTGGCTTTGTTTTGATATACCGGAGAGGGGATCATAGCCCGTGCGGCTTCGCCAAAGGTGCAAAAGAGCTGCTCCCGAAGATGATCGCAAAGGCTCAAAAGCTCCTCGTTTAAGCTGACCTCTTCCGGGAAAACAGAAGAAATGGTCTTAAGAGGCATGGCGGGGGTTTCCCGGGAAAGATCCACCACGATACCGAATCGCTCACGATCCCCTTTACCAAAGGGGATTTTCACCACGGCGCCGCGAAACACCGGCAAAGATGCCGGGCACAGGTAATCAAAGACTTTATCCGTTCCCTTGGCGGTGGATAAAAGCCGTACCTTGGCGATGTTCAACGGCTCCATGTTGTGGCTCCTCGGACTTATTTTTCTTCGGGCAGAACGATCTTGAATTCTCTGGTATGAAGCTTTTCGATGGCCTCTTTCACAGGCTTTTCATTGGAATTGGCTTTCTTCTGGGGGAAGGGAGAAAACTTGTCGTCGCGGAAATCTCCCATTCCGGATCCTTTTTCCAGTTGATCGCTGGTAATTTTCCGTGCGCACTTTGCAGTGGCAATGGAGAGCATGTAGCGGTTCACGCCTTCGTCAGAAAGGTCTTGAATGGATGGATAGATCATGGTATTTCCTCCTAAAATTTAGAATGGTTTGGGTTTGGGTTAAAAATTCTTCAGAAAGGTGGCTCGGTCCTGCACCAGCGCAGGGCTTTTGGTTTCGCCCGCCTCTACCAAATCGGCAATGGCCCGGGCGGCTTCGTCCGCCGATCCGTCAAAATTGATTACGATGTTTTCATAGAGCCGGGAGCGAAGGATTTCTTCCTTGGCGGCACCCAGGCGCTTTTGAATGGCATCCTCGGTCTCTGTGCCGCGGCCTCTCAGCCGTGCTTCTAACGTTTGGTAATCCGGGGGAGACAGGAATACGGAAAGACAGGAGGGGAGCTTTTTCATGACTTGCTCCGCACCGTCCGTTTCGATTTCCAGAACCGGAACCAGGCCTTGATCGATCATCTGGAAAAACTGCTTTTTTGGCGTTCCGTAGAAATTTCCGCAATATTCGGTGTGCTCCAAAAAGCCGTCTTCCTCCAGGGTCTTTTGAAAGGTTTCTTTGGTGACAAAATAATATTCCCGTCCATCTACCTCGCCCGGTCTGGGGGCGCGCGTGGTCATGGAAATGCTCAGGGTCAATTTCGGGCAAATTTCCCGTGCAAGCTTTAAAACGGTTCCTTTTCCGCTTCCGGCAGATCCGGAAAAAATCAAAATGTTATGCTTCATCCTCTTCCTCGTCTCTTCCTTCTTCTCCGGAAAGTCTTCTCTGAATGGATTTTGGCGCCAGCGCAGAAAGGAGCACGTGACCGCTGTCGGTAAGAATTACCGATTGGGTTTTTCGACCGCAAGTTACGTCCACTGCGATCCCCGCGTCCTTGGCATCTTGCACCAGGCGCTTCATGGGTGCGGAATCCAGGCCTGTTACCGCCACTACCCGGGAGGAGGCAACGAAGTTTCCAAAGCCGATGTTCGTCATCATGTCCCTGACCTCTTATTCAATGTTTTGGATCTGCTCCCGGATCCTCTCGATTTCATTTTTTGCGTCGATCACAAGACGTGTGATCTCGATCATGGAGCATTTTGAGCCAATGGTATTGACTTCCCGGTTTAGTTCTTGGGTGAGAAAGTCCATGGTCCTGCCGGAAGGGGTGTCTTGCCGGATCAGGTCACGGAATTGCTGAATGTGGCTGGAGAGACGTGTGATCTCTTCCCCGGTATCGATTTTATCAGCAATGATACCAACTTCGGTGAGAAGACGGTTTTCATCGATGGCCTTGTCCTGTAGGTACTCCTGAAGTCTTCCTTCCAGCTTTTGGCGATAAAGGGAGAGGGCTTGGGACGAATAGGTCCGGATTCCCTCCAGAATTTCTTCCATGCGGTCAAGCCGGGAATCCAAATCCCGGAAAAGATTTTCTCCTTCTCTTTCCCGCATGGCAAGAAAGGCATCCAGCGCCTGTTCTACCACCACCTCTACCGCGCGCCAAACCGTGTCGGCGTCTTCCTCTTTTACTTTTTTAGAAAAAATGTCGGAGAAACGGGAAACGGTGGAAACAGAAATATCCTCTCTCAACCCGTGATTTTTCGCGATCTTCCGGAGTGCTTCCACATACTGCGCCGCCAGGGCGTCGTCCAAGGCGATCTCGGATAGATCCCCCGCGGGTCGATCCACGGAAAGATAAGCGTCTACCTTTCCTCGGGAGGCTTTTTTTTGGATCGCCTTTTTGATTTTTTCCTCCAAATAGCCGTAAAGGCGAGGCAGGCGAATGTTGGTGTCAAGATAACGGTTGTTTACAGAACGGATCTCAAAGGTAATGTCGTACCCTTCAATTTGCTGGGAACAACGGCCGTAACCGGTCATGCTTTTTAACATGGATCAAGGTTTCCTTTCTTCATAGATCCATAAAAGGACTATTTTATCAATATAGTATACCAAACAGATGTGTCAAAGTCAAGTAAAAGCCGCGGAAAAAGGGGATTTTGAGGTATTTTTTAAACTTTTTTCAGCGGTGGTTGCTCCCCGGAAAGAAAAGTGGTAAAATAAAAAAGAATCCGACGATGAAAGGAGTTTTTCTATGGATATTTCTAAGATTCTCTCTTGCACCGATCACACGCTTTTGTCTCCCACCGCCACATGGTTTGATATTCGCCACCTTTGCGATGAAGCCGTTACCTACAAAACCGCTTCGGTCTGCATTCCGCCTTCTTTTGTAAAAGCGGCGAAAAATTATTTGGGAGAGCAGATGCGCGTGTGTACCGTGATTGGTTTCCCCAACGGCTACCATTCCCTTCGGGTCAAGGAATACGAGACCCAAAGCGCCCTGGCGGACGGAGCAGATGAAGTGGATATGGTCCTATCCCTGGGAGCGGTCAAGGAAGGGGATTTTCGATCCGTGGAAGATGAGATTTCTTTGATACGGCGTGCTGCACAGACAAAGACGCTGAAAGTGATCGTGGAGACGTGTCTTTTGACACGGGAAGAGAAGATCCGGCTTTGCCGTGTGGTGGGAGAAGCCGGCGCGGATTATATCAAAACCTCCACCGGATTTTCCAAAAAAGGTGCTACGCCGGAGGACGTTGCTCTTTTTGCTGAGAATATTAAGCCTCCGCTTCGCATTAAGGCGGCCGGCGGTATTTCTACCCTGGAGGATGCATGGCGCTTCCTTTCTTTGGGCGCGGACCGATTGGGAAGCAGCCGCGTGGTGAAACTTGTCCAAGAAATGCAGAATCAGGAGGAAAACGGATGAACGCTCCAACCCCACACATTCAAGCTGCTCCTGCAGATTTTGCCAAAACCGTTTTGATGCCGGGAGATCCTCTTCGAGCCCAATGGGTCGCTCAGACTTATTTGGAAAACCCGATCCTTGTGAACAATGTCCGAGGCGTTCAGGGATACACCGGCCTTTTTGAAGGCCAGCGGGTCTCTGTGATGGCCAGCGGCATGGGGATGCCCTCCATGGCCATTTACGCCAACGAGCTGTTTTCGGCTTTCGGCGTGGAAAACATTGTGCGCGTCGGTTCTGCCGGTGCGATGCAAAAAGAGGTTCGCATGCGGGATCTTGTGATCGCCCAGAGCGCCAGCACCGATTCTGGAATGGCAAAGGATTTTTCTCTTCCGGGCACCTTCGCTCCCACCGCCACCTTCTCTCTTCTGCGCATCGCCGTCGAGGAGGCGGAAAAAATGGGCCTTTCTTTCCACGTGGGAAATCTTCTTTCCTCGGATCATTTTTACCACGACGAAACGGATCTTCGCCCGGAGGAAACCTCGCTGGCTCGGTGGTCGAAAATGGGAGTTTTAGCGGTAGAAATGGAAGCGGCCGCGCTGTATATGACCGCAGCCCGTCTTGGAAAACGCGCTCTTGCCATTTGCACCGTCTCGGATCATCTTATTACCGGGGAAAAGACTACCAGCGCGGAACGGGAGACCTCTTTTACCGATATGATCAGCCTTTCACTGCGTTGTGCCTTGCGTTTTTCCTAAAAGGAAAAAGGAAGACCGAAGCTTCGGTCTTCCTTTTTTTGGACACAAAATGAATGCCCAACAAAACTATTATATAATAAAGATCATGATAATTCAAGTGTTAAAATAACAGAAAAATAACAAAAATATTTGTGTAGGATGCGAATTTACAAAACGGGCAAGTCATGGTAAGATAAAGGCGTAAGAAGGAAAGAAAAAACGGGGCAAAAAGGACCCCGAACCTGAACAAGGAGGTACGGTCCAAAGAAGAAGATCCAGTGACCCGGATGTCCGGAGAAAAAGAGAATCATACCAGGAGGTACGGTCCCATGAACAGTGAGGAACAGAAGTAACCCCGAACCGGTAGAAAAACCAAAGCCGGTTCGGGGTTATTTTTTAGAAGTTGAACGTTTCGACGCAAAGAAGGTATTGGGCCCCGTCCTTTAAAACAAGATCGGCAATGCCCACACTGGCGTAGCAATAACTGTGCCCTTTGATCTCCACCGGATCTCCGAAGGTGAACGCGCTGTCATCGGTATAAATGGCGATGTACTGGTTCTCTCCGGGTGTAAGGTCACAAAGACCGTTGAGGAAAGGACTTTCGCCCTCGGCAATATCTGCTTGGAACTGGTCACGGTAAGCTTCGGATTTTATGGCATCATACAGGGTGGCTCCCTCTTCCAAGGTAGACAGGTCCAGTACAATGACCTGATCCTGTTCTCCGGAGATTATGACAGTGGCAGTGGGCAGGTTTTGGGTCTCTTCCGGCCCTGTGGTTCCGGTGCTTTCCTGCCCTTGTGCGCAGGACAGGAGAGAGAAGAGAAGGGTGAGGATGAGAAGGGATGTAACGATTTTTTTCATGACAAAGCTCCTTTTTGTTATTATTTCAAGCCGTACTTTTTGATCAACCGCTGAAAAATGCGCCGAAAAAGGGGAGTGAGCGCCAGAAGGAACAGCACGTTGGACAGCGCGTAGACCAATGTGACGGGCAAGGACGAGGTGAGAAAGAACAGGTATCGGGAAAGGTCAAAGTGCCCTTCTTGCCAAAGTGCGGTGAACAGGTCCATGCAAAGGGAAAACAGAACGCCGGAGAGCGCGCCGAAAAGGCACTGCATCACACGGCTTTTTTTGATGGGCTTTGAGAACACACCGGAAAGAAATCCGATCAGCCCCCAGGATAGCATTTGAAACGGAGTCCACGGTCCCTGACCAAAGTAAAGATTGGAAAGCAGGGCGGAAAGAGAACCGCAGAGAAATCCTGCTTCAGCGCCGAAAAAGGCGCCGCAAAGAACGCTAATGGCCGTTACGGGCTTAAAAAAGGGAATGGGAGCAAACAGGACCCGCCCCGCGGCGCTCAGAGACACCATAGAGGCAATCAGGCTCAGGCGCCCGGCATTGTTTTGGCCTCGCTCCAATCGCAGAAAAAAAGGAATGGGAGTCGCGCATGCGATCAAAACGGAGAGAAGAAGCCACTGCCGCCCCAGAAGAACAAGAACCAACAAAAACAAAAAAAGAATGGTACAGATAAGAATAAGCTGACTTCGGCGGCTTTTTTTCACGGCGTTACCTCCAGTCTTGCAATCAGATCTTCTGTTGTAAAGGAACAGGGAATGATCCCCCGGGTCAAGCGGACGGCGGGGGGAGAAAAGTAGTGAGCCGAGTTGAAAAAATCTCGGGCCGGACTCAGAGAAAGAACCTGACCGTCAAAAATCAATCCGCAGCGATCCGCGGATCTTGCGGCAAATTCCAGGTCGTGGCTGACGCAGATCACGCTCACGCCCTTTTCTTTTTCTTCCCGTAAGAGACGCAAAAGAGCTTTTTTTCCTTTGGGATCCATTCCCTTGGTTGGCTCGTCCAAAAGGAGAAGATCTGGGCGTTTGAGTAACGTTATGGCTACTGCGGCCCGTTGTCGCTCGCCGCCGGAAACATCCAGAATGTTATGATCTAAGAGCGTCTCCAGAGAAAGGGCAGAAATCAGCTTGTTCCGACTTTCATCATCTCCGTATCTCTCAAGGTCATCTCCGATGGTTTCTTCCGAAAAGAGCATCCGGGCATCCTGGGGAAGGATTGCCATTCGCAGCCCCTTTTCTTTTTTGATTTTACCCCGCAGAAGAGAGGTTTGTCCTGCAAGGGCGTTCAAGACGGTGCTTTTTCCGCAACCGCTGATCCCCAAAAGAAAGAGGATCTCTCCGGAATCAATTTCCAGATTCGCACCTCGCAAAACGTCTTTTCCTTCTTTTTCATAGCGAAAATAACCGTCTTTCATCGAAAGTATGACCTTTTTTGGAAGGATATGGGTCTGGGGTTTGTCCGGAACGGAAAGGAAACGAGCGGCGTTTTCCCCGAGAAGCTTCCTTCCCTCTTTCACGGTTAAGGGAACAGGGGCGTCTCCGGACAAGGCAAGTCCCAGCTGGGCTTGAGCGGGAATCCAGTCAGAAAAGCCGGATTCTTTCAAGCGTGGAAGAATCTCTCTGGGATTTCCTGTGTCCACCACGTTCCCCTCCTTCATTACCACCACCCGGTCCACAATTGGGAAGAAGGGCTCCGGTCGCTGCTCGCACAGGAGGATGGTGGTGCCGTATTCTTGGTTGATGCGTCGGAGAAGAGCGACCAATTCCATGGTCGTTACCGGATCCAGAGCAGAGGTTGGCTCGTCCAGGAGAAGCAGAGAGGGGGTAGCGGTCAACAGGGAAGCGATGGACAACAGTTGCTTTTGTCCTCCGGAGAGAGAGTCGGTATCTCGGTGAAAAAGTTCCTGAAGGCCAAAGGCGGCAGCCACTTCGCCCACACGCAGACGCATGGTATCCTGGGGCATCCCCAAGTTTTCCGGTTGAAAGGCCAATTCATGCCACACTTTATCGGTGACCAGAGATATCTGGGCATCCTGGCGCACCAAGGCCACGCCCTGAGTGTGTTCCGTTAAAGTTTCCCCCGCCAAGCGGATCTGTCCGCTTTTTTCTCCCACCGGAAACAGGGAGGGGGTCAAAAGGGACAACAGGGTACTTTTTCCGCTTCCGCTTTCACCCAGGATCATGCAGAATTCACCGGCTTCTACAGAAAGTGAAAAATCTTCCAAGGCTTTTTTCGTTTTCCCCGGGTAAGAAAAATTTAGATTTTGGATTTCAAGATACGCCACCGGATTTTCTCCTTTCGTTCTAAAATACCGGGAAACAGAGAGAGGGGAAGAAGGGTAAGATAGGAAAACAGATAAGATCCCTTTTCATAAGAAAAGGTTGGATAAAAGGAAAATCGAAAAGCGCCGAAAAAAGTCAAGAGAAGAAAGAAAAGAAGGGCGAGCGCGAAAAGAAAAATACAGATCCAATCTCGCTTTGACAGAGAGAAAATGGAGTAACAACTGCGTTTTCCCCGGCCGTAGCCGCGAGCGGTGATGCCTGCGGCAATTTCAAAACTTTCCTCAATGGTTAAGGACGTTCCGACGGCGAAAACATTGGCTGCCAAACGGATTTTTTGAAGATATCCTCTGTCTTCTCCGGCGCTTTGGAGTCGGTACAATTCCACCAGCCTTCGTTGAAAACGGGGGAAAAAGCGCATCGCCATGGAAAGCAGCAGCGCCAGCCTGGGAAAGGGCTTTCCCAGAAGGAACAGAAAACTTTCCTGGGAGATCTCTTTGGAAAAAAGTGTACACCACAAGAGGAGTTGAGACAGGGAAAGACCTCCTTGCGCTCCGGACATGAGGGCCTCCAGGGTGATGGGCTTGGAATTGAGAAAGAGAAGTATGGTCTCTCCTCGGTGAGAAAAGAGGGGATTGATCAGAGCCATTGCGAGAGAAAAAAGAAGTAAGAGACCCAAAGAATGAAGGAGGGCGGCCGGTCCATTTCTCTCAGCTTGCCAGAAAAGCGCACCTAAAAGGAGAATGAGCGAAAGAAAGGGGTTTTGCCCCCAAAAGGAAAACAGGATCACACAGAGGGCAAAAAGCCCCTGACAGACCGGGTGAAGTCGGGAAAATTCTGTTTTTCCCATCATGAAATATCCTCTCCCAGGTTACAGCTATACACCCACTGTACCCGGTCTCCGTCCAAAAGGATCACTTGATCGGCACTTTTGGATACGGTGTTCCCGTTGACGGTATACATCCACCCGGAAAGATCTCCGCAGTCCCGTTCAAATAAAGGCCCGATTCCCACAAGATAGACTCCGTTTCCCTCGCTTCCCTGAAAAGAGATAGGAAATCCCACTTCCCGGGATGCCCGGGAGAGGAGGGAGAATACCGTATCTCCGTCGTAAAGGGGCATGGAGCATTCCGCTAAGAGCGCGCCGCCTTGAGGAAGACGTTCTCTTGTTTGCGAGGAAAGGGCATCGGAATCAAGGGCATTGTCACAAAAAATTCCCAGAGTCACGTTTCCGATGATTTCTCCCGCATCCGCTTTTTTGTAGTATTCTTCCGGGGATTCGATCTGCAAAAGGCCCAGTCCCCAAAAAAGGAGAAATCCTGCGGCCAATAGAATCAAAAGAGATGCTGAGTAAAAAATAATTTTCTTTTTCATTTTGTTTTACCAAAATCAAAGATCGATCCTTTTCCTTCCTGTTGAAATTTTATGGATAAAAAGGCCATCAAGGCTTGGTGAGTGGCCATTGTGCTGGAATTTTCATCCTTTTTTTTCATGGCAAAGCCCCCATCGCTTCTCTGGAATGCCATCAGGGCTGTAACGGGATCCGCCTCTTTTTGAAAAAGGGGATCTTTTTTGGCATCCATTCCCAGAGCGGAAAGGGCAAGGATCACCTGAGAGATGCTGGCGGCATTTTCTTCCCCATAACTTTCAAAACCGCCGGAAGAAAGCTGATTTTTAGATAAAAAGTCCAGGGCACGCTCGATCCCCGCCTCCACGCCTTCTTCATTCCGATAAAAAGAAAGGGCGGTGATTGCCATGGCCGTCAGATCCACGTCGGAGGGAAGTTTGCCCATGGCAAATCCTCCGTCTTCGCGCTGTGCGGATAGAAGGAGAGTGATAAGGTCAAAGGTGGATTGAAAGGCCGCTTTCGGCGGCGTTGTTTCGCTTCCTCCCAAAAGGATCAACGCCCAAATAATCCCGTTGACGCCTTGAGAGGACAGATCCTTGACCCTTCCCCGATCAAAACTGGATTGGGCCAAAAGATCAATTCCGCCGAAATGGCGAACATCCCCTCCCAAAGCCATAGCACAAAGGCATATTCTTTGCAGTTCTGTGACAAGGGTTCCGGCAAGTCCTTTTTCTGAGGAGACCGTCTTTTCAAGGACCGTCTCCAGGCTTTCCAAATATCGGTCTTTTCCTTGGACCTCACCCTGCAGGGCAAGGCAGAAGGCCAGCCAGTCCGATTCGGTCGTTCCCGCTTGCCCCTCCAGCCGGGAAAAGAGATCTCCATCGTTTTCTACTCCCCACGCTTCCCGTTCCCGAGAAAGGATCTTTTCTATGGGGTCTTCCTGTACCGTTTTGCCACAGGAGGAAAAACAGGAAAGCAGGAGAAACAGCGACAGACATCCACTAAGAATTCGAAGAGTTGGTTTCATGTTTTTTCTGTCTCCTTTTTTCTGTCTCCTTTTTCTTTCGACGAATCCGGTTTTTTTCCAGAGTGGAGATCGGTTTCGCCTCTTTCAGCTTCGCCTCTTCCAACGCTCTGGGCCATGGGCCTAAGGCGCTTTTGATCCGTGCCACGTCTTCCGGCGGAAAATCTTCTTTTTTCGGGAGTCGGCCAAGGATTGCGGCCTTTTCCTGTAAAAGAAGAACGGCCCGCTGTACTTGATTTTTTTTCATATTTTGCATAAAAAAAAGTGCCTTTCCAAAAAATGAAAAGCACAACAAAATCGGCCCGGAAAGGATAGACCTCTCCCTGGCGGTTTCGGCTGCGCTTCTTCTCGTCCAAGACGAACCAAATATAAAATGCGGCAGTGTTCTGGCTGAAAGCTTGTGCTTTTTCACAGTAATGACGGTTGCTCCGGATTTTCACCGGATTTCCATTTTGATCTACCGGAGATCTCTCTCCCTCGAACCGCATTTTGTAATTTAATTTTTCTTTATTGTATAGACTGTTCCGTGTTTTGTCAAGCAAGAATTGCAAAACAGTGGATTTTGCATTTCTTTTGTGCTATACTTCAAGATAAGGATTACAAAATAAGGAGCAGGACATGAAGGTATTGGAGTTGACCCACACCATCCGGCAACTGATGCCGGTCTATCCGGGAACGAAACCTCCTGTTTTGGAAGAGGTCTTTGGTCATGAAAAGCACGGCTTCCGGGAAACCAAGATCTCTCTGTACAGCCACACCGGCACCCACATCGATCCGCCGGCCCACCTGTTTCCCGGACGCAAGACCCTGGATCTGTTTTCACCGGAACAGTTCATCGGAAAAGCGCTGGTGATCGATTGCCGCAGTGTTGTGCCGGAAGAAAAGATTACCATGGAAAACCTGCATCCCTATAAAGAGATGACGCCGAAGGCGGATTTTCTCCTGTTTTGCCTTGGCTGGGATCGGTTTTGGGGAAAAGAGGAATATTTCCACGGCTATCCTTGCATGGATGAAAATGTCCTGGATTTTATTCTCCGAGGAAACTATAAAGGCGTGGGTTTTGACACCATGAGTCCGGACCCGGTTGGGGACACCACGCTTTCCCGGCACAGGCGTCTTTTGGGTGAGAGAGACATGATCATTATTGAGAATCTCAAGAATCTGTCTCTGTGTGGAAATGGGCTTTTTTGCTTCAGTTGTTTTCCGTTGAAGACGGAAAACTCCGACGGCTCTCCCGTTCGGGCGGTGGCCTGGTGGGAATAAAAGAATAAAAAAGAAGAAGGCAGGCGAGAAAAGCGCCTGCCTTCTTTCTGTCATTTTTGGATCAAGCGGATCTTTTGCAGGATCCTTAATATTTTGTCTCCCTTGGGGAGCATGAGAACGTCTTCTTTTTCAAAACCTCGGATCCGGAAAAGTACCACAACGTAAATCATTCCTGCTATCAGGATGCTCAGAACGGTTGCCAGAGAAGGGGAGAGCAAGCGACTGAGAAGAAAATTGCCTAAAAGGGCCGAGATTCCGCATATTGCTGCGCTGATGAAAGGCCGCATGAGGACTTTACGGAAACTGAGACGGTAATTGACATAGCGGGATAAAAAGTACATGTTAAACAGGAACATGATCAAATAGCAAAGCAGAGTGGAAACGGGGATCCCGTAATGACCAACACTGGGAATTGAGATGAGAAACCAAACGGACACGGCTTTGGCACCCACACCGCAGAAGGTAGAGAGGATACTCTTTTTCTCGTGACCGGAAGCTTGGAGCATGGCGCCGCTGACGCTGATGAGCCCGGAAAAGACGATGGCCGCGGCCAAAATGGAAAGCATGGGCGCTACGGCATCGTTGGAGAGGACTCCGTTCCCCAGGGCATCCAGATAAATTATCTCGTTGGAGGAAAAGAGAAGATCAATGATGGGCTTTGCTAAGATTCCAAGTCCGAAAGCCGCAGGAAGACAGATCACGGAAACGATGCGGAAGGTGAAGTCCATGGTTTTCTTTAAGGCGTTTCGGTCTTGGGAGGCATCAGCGGAGCTGATGGCGGGAATGATGCTGATGGCAAAGGGATAGATGATGGTGGGAGCCAGGTTAAACAGGGTTACTGCCTTTGCCATATACGCGCCGTAAAGGGTGATTGCCACCGGGGCGGCGCCTTGACTGATCAGCGCTGTGGAATTGGCAACGGCAACCCAGGTCTGATTCATCCTTCTCACGGCCAGCATGGAGTCGATGACGCTTGTCAGCGACATGACGCTGGAGGCGACGGTGATGGGGATGGCAATGGAAATAAGTTCTTTTGCAATGCATTTTCGACTTCTCTCCGGGCCTGTTCCAAGACCGACTTCCCGATCTCGATTGCCTACCCATTTGGCAAAGCACATGTAAAGGGCGGAGATTACCATACCTAAGGTCACACCGCTCAAAGCCCACGCGGCCACAACTGCCGGGCCTGCGCCGGCGCGTTTTGCCAGGACACCTGCGGTAAGCCCTACCAGAAGGTTGCCAAGAACTTCAATGACCTGAGAGACGGCAGTGGGCGTCATGTTTTGGTGCCCTTGGAAATACCCCCGCACACAAGAGACCAGACACACAAAGAACATGATCGGGGAGATGGCTTTCAAGCAGAGGGCCAGATCCGGCTCTTCCGGGATGGTGGCGATCATATCCGCTCCGAAAAAGAGGAAGGCCGTTCCCACAAAGCCCACGACAACAAAGATCAGAAGGCTTACGCGGTAAATTTGATCTACTTCCTTCGTATTTCCTTTTGCCCGGGCTACGGCGATCATGCGCGAAATGGCCACCGGAAGGCCCGCAGTGGAAATGAGAAAACACATGGCGTAAATGGAATATGCAGAATTAAAGTACCCCATGGCGGTGTCACCGATGACGTTGGCCAGGGGGATCTTAAATAATGCACCCACCACTTTGACGATGATGTTGGATAGCATTAAAATCAGTGCACCAAATACAAAACCTTGCTTTTTCTTTGACATATCTTCTCCTTAATAGTCAAATGGTTGGAATCATACGATTTTCCCAATTTGAGCCATTTTCTGTAGCCTTATCTGGATCTCTTCCGGTCTGGAAAGATATTCATAAGGGTATTTTGGCCCTGCGATCCGCAGGATTCGCTCTCCTTTGTCTTCCGGTACGATTTTACTGATCCCTCCGGCTCCGCAAGCGAAAATATGACAAAGATCTTCCATCATGGCAAGATTGTAAATGCCGATCTTGTCATTTTTGGCAAAGCCAAGGTTCTCCAGATCTGCGGCAGCATTTTTTTGCCTGTATAGATAATATGGTCGCAGCCCCTGATTTATACAAAGACCGTAGGCCTGATCCGCGGCCTTAGGCCATTGCGGAGAATAGACGGGTATCTCTTGTCGGGAGGCGCTTTTTTTTCGGCAGAGGGCGTGGATGGTTAGGTTTTCCGGGGAAAGGGCCAGAACGTCATTTACACTTTGCAGAAAATCCCGGGGCGATTCTCCGGGAAGCCCTGCGATCAAATCGCAATTGACGCTGTCAAAGGAAAAGGTCCGCGCCAATTCCATTGCTTGAAAAAAGTCCTTTGCACTGTGGCGTCGGCCGATGCGCAAAAGGGTTTTATCGTGAACGGTCTGGGGGTTGATGCTGATCCGCTGGACCCCACCGACCGCCAAAACCTCAAGCTTTTCTCGGGTAATGGTGTCGGGCCGTCCCATTTCCACACAAAATTCCCGGCACTCTGTCAGGTCAAATTCCTCCCGGATCTGTCCGATAAGATCCTCTAGCTGTGCGGGGGATAAGATCCCCGGCGTGCCGCCGCCAAAGTATACGGCCAACGGCTTTTTGCCATGATCCCGAAAAATTTTGGCAGTTGCTCTCAATTCTTCTTTCAGTAACGTCAAATACGACGGGATCAAAGAAAGGTGCTCCGGCGCGGAAGAGGAAATAAATGAGCAGTAGGAGCAGCGGCTGGGGCAAAAGGGAATGGATACGTATAGCATTACCTGACCTTTTCCCATTTTGCTTTTAAAAGCGCTTTCCTGCGTGGCCAAAAATTCCAGGAGGGCAGCCTTTTCCGGAGAAACCAGAAAATCGGTTTCCAAAAGGGATCGTACTTTTTCTCGGGAAAAACCGTGTTCTTGATAAAAAAGAGGAACTTTTACCGGCCGTACCCCTACCAAGGTTCCGTAGGGTGGACAATAGGAGGTAAAAGCCCGAGCCGCCCGTGCAAACGCGATCCCCAGGGCTGTGTTTTTTGCCCGGATAGGGTCCCGATGCCGGGAAAGATCGATCGTTTGCTGCTCTGTGGCTTTTTTTCCCTGGCTCTCCAAGGTCACTGTCACCGCTTTTTCGTCTGCTTTTGCTCTGACGCAAAGGTCAGGATGACCTTCGTGAAAAAAGAGAGAGGAGAGGTGGTAAAGAAAGAGGCGGCAGGCCTCGTTTTCTGCATAAAACTCCATTATAGTTCTTCGCTATCCACAAGAATGGTCACAGGCCCGTCCCCGGTGATCTCCACAATCATATCTCCGCCGAAAACTCCGGGGAAGATCCTGGGGCTTTTGGCACCGGGCGGGGTGAGAAGCGCGGCTTCCGCTTCCATTTTTTTCAAAAAATAGTCGTAAAGCTCTCGAGCAGGACCGAATTTCATCGCTTTCAGAAAGTCAGGGCGCCGGGAGGAGAGATTGGCGTAAAGGGTAAAGTTGGACACCACCAAAATATCTGCCTCCACGTCCACGGCGCTTCGGTTGAGTTTTCCCTGATCATCGGCAAAGATCCGCATTTTCAAAATCTTTTGGATGACCTTATCCGCAATTTCCTTTGTATCTGTGTCTGCCAGCCCCAGAAGAATACACATCCCCTTGCCGCACTGAGATATCACCGAGCCTTCGCAAAGAACGCCGGACTTTTTTGTCACCTGTAAAACCGCTCTCATGCGCCGCCTCCTACCAGGATCCGAAGGATCTCTTTGTTCTTTTTTAGTCGCTCAATGATGGCGTTCAAATGTTCTCTTCCCCGGATTTTGATGGTCATGGTGATCAAGCTGGTTCCGGGGGAAGAAATTTGGGTGTTCAGGGCGGAAATCGAGATCCTCATGTCCGCAAGAGTGGTAGAAATGGAAGAGATGACACCGATGTTATCCGCTACGATAAGCTGTAAAACGGCGTTGTAGACATGAGATTGCATATCCCCGGCACTAGCCGACCAGGTGGCGTTGACCCAGCGATCTTTTTCTGCGCTTTGCAATCCTTCGACTGCGTGGGGGCAGCTGAATTTATGTACCGAGACGCCATACCCTCTGGTGATGTAGCCAATGATCTCGTCTCCGGGCAAGGGAGAGCAACATTTGGCAAATTTCACCTGGCAATTTTCAAGGCCTTCGATGATCACTCCGCTCTTGGAGTGCTTTTCCTCTTTTCTTTCCGTCTGGGTCTGTGTCACTTCCAGAGCTGCAGGAGTTTGCGAGGCCAGACTGCGCTCGATCTCGTCCCGTATCTTTACGTGGATCTTGGTTAAGGCGATCCCGCCGTAACCGATCGAATTATAGAGATCATCCAGACTGTCCAGCCCATGACGCTGAGCAATTCTGGCCATGATCTGCTCTTTGACTTCGTCTTTCAAGTCCTTTCGGATCTTGTCGAATTCTTTGTTGACTTCTGCACGGGCAAGTTGAATGTTTTCTTCTCGTTTTTCCTTTTTGTACCAGCCGCGGATCTTGTTTTTCGCCTCACCGCTCTTGACGATCTTGAGCCAGTCTCGGCTGGGACCTTTCGAAGCGGAAGAGGTGAGCACTTCCACGATCTGTCCGGTTTGGAGCACGGTGGTGATGGGGGCAATGGAACCGTTGATCTTAATTCCCACCATTTTGTTGCCTACTCCGGAATGGATGGCATAGGCAAAATCGATTCCACAGGCGCCGGTGGGAAGAGAGACTACGTCTCCCTTGGGGGTAAATACGAAGATCTCGTCTTCGAACATGTCGATCTTTAAGGGACGCAGATATTCGTCCGGATCCATGGATTTTTGTTCGCTCTCCAGGAGCATGTGGATCCATTCCAGCTTTTTGGACATCCCTTCGCTACCCTGGGCGCCGCTTTTGTACTTCCAGTGTGCAGCGATTCCGTACTCGGCGATCTGGTGCATCTCCCGGGTGCGGATCTGTACTTCAAAGGGGATCCCGTCCCGACCGATGACCGTGGTGTGGAGAGAACGGTAGTTGTTGGGCTTGGGGTTGGAGATGTAGTCTTTAAAGCGCCCCGGCATGGAGTGATACGACTCATGGATCAGACCAAGGGCAGTGTAACAGGCCATCTCTGTGTCTACAATGATGCGTACTGCATAAAAATCGTAGATCTGATCGAAGCTTTTGCTGGAACGGTAGATCTTTCGATAAATGGAATAGATGCTTTTGACCCTTCCCTGAATGGAAAAGTCCATTTCTTGATCTTGCATCTTTTCCCCGATCTCTTTCTGTACCCGTTCGATAAAGCCCAGGTTTTCCCCGTATTTTGTTTCGATCCACGTTTGGATCTCTTTATAGCCGATCGGGTCCAGGTACTGCAGGCAAAGGCTTTCCAATTCCTGCTTGATCCTCTGGATACCCAAGCGGTGGGCCAGCGGTGCGTAGACGTGCATGGTCTCCAGGGCAATGAGCCGCTGCTTGGATTCCAAGTGAGAGGAAAGGGTGCGCATGTTGTGAAGCCGGTCACAGAGCTTGATGAGGATCACTCGAATGTCTCGGCTCATGGCCAAAAACATTTTTCTCAAATTCTCGATCTGCTCTTCTTCCTTGTCTTCAAAGGGGATGGCCACCAATTTTGTCAGTCCGTCTACCAGGATTTTCACATCGTTTCCAAAGGCCTCGCCGATTCCATCCAGGCTTTTTCCGGGGCAATCTTCTACAATATCATGAAGAAGGGCTGCACAAATGGCGTCGGTATCCAGATTCAGCTCGGCGCAGATCTCCGCCACCGCCAAGGGATGAAAAATATATTCTTCTCCTGATTTGCGAAATTGCCCCCGGTGCGCCTCCTCTGCAAAGAGAAAGGCACGCTGGATTTTTTCTTTGTCGTATTTGTTTCCGCTTTCATCCAGGAGAGAAAAAAGACGTTTGGTATCAGCTGCCATATCTGCCTGACCATTCCTTTCTGGGTCTGAGAAATCGAAATTGATAATAATATTCTATTATACATTGCTTTTCCAGAAAATACAAGCCTCCCCCGCGATTTAAAAATGGGAAGACAAAGCTGCAGGATTTTTTTCGAATTTTGCCTTTTTGTCTTGCTTTTTTTTATTTTGGTGCTACAATCGACAATAGAAGATCGATGAGAAATGAACAGTAGATTTTCGCATCCGGAGGCCAGGAGGAACACTATGCAGGCCAAGCATTCCATGAATTTAACGGAAGGATCGGTTTTTAAAAAGTTTCTTACCTTTTCTATTCCGATTCTTTTGTCCAATTTGTTGCAGCAACTTTTCCATGCCGCGGACGTGATGGTGGCGGGGAAATTCTCCCAAGATTCTGCTGTGGCTTTGGGGGCGGTAGGCGCTACCGGTTCCATCACAACTCTCCTTTTAAACCTCTTCCTGGGACTTTCCGTGGGAGCCAACGTGGTCTGTGCCAATCTCTACGGCGCAAAAAAGCAGAAGGATCTTCGCCGTGCCATGCACACCGCTATGATCGTGGCGGGGTTTGCAGGTGTTTTCATCGGAATCGTCGGATTTGTTTTCGCCAGACCGATCCTGACCCTCATGGGAACCCCGGATTCCATCTTAGATCAGGCCACTGTTTATATGAGGATCATCTTTTTGGGTCAGCCGGGCAGCTTGATGTACAATTTCGGTGCGGGAATTCTGCGGGCTCACGGAGATACCAAGCGTCCCATGTACGTGCTTTCTGCCTCTGGGGTTCTCAATGTCCTTTTGAATCTTCTTTTTGTGATCGTGTTTCACCTGGACGTGGCCGGCGTGGCCTTGGCTACCATTATTGCCCACTATCTTTCCGCGGGAGTGGTTCTGCTCTTTCTTTTTCATCCCGGAGGAGATTACCAGCTGGAGCTTCGCAGCCTTTGTCTGGATCGGGAGCAGCTGGCGAAGATCGTCAAGATCGGAATCCCCTGCGGCTTGAACGGAATGATGTTCAGCATTTCCAATGTGGTTGTGGTCTCTGCCATCAATTCTTTTGGAGACATGCAGGTAGCGGGCAATTCTGCTGCATACAGCGTGGAATGTATCATTTATCAGATTTTGGGTGCCTTTTATAGCGCCTGCGTCAGCTTTTCCGGTCAAAATTTTGGCGTTAAGGACTTTCGCCGTATTGACCGGCTCCTTTGGCAGAGCACTCTCTGTGCCAATGCGTTGATTTTAGTGTCGGCGGTGGCCATCACTATTTCTCCCGTTTTTTTCCTTGGCCTTTTCACCGATGACGCCGAGGTGATCCGTCTTGGCATTCCCCGAATTCTCACGACTTCCTGGGGATATTTGCTCTATGCTGCTTCGGAAATGGCCATCGGATGCAGCCGGGGGATGGGGAAATCCACGGTTCCTGCGATCCTCAATGCATTTTTTGTCTGTGTTCCCCGATTGATCTGGGTGTTTGTGGTGATGCCCCTTACCAAGGGAAGCTACCAATTTTTGTTGCTTTGCTATCCGGTTTCTTGGATCCTTTCTTCCACATCGCAGCTGATCTGCTATTTTTATTACCGCCGGATCGAGACAAGAAAACACAGGGAATCTTTGGCATCGGCACAAGCTTTGTAAGAAAAAAACAAGAATCTGTACCGAACGGACCGGCTTGTAAGGAGTAGCGTTTTGCGCTACTCCTTTTTTCTTTGCGGCAGCAAATATTCTGAAAGTGTTGCATAAATCACGTTGTTTGCAAATGAGATTCGGGATAAAAAATAAAAGGAAAAAACTCGCGGAAAAAGGAAAAAACTCTGCAGATTGCCTTGACTTTTCCTCTTTTTTGCTATATAATGATAGGCAATTGATTTTTGCGGAGGAAATATGGGGTTGTACGATCGTCTGGTGCGGATCATCCGCCCGCTTTTGCGATTTTTCTTCCCGGTTCGCTTTTTGAATTGCCCCCCCGCACTTTCTGAGGAAGGGCTAATCGTTTGCGCCAACCATCTTTCGGATATCGATCCGTTGTTTTTGGCTATATCGCTTCCCCGCAATTTGACTTTTTTGGCAAAGCAGGAATTGTTTCGCGTTCCCGTTCTTGGAAAGATCGTGGAGAAATGCGGGGTGATCCCCTTGTCTCGCAACGGTGGAGATGCCGCGAAATTGATGCAGGCGGTGCGTGAGTTGAAGAGCGGTAAGGTTCTTGCCATCTTCCCTCAAGGAACGCGTTGCCGCAGACCGCTTTCCCGAGAGGATTTTAAGGCTGGAGCCGGGATGATGGCGACCCTCTCCGGTGCCAAGATTCTGCCGGTAGGGATTTACACGAAAAACTATAAAGTGCGCCTGTTTCGCAAGACCATCGTTCAATTTGGGGAAGTGATGAGCGTCAATCCCCCAAAGGATATGGGAAAAAAAGAACAATCGGTTTTCGTCTCCGATTTGATTTTTTCGGAGATTGAAAAATTGGAAACGATCGCCCGGGAGGGTGAAAAGTGAAGATTCTCCTATCCCGGCATGCCGGCTTTTGCTTCGGTGTGCGAAGGGCCGTGGATATGCTGGAAGAAGAGGTATCCCGGGGCGAAAAAAAGATATACACTTTAGGGCACATCATCCACAACGAGGACTTTAATGCGGATCTGGAACGTCGCGGCGTTAAAAACCTTGGGGTGAAGGAGCTTGATGCCATCGAAAAAGAAAATTCCCTGGTGTTTATTCGGACCCACGGCGTCCCCCGTAGCGTGGTGGAACACCTGGAGGAAAAGAAGATCTCCTATATCGATGCCACTTGTCCCTTTGTAAAGAAGATTCACCAGATCGTCCTCAAGGAAGAAGAACTTGCCCGGGAGACGGGAGAAAAGATCGTCTTTGTCCTTCTGGGGGATGAAAAGCACCCGGAAGTTTTAGGGATCATAAGCTTTGCCCGGGAAAACCCGGTGGTAGTCATCCGTAGTCTGGAGGAATTGGAGCAATACGAGAAACGGGGAAACAAAAATCTTCGCCACGTATTCCTCTCGCAGACGACTCAAAGCGTTTTGGAATGGGAAAAGTGCTGTCTGTTTGCCAAAGAGAACTTTTCCAAGCTTTCTTTCTACGACACCATTTGCAATGTGACCGGCATCCGTCAAAAGGACGCGCGTGAAATTGCAAATCAGAGCGATTTGATGGTGATCGTGGGAGGAAAGAGCAGTAGCAACACCAAAGAGCTGGTATCGGTCAGCAAAGAGATTTGCCCGACCGTTCACATCAGAAATGCGACAGAATTGCCGCAAAATCAATTTAAAAAGGATATGACTGTTGGGGTATCGGCAGGAGCTTCTACCCCGGACAGTGTGATCAAGGAGGTAATACAAACCATGTCGGAAATCAAGAACGACGAAATGAGCTTTGAAGAATTGCTCGACCAAACATTCAAAACTGTCAGAACAGGAGAAGAAGTAACAGGGATCGTGACCAGTGTCTTTGCCAACGAAGTCCATGTGGATCTTGGAATCAAGCACACCGGTATTCTTCCTTCCAGCGAAGTGGTTGACAGTGAATCCGATCTTTTGGCAAACTTCAAGCCCGGCGACCAGATCAACGTTCTGGTACAGAAGTTCAACGACCCGGAGGGAACCGTTCAGGTTTCGAAAAAGAGAGTGGATTCTCGGGCCGGTTGGATTAAAATCCAGGAGGCGTTTGAGGGTGGCCAAACCCTTTCCGGCAAGGTGACCAGCGTCATTAAAGGCGGCATCCTGGTGTCTGATGAGATTCAGAGCTATTTTGTTCCCGCATCTCTCACCGGAGCTCCCAAGGGAGCAAGCCTCGATCCCATGCTGGGTCAGAACGTCGCATTTAAGATCGTGGAGATCGACTCTTCCAGAAAGAGAGCCATCGCCTCTATCCGCGAAGTTCTCCGAGAGGAGAGAAAGGTTCTGGAAGAGAAGTTCTGGAGCGAGGTGGAAGAGGGCAAAGTTTATACCGGTAAGGTAAAATCCATCACCTCTTACGGAGCCTTTGTTGACCTGGGCGGCGTGGATGGAATGGTCCACATCACCGAGCTTTCTTGGAAGAAGTTGAAGAGCCCCGCTGAGGTGGTGAGCGTTGGCGATGAGATCACCGTGTTTGTCAAAGAGATCCATGCTGATACCAAGAAGATCAGCTTAGGTCACAAGACCGAAGAGACCAATCCTTGGAACCTGCTGCGCGACCAGTACCAGGCAGGGGACGTGGCTACTGTGAAGATCGTCAGCTTGACCACGTTCGGCGCTTTTGCCGAGCTGATTCCCGGAATTGACGGTCTGATTCACATTTCCCAGATCGCCGACCACAAGATCGCCAATCCCGCTGAGGTTTTGAAGGTGGGAGACGAGGTTCAGGTGGAAGTGATCGATATCAACTACGACACCCACAGAGTCAGCCTTTCCATGCGTGCTTTGCTGGAGAAGGCAGAGGAAGAAGCTCAGGAAGAGATCCTGGAGGAAAACGCTCAGTACGTTCAGGAGCAAGAGGAATCCAGCGAAGAATAATTCAAACATTTGAAACGATAAAATTTTGCCGAAAGCGGAAGTTTTCGGCAAAATTTTTCTCATTAGGCACTTCGTTCCCGCCCTTTTGTGGTGCGAACGAAGATTTTTGCGATCCCTTTTGCATCAAAGGGAAAGACGGGATAAAGGTAGCCCTTTCCTGTGATGCTCCTTGTGCTGATAAGGACCAGAAGCCAAAAGAGAGTCCCGCCTAAAAGGCCCCACAATCCTAAAAATTCAACCAAAAGGATCAAACTGATCCTCATGAATTTAAAACTGTACCCCAACTCGAAATTCGACGGAATAAAGTTTGCAATTCCCGTGAAGGCGGAATAGAGAATGGTTTGCGGAACGAACCACCCACTTTTTACCGCAAATTCACCCAAAAGCAACCCTCCGATCATGGAAAAGGAGCTGGAAAGCGAGTCCGGTGTATTCAGAGATGCCATTTTGAGTCCGTCGATGGCAAATTCTATGAGGATGAATTGTAAGAAGAGCGGAACCGAGTAATCTTGGTTGATCAAGATAAAGCTAAAAGCGGCGGGAAGGTTATTTTTGTATTGCACCACAAGAAGCCATATGGGAATGAGAAAAATGGAGGCCAAAAATACAAAAACCCGTACGATCCTTAGATAAGTTGCGGTAATTGGGGGAAAATAGTAATCGTCAGTCTCTTCAAAAAAATCAAAGAGACATTCGGGCAGGATCATGGCCGAGGGGGAATTGTCGCAAAGGACTGCCACCTTTCCTTCCATTAGAGTTGCTGCCACCACGTCCGGCCTTTCCGTAAAGCGTACCCGGGGAAACGGGTTGAGAACGGATAGCTTTTTCTGGGGAAAGAGAAGAGCCGCGAGCGTTTCCTGGGTCATGGAAAGATTGGGCAGAGTAGAAGTTTCCAATTTTTTTCGAATCCGTTTTAAAAGAGCCGGATTTTCCTTTCCCTCCATGGAGAGGATCACCACTTCGTTTTTGATCTGGGTCCCCAAGAGGAAACGTTCAGTTTTTAATTGGGAAGTTCTCAAATATCTCCGGATCTGAACGAGATTGCCTTCCAGGCTCTCGTTCATGCCGATGTGAGGCCCTCGCAGAGTTCGGTCTTTGTTAGGTTCTCCGATGTCCCGTGTGGTAAAACTACGCACGTCCAAGAGAATCATTTTCTCAAGCCCCTCGATGGCAAGACTGGCGCTGCCTTTCAGCACCGCTTCTGCCGCATCTTCCGGGTTGGCAGCTATAGAAGAAGCCGGATAAGGAAGAAAGTCCAAAAGGAAACTCTCTGCATCCGCACAGGCGGAGAGATCGTCTTCTGAAAGGGCGAGAAGAGAAGTGAAGATTCGCTCCATCATGACGGAGTCCGTATATCCCATGATATAGGTGCAAACGGCGTTTCTGCCTCCGATTCTGAGCGCTCTTTCTTTAAAGTCAAAGCAGCGGCCCATACCCAGCGCGGTAGAGAGCCTTTTTTGCAAGACTGGTAAAGATTGGTTCAAACTGTCACCTGCTTTTTGCGTTTTTTGTTACTGTTCCCCGCACCGGGAGGAGATATTCTCCTTCCAAAAGAAATTGAAAGGACCGGTTCTATGAAACAAAGAAGCTTTTTACCGTATCTGGCGGTGATATTAGGGATTATTCTTGTCCTTTTGTTTCCCTTTTCCGTGTTCGCAGTAGAAGGGGAAGAAGGGGAGAACGGATATTCTTTGAATCTTAGTATGGCGCCCTCCACGGGCGGCAGTTTTCAAGTGACCGTCGGCGGCGAGGAGAAAACCGGAACGTCCTTCCGGATAAAGCCGGGGGATGAGGTCAATGTTACCGTCGTTGCCGCTGAAGGCTACACTTTCTACACTTGGGAGATCATGGAAGGCGTGGATATCGATCCTTACAGCAAAACGGTTCGATTTACCATGCCGCAGGAAAACGTTCGGCTCCACGCTCTGATGCAAGATAAGCGGCAGGGATATTCTATTGTGGTGGAAGAGAACATTATGGGTGAGAGTGATCACCAAGGAAAAAGTTATTCGGCAGGGGAAAAAGTTACCTTGACTGCCAAGCCCTACGACGGTTTTCGCTTTGTTCGCTGGATCGATGACAATTCTGTTTTGGGACTGAAAGCCGAAGAACTGAAAAACGCGGGCATCACGTTCACTATGCCGGAAGAGGACGTTTATCTCTCCATGGAGTTTGAGTATATCTCCTATCGCTTCCAATTAAAAGTCCAGGGAGAGGGAAAGGTGGAGATCGAGGGAAAAAAACCCAATGACGACGGAAGCTATAGCTGCACCGTAGGGGAAGAGATCGTTTTTATGGCGACCCCCGGGGAAGGTTTTGCTTTTGCCGAATGGATCGGAAACCATGGCGTCATCTTTTCCGAAACTGCCAAGGAAATCACTACCGTCACCTGTCCTGCCTCCGATTTTGAAATCACGGCTAAGTTTTCTTCTACCATCAAGGAGTTGACCATTACCTCCACGCAGGGCGGTTCCGTTTCTCCTGAGGAAGGGGTGCTCCGTTTGGGTATCGAAAGTCTTTTCAATTTGATGGCCATTCCGGATGCCGGATATGTATTTTCACATTGGGAGTGCTCTTCCACAAAGGGAAAATTTGCAAACAACAAAGAAGAGTATACCGCCTTTACCATGCCGGATGAGGACTGCACCATCACCGCCGTGTTCATCCGGGGAGGATATCGCCTTACCGTTACCGCCTCGGCCGGGGGATCGGTCGTTGGCGATGAGGGCAATTACGAAATGGGAGCCAGTGTTCCTTTGAAGGCGATTCCGCGGGAGGGCTATGCGTTCTCGCGTTGGGAGTCCAGCGTTCCCGGGGTGTTTTCCAATGCGGAAAGCGTGGAGACTCTGGTAGCCATTCCGGGTCGGGATCTGACGGTCACCGCTGTATTTGTGCTGGAAACGGCCCGGGCACCCGGTAGCATCGGGGAGAATCCGGAAAGCACCTTTCCTTGGTTTGCCGTCATTTTGATGTTCTTCCTATCCCTTGGCATCATAAGCCTGATTATCATTCGGGAGCGTTACAGTATCTCCTATATTTACTTGATCAAAAAATGGATCACCGGCCTTGTGAAAAAGCAATAACAAAAAGCCCGAGGAAATTCCTCGGGCTTTTTTTAAAATAGGGATATTGCCGATTACAGTCGGATCACAGTTCCCTCTATGGGAGTCCGGTCGTGTGTCACAGCGATCAGAAGGGCCTTTTTTGATATCTCTTGCATCGCCTTAAAAACCAGGTCCCGGTTTTCCGGATCCAGTTCTTTTGTGGGTTCATCCCAGAGGAAAACATTGCCACCGTAGTAAAGAGAGCGAACAATGGCGCCTCTCAGCTTCATTCCGCCGGAAAGCGTTTCCGGCTTTTTTTCTGCTGCAGATAAAAGTCCAAAACGGTCCAAAAGAGACAAGGCCAGATTTTGGTCCTTTTCTTTTTTTACCAGCATCACGTTTTCCAAAAGAGTCATGTGAGGAATCAGTCTGGATTCTTGAAATACCATAGAGATCTTTTTTTCCCGGCTCCAAATGATCTTTCCTGAATCCGGTTTTTCCAGCCCGGCGATGAGACGAAGGAGGGTGGTTTTTCCGGTGCCGGAGGGCCCTTGAATCAGAAAAATACCCTGATTGGAAAAGCGGTAAGAAAAATCTTTGAGCACCGGTGTGTCATAAGCTTTGTTCAGATTACAAATTTCAAGCACGGCTTTCTCCTTTTCCTCCGGGCAAAAGGTGCCAGAATAGCTTTTCCAGGAAAACACTCAATAAAATAATGGCCACAGTCCAAGCGTAAAGGTCTACCGTTTCCAGATAAAGTTTGGCATCACTGATCATTTTTCCAATGGAAACTTTGGGCAATGCCAACACCTCTGCGGCAACGCCCGCCTTCCAAGCAAGTCCCAGGGCAGCTTTTCCCGAGGACAATACGTAGGGGATCACCTGAGGCAGATCTAAGCGAAAGAATTTACAAAAATGCCCCAAGCGGAAAACCTTTGCCATCTCCTCCAAGGCGGGGTCGAGGGAGGAAAAGCCTAAAAGGGTGTTCTGCCAAAGAATGGGAAGAACCATGAGAAAGCTGATAAAACCGGGTACTTCTCCCCGTTCCAGCCAAAGGATCACCACCAGAATAAAGGATGCTACCGGTGTGGCTCGAATGATCGCCATCAAGGGCGATATTAGCGATCGAACCGGAGTGAGGCGGTGAGCCAGAAATCCCAGCAGAAAGCCCAGAAAGACCCCAAAAAGAAAGCCGGAGATCACTCGGAGAAACGAAGAAAAAAGAATTTGATAAAAGGAAGCTTCTCTGGCCAATTCCCAAAGCCTCCGGAACACCTCAACGGGACCGGGGAGAATGAAAGACAGATCCACTTTTTTTGCCAAAAAGAACCAAAGAAGGATCCAGAACAGAAGGGAAAAAATGCAGACGGCAGATTGCTTCCAAAAGAGATTTTTTTTCATCGCATGAAGTAAAAGTCATCTCCGGGGAGAGCATTTCCAACGGAAGCGGGGTTAGCGTCAAAAAGCACCTGAAGGCACTTTGAGACCCCACTCTTCATGGCCGCCCCTTCCAGGAAGGTGATGTTGCAACCGTCAATGGCTTTTTTGGCAATAGCAGAGTTTGCCAAGATCCCTGCCTCTACAATGAATTGAGAACCTTGTTCCGGGTCGGTGTTCACGGTGTTTTGACTGGCGTTATAATCATCTAAAAAGGAACGGATCAAAGACGGATGTTCCTTTACAAAGGCACTTCTGGCAATAAATACGCCCTGAATCAAAGTGTTGTTTTCTCCGGCAACTTTGTTCCATTCTTGGGTCATATCAAGGGCGATGCGGAAATTGGGATTGGCGCCCAGCACCACGGAAACGTTGGGCTCCGGGAGCATGCCGATGGCGTAAATGTCTGCGGCCAGATAGCTTGCCAATTCCGTGTGATCCGCTACAAAGACCAGGCTCACGTCGTTTTCCGGATCGATCCCATTTTCTTTCAAAATATAGCGCAAGACGTATTCCGGCGTGGATCCTTGACCGGTAGCGTAAATCGTTTTTCCCCTCAGGTCTGCCGCGCTCTGTACGCTCTGTCCGTTCTCCAAAAGATAGAGAACACCAAGGGTGTTGGCACAGAGCACTTGCACTTGACCCTGGGTTTTGGCGTAGAGGGTGGAAGCCAGGTTGATGGGAACGGCGGCAATGTCGCATTCACCTTTTGTAATAGCGGCGGCAATGTTAGAGATTTCTGCGCTGGTCACCAGCTCCGCATCGTATTGGCAACGATTTGAGCTGCCGGCGGTTTGGTTGTGTAAAAGCGGTGCCAGACCCATTCCGGTAGGACCCTTCAGGGCCATAAGACGGATCGTGGTGTTGTCCACATTGCCGCCATCTGTCCCGTTGGCCGTTTCCGGCTTGCTTTGTTCTCCCGAACAGGCTACCAGGGTCAAGAGCATGACCGCCACCAGAACGAACGTGAGTAATTTTTTCATGATATTTCACTCCTTTTTTTGTTTTACGATAAAAAGATTTCCAGTAATTTCGGAGAAAGAATGAGGATGTCTTTTCCGTTTTTTTCGATGACTCCTTCTTCCTCTAATTCTCCCAAAGCCCGATAGAGACTGGCTCTGCCCAGATTTAGGATCTTGGCCAGCTCGGAAAAAGAATGGGGAACCGGGACTCTTCCGTTGCAGTCAGCATGTTGGGAAAGGTACCGGGCCAGTTTTCCTACCGCCGCCGGCGCTGTGTAAAAGGCGATCTTTCGGTTTAAAAAACGAATGCGCCCAGTGAGAAAAGAGATCAGATTCCGCCGTAGAAGTGGGTCCTCCAAAAGCGGATCTAAACGCGTTTCCTCCAAAAACAACACCTTTCCTTGCTGTATGCCGACGATCTGCGTTTTGGCGCCGTCTGTCCCGTACAGGGAAGAGAGACCAAATAAGTTTCCACGGGAAAGACGGTTGAGGGGCACTTTTTTCTGTCCCGCAGAAAACACCTGCATTTGACCGGAAAGAAGAATTCCCACACGGTGGCTCTTCCCTTCGTATAACGAGAAAATTTCCCCCGGGGCAAAATCCTCTATGCTTGCTCCCATCCCAGCCAGGAGCTTTTCCAGCTTATTCGGCGGGTATCCGCGAAACAGCGCGGATTCTTCCAGGGTCAAAAGAACTTCTCGTTCCATAGGATGCCTCCGAAACTGTCTCATTTGATACACTCAATCCTATCACGCCTTTTTTTCGTTGTCAATGCCTTAATAAACTTTTTACATAAAAACTGAATTTTGCCTTGTAAAAGCTGGAAAAAAAGTGTATGATAAAAGCGATTTAAAAAACAAGGAGAAATGATTATGTCCATTCGTTTAAATTCGGAATTTGCAAAATCTTTTTTCACCGATGAGCAGTACAAAACCGTTGGTGCTCAGGCCCAGAAAGCTTTGGAAACGGTAAAGGAAAACGTTAAAAAAGGTGTTTCCCCTCTGGGTTGGTACGATCTTCCCGAAAATTACGATCGGGAGGAGTTTGCCAGAATTCAGTCCGCCGCTCTGCGCATCCGCAAGATGTGCGATGTGTTTGTGGTGATCGGTATCGGCGGCTCCTATCTGGGTGCACGAGCTGCCATTGAATTTTTGCAGGGTGGCTTTCACAACGATCTTCGGAAAGACGGCCCCCGGATCTATTTTGCAGGCACCAGTGTTGACGGTGACTATCTTGCAGATCTGGTCTCTCTTTGTGAGGGCAAGGATATCTGTATCAATGTGATCTCTAAATCCGGTACTACTACCGAGCCGGCTATCGCTTTTCGCGTGTTCCGTGAATTGGTAGAGAAAAAATATGGCAAAGAAGAAGCAAAAAAGAGAATTTTTGTCACCACCGATCAAAACGTAAAGCCCGGCACTCTGAAAGAATTTTCCGTTCAAGAGGGGTATGAGAGCTTTGTGGTTCCCGGCAATATTGGCGGCAGATACTCGGTACTCACCGCAGTAGGCTTGCTTCCCATTGCCGTTGCCGGCGCAGACCTTGATGCCATGATGGCCGGTGCATACCAGGCGAAAAAAGAATTTGCCGATCCGAAGATCGAAAACAATGTCTGCATGCAGTATGCCGCCCTGCGCAATGTTTTTTACGGTCAGGGGAAAAAGTTGGAGATGTATGCGTCCTATTCTCCTTCCATGGAATTGATGGGAGAGTGGCTCAAACAGCTGTACGGAGAATCCGAGGGCAAGGATGGGAAGGGAATTTTCCCTGTATCCGTCATTTATTCCCGAGATCTGCACTCCCTTGGTCAGTACGTCCAAGAAGGGGAGCGCACCATGTTTGAAACGGTGTTGCAGATTGAAAAGCCCAAGGTGGATTTTGCGATTCCCAAGTCGGAAAACGACATGGACGGTCTTGGATATTTAGAGGGACGGAACATGGACTTTGTAAACAAAAACGCATTCCTTGGAACCGCTCAGGCCCACCGGGACGGTGGCGTTGCTACGATCGTGCTTTCCTTGGATCGCGCCGATGAGGCAAATTTTGGCTACATGGTCTATTTCTTTGAATTGGCCTGCGCCATCAGCGGATATATCCTTGGAGTCGATCCCTTCAATCAGCCCGGAGTGGAAGCTTATAAGAAGAACATGTTCCGCCTTTTGGGCAAACCCGGATATACAAAAGCATAAAAATCACCTTCTTTCCTTGTGAATTTTTCACCAAAATTTAGATTTTGCAAAAAAGTGCCATACTCCCCCTTGCGTGGTGGAGCAAGATGTGGTAAAATATCAGTAGAGAGTAGGCACTGAGTGCCTGGAAAGGAATGGTTTGAATATGTTAAAATTGGTCATCGGTTTAAAGGGTAGCGGCAAAACCAAGCAACTCATCGAGCAGGCAAACAAAGCCGTAGAGCATTCTCCCGGTCATGTGGTTTGCATTGAGAAGTCCAACAAACTTATTTTTGATGTGAATCATAAAGTCCGTCTGGTGGATACTGAGGCGTATTCCATTACCAACGCTCAAGAGCTTTTCGGTTTGGTTTGCGGCATCCTGGCTACCAATTACGACGTGAAAGACCTTTTCATTGATTCCTCTTTGAAGATCTGCAAAGATGACGTAGCAGAGTGGACGGAATTTTTAGGAAAGCTGGATCAGATCTGCGAAAAGTACGAGGTGCAGTGCATGACCACCTCTTCTATCGATCAAAAAGAACTACCTCAGATTTTGGAGAAGTACGTATATTAATATGGATTACATTGAGCTTTGTCTCTCAATGCCGCAAGAAAAGGTCGATCAGGTATCGACCTTTCTTGTTGCCGGGGGATATGATACTTTTGAAATTTGCGACTTGAGCGATTTGGTGGAAAACGCCGGCGCCATGTTCTGCGATTATATTGAAGACGAGCTTCTGGAGAAGCAGACCGATCCTCCCTCCATCCGTTTTTATTTGGAGAGGGAAGAGATGGCACGTGCGGAAGAAATTTTGGATTATATTACCGGCGTTGCAAAGAATCTCGGCTGGAAGGACGTGACAGGGAAGATCACCCTGGTGGAAAACAGTGACTGGGATACCCGCTGGAAAGCGTATTTTGTTCCGTTTCCCGTGGGAGAGCGCCTTTTCATCAAGCCCAGCTGGGAAGATCTTTCTCCGGAAGAGACTTTTGGGAGAGAAGTGATCGAAATGGATCCCGCCGCCGCTTTCGGCAGTGGGACTCACGCCACGACCCGTCTTTGTCTGGAGGCGTTGGAGCCCAATTTGAAGTCGGGAGACCGGGTTCTTGATATGGGTTGCGGATCCGGGATCCTGGGCATCGGTGCAAAGAAGCTAGGAGCAGGGAAGATCGTAGCGGTGGATGTAGATGAAGCCGCCGTGCGTACTGCAGGAGAAAATTTTGAAAAGAATGGGATCGATACTGCAGATCTGACGCTTCTTTGCGGCAATATTCTCACCGAGCCGGAAGTTTTGGAAAAAATGGGAACGGGCTTTGACCTGATCTGCGCCAATATCGTAGCCCAGATTATCAAAGATATGGCCCCGTTGCTGTATCGTTCTCTCAAGCCGGGCGGGCTTCTTTTGGCTTCCGGGATCTTGGCTTGCCGGGAAGAAGAGGTAAAACAGGCACTTCTTACAGCTGGCTTCCGATTCCGTGCAAGTCACTGTTTGCAGGAGTGGATCTGCATGGAATTGACCCGCTGAAAAATTTGAAACAGGAAGTTTGAAAACAAGAGCTTTTTTGAGAAAAAAAGAGAAAACGAGAGATAAAGAAATATTTTCTTATTTTTTTCGAAAAAAGTATTGACAAACCCTTTTTATAGGGATATAATGACAGACGCAAATAAAGAATTTCGGAGGAAAAGCAATGTCCACCTATATGGCAAAAGCCGAAACCCTGGAACGCAAGTGGTACGTTCTTGATGCACAGGGCAAACCTCTGGGAAAGGTCGCGGCCGCTGCCGCTACCATTCTTCGCGGAAAGAATCGCCCTGAGTTTACCCCCCACGTAGATTGCGGAGAGTATGTAATCGTGATCAATGCGTCCAAGGCAGTTTTAACCGGCAAGAAATTGGAACAGAAAAAATACAGATATCACACCGGGTACATTGGCGGTCTGAAAGAGATCGGGTACAAGGAATTGATGTCGAAAAAACCTGAGAAGGCTATTTACCTGGCCGTCAAGGGAATGCTTCCTAAGAACACCATCGGCAGAAAGAGCCTCACACGTTTGAAGATCTATGCCGGCGACGCTCATCAGCATGCTGCCCAGCAGCCTGAGAGCATTGCGTTCTGATTAAGAAGAAAGGAAGAAGACCATGAACTATACCAGTGCGAAACCTTATTTCTACGGCACCGGCAGAAGAAAGAAGTCTATCGCCCGCGTCCGTATTTATCCCGGAACCGGCGCTATCACCATCAACAAGAGAGACATTGACGACTATTTTGGCCTTGACACCCTCAAGCTCATTGTTCGT
>JAZOQB010000008.1:0-47564 GCA_045655865.1 Eubacteriales bacterium
CGATGCCAAAGCCAAGGCCGCCCGTGGGGGGCATGCCGTATTCCATGGCGGTGATGTAGTCGTAATCCACCTGGGCGCGAGTGGCGGGCTCAGCGGCACGCTTGGCGGCAACTTGAGTCTCGAAGCGCTCCTTTTGATCGATGGGATCATTCAGTTCGGAAAAAGCATTTCCGAATTCCGTGGCATTGATGAAGTACTCAAAGCGCTCAGTGAAAAGAGGATTTCCGGGCTTTTTCTTCGCCAGGGGGCTATTCTCCACCGGGTAATCGTAAATAAAGGTAGGCTGGATCAAGTTTTCCTCAACATAGGCATCGAAGAACTCAATGAGAACGGTACCGCGGGTGGCATCTGCCGGAACCTCTACGTGATGCTCCTTTGCTGAAGCACGGGCGTCTTCGTCGCTCTTCCAATCGTTATAATCCACACCGGCGTATTTTTTCACCGCTTCTATCATGGTCATTCTTTCCCAATGGCCCATATCGATCTGGGTGCCTTGGTAGGTAATGACACGGCTTCCGCAAATTTTTTCCGCCAGTCCGGAGTAAAGCTCTTCCACCAGATCCATCATACCGTGATAATCGGTAAAGGCCTGATAAAGCTCCACAGTGGTAAATTCGGGGTTGTGCTTGGTATCCATTCCCTCGTTGCGGAAGATTCTGCCCACCTCATAGACGCGATGCATTCCGCCTACGATCAGTCGCTTCAAATAAAGCTCCGTCTCGATGCGCAGGTACATATCCATATCCAAGGTATTGTGATGGGTAGCAAAACTACGGGCGGCAGCGCCGATTTCCAGAGGAACCAGAATGGGGGTATCCACCTCCAAAAAGCCCTTAGAATCCAGATACGCACGCACCTCCTTGAGGATGGCGGAACGGCGGTAGAATACTTCCTTTACCTCCGGATTGACGATCAGATCCACGTATCTTTGCCGATAGCGGGTATCGGTATTGGTCAAGCCGTGAAACTTCTCGGGCAGGGGCAAAAGAGATTTGGAAAGAAGGGTAATTTTTTTGCAGTGTACGGAAACCTCACCGGTGCGAGTGGTAAAAACAAAACCCTCTACGCCGATAATGTCGCCGATATCCCACTTTTTAAACGCGGCATAGTCGTCTTCTCCCACGTCATCCCGCTTCACGTAAAGCTGAATGCTTCCCTTTTCGTCAGCAAGATGGCAAAAAGAAGCTTTGCCCATAATTCTTCGGCTAAGCATACGGCCGGCAATTCGGACTTCCTTCTCTTCCCCTTCTTGATAGTTCTCTTTGATCTGAGTGCTATAGGCATCAAAGTCAAAGCGGGTGATCTCATAGGGATTTTTCCCTTGATTTTGCAGTTCAAAAAGCTTTTCGCGGCGAATGGCTGCCTGTTCGCTAAAATTTTCTTCCGTTTGGTTTTGCAAATTCTGATCCATTTGTCTTTATCCTTTTTTGTTCCAGTCGATTATAGAATTTCCAATATTTTCATTTTGATGGTGCCGCCGGGTGTTTCTACCTCAACCTCTTCCCCGGGCTTGCCCCCAAGCAGAGCCTTTCCGATGGGAGATTCATCGCTGATCTTATTTGACAGCGGATCGGATTCGGTAGAACCTACGATGGTATAGGTAACTTCCTCGTCAAAATCCAGGTCATACACCTTGACAGAAGAGCCTACGCAGATCTTGGTTTTGGTGCGAGAGGCTTTGATGATCTCAACGTTGTCTAAAATATCCTCCAGCTCGGCAATGTGACGCTCCACTTCTGCCTGCTCGTTTTTTGCTTCATCGTATTCGCTGTTTTCGGAAAGATCGCCAAAAGCTTTTGCTTGTTTCAGCGCTTCCGCTACTTCTTTCCGTTTGGTCAACTTCAGATATTCCAACTCATCTTTGAGTTTCTGAAGGCCTTCTGCGGTGACAAAAGTGGGTTTTGATGCCATGATTGTTACTCCTCTTACTCAATTAAAATAATATTATTATCTGGGATACGAGATATAATGCATGGGGTCTACACGATCAAAGTTTCCGTTTTTAGTAGGGCCGTAGAACACAAGGTGAAGGTGAGGACCGGTAGACTGGCCGGTGGATCCGATCTTACCGACCTGCTGGCCCTGGGATACCCTCTGGCCCAGGGAAACACTAATGGAATCCAGGTGCGCATAATAAGTGACATATCCGCCGCCGTGATCCACTACCACAAGATTGCCCCAATCCCAATAGGATCCGACGCGGGAAACGGTCCCGGCGGCAATGGCCAGTGCGGGAATCTTTCCGTTGTTGACCCAACCGCCCACGGCGATATCAAGCCCGGAGTGACCGGAATGGAAGTACTGAGAAATGTAGCCCGGCGTGGTGACGGGAAGAGGCCATATGAATCCGGTGGGCGCCGGTTTATTGGCAGAGCTTGCGGCGATCTGCTTATTGATCTCGTCCAGTTCCTGTTCCGTCTTTTTCTTTTCGTTGGCGGCAATGTCATAGGCTTTCTGGAGCTCATTTTGTTTTCCTTTGAGAGAATCCAAAAGCGAAGCCGCTTCTTCTTGTCGCTTTTGTAATACGGAAGACAGATCTTCTTGCTCTTTTTTCTTTTCTTCGCAGTTTTTCAAGGCGATCTGGATCTCTTCCTTTGCCTTTTCCACCGCCTCGCGATCTGCCACCAGGCTCTCAATGATCTTACGGTCATACTCCAACATATCGTTGATGACCTCAGCGCGGGAAAGAATGTCAGAAAAATCAGAAGAACCCAAGAGAAAATCGATATAGCTGATGCTTCCGCTCTCTTGAGCAAAGATCAATCTTTCCTTGAACAGCTCAAAATTCCGGTCCATCTGCTGATTGAGACGGTCGATCTCCTCTTCCTTGGCCTGTGCCAGATTGGTATAGTCCAAAATGAGCTCTGACAAGGTATTGATCTGGTCCTGACAGGAATTCATTTCATCATAAATATACTGGAGGACTTGAAGTTGATTATTGACTTCTTTTCTCGCTTCCGCAAGATTGGCTTGAATTCTTGCTTGTTCTTTCTTTTGCGCATCAAGCTTGCTTTGCAATTGGTCCTTTTGCTGGCCCAAGGTAATTGCCGAAGTGCTGGTAAAGGAGAGCAATCCCGTGACAAACAGAATCACAGCTAAGAGCATTGCAATGCTCTTTTTTGTTCGGCTCATAAATTCTATTCCTTTCTCCTTAAAACATTCCTACCAAAACAGGGTCCGAATGGCCTCCTGCAGCTGATTGTCATTTTCATGGTCCAAAAGGTACACGTTTTGACCCTTTAACTTGCAATCAATGTCCGGTTTTACGCCAACTTTTTCAAAACTGTCGGACTGGGGAGGAGAAAAAGTCATATTGGAAAGGATCATGGCTGAACCGTCATCCAATTCCAACACGGCTTGAGAAACACCTTTTCCAAAGGTTTTCTCCCCCACCAGTGTTGCTTTTTCAAAATCCCGAAGCACAGCGGCGAAAATCTCCGCAGAGCCGGAGGTGGCAGAATTCATCAATACCGCCATAGGTAAAATTACATCGCCGTCGTGACTTTCTATCACACCTTCCTTTCCGTTATGGTCAAAGGTGCGAAGGAGAACCCCTTGAGGCAACAATTCATCCAGCATGGCGCAGACCGCTTCCAAATTCTCCCCGGTGGTATTACGAACATCGAAAACCACACCCTGCGCTTGGGCATCCAGAATCGCGGTAATGGCCTTGGAAAAATCTTCCGGAGTGCTGGGATCAAAAGAAAAGATCTGAATATAGCCGATATCATCGGGCAGCATTTGAAATGAAATGCTGGAAGCCCGGATCTCCCGGCGCGTCATGGTAAAATCCATTTCCAATTTCCGGGCGGCGATTTCCCGTTTCACGGTAACGCTAACCGTCGTTCCCGCTTCCCCGGAAAGAGCGGCGGTGGTGTCATAAAAACCAAGAGCGGAAACCAGTTCTCCCCCGACCTTATACAGCTCGTCGCCTTTTTGGATCCCGGAAGTCTCTGCCGGAGAATCGGGAAAAACTTCATAAACAATGATTTTTCGAGAAGAAGAATCGTAAGTCAGGCGGATTCCAACGCCGCTCTCCACGCCCGCCTGTTCTTTTTTATACTGCTCATATTCCTCCGCGGTAAGATACCGGGAGTAAGAATCAGGAAGCAAGGAGAGGTATGCGCTGACAAGCCCACTCTCCAATGCGCCCCGGTCAACGGAACTATAATAATTTTCTCGAACAAGCACATCCGCTTGAGCGAGAAGGGGAAAATCCGATTGGGTCTTAGTGAGAAGATCCACCTTTGCCTGGTATTCTTTTTCTACAAAGCTATAGGTGATCTGAAAGGTCAAAAAAATGGCAAAGAGCATTAAGATGACTGTGGTTCCCACCGTGATCTTTTTGTTCAATCAGAATACCTCCTAGTATTAGGATGGGTCTTAATCCTTGTTATACTTTCGCAAAGAAATGAGACTTCCCAAGACGCCAAGACCTACGCCAACGCCCAGGAAAACGATCAGGATCACTTTCAAAACCGAAGCGAAGGGAAGGATGGCGATCAGACCGCTGCCGCCCAGAATATTCACGGCAAACAGCTGATAGATGTAATACTGAAGGCCAAAGGCGACCGCGGACGATACCAGGCCCAAAAGAACACCCTCCAAAACAAAGGGAAATGCCACAAAAAATCCGGATGCTCCTACATAGCGCATGATGGAGACCTCTTCCCTGCGAGAGAAGACAGTAAGCTTGATCGTATTCATAATAATGAAAGTAGAAACGGCGAACAAAAGTACCATAAGCCACGTGAAAACCAAAGAGGCGATGTCCTTGATCCGGTCGATCTTCTCCGCTACTTCCTGGCGGTCGTTGATCTTATCCACTACCCCCAAAGTATCCTCTTGCTCACTCATGTTGTTGATCTGATAACGAAGATCCGCGATCTTTGTAGGATCGTTGTACGTGATGACAAGTTCATCCTTGCAGGGGTTATCGTCATCGTACATTTGCAAAATATCGCCGTAATCCCCGTAATTCTCAAACAGGGAGCGCAGGACCTCATCCTTGGTGATCCACTCTACGCTCTCCACGTAAGAGAGCCCCTGGATCTTCTCTTTCAAAAGACGGGTGGAATGATCCCGAGTTTCCTTGGCAATGAAAACAACCACCTTGTTATAGGCGTTGATCTCTTCCAAATTGTGATCCACGTTCACCTTCAGCGCCCAGGTACAACCGGTAACAAGAAGTGCCGAAGTAAGAACCAGGATCGTAGCAAGACTCATAATACCATTACGGAAAATCCCATGAAACGCCAGACGGAAGAAATAGCCGATGTTATAAAATCTAATTTTCATCAAACATCCCTCCCTGCTTATCGCTGACAACCTGACCGTCTTTCATGGTAATGACTCTTTTTTTGTAGTAATTGACAAGGTTAACGTTATGAGTGATGACAATGACAGTCTTTCCCAGCTGGTTGACCTTTAAAAGCAATTCCATAATTTCAATGGCCATGTAGGGGTCTACGTTTGCCGTAGGCTCGTCAGCGATGATGATATCGGGACTGTTCACCAAGGCACGGGCCAGGGCTACCCGCTGCTGCTCGCCGCCGGAGAGCTCCGCGGGCTTACATTCTCCTTTTTCTTCCAAGCCGACCAGCTTCAAAAAGTTGGCAACCCGGGATTTGATGGTCTTTTTGGACTCACCAACCACATGCATGGCAAAGGCAATATTTTCAGAAGCGGTCATATTGGGAAGAAGACGGAAATCCTGGAACACAATGCCGATGGTACGGCGGAGCTTGGGAATCTTAAAATGGCTCATACGAGTCAAATTAAACTTGCCGATGGTCAGTCTGCCACCGGTAGCTTTTTCCTCACAGAGAAGGAGCTTGGTAAGCGTGGTCTTGCCGGCGCCGCTGGCGCCCACAATAAAAACAAATTCTCCGTCTTGTATTTCCAAGTCCACATTTTTCAAGGCCTTGGTCCCGTTGGGATAGACCTTTGTAACATTGTTAAACGTAATCATATTTCATCCTTTTCCCGTTCGGTCCTGAATGGTTTAAAACTTTCCGGTTTTAGAAGACAGGTACTTTTTCACCATCAGCGCCACTTTAAAGGTGATGGCATGTTCGAATTCCCGCAGATCAAGTCCTGTGATCTTTCGAATCTTTTCCAAGCGATACACCAGAGTGTTTCGATGGACGAACAGTTTTCTGGAAGTTTCGGAAACGTTGAGATTGTTTTCAAAGAAGCACTGAATGGTGAGCAAGGTCTCCCGATCCAATCCCTCCAAAGCGCCTTTCTTGAACACCTCATTGAGGAACATTTCACAAAGAGTGGTTGGAAGCTGATAGATCAACCGCCCAATTCCCAGATTCTCATAATTGACCACATTTTTTTCTGTATCAAAGACCTTGCCTACCTCAATGGCTACCTGAGCCTCCTTGTAGGCGCGGGCCAGATCTTTTAAATTGGAAACTACAGTACCCACACCGACAGTAACCTTCAGATAAAACTCACTCTGGATGGTATCCACAATGCTCCGAGCCAATTTATCGGTTTGTGTCCTTTCCTGGGGGGTATGCAGATCGTGGATCAAGACCACATCGTTCTCCCCTACGCAGATCACAAGATCCCGATTCCGATCCGGGAACATGTTTCGAATAACATCGATGGGAACCACATCGTCTTTGTTATTAAATTTAATCAAGAGAACCACGCGATCCACATCGCCGCTTATGTGAAGTTCTTTTGATTTTAAATAAATGTCACTGGGCAGAATATTGTCCAGAATGATATTTTTGATAAAATTGGATTTATCGTACTTTTCGTCATACAAAGCTTTGATCTGCCCCAAGGAAACACAGAGAAGATTGGAGATAAATTTTGCCTGTTGATCTTCCCCATCAACAAAAGCATAATACTCCATTTTGCCGTTGGCACCAATGGGACGGAACAAAAAGCCCGCAGAGGTAAAGGCTTCGCCAATCTGAAAAAGATCCTCTTTCACACCGGGAATCGCTTCTCCAATGCGAGAAAATTCATTACAGGCAATGATAACGCCTTCCATATCCACAACGCCGATCACACGATCCACGGAATCTTTCATTTGATGCACAACGCTCTGGAACAGTCTGTTTGACATTTTCTTCTCCTTTAACGCCGTCTTCGGGCACGATTCTTGTTAAATTCTACAAAAGAACAGACAAGCTAGTAGCATTATACACAACTCCGACGAATTTATCAAGAGAAAATTACAATTTTTCAACAAATATTTTAGAAAAATATTGTTTTGTTTCACCAATTACGCAAAAAATCTTGGCGCGGTCAAAGCTCCTTTTCATAAAGAAACATTGACATAACCACTACAGGAGCAGTCTCGGTGCGAAGAATGCGTTTTCCCAGCGATACCGTTGGAATCCCGGCATTCTTTAACAGAGCCGTCTCGCGCGGAGAGAGGCCTCCCTCCGGACCGATCAAGAAGGAAGCAGAGGAAAAATCAGAAGAAGCGATCAATTCTTTCACGCTTCTCTCTTCTTCTCCTTCGTAGCATGCAAAAGAAAGCTGGCTTTTTTTCATCTCCAAGATCGCTTCGTCCAAGCTTTCCAGCACGTCTACCTGAACCAACTTTCCTCTCCCACACTGCCCGGCAGCCTCCTGGGCAATTTTCCGAAATCGAGCCGTCTTTTTCTCTTCCCCGTCCATCACCGGAACGGAGCGATCTGTATAAATAAAGACCACTCGATCTACACCCAATTCGGTGCATTTTTGCAAAATGGAATCGGTCTTCTTTCCTTTTGGCATTCCTTGAAAAAGGGTAAGGGAAACAGGGGATTCGTTTTGGCTCATTTGAGCGGATATGGGCTCCAGAAGAACGGCCGGGTTCTTTTTTCCTCCGGTGATCTCACGGATCCGGCAACACATCTCTAAACCGGTCACAGCACAGACCGTCACCTCTTCTCCCGGTCGGGCGCGGAGTGAAACGGCAAGATGAAAAGCATCTTCGCCGCAAAGAGATACGGTTTCCGGAAGCGGATCTGCCGCAGTAATTATAAAATCCGGGGGCAAGAAAAATCTTGGCATCGCTGGCTCCTTTTTTCTTTACTGTTCTGGTTCTATTATACGAAATTCTGTTTTTTTGTCAATTTTGCTAAAAGGGGGAAAAAATCAGTTGATTCCCAAGCAAATTTATGGTATCATGAGAAGAATTCAAAGAAAAGAGACAAGATATGCTCACCATCGATGAAAAGCTCCTTGCACAAATCAGGGAAGCAGAAAACGAGGCGAACGAGTGTTTTCGCCAGATTGAAGCGCGTGCCTTTCTCCGGCAAAAGAAGGTTTTAGACGCCTTCCGGGAAGAGCGAGTCAGCGCCGAGTGTTTTCATTCCACCAGCGGATACGGTTATGATGACATGGGCAGAGAGGTTCTGGACCGTGTCTTTGCCAGAGTGTTTGAAGCAGAGAGTGCCTTTGTGCGGCACAGTATTCTCTCCGGTACCCACGCTCTTACCATCGCGCTCTTCGGACTTCTCCGCCCGGGCGACACCATGCTGGCTGTAACCGGAACCCCTTACGACACTTTGCAAAGCGTCATCGGAATTACCGGAAAAACCGGGACCGGATCCCTTATGGATTACCAAATCCGATACGAAGAGATCCCCCTTACACAAGATTCCAAACTCGATAGCCAAGCCATTCTCCACCGCCTGAAAAAAGGCGACGTAAAAATGGTCTATCTTCAAAAAAGCCCCGGCTATAGCACAAGATCTCCTTTGGGAAACTGGGCGGTGGCGGAGGCGGTACGACTGGTAAAAGAAGCCAATAGCCAGGCATTTGTTGTTGTGGACAACTGCTACGGGGAATTTTGTGAAGATCACGAACCGCCGTTTTACGGTGCGGATCTTTGCATAGGTTCCCTTATCAAAAACCCCGGTGGTGGGATGGCAGAATGTGGCGGATATTTAGCAGGAACAAAAAAAGCGATCGATCTTTGTGCCCAGCGCTACTCCGCGCCGGGGCTCGGACTGGAGATCGGTGCTACTCTGGGCAACAACAAAAGCATATTTAAAGGGATCTTCTACGCGCCCCACACCGTAGCACAAGCGCTGAAAAGCGCCGTTTTCGCGGCAGCCCTCTTCCATCAAATGGGGTACCGAGTGATCCCGGAATCAAACGGCGAGCGATTTGACATTGTTCAACAGATCCATCTGGAGGATGGAAAAAAAGTGGAAGCTTTCTGCAAAGGACTGCAAAGCGCTTCCCCGGTGGACAGCCACGTAGTCCCGATTCCCTGGGAAATGCCCGGTTACCAGGATCCGGTGATCATGGCGGCTGGAGCGTTTACGCAAGGCTCTTCCATCGAACTTTCCGCCGACGCTCCCATGCGTCCTCCCTTCGCCGTATACCTACAAGGAGGGCTGACTTACGAGAGCGCAAAGCTTGGAATTTTGGCGGCAGCGCAGGAAATTCTTTTGATGGACAACAAAACCTATGAATCAACAAAGGAAGGAAAACAATCATGGAACTGAAAGAATTGCAAAAAAAAGTCAATGTAAATGGCCCGGTGGTCGTGTTAGTCCTGGACGGAGTGGGTCTGAATTCGAAAACGGAAGGCAACGCAGTTGCCTTGGCCGATACGCCTACGCTGGATCGCTTAATGCGTTCTTACCCTACTTTGAGCCTGAAAGCGCACGGTACTGCGGTAGGACTCCCGTCGGACGAGGACATGGGCAATTCCGAAGTTGGACACAACGCCCTTGGATCGGGACAAGTTTTTGCACAAGGGGCAAAGCTGGTCTCCAATTCCATTGAAAGCGGCTCTATCTATCAGGGAGAAGGATGGAAAAAAGTTAGTGATAATTGCAAAACGAATCATTCTGTTCTCCACTTCATTGGTCTGTTCTCAGACGGAAACGTTCACTCTCACATCGATCACCTAAAAGCCTTGATCTGTCAGGCGAAGAAGGAAGGCATCCAACAGGTGCGCATTCATATTCTCCTGGATGGCAGAGACGTGGCGGAGACCAGCGCATTGGAATACGTTGAGCCTTTTGAAGCATTTCTCTCTGAGGTAAACAAAGACGGCTTTAACGCCAAAATTGCTTCCGGCGGGGGAAGAATGAGCATTACCATGGATCGCTACGAGGCCAACTGGTCTATGGTAAAAACCGGCTGGGACATTCACGTTTTGGGAGAAGGCAGACAGTTTGCCAGCGCAAAAGAAGCCATTGAAACTTACAGAAACGAGTATCACGTCATCGACCAGGATCTGCCCGGATTTGTCATTGCAGAAAACGGAAAACCCGTAGGTACGATCGAAGACGGAGACGGCGTTATTTTCTTCAATTTCCGGGGTGACCGCTCCATTGAGATCTCCAAAGCTTTCTGTGATGAATCTTTCCCCTATTTTGATCGCGTTCGCTTCCCGAAAACCGTTTATGCGGGAATGTTGGAGTACGACGGCGATCTACACATTCCTCCCGTATATTTGGTGTCTCCGCCGGAAATTACCGGGACCATGGGCGAGTACCTAGCTCAGGCACCCATTCATTCTCTGGCGGTGAGCGAGACCCAAAAATACGGTCACGTGACTTACTTTTGGAACGGAAACAAATCCGGCAAGTACAGTGAAGAAAAAGAAACTTATCTGGAGATTCCTTCCGACGTCGTTCCCTTTGAGCAGAGGCCCTGGATGAAGTGTGCAGAGATCACCGATGTGTTGGTTGATGCCATTCTCGGAGGAAAATACCAATTCATCCGCGCCAATTTCCCGAATGGCGACATGGTTGGCCACACCGGAAATTTAAAAGCTACTATGATCAGTATGGCATCGCTGGATCTTTGCCTTGACCGTATTCTTGAAGCGGTCGACAAGGCCGGTGGCATCGCCATTATCACCGCCGATCACGGAAACGCTGATGCTATGGTGGAGTTGGACAAAAAAACAGGAGCAACGAAAACAAACAAGGACGGAAGCGCCAAATCCAAGACCAGCCACACCTTAAGTCCTGTTCCCTGCATCTTCTATGATAACTGTTCGGCAAATCAATACCAAGTGAAAAACGGATCCTTCGGTCTGGCCAATGTAGCCGCCACCGTGGTCAACCTTCTGGGTTACCAGGCACCGGAAATCTGGAATGAAAGCATGATCGAAATCAAATAATCAAAAAAGACCCTGCAGAAACTTCTGCAGGGTCTTTTTATAAGCGCATCCTGTGCTTATCATTCTCTGGTGACCTGGAGGACACACATGAAAAACACGCCGATGATTCCACCGATCACAATTCCAAAGAGAAATTCCATATCAGACCATTCCTTCGTTTTTTCTTATTGTTCCAAATAAAACGAAGATTATTCTTTTTCGGAAAAATCGTTCAAAGGGTTTTCTGTCATGGCTTGTTTCATATGTTCATCGCTAACATGGGTGTAGATTTGCGTAGTATTGAGCTGCTCATGGCCTAAAATATCCTTTAAGACCCGAACATCGACTTTACCGGTTCCGTACATCAGCGTTGCGGCCGTATGGCGCAATTTGTGAACCGAATAATTTTTTTCTTCTAGTCCCGCCAGTTTTAAATATTTGTAAACCAGCCACTGAATGCTTTTTACCGACAAGCGACGGTGGTTTCGGCTGACAAACAACGCTTTTTCGTCTCGACAAGACTCTGCTTTTCTCTGTTCTATATAATCTCGCAAAGCAGATATGCAAGCATTGTTTAAATAAACCAGACGCTGTTTATTTCCCTTTCCTGTAATAATAAGTTGAGAAAGGTCTGAAGAGAGATCCGGAATGGAAATTCCCGCCAATTCAGAAACTCGCATGCCGCAATTCAAAAACAGTGTTAAAATGGCAAAATCGCGCTTGGTATTGGCTCCTCCTTGCGACTTTGCCGCTTCCAGGAGAAGACGGCTTTCGGAAAGACTTAAAAACTTGGGAAGTGCGTGTCGAACATTGGGAGCATCGATATCTTTGGCAGGATTTACATCAATGGAATGTTCTTTCACCGTCAAAAACTTAAAAAAACCTTTGATCGCAGAAAGCTTTCTGGCTCGTGAGGCGTTGCCATTTCCTAAAGACGCAGCATGAAGGAGGTACTCATAAATCTGCTGTGACGTAATGGAGGCAATTTCACTGTCGCCAATGTCAGAAAGGTTGACCTTCCCATCCTGATCGGCTCGATGGCGAAAACAGTAACGAAAAAAATTGGAAAGATCCACGCTATATTCATAAACGGTCTTTTCGCTGGCACCCTGAATGGAGAGCTTATAGGAAAGAAATCGCGATACGGCTCCGGGGAGCGTTTCCATTTTTATATTCACTCTACCACCTCCCTTCTCATTATAAACAAAATAGCAAAAAAAATCAATGACCGTAATCAATTCCCTATTTCTTTGCCAAATGAATCTTATAAAAAAGGACGGGCGTTATCGCCCGTCCTTCATGTCAATATTTACTTTTCAAAAAGAAGAACTTATTTGACTTTCTTCCTTCTAAAAGAAACTACCGTAATCGCAGCCACACAAGCGAGCATCGCACCACCGGCCATAAGCACCAGCGTAAGGCTGTCACCGGTCTGGGAAGCGCCGCCGGAAGAACCGAGAACCGTGCCGGCAATGGTAATGTTGCGGGAAAGGTTCTTTGTGGTACCGGTGTCAACCCAACCGGTTCCGTCAAAACGCTGCTGAGTAAAGGTAACTACCAGGGTGTGAAGTCCCACCGGGAGATTCTTCGTTTCAAACTGTGCCGTTTTATGATCGGATGCAAAGGTACCGGTGATCTTCGTATCATAGCCCTTTCGAACACGGAACTGCGTGGGCACTACGCGAGAGTCGCCAACTTGAGGAGAGGTATTCTCCACTGCATCAGGAACCACAGTAAAGGAAGCGATCTCACCCAGTTTATACACCGATTGAACCTCATCCAAGCCATATCCGGAAAGGCCTGCGCGGAATCCGGTAGAAGTAACCGTCCCGGGGTTGGAAGGATCGTAAGCGCCCATGTGGCAAACCGGAGAAGGAACATAGGTAATAGAAAGTTTCTCACCGGTTTCCAAGGTCCAAAACTCTCTGGCTTCCTTAGCCCAAGTAGAACTCTTGGTATTTGACTGAACGCCGTTATACTCGCAGTAAGGTCTCATTTCCCGATCACCGCCAAATCCGGTAGTCAAGAACAACTGGGAATTCCCGTTCTCTCCACCGGTTCTGGTAACAGCCAGCTGGAAAAGGTAAGTGCCGTAGAATTTTCCCATAGCCAAAAGCTCGGCTACATCAGAAGGATCGTAACGGCCTTTCATGGAATAAGCAATGTCTCCCAGAGGGATCCGATACTCGAACATATAAACGTGTTTGCCGTTCAAGAAGCGGTAACCGGAGGCAGCGTTCTTGGAGTACCGTGTCATATCCCAAGTGTTTGAGCTGGAATCCACATACGAATCAAAATCCAGCGTCACAGACTGAGAAACCTCACCGGAAATCTGTTTGAAGGTGCGGTTGCCGGCGGGCACAGACGATACCGTAAAGTTGGTACCGACAGACCGATAGGCGTAGGTATTGGAAAGACGGGAAGCCGCTTCCGGAAGATAAGGAGATTGATTCAAACCGTAGCGAACATTAGCATGCAAAGTAGACTCCGCGCCGGAAGATGTGGTCACGCTGATAGGCTCGGAGAGTTCAACCTGCTCTGCAATAAAGACATACTGATCGTTATAACAAAGATAGCTGGTAATTTTAGCGTCCTTGTATTCGTCTCCGAAGGTCGTAGTGCCGGATGAAATCACATTGGTGTAATCATTGGTGCCAGCACCGTTGGTCAAGCTCAGACCATCTCCGATCACTGCGACATCAGAAATCGCAGGATATTCCGAAGCGCCGATAGAGCCGTCCGCTCTCGGTGCACGGGTCACGTAATAAGAATAGAAATTATGAATCCCATAAGCGTTTAGATCATGGGCTGTGGTTCCGGTCTGAATAAATGCAGTAGAGCTCATTGCAATAGCGGAAGTGCTAACGCATAGCGCAGCTGCCACAAGAATCACCGCAAGAAGCACAGAAACAATTCTCTTCATTGCAAAACATCTCCTTATAGTTCTATGACAATTATAACTGTTTTCGATTTTTATGTCAATAGAAATCAGCGCAGAATCCATAAATTTTCAATTTATTTTGTTGTTTTTTTGTTCTTTTCATCTTGTTTTTCCCGCAACCGGAGCAAAACGGAAACTCCAACCACAGAGAAAAACAAAAAGACGCCGGCTCCCAACGTTAGAATGGATCCGAGAAGGCTCATTTCCCCGTCTTCCTTCCCCGATTCATCCCGATCCAAATAGATGATCTCCGTATGCTCCGGCAACTCTTCTCCCAAAGGCGGCAGGTCTTCCAGAAAGCGATCGCCACCAGTGTAAGCGTCGCCCCCCGTTTCTCCTTGGGAAATATCCTCCTTCCGCAATTCGGAATCGGGAGAAGCGGAAAGAGAACCTTCGCCGGCAATCCCCTCCGACGGAGGAACCGTAGAATCGGTTCCGCTCCCCTCTTGCCAATCGACCTTGGAAGGTCCTCCCACAAGATAAATGGGAGTGGGCAGATAATCGACGGTACAAATTAGGCCTTCGGAATTTATATGGCTATTACGGATAACACAGCTCCAGGATTCGCCGGAATCGGAAAAGGGACAAGGCGAATTCCCGGCGATACCGGTGGAAATGCAAAGAGGTGTAGTCAAGCCGCCGTTTCCTGGCACACAATCTGTCACAGAGATCTGAGTGAAAAAACTTCCGCAGATCTGTCCTTTTCCGGTTTTTAAAGTCAAAGAAATCTGATCCCTCCGGGCGGGCTCCACGGACAGCAACACATCACCGATAGGAATCCTTGCCTCAAAAGTTACAAGGCATTTCCCCTCTGTCATCTCTTGTGTTAAAACCGCTTCCTTCCGATAACGGTCCGAATTCCAAAGCAAGCCGTCAAAATCGGTATACCCTATGTTTTGATCTTCAGTTGTGAACGAGGAAAAAGAAAGAACAAGCTCCGATTCCCCCTCACCCCAATTGATCATCCTGGTTCCGGACAGAGCAATACAATCCAAACCGTCCGCAGAAAAGAAATAGCGATTGGTCAGACAAGAGCTGCGCTCCACCGGATCTTCCCCGGGCGTTAAACCCAAAGAGACGCTGATAAGGTAGACAGCGCCCGCCTTGGGATGTTGATAAGAACCGATCATGTCCATGTCAGGCAAGAGCAATCGGACACCCAGATAAAAATAACGGTTATCAAAAGAAAGATAGTTTTCCTGCAAAACGCCTTCCAGATCCAAACCGAACAGAGGCGCAAGATCGCCATTGTCATATTGACCGCCAAGAGAAAGAAGTCGTATTCCCTCATTCCAACGGGCAAAATTGCATCGCCCATATTCTCCTTCTGTAATTTTGCCATCCAACAACACCGGCGCATTGCTTCGCGATCCGTGCATAGAGGGTAGCCCTTGCGAGGATAAATCACAAAAAGAGAAGGAATCCGGACGCGGCAAGGCGTACGCCTGGGTACCACCCACCGCCGAAATCATAATCGTTAAAACGACAAAAAATATAAAAATTCGTCTCATTTTCATCGAAAAAAATAGCGGATCGCCGGAGCGAACCGCTATTTTCGTTCTAGATTGAATTATTGAACGCGATGGCTACGTTTCTTTAAAACAACTACAACAACTGCGGTAGCCGCACAAAGAATCATGGCAACAGCTAAAACGATAGTCAAAACAAGGGAATCGCCAGTAGCACCGGAAGCTTGAGTGGTCGACCCAAACAGACGGTTGTTTACGCCTCGGACACCACTGGTAAGAACAAGAGGACGGGTGCGGGTGACACGGGTCGTGGTAGCCACCGCTGTACCTGCAGGCTCAGAATACGTGCCGTCATAATTAAACCCTTCTTCATAGACGCCCAAGAAGTGGACGGGGTTCATCAAATAGTTTACATACAGACCGCCCACGGTGGGAATTGCAGCGCGAACGGTATTGTGGATCAAGTAGCCGGATACGATTCCGTTGCTTCCGCTTCTGGCCAATCCGTAGGTGGGAAGCATGGTCTGTGCAAACAGCCTGTCATCAGGATTGATGACAACAGAAGAACCGTTGGGAGTCGTCGTCGATACAGCAACATTGGCCTGGGTGCTCATATCAAAGCCCCAGTAACCCCATTCGGGAATATAATCCAAAGGCGTGCCGTCTTCATACTCCATATCGGTAATGCGAAGAAGATCGCCGATAGGCTGTTTTCCTTCAAAGGTAACGCTCCACTTGCCGTTGGGCAGAATATCTACCACATAGCTAAAGTTACTTGCTCTCTTATAGGTGACCGTATCCCAAGTCACACCAACCTCATCAACATAATTGGGATATGAGGTCTGGAAATACTGAGAACCGTCGATACGGGTAACTTTTCTGTTAGAAATGGAGGCGGAGTATGCGGTGGTAGCGTTTGCATTCTTATGAAGAGTGTAGCGAGTTGCGGCCAGTGAGTTGCAATGTGCTTCCGCAATTCTTTCGGACTGCATAAAGGAGAATCTGGTATCGATCCACCAATAAGCGCTACGGCCGTTGGTGTTAGAGGTGACACGAACCGCCGGAATGGTGGTGGTCACTGCAAAATATACAAAATCACCGTCGTAAGTCAAGCGGGTATTGATGTACTCAGGAACATCCTCGCTTGCCACATAAGGGGTAAAGTCCCGGCTGGCATCGTAGTTATCTTGGCTACTGATGGAACCGGATCCTGACATCCAAAGGTTGTCTCCCGGAACGGCAGAAAGAGATACACCTCCGTTGGGGCCGGGATATTCTCCCTCGCTGATGATGCCATCAATAGAGGGAGGAACAAGTGTCTCGTATACATTCATTGTATGCAAGCCGTATGCCTCCAGGTTGTGGGCACACACAGAGGTCGGCACCGACAATGTATATCCCTTCGCAGAGGGGATCACGGCAAAAAGCGCGGTCACCATCACGGCTGCCAAAAGGATCGCTGCAATTCTCTTCATTTGTTTCTCCTTTGAAACGTAGTCAGCTGAGCATACTTCCACTCAGTATCCATGCTTATCGTATCATCAATTAAAAATTTTGTCAATAGGATTTTACAATCCCAAAAAGGAAAATCCCCGAAAAAATGGTGTTTTTTACAAAAAAGACATTGAAATTCTTCCCGAAATTCTGTAAACTAATAACAAATCAATAATGGAAGATGGTTCAAGCCATTCTTTCCGTGAAAGGAGCTAAAAATGAATCTGTTTTCCCGAAATATCGGTCTGACGGTCAAGACGATCGTCTACCAGATCGTAATGAGTATTTTCGGCTTTATGATGTACAGCGCTACCCGCAGCAACGTTTTTCTTCTGGTAGCCGGGCAAGCGATGGTGATCCTTTTCTTCCTATATATAATGTTTTCCCAAATGCTTCAATCCGGTGGCAAAATGAAGGAATATGACCACGCTCACGATACCACATCTTCCCCCGCGGCAGGCTTTCTTTTCGCTTTTATCTCCTTCTTGCCTACCATCCTTCTTGCCGCGTGGACCATGATTTTTCCACCGTTTTCCACAAACGGAACCCCCAATTCCACAGGATATATCCCCTTTCTTTTGAACAAGAGCTTTTTACAAGGAATGTATCTTGGGGTAGTGCAGGCAATCTTTCCTACGACCTCTGCCGGAGTGACCGATGCACTGATCTCCGAGAACAGCCATGCCCTAAATTCCCAATCGATTTTGTATCTTTTTGGCGCTTTGCCCGGGATCATCACTTGTGGGCTGGGGTATTGGATCGGTTATCTGCGTTTCGACAAAAAAAGGGGAAAATAGGGATTGAAAGCCGGGGCTCTCATTTTTGGTATGCATAGAAAAGCAAAAGCATATGCTTTTTCGAGGTGATCCGGTTTGATTCAAAGAAAAAATTCTCTTATTTTTTTGGGAAAAATTATTCTCTTTTCCTTGGTCCTGATCTCAGCGATTTTTTTCTTCACCACGCTTTTTCAATGGATAAGCAAAAGTGACAGAAAAGCAAATCCCACCACAGCGTTGGCGCTAGACGATCCTCGTCCGGTGGTAATTTTAGACGCCGGGCACGGCGGCACCGATTCCGGCGCCGTTTCGGTTCTCGGCCACGAAGAAAAGCATTTAAACCTGGCGGTGGCAAAAAAGCTGGGGGCTTTTTTGGAAGCGGGAGGCTTGCGAGTAATTTATTCCCGTCAAGAGGATATCATGCTCAGTTCCTCCAAAACAAAGTCCCACAAAATGGGAGATCTGATAGCAAGAGTGGATCTTGCAAAAGAATATCCGGAAGCGTATTTTGTCAGCATTCACATGAACACCCTTCCCATTGAAAAATACTGGGGGCTGCAAGTGTTTTACTCTCAAAACCACTCTCTAAATCGGCCCTTGGCTCAGGTCATCCAAAACGATGTGCGCTCTCTTTTGCAACCGGAAAACAAACGGGAGATCTCGGATGCAAAAGGAAATATTTACATCTTGGATCGGATCTCCGGCCCGGCAGTTTTAATAGAGTGCGGTTTTCTTTCCAACTATAAGGAAGCGGAGAAACTAGCCCAAGAAGATTATCAAAACCAATTGGCCTTTGTTTTATCCCGCTCGATTCTTTCCTTTGCTTTAGAGAAAGAAAATTAAAAATTATTAAAAAAATGTTTTTTTGCTCTTGATTTTTCCTTTTGCATATGGTATGATGTAACGTAATGTCGTTGAAAGATGGTTTTTTCATCGCAACGCAAATCAAAACAGAAAAAGGTGAAAAGAATGAAAGAAGGACTTCATCCCGCCTACGAAGACACCGTAGTCGTTTGCGCTTGCGGTGCGGAATATCCCACCAGATCCACCAAGGGAAATGTCCATGTGGATATTTGCGCTAAGTGCCATCCTTTTTACACCGGCAAGCAGAAATTTGTTGATGCCGGCGGACGCGTAGATAAGTTCAATAAAAAGTTTGGCAGATAATCTGTCGGACAATGATGTCCGCGCAAAAACGCAGAAGAAGGATGAAAGCGGTGGCACTGTTCCGGTGTTGCCGTTTTTTTCTTATATTTTAGGTCAATGCGTAAAAATCGGAGCAAGATATGTTTGACAGAATGAAAACACCGGTAACGGTAGAAACACAAGACTTGCGCCCGGAAAAGGCGATTTTGGTGAGTGTGGTTTTGGATGACGGGGACCTAATGGACACCGACTCCTCCCTGGACGAATTGGAAGCTCTCTTAAATACAGCAGGGGGTGTTTGCGCCGGCAGGATGATCCAGACTCGGCAAAAGCCGGAGCACGCCACTTACATCGGTTCCGGGAAACTGGCGGAGCTTGCCCAAATGTGCCGCAACCTGTATATTGATCTGGTGGTATTTGACTGCGAGCTTTCCCCCTCTCAGATCCGCAATCTGGAAGGAGCCTTGGAAGAGGTTCGGGTCATTGATCGAACCATGCTGATCCTGGATATTTTTGCCCAGAACGCAAAAACCAGCGAGGGCATTTTACAGGTGGCGATCGCCAATTTAAAGTATTCTCTTCCCCGCCTGTCCGGTCAAGGGGAATCCCTTTCCAGGCAAGGGGGCGGCATCGGCACCCGTGGCCCCGGTGAAACCAAACTGGAGGCAGACCGTCGGCACGTCAAACAACGGATCCAAAAGTTAGAAGAAGAATTAAAAGAACTTTTTCAAAAGCGCCAGACCCAGCGAAAAAGCCGGGAGAAAAACGGGGTGTTCCAGATTTCTTTGGCCGGATACACCAACGCGGGAAAATCCTCTCTTTTAAACCGTCTGTGCGAAGAAAATATTTTGGCCGAAAACAAGCTTTTTGCCACGCTGGATCCCACAACGCGAAGATGGCGTCTACCCAATTTCGGAGAGGTTTTGCTGACTGACACAGTCGGTTTTATCAACCGGCTTCCCCATCACCTGGTAGAAGCCTTCCAGTCCACCTTGGACGAGGTGGTTTACAGCGATCTTGTCCTTCTGGTCATGGATGCTACCGATCCAAAATTTCAGCAGAAAATGCAGATCACCGAAAAGATCCTTCAGGACCTTTACAAAAGACGCCAAGTCTTGCCGCCTCCTACCCTATACGTCCTTAACAAAACCGACCGCCAAGAAAGTCTTTTCTCCACGCTCTCCTTCCCCAGGGAAAAAGACCACGTTTGCCTTTCTGCAAAAACGGGAAAGGGAATTTCCGATCTTTTGGAAAAAATCGAGAAGATCCTTTCTCAGTCTAAAAAAAGATGTCACTATCTCTTCCCACACGAAGAAGGGGGTCGGCTTTCCTATCTGTATCAGACTGCAAACGTAATCCAGGTCCGCTACGAATCAGACGGGATCCACGTAGAAGCGGTATGTGATGAAAAGACCCGCGGCACCCTTTCCCAATTTCTATTTCAGGAGTAAGGATATGGCTGAACAAAAGAAAAAGAAATCCAAAAGCGCCGATCCGGGGACATTGCCCGCTGTGATCCACGAGCAGCCCATCACCGAAACCTTGCGGGAAAACTATATGCCTTATGCTATGAGTTCCATCATCTCCCGTGCCATTCCCGAGATCGATGGGCTCAAGCCCTCTCACCGCAAACTTCTTTACACCATGTACAAAATGGGACTTCTCACCGGAAACCGAACCAAAAGCGCTAACGTGGTGGGTCAGACCATGCGCCTGAATCCTCACGGTGATGCTGCCATTTACGAAACCATGGTCCGTCTCACCAGAGGAAATGAGGCTCTGCTTCACCCCTTCATTGATTCCAAGGGAACCTTTGGAAAGCAGTATTCCAAAATGGCCTATGCCGCTTCTCGGTATACCGAGGTAAAACTTGCCCCCATCAGCAACGAGCTTTTCTCCGGGATCGATAAAGACGGGGTAGATCTGGTGGACAATTACGATGCCACCATGAAGGAGCCGGTTCTTCTCCCCTCCTCTTTTCCAAACGTGTTGGTCTGTCCCAACACGGGAATCGCCGTAGGCCTGGCCAGCTCTATTTGTTCTTTTAATTTGATCGAGACCTGCGATGCAGTGATCGCTCTCATGCGAGATCCCGGCGCCGACCTCTACCCGATCCTCAAGGGCCCGGATTTTTCCACCGGAGGCGAATTGCTGTATGATCGGGAAGAAATCCAACAAGTGTACGAAACCGGAAAGGGTTCTTTCGCGGTAAGGGCGGTTTGGCAAAGTTTTCCCAAAGAAAACCGCATTGTCATCACCCAGATCCCCTACAACACCACGGTGGATCAGATCATTGAAAAGATCGTCCAGCTGATCAAAGAAGGAAAGCTAAAAGAGATCAGCGACGTTCGAGACGAGATCGATCTGGACGGCTTGAAGTTGACTCTTGACTTAAAGCGTGGCAGTGATCCGGAAAAGGTCATGGCAAAGCTGTTCCGCTCAACTGACCTGGAATGCCGCTTCCCTTGCAATTTCAACATTTTGATTGCCGGCTCGCCTCATCAAATGGGAGTGCGCGAGATCCTCACAGAGTGGCACGCGTTCCGCAGTGAATGTCTCAAACGGGTATTTTACTTTGAACTGGGGCAAAAAGAGGCCAAGCGGCATCTGCTCCTGGGTCTGGAAAAGATACTGGTAGATATTGATAAAGCCATCGCAATCATTCGAAAAACAGAAAATGAAAAAGACGTGATTCCCAACCTCTGCCAAAGCTTTGCCATCGACGAAAAGCAGGCCGAGTACATTGCGGAGATTAAACTGAGACATTTGAACCGCCAGCACATTCTGGACCGCATCGCGGAAAGAGAAAAGCTGGAAAAAGAAATTGCCACTCTGGAGGGACTGCTTTCCAGCTCCCGAAAGCTGGATCAGTACATCATCAAAGAGCTGGAAGAGGTCAAAAAGAAGTACGGTCAGCCAAGAAAAACCCGGATCGCTTACGAATTCAGCCGTTCTGCCGACACTCGGATCATCGAGGAAGAGGCAGAATATAAAGCACACGCCGTGATTACCCGGGACGGATATTTGAAAAATATTCCCCTCAAGTCCATTATGGTCAGCGACAATCAACGGCTGAAAGAGAATGACAGCATCGTGTTCTCCGGAGAAATGTCCTCCAAGCAAGAGCTTTTCTTCTTCACAGATCACGGGCAAGTTTACCGCGCAAAATTCGGAGATTTTTCTACAACCAAAGCTTCGGAATTAGGCGATTATATCCCGGCAAAGCTGGAAATGGACAAGGATGAACGGGTCATCTTCTCCATGCCTCTGGAGGATTACAAGGGGAGACTGGCGATTATTTTTGAAAACGGAAAAGGATTGAGCTTCCCCTTGAGTGCATACGAAACCAAGTCCGCACGAAAAAAGCTCACCGGTGCCTTCAGCACCCTATCTCCCGCAGTGGCCATATTCCCGTTAAGGCCGGGAGAGATCAAGGAAATCTTCCTGAAGACGCGACAGGGCCGTGCCTGTATTCTCCGCACTTCCCTGCTTCCTGAGAAAAGCACCCGTACCAGTGGCGGAAGCCAGCTGATGGCCTTGAAAAAGAATGACGGTCTGGAAAGCGCCTTTGAGGTATCCACAGAAAAGACACCTCGGTTGGCTCTTTACAAAAAGCTTCGCACCCCCACACCCGGTATCGTCTTCAACGAGACCGACTTAAAAGAGATCTAAAAGCATGACAAAACGGCAAATCACAAAAATGATTTGCCGTTTTGTCTTTACAAGCGCGGAAAAAAATGCTATACTAGTCTGAACGATTTTAATTTTAATCGGAGAAGTCTGGTCGCCTCAGCAGTATGATGCCAATGGCGCCGGAAAGGAGAGGTCATGAAACGAAAAAGCGCTCATAAAACTTCTATTTTTGATCGGTTGCGGCCCTTGTCGGTCATTCTGATCTCCGCGCTGTTTTTGGTCATTTTTTCCTCAATTATATCCACTCTGTCCGACAATTGGATCTTTCTGCCCATTGGGCTGATCTTTTTGATACTGGAAGTCGCCTTGTTTTGGATCGCCGGGACCCTCTCATCCAAGAAATCCGGGAGAGGCGAGGCAATGTACGCTCCCATCAACCAGGCTCTCCTGGGCTTTCTTTCTGATCTTGTGACTCCTGTTGTGATTCTGGACGAACAAGGGACCGTTTTGTGGTATAACAGTGCATTTCAAAATATCTCCCCCAACGCAGACTTTGCCGAGCAGCAAAATATCAACGACGTTGCCGACGAGAAGATCTCCGTGCTTCGACTTCGGGAAGAGTATCTAAGAGAACAAGGCCAACGCCCCGTAATCGGTCGGATGCAGGGAGAAGAATACCGAATCCTTCCCTACAAAATCATTTCAGACGATAAAGAGTGCCTGATCACGATTTGGGAGTCCCTTCGGGAAGTACGCTCGCTCCAAGCCGAACTGGCCGATAAAAATCCTGTGATTTCCTACATTGCCGTGGACAATTTTTCCGAAGCCTCCGGCTTTTTGCAAGGCAATTACCGCACCATTACCGCAAAGATCTCCATTTTGCTCAAAGAATGGGCTAACAGCATGAACGCCATTCTTCGCGAGGTGGACAGTGACCGATATATCCTTATCATGGAAGAGAAGCACTTAAAGGATCTGACGGAAAAGCGCTTTGATATTTTAGATCAGGTAAGGGAGATCTCCACGGACAACGTAGAGATCCCGGTAACCATTTCCATTGGCACCGCTTGCATAGACGGAAGCATGACAAGCAAGGAAGAGGCGGCCTATCAAGCGTTGGATCTGGCCCTGCAGCGAGGCGGCGATCAGGCCGTTTTGAAGCTGCGTAACAATGCGATGGAATATTACGGCGGCCGTACCAAAACGGTTCAGAAGCGCACCAAGATCCGCAGTCGGATCATCGCTTCCGAGGTGAAGAACCTCATGTCAAAAGCCTCCAACGTTCTCATTATGGGTCACCGTTTCGCGGATCACGACTCCATCGGTTCCGGCATCGGCATGGCAAGATTTGCCATGAATTACTGTTCCAAGGTCAACATTGTTGTCAACGTACACGATACCAATTTAAAAGGGGTATTTAAAAAGCTGGGAGGACTGGCCGATTACAAAAACATCTTTTTGGACGGTGCGGCGGCCCAAGATCTGATCACTTCCTCTACTCTTCTCATCATCACCGACGTTAACAACCCCAGACAGTTTGAAGCTCCGGAATTGTTTGAAAACACCTCGAACGTGGTCATCATCGATCACCACCGCCAAAGCGGAGAATATGCAGTAAAACCCACCATTACCTATATTGAACCCAGCGCCTCCAGCGCAAGCGAACTTGTCAGTGAAATGCTGGAACAGCAGCTTTCTCCCGGAAGTCTGCTCAAGGAAGAAGCGGAGCTTCTTTTTGCGGGAATGATCCTGGATACCAAACAGTTTGCCAACAACACCGGCCCTCGCACCTTCTCGGCCGCTCATTATCTGCGTTCCCAAGGTGCCAATCCCGCCGAGGCGCAAATGCTCTTCCGTTCCGGGTTGAAGGACTTTAAGCGAGAGATCAAATACGAGGTCAACGCCTTTATTTACCGCGACATCATCGCTTTTTCCTACATTGAAGAAAACGCTACCCAGGAGGATAAGATCGCGGCCTCCAAGGCGGCAGACCGGCTTCTTTCCCTGGAAGGGGTGCTTGCCAGCTTCGTGCTTTGCCGGATCGACGATACGGTGCATATTTCCGCCCGTTCCTCCGGCACGGTCAACGTACAGCTTATTACAGAAAAACTTCACGGTGGCGGTCATTTTGATATGGCGGGCGCTCAGGTGAAGGATTCAACCATCAAAGAGACCTTCATTCAGCTCAAAGAGGCCATCGACGAATATCTCAACGAAGCATAAATCCAAAACAAGGAGATTACTATGAAAGTTGTATTAAAACAAGATGTAAAGGGAAAAGGAAAAAGAGGAGAGATCATCAGCGTTTCTGACGGATATGCCCGCAACTTCCTATTTCCTAAAAATCTGGCCGCCCCGGCAGATGCCAAAGCGGAAAACGAACTGAAAAACCAGATATCCTCCCGTGAGTATCGGGAAAAGGTAGAGCTGGAGGAGGCAAAGGCGATGAAAGCGATCTTGGAAAAGGTCTGTGTTCATGCCAAAGCCAGTGCCGGAGGGGACGGAAAAATTTACGGCAGTATCACCAACGCCCGTATTTCCGAGCTTTTGGCGGAACAGCACAACATCAAAATCGACAAAAGAAAAATTCAGATCGATCCCATTAAGAACTTTGGCTCCTTTCACGCTCAGGTCAAGCTCTCTTCCGGCATCTCGGCAGAATTGAGCATCGTAGTGGAAGAATAAGAAGCCAAAGCCCTCCAATTTTTAAATCAAAACAAGGGAAAAGGAAACAACATGGACACCAACACCCAAAATTCCATCAGCGCCATTTTGGGCAGACAACTTCCTCACTCCATCGAGAACGAGCAGGCTCTTTTGGGCGCTCTGATCCTGGATAGTGAGCGGATCGGTGACGTAAGTGCCGTAATCACAACGGAAGATTTTTATATTGACAAGCACGCCCAGATCTATTCCGCTTTGCTTCAGCTTTCCAGAGAAAATCGCGGGGTAGACGTAGTCACGCTTTTGACGATCTTGGTGAAAAACGGAGTCTATACCGAAGAGTCCGGTTCCGCATACATTCGTCAATTGGCAGAAAACGTCCCTTCCCTTTCCAACGTGATGGATTATGCCGCCATCGTTCATGAAAAGGCAGTACTGCGCAGTTTGATCCGAGCCTCGGAAGAGATCATGCAGGACGCTTATGAGCAAAAAGATGATGCCAACGCCGTTCTGAATGAAGCGGAACGCAAAGTCTTTGCTTTAACAAAAGGAATCGTTCGCGAGGATTTTACTCGGATCGATGAAATCATTCAGCGGTTTTACGTGGAACTGCAGGCCCTTGCCGCCGGAGAAGAAAACAGCTCCACCGTTCAAACCTATTACAGCGATATTGACCGAGTGCTGGTTGGAATGAATCCGGGAAACCTGATCGTCATCGGCGGTCGCCCGGGTATGGGTAAAACCAGTTTCGCAATGAATATTGCCACAGAAGTGGCAAAGCGAAGAAGAGACAAGTCGGTGGCCATTTTTTCTCTGGAAATGTCCAAAACCGAATTGGCCTCCCGTTTGCTTTCATCGGAAGGCAGAATCAGTAGCAAGAAGTTAAGGGACGGGCAGCTGGATGAAGAGGACTATGCCAATCTTGCCAGAGCAGCCACGCTTCTGGCAGAAACAAATCTCTACATCGACGACTCTCCCGACGTAACTCCTATGCGCATGCTCTCCAAGCTCCGGAGATTGAAAAACCTAGGTCTTGTGGTGATCGACCATCTGCAATTGATGCACTCCGACGACCGAAAGAAAGAAAACCGAGTGCAGGAAGTAAACGAGATCACCAGAAGTATCAAAAACATGGCAAAGGACCTTGGCTGTCCCATCATCCTTTGTTCCCAGATCGGCCGTGCAGATGCCACACGCAAGGACAAGCGTCCTCTGCTCAGCGAATTGAAAGAATCCGGTTCTATTGAGCAGGATGCAGACGTGGTCATGCTGCTGCACCGCGATTTTTATTACGACAATCAAAACACAGAAATTCAAAACTATGCAGAATGTAACATTGCAAAAAACCGCCACGGCGAATCCAGAATGGTAAAATTAGGCTTTGACGGACAGTTTACCCGTTTTTATCCCCTGGAAGATCGCTATGACGAGCCGCCCGCCTCATGAGAGAGGATCTTTCACAGCGCTTTTTCCAATTTCAGAGGGAAAACGCACTCATGGCAAAGTCAGAACGGGTTCTGGTGGCTTTTTCCGGTGGCAAGGACTCCGTATGTCTTCTCGCTCTTCTTCTGGAACACCAAGAGGCCCTTGGCGTAAGTTTGGGTGCCTGCCATATTCACCATGGGATCCGTGGCGAAGAGGCCGACCGAGACCTGGAATTTTGCCGGCAGTTTTGCAAGGAGCGCGGCGTTCCTTTTTTTGAGGAGCATGCTGATATTCCCGCCTACTGCCGTGACAGAAAAATCGGGATCGAAGAAGGCGCACGAGAAGAACGGTATCGACTTCTCTTTCAAGTTGCCAAACGGGAAGGTTATCAAAAGATCGCTGTGGCTCACACCGCTTCCGATCAGGCGGAAACCGTTTTGTTCCGTTTGACTCGAGGGGCCGGGCTTGCAGGTGCAGCAGGAATGAGGGCAGATCGGGGAGATGGCGTCATTCGTCCTCTTTTCCCCTTTTCTTCTCATGAAATCCTGCGTTTTTTAGAAAGAAAACAGCTACCGTTCACAGAAGATTCAAGCAATTTCGATATTCTATATTCCAGAAACCGGATAAGAAACCGGGTCCTCCCGGAATTGGAAGAGATCAATCCCGGAGCAGCCGAAGCTTTGGTGCGTTTTAGCATCATCAATTCCTGGCAAAACGCTCTTTGCCATTGGCTTTGTGACCGAATGGAAGAAAAACACGGCCTGAGATTTTCCGATGGGCGCGCACCGATTTCCCTTCTCTCTTCTCTGGCCAAAGATCAAGCCGGCTACCCTCTTCTCTATTGTGCCGTCTCCCGCATCGCGGAAAAAGGAAAAATTTCCATCGACTTTGAACGTTTTTTTGCGCTTCTTTCGTTATTAAAAAAGCCCGGAGAAGGAAAAATAATTGAAATTGCAAACGGTTTTGTTTTTCGTGTCCGAGAGGGCTTTCTCTGTTTGGAAACGAATGAACAGATGCCGGAATGCATAGAGTATTTCGTGAAATTAAAAACAGGAGAGAACTCCCTTTTCTCCCAAACTTTAACCCTTTCCGCAAAATCCCGAGGAAAAGTGGAAAATGTTAACAAAAAGCTCTTGATTATTCACTTGGCTTCCGATAAAATAAAAGGTGAGTTGTTTGCCAGAAATATTCACAGCGGTGACAAAGTGAAAATGTACGGCATGACCAAAAGTGTCAAAAAACTGCTGCAAGAAGCCGGCATTCCAAGCCACATGCGGTGTCATCTTCCTCTGGTTTGCGATGAAGAAGGCATCCTCTGGATCCCCTTTTGCGGGCTGTGTGACCGGGTAAGAGAAAGTGACTCCAATGAGTTTGTTACCTTGTCCCTCTCCGGACTGATACCAAAAGAGATCCAGTCCTTTATTCAAAGATCCAACTAGAAACAATAATAGTATCTTAACCTCTTCAAGGAGATTGATTATTCGAAATGAAAAAAAATAGTTTCAAAATTATCGTCTTTTACTCTGTTTTAATCCTCCTGGTAATCTTGCTGTCCACTTCTCTGTTTAATCTTTCCAACAACGAGGACTACCCTTACAGCAAGATCCTTTCTTTTTTTGAAAAGGACCAGGTGAAGATGTTTTCCGTTTCCGCCGAAGGAAAACTTACTCTGATTACTACAGAAAACAAAAAAGTCGTCCTTGAACTGCAAAACATTAATTACTTCCGCGAAGACGTAGAAGAATTTGTTCAAAACAACAAAAAGATGGAAAACGGAAGCGGCGGCAATCTGGAAGAATACCATTACGAGCCCATCGTTTCCACCCCCTGGTGGTTGAGCTTTCTTCCCTACCTGATTATTATTGCAGTGCTGATCGGTCTTTGGTTCTATGCTATGAATCAAGCCACCGGAGGAAAAGGAAGCCGAATCAATTCCTTTGGAAAGGCACGGGCAAAACTGGGCAGTGAAGAAAAGCAAAAAGTCTTCTTCTCTGATGTGGCCGGCGCTGACGAAGAAAAGGAAGAGCTTGCCGAGGTGGTAGACTTTTTGAAAAATCCGGGACATTTTCAGGGTCTGGGAGCAAAGATCCCCCGCGGTGTGCTTTTGGTAGGACCTCCCGGCACCGGAAAAACCCTTTTGGCAAAAGCGGTAGCGGGAGAAGCCGGCGTTCCTTTCTTCTCCATTTCCGGCTCTGATTTTGTAGAAATGTACGTGGGCGTGGGTGCCTCCCGTGTTCGCGATCTGTTTGAAAATGCAAGGAAGAATGCCCCCAGCATCATTTTCATCGATGAGATCGATGCCGTGGGCCGTCACAGAGGCGCCGGTCTGGGTGGCGGACACGATGAACGCGAGCAGACCTTGAACCAGCTTTTGGTTGCAATGGACGGTTTTGGTTCCAACGAGGGCGTCATTGTCATGGCGGCCACCAACCGACCCGACATTCTGGATCCCGCTCTCCTTCGACCGGGACGTTTTGACCGGCAGATAACAGTAAATTACCCCGATATCAAGGGACGGGAAGCGATTCTGAAGGTTCATGCAAAAAACAAGCCCTTTGAGGAAGACGTCAATCTGAACACCTTGGCAAGATCGACTCCCGGCTTTACCGGTGCGGATCTGGCCAACCTTTTAAACGAAGCGGCTCTCCTTGCTGCCAGAAAGGGCAAAAAGCTAATTGGCAACACGGAACTGGAAGAAGCCACCATCAAAGTGATCGTAGGACCTCAAAAGAAGAGCAAGGTGGTTTCCGAAAAGGATAAAAAACTTACCGCATACCATGAAGCGGGGCACGCCATTGTCACTCACTTTCTCCCCACCCAGGATAAAGTTCACCAGATCTCCATCATTCCTTCCGGTCGGGCCGGCGGATATACCCTCTCCCTTCCCAGCGAGGACAAGAGCTACCGCTCGAAAATGGAAATGGAAGAAGAGATCATCTCCCTTCTGGGCGGCAGAGTTGCAGAAAAACTGATCCTGGAGGACGTTTCCACCGGCGCTTCCAATGACATTCAAAGAGCCACGGAAATTGCCCGGGATATGATAACCAAATACGGTATGAGTGATCGATTGGGACCGGTAGTATACGGAAGCGGTCACGGGGAAGTGTTCTTGGGACGTGATTTCAGTAATACCCCCAACTATTCCGAAAAGGTTGCCGCGCTGATCGATGAAGAGACCCTTGCCCTTGTGAACCGAGCCTTTGATCGAGCGGTTGCTATTTTGGAAGAGCACATGGAAAAGCTCCACTTCATCGCAAAATTCCTCATGGAATACGAGGTAATGGACGAAGAGCAGTTCACCGCTGCAATGGCTCAGGATGCTACTATGGAAAGCGTAGCTGCCATTCGGGATAACAAGATCCAAAAGAGCATCGATGAAAATGCCAGAAAGCGCGAGAGCGATGCAAAAAAAGAAGCAAATGACCTTGCGGAAAAATTAGCAAACGAAGCTGCTAATGCCGCTATGAAGGAAGAAAAACAGCAAAATCAGGGCCAAAAATAACAAATCTTAGAAAAGAAAAACCTCCTTTTGGAGGCTTTCCAGGTGAAACGATGAAAATTACTGTTATAGGTTGCGGTCGTTGGGGCTCCTGCATCGGATGGTACCTTGATCAAATCGGGCACCAGGTCTCTTTTTACGGGCCGGCAGATACGCCGCACATGCAAGCATACCTTACCACCCGTACCAACGGAATGGTCACCCTTCGAGAGTCCATTGGTCTGATCACCGATCTCTCGGAAGCTTTGAAAGCGGAAACCATTGTTATCTCCGTCCCCTCTCAGGCCTTCCGAGGACTTTTGAAAGAAATTTTAGAAGAAAAAATCGATTTAACACAAAAGACCTTTGTGCTTTGCATGAAAGGCATTGAAATTGAGACGGGCAAACGGCTGTCCCAGGTCTTTGAAGAGATCTTAGGAGATGAAATTCCTTTGGCCGTTTGGCTCGGTCCTGGCCATGTTCAGGAGTACTTAAAAGGAGTCCCGAACTGCATGGTCATCGACAGCAAGTCGGATGCTTTGAAACAAAAACTGGTGGATGAATTCAAAGGTCCTTTGATTCGTTTTTATTACGGTACCGATCTGATCGGAAACGAGATCGGTGCGGCGGCAAAAAACGTAATTGGCATCGCCGCTGGTGTTCTGGACGGAATTGGAAGAAGCTCTTTGAAAGGCGCTCTCATGTCCAGAGGAACCAGAGAAGTAGCAAGGCTGATCGAAGCCTGCGGAGGAAATCCCATCTCAGCCTACGGTCTTTGCCATTTAGGTGATTACGAGGCAACAGTCTTTTCACAGTTCAGCCATAACCGCGCTTTTGGTGAAATGTTTGCCCGCGGCGAAAAGTTTCCCAATCTGGCGGAGGGATATTACACTGCAAAAGCCATTCACCGTCTGGCTCAGGAAATGAACGTAGACCTTCCTATTTGCGATGCGGTCTACTCCATGCTCTATGAAAACGCCAACATCCAGGAAAAACTGGAAGGTCTCTTTATCCGTCCTTTGAAGAAGGAATTTTGAGTCCGAAAACAAGAATCCCCGATCCAACATTGGGGGTTCTTTTTTTTGTTAAATTTCTCGCTGACAAAATATGATTTTTGAAACATTATTTTCCTTTTTTTTCGAGGAAAATCACCTTGACTTTTTTTCGCATTACATATATAATTTATAAGGTAAGGCTATATTTAATTAGATATAGCTAATGGGTACATACTATCAATTTCCCGCATCGTCCAATCGGTGCGAAAAAAACACAAGGAGGGCTATCATGGCTCATTTAAGCGATGCGGCTGTAGCAAAGATCACCGAGATCTGTGACCGCTATGCCGACGAAAGAACACCCTTGATGATGATCCTGAGTGACATCCAGAAGGAATACGGCTATATTCCGCTGGAAGTTCAGGAACTGGTCTCCGCAAAAACCGGAGTCAGCGTTGCCGAGATCTACGGCGTAGTAACCTTCTACTCCTTCTTCTCTCTCAAGCCCAAGGGAAAATATATCATTGGCGTATGCCTTGGAACCGCCTGCTACGTAAAAGGCGCTCAGCAGGTTATTGACAAGTTCTCCGAGATCCTGAAGATCGCTCCCGGTGAGACCACCGAAGACGGTCTGTTTACCATTGATGCACTTCGTTGCATCGGTGCTTGCGGTATCGCTCCCGCAGTTTCCATTAACGGTAAGGTTTACCCCAAGGTAGAAGTAAAAGCAATCCCCGGTATCATCGAGGAATTGCGCGCTGAGGGAGGTGCAATCGCATGATCAAGACTTTTGAAGAACTCGAAGCAAAACAGGCACAATGTGCCAAGTGTCTGAAAGGCAAGTTCAAGGGTGAAAGCAACAAAAGAGCCGTCGTACTTTGCGGCGGTACCGGTTGTCTTTCCTCCCACTCTGCCGAGATCCAGGAAAAATTCAAGACTCTGATCGAAGAAAAGGGCCTTTCCGATCGGGTTACTGTTAATCAGGTTGGTTGCTTCGGCTTCTGCTCTCAGGGTCCCTTCGTTAAAATCTACCCTGAAGACACTCTGTACAGACTGGTCCAGCTGGAAGACGTGGAAGAAATCGTTGAGAAGGATCTGATCGGCGGCGAGACTGTCGAGAGACTTCTTTATATCGATCCCACAACTCAGGAAAAGATCGCAAAGCAAGAGGACATCACCTTCTACAAAAAGCAGGTGAGAGTTGCTCTCCACGGCTGTGGCTCCATCAACCCCGAAGACATCAATGAGGCTCTCGGCTCCGAGGCATTTGCAGGTCTTGCCAAGGCTTTGAAGATGGACCGCAAGGCTGTTATTGATGAGATTCTGGCTTCCGGTCTGCGCGGCAGAGGAGGCGGCGGATTCCCCACCGGTATGAAATGGAACTTCGCTTACAACCAGCCCGACGGAGAAAAGTACGTGGTTTGTAACGGCGACGAAGGAGACCCCGGTGCATTTATGGACCGTTCCATTCTGGAAGGTAACCCCCTTGCTGTCATTGAAGGCATGGCAATCGCCGCTTACGCCATCGGTGCGCAGAACGGTTATTTCTACGTTCGTGCTGAGTACCCCATCGCCGTAAACCGTCTCAGACTTGCCATCAAACAGGCAGAAGAGCTCGGCCTTCTGGGCGACAACATTTTGGGTACCGACTTCTCCTTCCGCGCACACATCCGTTTGGGTGCTGGCGCATTCGTTTGCGGTGAGGAGACTGCTCTGCTGAACTCCATCGAGGGTCAGCGCGGTATGCCCCGTCCCCGTCCTCCCTTCCCTGCAGTGAAGGGTCTGTGGGAATGTCCCACGATCGTAAACAACGTAGAAACTTTGGCTTGTGTTCCCTACGTTCTCCGCAATGGTGCTGATTCCGTGAAGAAATACGGTACCGAAAAGAGTGCTGGTACCAAGGTGTTTGCTCTGGGCGGTAAGATCAACAACGTCGGTCTGGTTGAGATCCCCATGGGTACTACCCTTCGCGAGCTCATTTATGACATCGGCGGCGGTATCCCCGGCGGAAAAAAATTCAAGGCAATTCAGACCGGCGGTCCCTCAGGCGGATGTCTCACCGAAAAGGATCTGGACACCCCCATTGACTTTGATAACCTGGTTGCTAAGGGCTCTATGATGGGTTCCGGCGGTGCCATCGTCATGGATGAAGACAACTGCATGGTTGACGTTGCTAAATTCTATATGGAATTCATTTGCGACGAGTCCTGCGGCAAGTGCTCTCCCTGCCGTATCGGTACCAAGTGACTGTTGGAGTACCTGCAGGAGATTACCGACGGCAAAGCGACCATGAAGGATCTGGAAGAGCTGGAAGAGCTGGCAAAGACCATCAAGATCGGCTCTCTCTGCGCTCTGGGTCAGACTGCAGCCAACCCCGTTCTTTCCACCTTGGCTTCCTTCCGCGACGAGTACATCGCTCACATCGAAAAGAAGGAATGCCCCGCAAAAGTTTGCAAGAATTTGATGAGATATTCCATCGAGCAGGATAATTGCTTCGGTTGCGGCGTGTGCGCCAGAGCCTGTCCCGTGGATGCCATCCAAAAGACCGATTATACTGCTCCCGGTAAGAAGCTTCCTTCCTACCAGATCGACGCTGACAAGTGCGTGAAGTGCGGTATGTGTATCTCTTCTTGTAAATTCAAAGCAATCGTAAAGAAATAAGGAGGAAAGAGATATGGCCAAAATTAATTTGATTATCGAAGGTATCCCCTACGAAGTTGAAGCAGGGCTTACCGTTCTTGAAGCCGCTCGTCTTTGCGGCTATGAAATCCCCACCCTCTGCGCTTTCAACCACGGCGAGTGCAACAGGGGCTCCTGCCGCGTATGCTTGGTAGAAGTTCAAGAAGGCAGAAAGAATGCAGAAGGCGAAGTGATGTACGGTCCTCAGCGTCTGGTTGCCTCCTGCGTATATCCCATCACCCCTGATATGAAGGTGATCATCTCCTCGCCTAAGGCCACTGCCGCTCGCCGCGCTTCCGTAGAGCTTTTGCTCTCCAACCACTCCATGAAGTGCCAACAGTGCGACAAAAACGAGAAGTGCGAACTTCTCCACGTTGCCAAGATTACCGGTGCCAGAGAGGATATGTTCCTGGGTTCTCAGACCGAAACCACTTTTGATAACGTAACTCCCTCCATCGTACGCGATACCTCCAAGTGCGTACTGTGCGGCAGATGTGTTGCCCGCTGTGCCAATGCTCACGGTGACGGCGTTCTCGCCTTTCAAAACAGAGGCTTTAAGACCATCATTGGACCTGCTCAGAACAGAACCTTTGACAAAGTGCCCTGTATCATGTGCGGCCAGTGTATCAACGTTTGTCCCACCGGCGCTCTGATGGAAAAGAGCGAAATCGCTAAAGTTGACGAAGCAATGGCTGCCGGCAAGTATGTCGTGGTTCAGACCGCTCCCGCAGTTCGTGCCGCTTTGGGCGAAGAATTCGGCATGAAGATCGGTACTCCTGTGACCGGCAAGATGGTTGCCGCTCTGAGAAGACTTGGCTTCAAGAAAGTCTTTGACACCAACTTTGCTGCTGACCTTACCATTATGGAAGAAGCCACCGAGCTGATCGGCAGAATCAAAAATGGCGGCAAGCTTCCCATGATTACCTCTTGCTCTCCCGGATGGGTCAACTACGCTGAGCTTCGCTATGGCGATCTCTTGGGTCACCTGTCCTCCTGCAAATCTCCTCACGAAATGATGGGCGCTGTCCTGAAGAATTTCTGGGCCGAAAGAGCGGGCGTGAAAGCAGAGGATCTGTTTGTGGTATCCGTGATGCCCTGCTCCTCTAAGAAGTACGAGGCACAGCGTGACCAGCTTAAGACCAATGGCCTTGCAGACGTTGACGCAGTTCTCACCACCAGAGAGCTGGGCAGACTCATCAAGAGAAGCGGTATCAACTTCACAAAACTTCCCGACGAAGAATTTGACATGGATCTGATCGGTGAGTACACCGGCGCCGGCGTTATCTTCGGTGTTACCGGCGGTGTTATGGAAGCCGCGGTTCGTACCGCTCACTTCGTTCTCACCGGCAAGGAAATCCAGGGCGTGAAGTTTGAAGCAGTTCGCGGATTTGATGGCATCAAAGAAGCGAGCCTTGATCTGAACGGTCAGACCGTAAATATTGCAGTTGCTCACGGCATGAAGAATGCCAAAGTTCTGCTGGATGATATCCGCGCCGGAAAGAGCAAGTATCAATTCATTGAGATCATGGCTTGCCCCGGCGGTTGTATCAACGGTGGCGGTCAGCCCTACGTCAGAGAGTGCTTCCTGCCCAATGAGGATCTGGATATTTTGGACACCTACAAAGCAAAGCGTGCTGCAGCCCTCTACTCCGAGGATGAAAGACAGACTGTTCGCCAGTCTCACAACAATCCTCAGATCAAGGCTCTGTACGAACAGTTCCTGGGAGAGCCCAACTCTCACCTGGCTCACGAGCTTCTGCACACCGAATACGCTGCTAGAGAAGCTTTCCCCGAGATCTAATCTCAAAACGAGCAAGGAAAATGAAGACTCAATATTAAGTCGTACTTTAAAGGGCAAGTACAACAAGATACGAAAACACCCATGGTTTTTTAAACTGTGGGTGTTTTTTTATTCTCTTTATTTATTTTTCAAGTTATGCTATAATACAATCGACCGATCAATTGGAATTCATAAGAGAGTGCTATTATGGAATTTAATGTAAAATTACAGGAACTTCGAAAGCAAAAAGGTCTTACTCAAGAAGAGTTGGCAGAATTGCTATATGTATCCCGAACAGCTATTTCAAAGTGGGAGTCAGGACGAGGATTCCCGAACATAGAGTCTTTAAAGGAAATATCAAAGTTCTTCTGTGTTTCCTTGGATGAACTGTTGTCCGGTGAAGAGATTCTTGCCATTGCAGAAAAAGACCACAAGGAAAAAGAAAGAACGATCCGAGACTTGGTTTTCGGCCTACTTGACTGTGGTATGGCTTTGTTACTGTTTTTACCTTTTTTCGGTCAAAAAGCGGATGGAGTTATCAGAGAAGTATCACTCCTTGTTTTGAGCGAAGTTCAGCCGTACTTGAAAACCGCGTACATTACTTTCGTTGGTGTTATGATCGTGTTGGGCATTATGACTCTTGCTCTACAAAACTGTCGTCAAAGACTTTGGAATCAGAGCAAAAGCATTTTGTCTCTGACATTAAATACCGTTGAAGTATGCCTTTTCATTGTAAGTCAGCAACCCTATGCAGCGGTATTTGTATTTGCGTTTTTAATTATCAAAGCTGTCATTCTGATCAAACGGCGATGATACGAAGCGTATCATCGATGTGACGGCTAAATTCTTTCATTTTTCATTACCTTTCCTTAAACTTGTATTCAGGAGAAAGCCTAAATACAAACCAAAAGGATGGTAGAGAAAATGAAAAGAATTAGAAAAAGCTTTATTGCTTCCATGTGTTTGCTTGCAGCGTTTGTGCTTTGGACATTGGCAATTTGCTTTGTGGATGTCCGTGCAATTGGTCCGCAAGGTTCCTCTGTAGGATTTGCCGGCATCAATGTTTTTTTCCACGCTTTGACAGGTGTGCATTTCAGCTTATACAATATAACGGATTGGCTCGGACTTGTGCCGATCTTTGTGTGTGTGAGCTTTGGTATATTTGGGCTTGTGCAGTGGATCAAGCGGAAAAGTATACGGAAAGTGGATTTCGACCTTCTTGTTTTGGGAGGCTTTTATATTGTCACCATTTCCGCCTATTTGTTTTTCGAGAGCGTGGTAATCAATTACAGGCCGGTACTGATAAACGGATATTTGGAAGCATCTTACCCATCTTCAACCACCTTACTTGTGCTGTGCGTTATGCCGACGGCCATCATGCAACTTGGTAATCGCATAAAAAACAAGGTTCTTCGCAATATCATTTCTGTTACAATCATAGCATTTATTACCTTTATGGTAATTGGCAGGCTGTTTTCTGGTGTGCATTGGCTCACAGATATTGTTGGCGGCACGTTACTAAGCGCAGGACTTGTAATGCTGTATCGTGCGATGATGGGTTTACAGGTTGGGTAAATTCCAATTTATCAAAAAAGGCTGTGTAGAAATTTCTACACAGCCTTTTTCTTTTCTTAACAGTAGGACTCTAAATTGAGTATTTTTTCAGCGGTATTGTGTGTTTATTCTTTCTCTGATAAAAAGATTGGGAAATGTTCTTTATGAACATTTCCCTAAGGATGCGTTTTTGGTTAGTTCTTTTTCTCTACAACCACCGTTTCTCCATTCAAGATACCGGTGCAAGCCGAGACGATCTGCTTCACATAGTCGCGGTTGATATAAAATTCACCGCTACCGTTTAAAGTATAATAAGCCTTGCGAGCTGTCATACCGTAAAACTGATAGTCGTACTGTGTCCCGTTTCGCAGGGTAATCTTGAGAGACAAGATGTGGGTAGCGTTTTGTGGCTCTTGCGCATAGCCATCCATTGTTGTATAAAGGATCGCTTTGTAGAGTTGGCGGAAATTATCGGTGTCCACCGAAACGCCGGTAGAAGATGAGATCTTCAGATCGCTCCCCGTTCCCTGAAGGGAAAATTTCACCTTAGTCTCACCGTAAGATAACTCAATGAAAGAAACACTGTCAATGGAACCGGAGAAAGAATGATTATCCAAGTATTTCAGAAGATCCCACTCTACCCAGGGAAGATCGTCTGCAGAGAACTCGACAATAACATCAAAATCCGGAGAATAAATGTAATAAATATGCTCCTTCTCCCCTTCGTTCTCTTCTGACTCCACTTCCAATTTGTTACTGATGTAAAGGGTGATATCGAACCGATCTTCGTAGGAATAATAAAGCTCAAAGTACCACCGATCCTCAGGATCCATCAAGCTGTACAGGCGAAGCATCTCGCGAATTTCATCCGCATTTTCCGGCTTGGATAAGCGGGAGGCAATGCCATATTCTACCACTTGTTTTCCCTTAAAGGCGACAAAGCTTTCCAAGAGAGTCTGCATATTTTCCGAAGAAGCAAAATATCCTGCCGGAGAAAGAAACATGTGGCTGAAAAGCTTCCCGTTCTTCTCGCGCTCTTCCTCGGACATACTGCGCATGGACAAAAATTCTTTCCCTTGCTTTTTGATGGTAAACTTGGAAACCTCGGTGTAAGACGAAGAAGGAACCGTGGGCGCTACCATGGGAGAAAAGTATGCTTTCAGATCCGCAAAAATGCACCGGGAAATGTAAATATCCATAAGGACATAAACCGCGTCGCGACCTTCAAGCCGCGCATAATAACCGCTTCCGTCCACTGTGCGGTTACCAAAAATAATGGTGTCGGACACGCTTTGATCGCTATTATTTCGATGTCCGATGGTCAGTGCCGCTTGACCACGTCCCTCAAGTCCGTAAGATGCTAAATTATTGGGATCATATCCTACGACCTCTTCCAGTGCCAGCATATAACGGCAAAGGCTCAGGAGTGAATCCACCATAGAGACGCTTTGCATAACGTCCTCCATGTTTTCGCTTCCATCCATCCAAGCACTGGTAACATCGTAAAGAATAAACTCGGCGCCTTCAAAATAAAACTCATTGTCCTGGCCGCGATAGAGATAAAAACCACCCAGGTCATTTTCCACCCGGACACTATCGAGCTGATTGGGTTCAATGGGATCGATCACAAAGGGGCGTCCATTTGCCATCTGTTCTCCATGATTGCCGACGGTGGGAAGTTCAGTCTGCTGCTCCGGCTTTAAAACCGTCTGCAAAAGGACAACATAAACCACCACAGCCAGAAGAACCAATCCGGCGGAGAGAATAATGGAACGAAATCTCTTTTCCTTCCAAACCTGAGCAAAAGACAGCTTTTTTTCTGTCTTTCGGTCCGGGGAGCTACCGTTCCTTTTTTCCTTATCTTTTTCTTTCATCAAACCGCTCCCTAATTACATATGTTTTCTCTTGATATAAACCACGACTCCAAGGGTCACGATCACCAAGGGGATCACAGCGACAGAAATAATGCCGTGCACATAAACCTGGCCGCTATTCAGATCCAACGCGTAATCTTCCAACACCTTGTAGCTGGCGTTCATCGCTATATTTTCATCAGAAAGAAGACGGATGATATTGTAAATGATGTTGGTATTGCCGTACTGGCCGCGGAAGGCGTTAGTTTCGGTAAAGTTTCGGCTACCGATGAGTAAAACATGGCCATATGTCTCTGCATTGTTGATGTAGGTAAAACGGGTGGAGACCGCCATGAGATTAAAGGGACCCTCTGTTTTCTTCACACCCTCTTCTGTGACCACTTCCACATAAGAATGCTCAGAGCTGGTCAGGACCGGCTCAACAATCGTTGACTCTCCATCCCCGGTATTCAAAATTTCAATGGGGGCAGTTTCAATGGAAATGGTTGTAGGAGGATTGGTCAGAGCCGTCAAAGATCCGGTAATGGTTGCGGCAATGCTTGAGGAAGGAGCATAGTTGGCATAAAGCATTTGATTGTCCTGAACGGACGAATTCACATTGTCCATTACCACCTGGTTGTGGACCACTTTCAGTCCCCAATCTTCCAAAAGCTCGTCCCAAACCGTGAGAGGTTCATGGTTTTCAGTGGCAAACGGTGCCGCAATGTACACCATAGAGCGATATTCGTTTAGATAATCAGAAAGCTTGGTATATTCCGACGTTTTCGAGTCGTCCGGAGAGGTCTTTAGGTCGTACTGCGGATTGCAAACCACAAGGAACTTGATGTCATCTCCGATCTCTTGCGTTTCTAAATTCACATACTCAACAGTAAAGCCGCAATTGGTCAAGATCTCCGTGAAAGCCTGGGGAACAGATTCGCCGTGGCCGGTGGTAAAGGCCACCTTGGGGCTTTTCCGAGAAGTGATCTGCATAATGGCCGCATTGATCTTCATTTCTCCCTGGAAAGCCCAAACCTTGGATCCGCTTTCGTCGTACACCAGGCAAGAATCGAAGGTCAAATAGCGGAAAGATCCTCTTTCCTGGGAATTGGTAATGAGGATGGCATTGGCATTGATGTCATATCCACGGTCGGTATAAAAATTGTAATTTTCCGGATGAGTCCTCAGGTCCTCTTTGAATTCCACGCTGATCTGAGGATACTGTTCCGCGTAGCTCTCCGCTAAATTTACAACCCAGCTCTTTTGGCGATCTTCCAAAATAAGATCACGGGCAGCAAGAAAGCTGATCTTGATCTGAGGGTCCTCCCCAAATTCTTCCCGATAACGGCTCATCTGCTGGTCCATCAATTCTTTGGTAGAGTCGCTAATGGTAAAGATCTGGTCTGAGGTCAGATCAAAGTACAAGCTAAATTTTGAATCAACCGCGGAGACGATGACGTTCAAAAGGATCACTGCCACAATAAAAAATGCTGTAAAGATGGTAGCGGCAGAACCGTATTTGAATTTTCTGGAAGAAAAGATCTTCCCTGCTCTCTTTGTTGTTTGCTTCTTATCCATATTGATTCCTCAACTCTTTGTGTTTTTTCTTATTCCCAGCGGCGCTTTTCCAATACGCGGATCGATAGGAAAAGAAATAGCACTGTGATGGAAATGTAATAAAGCAAGGCCACGATGTCAAAATAGCCGTAAGTAAATGCGTAAAAACGATCAAAAACGGAGATCCATTTCAAAACTACGCGAAGAGGAGTGAAACTTACATAGTTAGAAATGATCCCGAGAACCAGTGTGGATGCAATCGCGGTAATGGTGAGAAGAGCGGAAACCAGCTGGTTCTCCGTGCAAGCGGAAACAAAAATGCCGATCGCCACGAAGGCGGAACCGATCAAAAGAATTCCCAACGTGGTGGAGAACATGATAACGGTATTAGGCTCTCCGTAAAAATACAGAACGATAAAATTGAGACAAGAGGCCAAGAGGCTTGAGGCAAACATAGTAAAAGCTGCAAGATACTTTGCCATAATCACGCCAAAAAGGCTAACCGGAGAAGTCAGAAGTATTTGCTCGGTCTTGGATTTCTTCTCTTCACTGAGCATTCTCATTGTCAAAAGCGGAATGAGAATGGCAAAAAGATATAGGATGAAGGTGTAGTAAACGTTGATCTCGCAAGTTCCCTGGTACAGCGTGGTATAGGTAAAGATCAAAGAGGAAATGGCTAGGTACAGCGCCACATAAATGTAACCCAAAGGACTGACAAAATAAGAACGGAGCTCTTTTTTGTAAATGGCCAGCATTATCTTTTTCCTCCCTTCTTTTCACTCTTTTTTTCCTGCTGGGAAACCAGGGAAAGGAATACGTCTTCCAGATCCATGCCCATCACGTCCATTCCAATCACCGGCCAACGCTTCTCCGCCAGGGAGAAGAAGAGGGGTTTTCGAATATCAATATTCTCCGCGCTTTCAATCATATAGGAAACGCTGTCCCCATCTCTCTGACCGAGCACTTCGGCGTAGGTGACACCGGCAGTTGCCTTGATGAGCTTTAAAACCTCATTTTGCGGTCCGCAAATATTGTAGATCATTCTCTTCTTTTCCTGAACGGCACGAGAGAGATTCTCCGTCTTTTCGTTGGCCACGATCCTACCCTGATTGATGACCACGATTCGATCGCAAATGGCCTGAACTTCTGAGAGAATGTGAGTAGAAAGAATGATTGTATGTTCTTTGCCCAGCTTTTTAATAAGATTGCGAATCTCAATGATCTGCTTGGGGTCAAGACCTACGGTGGGTTCATCAAAAATCAAAACCGGAGGATTCCCGATCAGAGCCTGGGCGATACCCACTCTCTGCTTATAGCCTTTGGACAGATTTCGGATCACACGGCCCGCAACGTCGGTGATCTTCACCACGTCGCACACCTCTTTTAAGTGCTTCTCCCGATCCAGACGGCAATTTTTCAGATCGTAGACAAAATTTAAGTATTCCTTCACAGTCATATCCATATACAAAGGGGGCTGCTCGGGTAAAAATCCCATGCGACGCTTGGCCTCGATGGGGTTTTCAAAAATGTCTACGCCGTCGATTTTCGCCGAGCCTTCCGTAGCGGAAAGATAGCCGGTCAAAATGTTGAGCGTTGTGGTTTTTCCAGCGCCGTTTGGCCCTAAAAAACCCATGATCTCACCTGCGTTGACGGTAAAGCTTACATTGTCTGCAGCCAACTTTGATCCATAGCGCTTGGTGATCTTATTGATTTCGATCATATGTTTTTCAAATTTCCTTTCAGAAATAATTCTTACGCTTCCTCATTCACCACAGCGATAGAAAGCTCATCCAGGGCCTCTTTCGGCACAGGTGCGGGGCAATCTGTCATCAACTCACAGGCATTCTGAACCTTCGGGAAAGCGATACAGTCCCGAATGGCATCCAAGCCCAAAAGAATACTGGTCAAACGGTCAAAGCCGTAGGCCAATCCGGCGTGTGGGGGCACCCCATAACGGAAAGCCTCTAAAAGAAATCCAAACTTCAAATTTGCTTCTTCCGGGGTAAGTCCGATGATATCAAACACCTTCTGTTGAATCTGGCGACGATGAATTCTCACGGAACCGCCGCCCACTTCCCAGCCATTGATCACAATGTCGTAGGCCTTGGCACGAACCTTGGAAGGATCCGTATCCAAGAGGGGCAAGTCCTCGTCCTTGGGACAGGTGAAGGGGTGGTGCATGGCTTTATACCGAGCGCCTTCTTCATCCCACTCAAACATGGGAAATTCGGTTACCCAAACCGGAGCAAAGCTTCCCTTTTCATAAAGTCCAAACTGCTCTCCGCACTTGCAGCGCAGGGCGCCCAGTGCTTCCAGGACCACCATGTTCTTTTCGTCAGCCACCACAAAGAGAACGTCTCCCTTTTCAAAGCCGCAAGCCTTTTGGATGGCAAGGTTTTCTTCTTCCGTTAAAAACTTTGCGTAAGAGGAAGTCGTCTCTTCCCCGCTCTTGAGCCAAGCCAATCCGCGGGCACGATAGGTCTTTACAAAGTCCGTAAGTTTATCGATCTCCTTGCGCGAAAGGGACGATCCCGCTCCTTTGACGCAAATGGCACGAACCGAACCGCCACTTTTCACTGCACCGGAAAAGACCTGAAACTGGCAGTTCTTCACAATTTCCGAAAGGTCCACCAATCTGCAGTCGAAACGAAGGTCAGGCTTATCGGATCCGTATTGTTCCATTGCCTCTTTCCAAGGCATCCGCAAAAACGGGGTTTTCAGCTCAATTCCCAGCATTTCACGGAAGATTTTCTTCAAGTATCCTTCGTTGACCGTCATTACATCTTCTTCATCGGCAAAAGACATTTCCAGATCCAGCTGGGTAAATTCCGGCTGGCGGTCGGCACGCAGATCTTCGTCCCGGAAGCATTTGGTGATCTGCATGTAGCGGTCAAAGCCGGAGACCATGAGAAGCTGCTTGTAAAGCTGGGGCGACTGCGGAAGAGCGTAAAAAGATCCGGGATGTACGCGGCTTGGAACCAGGTAGTCGCGCGCACCCTCAGGAGTGGATTTGATGAGAACGGGGGTTTCGATCTCCAAAAAATTCTCAGAATCAAAATAATCCCGAGTAACTTTTGCCAATTGGTGGCGGAAACGAAGATTTCTTTGAAGATCGGGATGGCGCAAATTCAAATAGCGGTATTTTAAGCGTAGCTCTTCCCTTACATCCATAGAATTCAAAACCTCGAAAGGAGGAGTCTGCGCTTCGGAAAAAATCTCCATATTTTCTACAAAAAGTTCGATCTGTCCCGTGGGCAAATTGGTATTAACGGCGCCCTCGCCCCGAGGACGGATCACTCCTTCCGCCGCCAAAACGAATTCGGCACGAACGGTGAAAGCCAGGTCAAAAAGCGCCTTCGGTGTATTTTCGTCAAAAGCCAGTTGCAGAATACCGGAGCGATCCCTCAGATCAATGAAAATGAGAGATCCTAAGTCTCTCTGCTTCTGTACCCAACCACAGACTTTGACTCTCTTACCAATATCGTTTGCTCCAAAATTTGCGCAATAATCAGTTCTTTGCATAATTTTTCCCTTTTTATTATTCCAAATAAGTTTGTTTTCAAATTTAAGATTCAGTGCATATTTTTCCGCCAGTCCAAATCTCCTCGATCCAAAGCCAATATAATGGCCTCGGCGGTGGCAAGATTTGTGGCCAAAGGAAGGTTGTAGGTATCACACAGACGAATCAAGTCGGCATCGTCCCGGTGGTAAGTCTCATTGGCGCCGGAAGCTCTAAAATACAGCAGAATATCGATTTCGCCGTATGCAATGCGAGAAGCGATCTGCTGAGCGCCGCCCCCTTCTCCGCTTAAAAGCAGTTCAATATCAAGACCCGTTGCCTCAGCAACGATCCGTCCGGTGGTTGCGGTTGCACATATTTTATGTTTTGATAAAATGCCACAGTAAGCGATTCCAAGCTGTGCCATAAGTTCTTTCTTGTCATCTTGCGCGATCAGTGCGATCTGCATTCGCTCACCTCCTATAAATTTTAGATTCTCAAAAGAAAAAGATCAATAAAACTTTTTTCGTTTTCTCCTGGGCAATACACCGTCAAAAAGAGGAACGGTATCACCGCTGATGCGCCGGGAGATATTTTCGATGGCGTGTCCAGCAACACTCTTTTTCGCGCCGGTCAAGGGGATTCCCCGAAGCAAAGATTTTTCTGTCATTGTATCGTAAGGGATCACGCCGATAATGGATACACTGGCACGCTGCAAAACTTCCGTGATCTGAAACACATTGTCCCGAGGCTGATGGATCCGGTAGCAATTGAGAACCAATTTGATCTTTTCCGGATTTTTCAGGCGCATGGCACATCGCTCTGCTGCGCGCACCGCGGTGGGCGCACAAGTGGTAACGATGGCCGTCAGATCCACGATACCCGAATTTTCCAAAAATGGAAAAGCGGGGCCGCCACCGGCAGGCATATCGAAAATACAGAAATCGTAGTGTTTTTTCAATTGAGTGAGCACGTGGTCGAACCGTTCCTGGGAAACACTGTCAAAGCCGGATTCATTGAAAAAAACAGGGGCAGACAAAAACTGAATGACGCCCGCTTCCCCAGAGAGGATCTCCTCTAGAGCTTCGCTTGAGCGCAAAAGATCCAGCATAGAAGGTAACACGGCATTCTCTTTTCCCAGAGCAATGTCAAGCCCTCCCGTGTCCAGATCCATATCCACCGCAAGGACCTTTTTCCCCCGGCGTGCCAAATCATAGGCCAAGCTGGCGGAAAAAACAGTTTTTCCGACGCCGCCTTTCAGACTTGTGACAACAATGACCTCTCCCAAAGCGCTCTCCTTACTATGAAAAATCACATGGAAATCCATTTTTATTCCAATCAATTCTAGCACAAATTCCGATTTGAGTCAATATTTTCCCATCGTTTTCAGCACCTTTTACAAATCTTACACTTTCTTTACGAAATATTAAAACTCAGAAAAGTCAAAAACCGACACTCCCTCCGATTTTTTCCCGAAAAGCACTTGATTTTGAGGCGTTCTGCCTTTATAATGAAGAGAGTGATGAGGAAAACAAATATAAGGAAGATCAATATGAAACAGTTTTTTACTTCAGAATCGGTAACAGAAGGACATCCCGATAAAATCTGCGATCAGATTTCCGATGCCATTTTGGACACGATCTTAGAACAAGACCCCAAAGCCAGAGTTGCTTGCGAGACCTGTGTGACCACGGGCCTTGTGATGATCATGGGAGAAATCACCACCGACGCTGCGGTGGATTATCAGGAAATTGCCAGAAGTACCATCCGGGAAATCGGCTACGACCGTGCAAAATTCGGGTTTGACTGCGAGACCTGCGCTGTGATCAGTTCCCTGCATCGGCAATCTCCGGACATCGCCATGGGCGTAGACGCAGAAGGTGCCGGAGACCAGGGTATGATGTTCGGTTTCGCCTGCGACGAGACCAAGGAGCTGATGCCCCTTCCGATTTCGCTAGCGCACGCCCTTGCCCGCACTCTGACAAACGCAAGAAAGAGCGGCCTTCTTCCCTATCTTCGCCCCGACGGAAAGACCCAGGTGACCGTGGAATATCAAGACGGCAAGCCCTGCCGGATCGAGACCATTGTCGTCTCTTCCCAACACGGTGCCGAGGTAGATCAAGAGACCATTCGCCGGGATCTGATTAAACACGTCATCGAGCCCACCATTGATAAAAAGTGGCTGGATAAAGAAACCAAGATCTACGTCAATCCTACCGGGCGCTTCGTAGTAGGCGGCCCTCAAGGAGACAGCGGCCTGACGGGAAGAAAGATCATTGTAGACACCTACGGCGGTTACTCCCGTCACGGTGGCGGCGCCTTCTCCGGGAAAGATCCCACCAAGGTGGACCGCAGCGCCTCTTACGCAGCCCGTTACTTAGCAAAGAACGTAGTAGCATCCGGCCTTGCAACCAAGTGTGAAGTGCAGATCTCCTACGCCATCGGTGTGGCCAAACCCACTTCCCTTTTGGTGGACACCTTTGGCACCGGAAAAGTTTCTGATGAAGTCATTGCGGATGCACTCCAGGAACTGACGGATCTGACTCCCCAAGGGATCATCCGCACCTTGGACCTGCGCCGTCCTATTTATAAAGCCTTTGCCTCCTACGGACACATGGGCCGGGAAGAGCTGAACGCGCCCTGGGAAAAGACGGATCTTGCTCCCAAACTTCAAGAAAAATTCCAATAATAAAGATACATAAAAGAATCCCACCGGAATTCCGGTGGGATTCTTTTACTGTTTTTCAATACTCAAAACGCGGGCTTGACCGTTGCAGGCAGAAAAGCGAATTTCAAAGCCGGCAAAAAGGAAGCCATAGACTCTCTCCGGATCATCCTGATAAGAGGGGCGCGGATCTTGGCGCAAAATTTCAAGTAAAGATTCTCGTTTTTCCTCTGGAAAACAAGATAAAAGCGATTCCGGGCAGGAAACCGAAAGACTCCTCTTTTCTTTTTCGTCCACAAAGCCACAAAGAGCGTCCGGGTGGGAATCAGAATCGCTCAGATATGGCTTGATGTCAAAAATGGGGGTGCCATCCATCAAATCCGCTCCGGTAACGATCAACACCTTGCCATTGGCAGTATCCTCTACCCGGCAGAGCTTTACAGAAGACAGGCCGATGGGATTGGGCCGAAAAGGTGATCGGGTCGCAAAAACGCCCATCCTCTCGTTTCCTCCCAGTCGCGGCGGACGAACGGTGGCAGAACAGCTCTTGCCAACGTGTTCGGAAAAACACCAAAGAATCCACAAATGAGAAAATCCCTCGATTCCGCGGATATAATCCGGATTGGAAAATTCCTTTTCAAATTCAATGCGACTCTCCAGATTCTCCAGGATCCCGCTTTGCCGGGGGATGGCAAATTTGGTGGGAAAGTCCGTTCGAATGCGGGCGATGATCTTCATTTCCATGAAAAATCCTCCTGAATAAACAAAAAGCTCCCACTCAATGGGGAGCTTTTGGCGACCTGAAGGGGACTCGAACCCCTGACCTCTAGCGTGACAGGCTAGCGTTCTAACCAGCTGAACTACCAGGCC
>JAZOQB010000009.1:0-3345 GCA_045655865.1 Eubacteriales bacterium
TAGATGGTTAACTTTTGTTAAGAAAAGCAAGCAAACTCCCGAATTCAAATCCCTCTCACGGTCTCAATGACAGTGTACCCTTGGGTGTGTCTTTTTTGCACTTCGTTTGGGAGGGATTTGAAGACCTAATGGCCTTCCATAAACCTAACGAATTCCATAATCTATCCGGCAATAACGATGTTGCCCCCAATGTCAGTATCATTACTTTTGAGTGCCACAGCCGAGCTATGCGCTACTTTGAAGGAAAGATCTTTAAGCTGGAATCCTCTCCTTACGGCAGCAGCCAAATGACTAAAAACCTATTGGAGGTCTTTTTGATTCGTCTGTGTCGTCACACAGATGTGCTCACCAAGAAAATGCGGCGAAGCTATCTCATTGACGGCATTGATGTACCCTATCCGGTAAAGGAGATTTTGGATTTTCTTCGGGATAATACCTACAACAAAATCTCGATCCAAGATATTGTACGCCACACCGGAAAAAGTGAAAGCACCATCAAGGCTCTGTTTGCCCGGTATTACAGCGATGGAATTATTCATTACTACAATTCGCTAAAGATCAAGGAGGCGCGGAAACTGATCCGGGAAGGACACTATAACTTTGCCCAAATCTCCGATCTGCTCCATTTTGACAACCCACAGTATTTTTCCAAATGCTTCAAGCGCTTCACCAATATGACGCCCCGAGAATACAAAGCTTCTATTATGCAATAGTGATCTTTCACCATTCCCACTGTTTTCTCCTCATCGTTTTTTCCGCACTCCCCCTCTTCCACATAGTGACCGCAACGATTACCACCTGACGGCAACTAACAAAACGAACGGAACAAAAAAAGGCATCGGCAGGGTAAAACCTGCCAACGCCTTTTGTCTTGGTTTATGAGTTGTTAAGCACAAAGAAAAACTATATTGAACTGGCAACAGGTCTGCGGAGAGGCGAATTACTGGGACTAAAATGGACAGACATTGATTGGAAGAACGGAATTATTAAGGTGCGAAGATCCATTGCCAGAATGAATGGTGAGATCGTGGAATCCACCTTAAAAACAAAGAACTCCTACCGCGCGGTGAGTATTTCACCCCAAGCGATAGAAGTTCTAAAACAGCAAAAAGCCAAGGCAAACGACACCTACGTCTTCCCCTCTCCTAACGGCGGTCCCATTTCGCAGGATAGCGTGAATAATATGCTAAAGCGAGTGCTGGCAAGAGCAGGTATCCCGAAGGTTAGATTCCACGACCTCCGCCACACCTTTGCAACCATCGCCCTACAAAATGGCGTGGACATCAAGACAGTCAGCGGCATGCTGGGTCACTTCTCCGCAGGCTTTACGCTCGACACCTACGCCCATGTCACCACCTCTGCCCAAAAAGAAGCCGCCGAAACGATGGGGAATATCCTCAATGTATAAGTTACTAAAACAGATAACGCTCTTTTCCACAAAGTCGTCAGTACTTCAGGCGGCTTTGTGTTTTCCTTATATATTTCAATAAAGAATTCGCCAAAAACTTTCATAATGTGTCCATTTTTGCGCATTAATACCGTTTTTCTTGCATCCCAAAGCAGAAAAAGCTATAATTTATATGGAGTCTTTCCTATGTTTTTTAGACACCAGAACAAATCAGGAGGATATTGTATGCGCAAAACAGTTTCATTTTTATGGTCTCTTACTTTTGTTATATTTCTTTTTTCTTTAACAGGTTGTGATTTTCTAAACGCAGATACCCCATTTAAATCCAGCCAGCTTGGGAGTTATGTCATCGTTTATAGCGAAGAGAATCCCGATTATTTCGAGCTTGCGAATAAACTGTCTGACCAAATCTATGCGAAGTATGGCGTAATGTTGAACACTATGCCTGACGCAGCGGTAAACCCCAGCAAATATGAAATTCTGATTGGTGATACTAATCGCTACGATCCGCAAGGCAATGTCATGGAGTACTCCGTCACCATCGACGAAGGCAGATTCCGTATAAATGTAGGCGGCTCTTTTTCAGCCGACAAAGCAGTTGATTTCCTTTGCAAGAATATTTTTAACGGAAAAGAATTAAACCTTGCAAACGGTGAATATTACAGGAAGTCTTTGCTGACAAAAGCATATCCCCTTGCAGAAAATACAACTGCCCGCATTATGACAGCAAACATCCTTGCTGATGCATTTGCAGACAGCTCTTATAAAAAGGCTTATTATCGTGCCGAGATTTTTGCAGGTATGCTGATTGCCTACACGCCGGATGTTGTAGGTCTGCAGGAAACCGACGAGAACTGGAACAAGATTTTTGACGATTATCTGGCAAAAATCCAAAAGACCCACGGTATAACATACGCAAGACATTTCGCCACCTACGAAAGCAAGGTAAACTACACCTCCCTGCTCTACCGTGCTGACAAGTTCAAGGTTGCAGATAGTGGCGTAAAAGTATTTAGCTGGTGGATCGATCCCGCATTTCATCACAATTATCATATGCGTAATATCAGCTGGGCGCAGCTTTCCACTTTAGACGAAGATAAACAATTCATCGTAGCCAATACCCACTGGTCCTACAGAACCGAGCACGCCGACAACAAAACCTACCTTGCCGGTGCAGATAAGCCTATTGTTGCAGACGAATTGCGGCAGCAATGCAAGTCTGAAACCAATGCATTTATGACCGAGCTTAAGAACACCTATGCAGATATCCCGATTTTCCTGACGGGAGATTTTAATACTTCCCTTTCCTTCTTCACGCAATCCGGCTGGACACCCACATCCTTCAAAATTATCAGCGAAGAGGCGAAAAGTAGCGGCAAAACCACATCCGTTGTCCCCGCCTCCGGGCATTACGATCACATCTTCGGTACAGGAAAATATACAATTAACCAGTATGCATACTTCAAAAACACAGACTATCTTGATCTGCTGACCGACCACCCCTTTGCCTATACAGATTTGGCTTTCTAAATTAAATTCTATACGCAAAAGACCATACCGGACGATCCGCAAAGGTAACATCCGATATGGTCTTTTGTGTTCTCACAGCAACTAAAGACGATTATCGCAATATAGTAATGCTATTCACAGAGCAAAATTGCGGGTCATCTATCTTCTTAGTACGGTTTTTTATTAATCTCGCGAACTCTTTCCACATCCATCTTCGGTTTGCGATCCGGTGTGAGCAGACCGTTAATTTCCTGCATAACATCTGTCAACTGCGTATAGCAATACCCCTGACAGAACGGAATATCACGAATTGTTTTTGTGCACGCTTCATAGCGCTTAAAGAAGCTCTCCTCGTCAGGCTCTTTGCCATTATAGCCCCAAGTTTCCATGCCGCCTAATTCTCCCTGAGCACCAATATTAGCAAAGGC
>JAZOQB010000010.1:0-72529 GCA_045655865.1 Eubacteriales bacterium
GTCCCTGAAGGTGCACCAGTCAGTGTCTTTGTTGCGAAGGGTACACCCGTTCCCATTCCGAACACGGTAGTTAAGCTTCGTCATGCCGACAATACTTAGACCGAAGGGTCTTGGGAAGATAGGTCGTCGCTGACACAAAGAAAAGCCATCCAAAAGGATGGCTTTTTCTTTTTTTGTTTTTTCAAAAGGGGGCATGTTTTTTTAAATGAGCATGTTTGTTTTCTCACATAGTCTTATTTTGTTTTAAAAAGGTGTGTGATTGTTTTCTCATGTGGCATTTTGTTTTAAAAAGGGGCGTGATTGTTTTCTCGCGTGGCATTTTCTTTCAAAAAGGGGTATTGTTTCAAGGGGGCTCTGCTCTTCTTTTTCAAAAGGTGGCTGTATTTTATGGGAAAAGGTGTTTGCTGAAGAGAGTATGGCGAAGAATATAATATATTATAAGGAAACGTTTTGTGTCTGAGACAAAAAGAGAACGAAATACAACCCGGCTGTCATTAAGAAGAAAAAGGCTTTTTTCTGGGGAAGTGAAAAAAGTGTTTTTGGTGAGGCTAGGGCGAAAAAAGTTTTTTGAATGAGGGAAAGCGTGAGAAAAAAGGAAAAAGCTTATTTGAACGAGAGGATTTGCGAGAAAGAAATCAAACTTTCTTTTTGCGATATTCGCTGGGGCGGCAGCCGTAGCTTTCCTGAAAGGCGCGGTTAAAGCTGCGAATGGAGCCAAAGCCAGCCCGGGCGGCGATCTCGGTGACACCCAGATCGGTTTGTTCCAACAGTTTTGCTGCCTCCGATAAGCGAAGGGCGTTGAGATAATGGGGCAGGGACATCTTGAGGGTATCGGAAAACACGTGGGAGACGGTGCTCTCGCTCATGCCAAGGGCGCGGGCGATGCTTTTTCGGGTCATATTTCCGGTGTTGTTAGAATTGATATAAGATAGGATCTCCCGGAGCGCGCCGGTGCGCGGTTTTGTGATTCGGGAAAGGCGGAGAAGGCGCAGGCACTTTCCGAAAAGCACTTGAAAATAGCCTTGCATTACCTCGTCTCGCTCTTGGATGTGATCGGCAAAGGCGTGAGAAAAAATGGTGTCAAGGCCACTTTCCTCCCAGCTCCCGGAGGGCAAAACGGGGGAGGCGGGCAGAGAATCTGAGAGAATTTGAAAATAGGGGCTGAGATCTTCCACTTTGATAATGGCAAGATACCCCTGTGCGTCCCGGCTTTTTTCATAGCTATGGATCAGATTGGGAAAAATGACAAAAAAATCTCCGGCGCGAATGGGGTAAGAGACCCCTTCAATGACGGCCACGACTTCCCCTTTTTCTAAATAGCCCATTTCTACCGCCGCGTGAAGGTGGGCGGCATAGTCCAGGGTCAGAAAACGAGATAGCGTACTTTTTGATCGGTTTTGAAAAAACATGGTTTCCCCCTCTCATTTTCATCATTTTACCACAAATCGGAAAAAATGCAAGGGAGGACAATATGACAAGTATTTTAATTTTTGAAAAGCAATTGTATTTTGCCTTTTGCCGTGGTAGAATAGAAAAGACACGAAACGACAAGAAACACGCCCTGGCGGTTTCTTGCGAAAGGAGTTATTGGGTTGGATCAAAATCAGTTTGTAATTTTAATGGAACCAAAGGCCTCCAAAAGCCATGACCCCGGCCGGAAGCCTAAAATGCCGGCGAAAAACCTGGGGAAAAAGCAAAAGCGCGTGGTTTTACAGCGGGTTCTTCTCAGCGTCGCTACGTTCTTGGTCCTTTTGATCATAGGCGTGGTTGCCACTTGTCACGTTTTGCTCAACGGGCCCAGCGTCACTATGCGGGATGCACTGGTTCTTTCTGCAAAACAGGCGAGCGCTACCAAGTGGGTACCGGGCTTATTTTTGGATGGGGATTTGGTGCGTCAGATCGAGGAAAATAGCAAGACCGTCATTTACGATACCATTTCTATGGATGACATCTCTTCCGCCGGCTCCTCCGGAGAACAGGACGAATGGGCGGACGCCATTGACGGAATTCGCTTTCTGAACATTACAAAACCTGCCTTCAAGGCGTATCTTTTGATGGTTCGGGATCCTTCCCGGGTTTTTGTGGGAACCTCCAGCGATTTTAAATCCGGGGTTGCCGGCGCGAGGATCTTTGATATTGTAGAAACCTATGGGGCTGTGGCGGCCATCAACGGCGGAGAATATCCCGACACCGGCGGCGTGGGAACGGGAACCGTTCCCATCGGCATCACCTACGCCGGAGGAAAACTTGTGTATAACGGGCACACCAACCGAACCTTTATGGGCTTTACCAATGAAAATCGGCTTTACGTTTCCGAGGGCATGACCAAGGATCGGGCGGATAGCTTGGGGATTCGGGATGGCGTGTGTTTTCAGACAGGTAACTGTTTGATCACCAACGATGGGCAGAACGTTACCCTTCACTACTCCAGCGGCGATACGGGCCGTGCTCAGCGCACCGCCATCGGTCAGCGTGCGGACGGTACCGTTCTCCTCTTGGTCACCGACGGTCGTACGGCTTCCAGCATTGGTGCTACCCACAATGAGCTGATCGACATTATGCTGGAATACGGTGCCGTTATGGCAGGAAAATTGGACGGCGGTTCCAGCTCTATGATGTACTATCGCAACTATTTTAACCTTTACCATTACGATCTATCCACACTGGATGAATATCAGCGCCGGGGACTGGTGAATAGCTATAAGGCCTTCACCGAACCACGCCGGATTCCTACCTATTTCTTGGTAGGGGGGAGTAACAGGGAATCATGATGGATTTGAAAAAGAGAAATCCTGCGCAAGCAGCGATAAAGAAGTTGAAAAAAATCCCTTTGTTTTGGGCCATTTACGGTGGCGTGACAGCGTTGTTTTTGTTTGTCATCATCATAGCGCTGTGCGTGTTGCACAGCTACCTTTCTGCCTTTGAGGCCAGCCAGCCCATTCATCCGGCCCGGGAGATTTTTCAGAAATACTTTGTTTCGGAAAACTTTTTAGAGGCCATGACCCTTTCCGGATTTGAAGTGGGAGAATTTGAAGATCTGGAAGCGGCCGCTGCCGTGCTTCATGAAAAGAAGGCAGATAAGCAGCTTCGTTTCTACGCTGCCTCCTCAGATCAGGGTGAGGCCCGGTATAATGTGATCCTGGTGGAACCGGAAACGCAAGAGACACCCGCATCTCAGGAAAATGAAGGCAATGATATTGCAGTGGAGGCGGTTCCTGCCACGAAGATCGCCTCGATGCGCTTTGTTCAGACGGGCGAAGAGGGAAAGTGGGGCTTTGTGCCTTATAAATTTGCGGATATGGAGATCTTTTTAGAGCCGGAGGAGGCAGTTCAAGTTACTCTGCCCTCCACCTCCAAGCTTACCCTCAACGGAAAGAGCGTGTCGGAGGAATTTATCGTAAAGAAGGAAGATCATCCTTTCAATGCCTTTTTGCCCAGCGGTGTGCCGGGGATCCAGCTTTGTACTTACGAGGTGAAAGGCCTGTTCCAAAAACCCGTTCTTTCCTCTACGGACCGAAACGGCGTAGAGGAGGTTTTGCGCTTTGAAGAGGACAAGGGCGGCTACGTAGCCGAACTCAATTACAGCCAGGAGTTGCAGAACACCTATGGCGAACGGATCCTGACGGGGATGCACGAATACGCCAAGTACATTCAAAACGACGGTTCTATGGGCCGGGTGGCGCCCTACTTTGATACCGCCAGTCTCTTTTACCGCAATATTTACATGAATCTTTCCCAATTCGTTTGGGATCACAACGGATATGAATTCCAAAATGACGTGGTGGAAAAATTCTACGCCTTTGATGAAAATACCTTTGTTTGCCATATTTCCTTTGATCACGTGCTCCATCTCCGCGGTCGGGAGGATTACGTAGACGTTTTGGATATGATGGTATTTGCTCGCAAAAAGGGAAATAATTTCTATATTTACGACCGCATGGTCCAGTGAGGAGCAGAAGAGATGTTTGACACTCTAAATTTCTGGGAGCTGGAGATCCTCCACTTTTTTGACGGCATCGCAACTTCCGCCAGTGATATTTTTTGGACTCTTGTTACCTATTTTGGAGAGGCGGGCATTTTCTGGATCGCCCTTTCTCTGTTTTTGATGTTTCCCAAGAAGACCCGGAAAATCGGTTTTTCCATGGCTCTTGCCCTTCTTTTGGGAGTGATCGTGGGAAACGGGATTTTAAAGAATGTGTTCGGTCGGATCCGGCCTTACGATCTGGACCCCTCCCTTTCTCCGCGCCTTGCTTGGGGGGAGATGACCACGGACTTTTCCTTCCCCTCCGGGCACACTCTGGCATCTTTCGAGGGTGCCACGGCAATTTTCATGTTTTGCCGGAAATGGGGTGTGGCGGCGCTGGTTTTGGCGACTCTGACCGCGCTTTCCCGGATCTTTCTTCTGGTGCATTATCCCAGTGACGTTTTGGCAGGAGCGGTTTTGGGCATCGCTTTCGGAGTTTTGTCCGCTTTTATTGTGGAGAAGGTATCAAGGAAGCTTGACGCTCGTGTGTGATGGCGTCGGTATAAAAAAAGACAAAGAATCTTGTAGCACAGAACGATTTCATAAACAAACAATAGATTCCTTTGAGGAAAATGTATGGCTATAAAAAGTGTTTCCATTCGAATGGAAGAAGAAATGCCAAATCAAATTGCCCATATCTGACTGCGAAGGAAGAAGTGTGAACAGCCAGGTGCTTGTTTTGATCTATCAAAACATTTTGGCGTTTGAAGATGCCAACGTCCCATCGACGGTGTGATCAAACCTTGTGTCAACATAAAGCCCGGCAGAAAATAAAAATAAAAGAAGAGAGCGAGTGGAATCAAATTCCATTCGCTCTCTTTTGGTTACTTCTTGTTTTTCCCAAATTGTGATTGGGCTTGATTATTTCTCGGTGCCTGTGGGGATAACGGCGTAGCTACTGCCGTCTGCGTAATGGAGCAGGGCATCCAGGCTGGTAAGTGCCTTGAGGTGAGACTGATAACTGCTCTGGAAGTTGCAACCGGTACGCCACTGGGTATAGGTGCCAACCAGACTTCCGTCGGGATTGTCGTAGATGCGGCGGTAAGCTTGATTGATCAGTGCCTCGTAATTGGGAACGCCGTAAGATACTTGCTCGTAGACGGGATCTAAGATCTCTTTCCATTGCTGGAAAAGCGGCAACCATTTCTTGTTGGCTTCGCTCTTCCAATCGTATCGGAAGCCAAGGTACGCGCTGATCTGGGAGTTTAGGTTCTTGGCTTTGGCTTTTTCTACGTAGTTGGGATCCATGGTGTCCGGAACGTAGCCCAGAAGGGTATTGCCGGAGTGGAAGAAGTCCATGGTATAGGAGTCGTCGATGATGGTAATGACGTTTTTGTTTTCTGCGCTACGGATGTAGTTGACTTCCTCTACACCAAAGGCCAGAAGGTTGCGCATGGTAGCGTCGTTGGAAATGAGCTGAAGGACCTCCATGGCGCGCTCCGGTTCTTCGCAATACTTGCTGATTCCGAAGAGTCCGCTGTCCAGTGCGGCTTTCGTGGTGAATTTTGCGCCGCGGTAGAGAACGGTGGTGTAGCCCTTCTTCTCCCATGCCATTCTTTCTTCTTCGGTCAGGGACTGAACGGAGAGGAAGAAGTTTTCGCTAGCGTTCGATAGATATCCGCTCTGACGGTACAGGGCTTTGGTTGCGCAGTAATCCAAAAAGGCGGTGCGTTCGGCGGAAAGGTTGAAGGTGGAGAAGGTGTTGGTAACGTCAAACCGGCCGCCGGGCAGGGTATCAAAGAAGGTGGAAACCATGCGGCCCATGTCGATTTCGTCGTAGATATCCATTCCTTCGGGACCGAAATCACCGGTGATGGTAGCCGTACCGGGCTCGCCCGCGTGGACGCGAGCAAAAACGTCGTTCAGATCGGTGATGGAATGAACCTTTTCCCAATCCACACCGTATTTTTTCGCCAAGGCGGTGTTTACGACAAAATAGGTTTCGTTGGTGGAAATTGCCTGGTTATTGGGAATTCCGTAAATGCCTCCGTTCACGGTGGCGGCAGTTAAGAAGGAGGGGTATACGTAGTCTTTAATGTTTTTAAAGTTGTTATCCAGAAAGCTTGTCAGATCAAGGAGCAGTTCCTGGTCTACGTAGCTGTAATAATCCTCCATGTTCTTCACATAGAGAAGATCCATCTGCACTTCCTTTACGGTGGCCACGTCCTTGCCTTGTGCGATCAGTTCCGCTTCTTCTTCCGCCTTTTTCTTAGCTTCTTCTTCGGCGGCTTTCTTTTCCATGCGCTTTTGCTGATCGTACTTCTGTCTCTCTTCCTTGGAGAGGGTGGCTAAATATGCGGCCTCGGACTTGGCTGCGGCCGCAGCTTCTTCGGCCTGTTTCTTCGCTTCCGCTTCCTGAACGGCAAATTTATCGTACATGGCGTTCAGAGCCGACTGATATTCCGACTCGGTATAGAAGCGAAGATCGATGGAGGTCTTGTATTTTGCCACGCAGTAGTTGCTGATCTTTTCCTCAACAGCTGCCAATCCCTCGGGAGTGGTCTTCGCGTCGGTGATTGCGTAAATGGTCAGTGCCAGATTGGGTCTTTGGGCTTCTTCGTCCACGGCAGCTTCGCTCGTCTCGCCATTTTTCTCCTCGCCGGAAGAACAGGCGGTCAAGCAAAGGGAGAAGAACATTACCAATACCAACATAAGACAGAGCAGTCTTTTTGTCATCGTTCGGTTTCCTCCTGGAATTTGTATCGCAGTAAAATCTACGGTCGATTGTTTATATTTTATACGAAAACGCTGGGAAAGTCAAGGGAAAGCCACGGAGCAATATTTCTAAAATGCAAGGGGAAAAACTGTATTACTTGCCGGAAAAATGGCGGCAATGTAACAAGTTTGTAAAGAGATATTTAATCCAGGTAGTTTTTCAGCTTTTTGGCCCGGCTGGGATGACGGAGTTTGCGAAGGGCCTTGGCTTCGATCTGGCGGATACGCTCTCGGGTGATATTGAACTCCTTGCCCACTTCCTCCAGGGTGCGGCTGCGGCCGTCGTCAAAGCCGAAGCGAAGTTTGAGCACTTGCATTTCCCTGGGGGTCAGCGTGTGAAGGACCTCGTCCAAATGCTCACGGAGCATGGCGTAGCTGGCAGCCTCGGCGGGGGCGGGGGCGTCGTCGTCGGGAATGAAGTCTCCCAGATGGCTGTCCTCTTCTTCGCCGATGGGGGTTTCCAGAGAAACGGGCTCTTGGGCGATTTTCATGGTCTCCCGAACCTTTTCTACGGGGATGTTCATGACCTCGGCGATCTCCTCGGCACTGGCTTCGTGTCCCAGTTCCTGCAAGAGCTGACGGGAGACCCGCAGGACCTTGTTGATGGTTTCTACCATGTGCACCGGAATGCGAATGGTCCGGGCCTGGTCGGCAATGGCACGGGTGATCGCCTGGCGGATCCACCAGGTAGCGTAGGTGGAGAACTTAAATCCCTTGTTGTAGTCGAATTTTTCTACCGCTTTCATCAGGCCAAGGTTTCCTTCCTGGATCAGATCCAAAAAGAACATTCCGCGACCCATATAGCGCTTGGCGATGCTTACCACCAGACGCAAGTTTGCTTCCACAAGGCGCTGTTTGGCGTTTTCCCGGATCTGATCGGTCTCTCCTTCGATCATGGCTTGTGCCAATTCCAGTTCCTCTTCGGCGGCCAGCAGAGGCACTTTTCCGATTTCCTTTAAGTACATCCGCACGTGGTCCTCCAGAGCCAGACCCTTGTTGGCAAGCATTTGCTCCATATCTTGGCTGGTCTCAAGGACCTCTACTTCCTCTTCTGCTTTGAGTTCATCCAGATCCGGGACGTCCATGAAGGAAGAAACGTCTATCCCGCTTGCCTCCAAAACGTCGTAGAGTTTTTCCAGTTGCTCGGATTCGTATTCTACGTCCTCGAGCAGCTCCATGATCTCGGAGTCGGTCAGAGAACCCTTTTGCTTGCCTTTTTCCAAAATGGCGTCAAAGGCTTTTTTCAGTTTCATCTCCGGGCTCAGCTCTGTCCCGGCCTCGGCGGTTTTGATCTCTTCGGTCTTTTTCTTTGTCATGGTGTTATCCCTTCTTTGCTTTTTCCGCTTTCAATTTTTCCAGCCAAGCGGTGGAAAGCGGTTCGCTTTTGATATCTTTTTTCTTGTTTTCTTCTTCCAGGCGCTCGATCAGCTCCAGAAGGATGGCGGGGGAATTGTTTCCCAGAGCCCGTCGCTTTTCGGTCATGCCTTCCAGCTCTCCGATCTGGTCGGGGCTAAAAAACTCGTTGAGAGCGGAAAAGGAGAAGGGCTCTCCGCTCTCGGTGAGCGATAACAGCTTCTCCAAGGCCTGACGGCAAAATTGACAGGGGAACGCTTCTGGGTGAAGCCTAGGACGGATGGCGCGGTCTAAAAGATACTCGGGCCGAAGCAGAAGGATCCCCAAAATGTTTTCTTCTTTGGTGGCCTGAGAGAGAAATTTTGCCTTATCCGGGTTGACCCGGTTTCCAAGTCCGCTGGCTTTTTTCATTTCTTCTTCCAGGCGTCCGCGATCTTCCCGGCGGGCTTCTTTTTTTTCGGTTCGCTGGACTTGAAGCCGGATGATCTCCAAAGGAAGGCCCGTGACCTCACAGATCCGCTGAATGAAAAGGGCCTTTTCCAAGGGGTTTTGGCTGGCGGAAAGAAGCTTGGTGCAAGCTTCCACAAAGGCGTTTTTTCCGTCCATGGTAACGATTTCGTGGCCTTGCAGGGTTACGTCAAACAGGTACTCCATAGCTCCGCGGGCTTCCCGTTCGTACTTTTCAAAGCCGCCCCGACCAAAGGCGCGGATAAAGTCGTCCGGGTCTTTGATGGGCTTTCCTTCCCGGTCCGTTTCCGGCAGGGTGATGACCCGCACCTGAAGACCTGCTTCCTGGAGGAGACGAATGGCTTTTTTTGTGTTTTCCCGGCCGGCTTTGTCCGAGTCGTAACAAATGCTCACCGTTTTGGCGTAGCGGGAGAGAAGGCGACACTGCTCGGCGGTGAGGGCCGTTCCCAGAGAAGCTACGGCATGGGTGATGCCGTGGGCGTGCAAGGAAACCACGTCCATGTTTCCCTCGCACAGGACCAATTCTTTCTTTTCGCTGTTTTTGGCAAAGTTTAAGGCAAATACGTTCCGGCCCTTTTTGAACACCGGGGTATCGTTGGTATTGATGTATTTGGGATCGTTTTCCCTCTGGGATGCTACCAGTCTGCCGCTGAAGGCGATGACGTTTCCCGCCGCGTCAATGACCGGGAACATGACCCGGCCGCGGAACAGATCGTAGAGACGGCCATTTTTTCCCATTCTGCCCAAAAAGGCCTCTTGGATCTCCTTTTCCCCATAGCCGTTTTTCTGAAGGAGCCGGCACAGCTCGTCCCAGGATTCCGGAGCGTACCCCAGACCGAAGTGCTTGATCATGGGAAGGGTCAGACCCCGGCCTATTAAATAATCCAGGCCTTTTTTTCCCTGGGGAGAAAGGATCGTTTGGTGCCAAAATCTGGCGGCCTGGGCATTCATTTCAAAGAAACGCTTTCGGTTCACCCGGGGACCGATCTCTCCGGTGACCGGCATGACAAGTCCAGCCCGGTTGGCCAAAAATTCAATGGCGGAAACGTAGTCCAGATTTTCCATCTGCCGGATAAAGGTGATCACGTCTCCCCCAACGCCGCAGCCGTAGCAGTGGTAATGGCTGGGGGTGGTGTTGGTATAAACGGTAAAAGAGGGAGTTTTTTCGTGATGAAAGGGACAGCAGCAGACCTGGTTGCTTCCCGCCCGTTTCAAAACGGCGTACTGGGAAACGATCTCTTCCAAGGGGTTACGCAGAACCACTTCTTGAACAAAGCTTTCCGGAATTCGCAAAAAAACACCTCCTTTGTTTTTTCTCACTATCTTTCTTATACGCGTGTTTTTTTCATTTCACTTTTTTTTGGAAAAAATTTTAAAAAAATCGGATTTTTTTCTTTTTTCCGCCAAACCACCGTGGCGAAAAAAACGGGAAGATTTTTGAGTTTTCCACAGGAAAAATGGAAAACGAGCCCAAAAAAACGCCGAAATCTCAAGGTTTTTCCCACAATCCACAGAGTTTTCCACAGGTTGCGGCTCGAGACCCTGTGAAAAACTTTTGTGCAAAAAAATTATTGTTTAGGGCAAAACAGGGGGTCATCCGGCGCTAAGATCCGGACATTTTCCAGGTAGGAGAGGGGGGATGCGGGGGATGGATGAAAGGACAGAGAGACCGCCCGAAGTGCTTGATGGGAAAAGTCCGGGTCCTTTCGGTCTTTTCCGTATTTGGAATCTCCTACCAAGGGGTGCCCCAAAAAGGAGAGGGTGGCGCGGATCTGATGGGTGCGTCCGGTGTGCAGAACGATGGAAAACAGCGTCCGGTTTCGCTTCGGGTCAAATAGGCGTGGCCGGATCTCGGTGATGGATGTCAGATATCCGGGCGCGGGGACGGGGGATACCAGGACCCGGTTTTCCCGCTCGTCCTTTTTTAAATATACGGTAACGGTCTGATGCGCTTCCAGCTTTCCGTGGCACCAGGCCAGGTATTCTTTTTCCACTTGCCTCTCCCGGATCACCTCGTTCATTTCCCGGAGCGCGAGGGCGCTTTTGGCACAGATCACAAGGCCCGAGGTGTTTCGGTCCAGGCGATGGCACAGGGCGGGAGAGAAGGAATTTTCCGACTCCGGACAAAATTCGCCCTTTTGAGAGAGGTAGGCTTTGATATGATCGATGAGCGTCCCGGTTTTTTGAACGGCGTCGCTATGGCAGGACTGACCGCAGGGCTTATCCGCGACCAGGATGTTTTCATCCTCGTAGACCACAAAAACGCTGGGAGTCAGATTGCGAAAACTGTCCTCAGCTGCTCCGAAAAAGTCCGGAGATAAAAAGAGCTGGACCGTGTTTCCTTTTTCTAAAATCTGCCCCGGCTCGCAACGCTTCCGGTTTACTTTGATTTTTTTCGTGCGGATGGCCTTATACAACAGCGATTTGGGCAGGGCGACGGTTACTTTCAGGACAAATTTGTCCAGGCGCTGGCCGGCGTCGTTCTCGTTGATGCAAAATTCTTTCATGGGCGGCGTGCCGTGACGGCGAAAATGGGAAGACCCTGAGCGGATTTTGCCGTTTCGTATTCGGTGAGAATATTTCCTTGAGCCCAGGGGGAGTGGTGCAGATCCCGGGTCAGATCTTCCAAGGTCCAGCCGGCGGCCCTGTAGTTTTCCAAAGAGGATTCAAACAAGAGGGCATGGTCCGTTTTTTGGCGGATGGCGCCGCCCTCTTTCAAGATGTTCCGGTACACGGAAAGAAACGAGGGGGCGGTGAGTCGGCGCTTGGCGTGACGGGACTTGGGCCAGGGATCGGAAAAATTCAGGTAGATCTTATCTACCTCTCCCGGAGAAAAGATCTCCGCCAGCTCTTTGGCGTCTCCGCTTAAAAAAAGAACGTTGGAAAGACCGGCCTCTGCCACTTTTTCTACTGCCAAAAGCAGAGCTTCCCGACAGGCTTCAATGGCAACGTAGAGAGTTTTTGGGTTTTGTTTTGCCAATTCCAGAAGAAAAGCGCCTTTGCCGCAACCGATCTCCAGTTCCAGGGGAAGGGACTTGGCATCGGGCACAGAAAAAAGGGTGCGCACACGGCCCTGATGGGATGCACCGTCGTGAATCAAAAAAGTGTCACAAAGCTGGAATCGCTCCTCGGTGTGCTTCTTTTTTCTCATTCTCATGGCTTTTCCCCCAAAAAACATTATGGTTATCTGCTATTATATCATTTTTTCAGGAAGAAAGCAAGAAAACCCGTCAAAAACCTTTGAAAAAAGAAGAAAAGGATGGGGCAAACGGGAAAATCGGCATTTTTTCATAAATTTTACAAAAAAATTGACTTTCTTTGACCTTGACAAGAAGCAGGAGTCCGGGTATAATTTTACCAGAAAGTCAAAGAAAGTCAAAGTCAAAAACGGAGGAAACGGATATGATCTTATCCCAACGGATCGCCCTACTTTTGGAGGAGATGCTGGAGGCGGCGGGAGGGGAACTTTCCATCGTGCGCAATGAGTTTGCATCCCGGATGGGGTGCGTGCCCAGTCAGATCAATTACGTGATCACATCCCGCTTTACTCCCGAGCGCGGGTACGTAGTGGAGAGCCGACGTGGGGGCGGAGGATTTATTCGCATCCGCAAGGTAAAGATGGGGCGGAATGAATACCTGATGCATTTTTACCATGCCATCTCTTCCGCCATTAACTTTGAGAGCGCTCGGGTCTTTGTGGGAGAGCTGATCTCCCAGTCCATTCTGGAACCCCGGGAGGGAAAGCTGCTGTTGGCGCTTCTCTCCGATCGGGCTCTGGATCAGGTCCGCAGGGAGGATCGGGACCGCTTGCGGGCGCAGCTGTTTCAGACAGCCATTTTACAAATGATTGCAGAAAGCGAGGAAAAACGATGAAACGTCAAATCTGTGAACGGTGTCGGGAAAAAGAGGCATCGGTATATTATAAAGAAAGTGTCAACGCCTCTTCCCGGGAAATTCGGCTGTGTGCCGATTGTGCTCGGGAAATGGGAATCGGCTTTGGCGGAAAAAGTGTTCTAGAGGAGGAGTTTTTTGCCGCTCTCCCCCTCTTTGCTAAGCCTTCTTCCCGTGAGCGTCGGGGGAGCGAGGGCGGAGTCTGTCCCACTTGCGGCAAGAGCCGGGAGGAGATTTGCCTGAGCGGGAGATTCGGTTGTCCCCACTGTTACGACGCTTTTGCGCAGGGCCTTGATATGACGCCCTTTGTGGGTCGGGGCTATCGGGGAGGCAGGCTTGGCTCTGCATCCGGGGAAACCGGGGCGAGAGGCCCTATACAGGAGGATCCCGGAAAAACGTTGAAAAAACAGCTGCAGGAGGCCCTTGAGGTGGAAAATTATGAAAAAGCCGCCCAGATTCGGGATCAAATTCGGGCCTTGGAGGGAAAATAAATGTATTGGTATGAAAAAGAAGCCCGGCAATTCGGCCCGGTCCTGTCCACCCGCGTGCGCTTTGCCCGGAACTTGGAAAAGACGCCCTTTCCCCAGAGATTGAAGGGAGAAGGGCGGGAAGAGGTCTTTGAAAAAGTAAAAAAGGCCTTTGAGGAAAAAGAGATCCTGGCGGTTCCCTTCGACGGCCTGGAGGATGTGGTAAAAGAGGCTTACGTGCAGACACACCTATCTTCCGCGCATCTTGCCAAGTCGGGAAAGGGAAGCGGACTGATCCTGTCCAAAGACGGAGACGTGGCGATCATGGTCAACGAGGAGGATCATTTGCGACTTCAGGTGATAAAGCCTGGCAAAGAGATCCGCTCTTCCTTTGACAAGGCCAGGAGCTGGGCAGAATTCGGGGAGGAAAAACTTCCCTTTGCGTTCCGGGAGGGGCTGGGGTATCTTACCTCCTGTCCCACCAATTTGGGCGCCGCGATGCGCGTGTCCGTGATGATCCACTTGCCCGCGCTAACGGCCGTGGGAGGGATCGCTCCCTTGACCCGGAGTCTTAACGATGCGGGCTTTACCGTTCGAGGGCTCTTTGGAGAAGGCAGCCGGGAAAGCGGCGATATCTATCAGATCTCCAACCAGATGAGTCGGGAAGGGTTGCCGGAGGAGATCGTATCCTCCTTTGAAAAAGTGATCGCCCAGGTGGAAGAGAGAGAAGAGAAGGCCAGAGATGCGATCTTGTCCCGCGACCGCCTGGAGGCAGAAGATCGGGTCAGCCGGGCAATGGGCGCTATGAGATATGCAAAAAAAATGGACTATTCGGAATTTATCACTCTCTATTCCCGGGTAAGATTCGGAAAAGAAGCGGGTCTTTTGCCCGACTCGTCGGTACAGGGACTGGATCGGCTTTTGATCGAGTTGATGCCGGCGCCTATGATCCTTCGGGATCGGCTTCTTTTGGATGAAAGGGATCGGGATATTCGGAGAAGCCAGATCTTACGGGAAAGAATGAAAGAATAAGGAGAAAGAATATGCAAGCGAATTTTTCGGAACATGCCCAAAGGGCTCTGGAAAATGCCCAGAGCGCCGCGGCAGAATTGGGGCATCGATACGTGGGAAGCGAGCATCTGCTTTTGGGATTGATCTTAACTTCTGAGTGTGCCGCGGCAGAGATCTTGAGCCAGGCAGGGGTTACCTTTGACGGGGCCCGAGAGAAGCTGATGGCGCTTTGCCAGACCGGCGAGCCGGTACAGTTTGATACGGCGGAGATCACCCCGCGGGCTCAGAGAATGCTCCAGGCCGCGGTGTACGAAAGTGCAAAACACCACCGGGAGACGGGAACGGAATTCATTCTTTTGGCCTTAACTTCCGATTCCGACAGCCTTGGGGTGAGGATCTTGTCTCTTCTGGGTGCGGACGTGGGTGCCATTTACAAGGCTTGCCGGGAGTACATCCGGGAGCTGGAGAAAATGGACGGAAAGGATGGCCAAAAAGCTCCGTCCCGAGGCAAGGGAAAGAACAAAAACCTTGCCAAATACGGACACGATCTCACGGAGGATGCCGCCGCAGGACGGCTGGATCCCATCATCGGAAGAGAAACGGAGCTGGAGAGGGTGATCCAGATCCTTTCCCGGCGAACAAAAAATAACCCCTGTCTCATTGGAGAGCCCGGCGTGGGAAAGACCGCCATTGCCGAGGGACTGGCTCAGCGCATCGTTGCAGGAGACGTGCCGGAGACATTATCGGGGAAAAAAGTGGTGACCCTGGATCTTGCCGCCATGGTGGCGGGAAGCAAGTACCGGGGAGAATTTGAAGAGCGGATCAAAAACGTCATTGACGAGGTGACCGAAAGCGGAGATACCATCCTCTTTATTGATGAGATTCACACCATCGTAGGTGCGGGGGCAAGCGAGGGAAGCATGGACGCTTCCAATATTTTAAAGCCTGCTCTGGCTCGTGGAAATCTTCAGGTGATCGGTGCGACCACCCTTTCGGAATACCGAACCATTGAAAAGGATGCCGCCCTGGAACGGCGCTTTCAGTCCGTGACGGTGGGAGAACCCAGTGAAGAAGAGGCCATTCTTATTTTGAAGGGGCTTCGACCCAAGTACGAGGAGCATCACAAATTGGCCATTACCGATGAAGCCATTGAGAGTGCCGTAAAGCTCTCGGGCCGCTATATTTCCGACCGTTATCTGCCGGATAAGGCCATCGATCTTGTGGACGAAGCCGCATCGCGCCGCCGCATCCAGAGCCTTTCCCCCTCTCCGGAGGAAAAGGAGATCCAGGGAGAAATTCTTCGTCTGGAGGAAGAAAAAAAGAAGGCGGTGGAAGAAGAGGCCTACGAGCGTGCCGGAGAGATACGCACCCAGATCCAGGAGAAAAAGGCCCTTTTGGCAGAGAAAAAGAAAGCCGGGGACAAGGAGAAGTGCGGCGCCATCGGAGAAGAGGAGATCGCGCAGATCGTCACCCAGTGGACGGGGATCCCCGTGAGCCGTCTTTTGGAAGAGGAGGCTCGAAGGCTTACCGAGTTGGAAAAGATCCTGGGTGAGAGGGTCATGGGCCAGGCAGAGGCGGTGAGTGCGGTGAGCCGAGCCATTCGCCGGAGCCGCACGGGGCTGAAAGACCCCAAGCGCCCTGCGGGTTCTTTCCTCTTTACCGGACCTACGGGCGTGGGAAAAACCGAGCTTTCCCGGGCCATTGCCCAGGTGATGTTCGGTTCGGAGAACAAAATGATCCGGGTGGATATGTCGGAATTGATGGAGAAGCACGCCGTTTCCAAGCTCATTGGCTCTCCTCCCGGCTACGTGGGCTTTGACGACGGGGGACAGCTGACGGAGAAGATCCGTCGAAACCCCTATTCCGTGGTTTTGTTTGATGAGATCGAAAAGGCGCATCCGGATGTGTTCAATATCCTCCTTCAAATTCTGGAGGACGGAATCCTCACCGACTCCCACGGGCGACGGGTGGACTTTAAGAACAGCATTATCATTATGACCTCCAACTGCGGAGCCAGCAGTCTGGCTGTGAAAAAATCTATGGGCTTTGCCACCGGTTCGGAGGACACAGCCCAGGATCGGGACGACGAGGAAAAGATCCGCCGGGCTCTAAAAGAGACCTTCCGCCCGGAATTTTTGAACCGATTGGACGAGATCATCATCTTCCATCGCCTGGCCCAGCCGGAGATTCTGGCCATTGCCCGAAAAATGCTCCGGGAGGTGTCTCGGCGACTTTGGGAAACCGGCGGCATTACCCTGGAGTTTGACGAGCCGGTGACGGAAAAACTTTCTCAAGAAGGATTCGACCCAGTTTACGGGGCTCGACCCTTGCGCCGTGCCATTCAGCGAACCGTGGAAGATTCCCTTTCCAACTTCCTTCTTTCCGGAGAATTTTGCGAGGGAGATCGGATCCATGCAAGTCTTTCTGAGGACGGTCAGATTCAGTATTCCAAGAAAGCCTAGCCACCTTGCCGGAAAAACCAATGAAAAAGAGCTGCCAAAGTGAAAAACGGGCAGCTCTTTTTTCGATCTTTTGGGCAATTGACAAAAGCTTATCCGGGATGGTACAATTTGATCGGACTTGGCAAAAAAACAATGCTGGAGGACGCCATGAAAATCAAAACCAAACAGATTACTTGGGAAGAGCTTGGGAAAAAGCCACCCCTGGCTCGTTTAAAGCCGAAAAAGCCATGGTTTCTCCTGGGACTTGTGGTGCGCCTTCTTTCTATTCCCGATCTTTTGGCCACCCGTTTTTCTTTCACCCGAGAGGGGATGGAGAGGGCGGGTGAGGGGCCGTATCTGATCTTAATGAACCATTCCAGCTTTTTGGATCTGAAAATGGCATCCCGGATCCTCTTTCCTATGAAATATCATATCGTAGCCACCACCGACGCCTTTGTGGGAAAGGCTTGGCTCCTTCGGCGGATCGGCTGTATCCCTACGCCGAAATTTGTCACCGACGTGGGGCTTGTCATGGACCTTTTGCGCATCATCAAAAAGGAAAAGCGCAGCGTTCTCATGTACCCCGAGGCGGGGTACAGCCTGGACGGTACCGCAACGGCTCTACCCCCAAGATTTGGCGGACTGTGTAAGCGCCTGGGGGTTCCGGTCCTCTTGATCCGTTCTGATGAGGGGGGATATCTCCGGGATCCTCTGTATAACGGTTTGCGCCTTAGGAAAGCGAAAGTTTCCGCAAAGCTCTCCTGCCTTTTGACCAAAGAGGAAATTCGGGAAAAGAGCCAGGAAGAACTGGACGAGATCTTAAATCGCGCCTTTACCTTTGACCACTTTCAGGATCAAAAGGAAAAGAAGATCCCTGTTACCGAGCCTTTCCGGGCTACGGGGCTGGAGAGGGTGCTGTACCGCTGTCCCGCTTGCCAGACAGAAGGAAAAATGCGGGGAGAGGGGGTTCGCGTCACCTGTCTTTGTTGCAAAAAAAGCTACGAAATGGATGAATACGGCGCTCTCCGGGCCACGTCCGGGGAAACGGAGTTTTCTCAGGTGCCGGCGTGGTTTCGCTGGGAAAGAGAGTGCGTTCGCCGAGAGGTGGAGGATCCCGATTACGCTTGGGAGATCCCGGTGAAGATCGGCGTTCTTTGCGATTTTAAACAATTATATCAAATGGGTGACGGCACGCTTCGCCACGATCGGAGCGGCTTTACCCTGCGGGACGGGGAAGGAAACGTGGTCCACACCCAGGACCCCTGGGCATCTTACAGCCTGAACGTGGACTATTTCTTCTATGAATTGGGAGACGTCATTGGCCTAGGTACGAAAGACCGCTTTTATTACTGCTTTCCCAAAGATAAGTTTCCCGTGGCAAAGGCTCGCCTTGCCGCCGAGGAAATGTATAAACTTCCCAAATTAGCGGCCAGCCGATCCGCCCGTTGACCCTTGAGAGAGGTTTGGGGAGGCCGAAAGCTTGAAACGGCTATGCGCAAAAAGAGGTAATTGAAGACAAAAAAAGATAAAAGGCTCGTTTTTTGCGCACATTTTGACTTTCCCGCCAAGGATTTTCTATAAAAAACCGATGGAAAACTTTTTGGAAACCACTTGATTTTGATTTTTTGCTATGATATACTAAGCACAGTGTTAATTGGCGTCTTTTGCCTATTTGCACATTTTAAGTGGTTCGCCCAAAGAGAAATCGGCGCGTTCCCGAAAAAACATATCGTTTTCAGGAGGTATTCCGCATGAAAAAACTTATGACTCTCGTTCTCGCTGTGATGTTGGTCTTGGCTGTGCTTCCCTTCTGTGTTAGCGCAAGAACCCTCACTGCCGAAGAAAAAGATTTGTTCGAGTCTCTCAAAGAGCAGATCGCTGTCAATGACGGCACTTTCGTTCTCCCGGCCGACGTAATTGCTCAGGCTGAGAACTACATTGCTTCCCTCAGCACCGCTTTGACCCCCGCTCAGATCGCTGAGATCAAGGCCGAAGTGGAAGCCGCTAAGGCTGTTGTGAAGCAGACCGGAACCGGCGTAGCTTCCAAGTGGAGCAAGCAAGTTAAGGACGCCATTCTCGAGCACGTGGATGCTGCTGCCGAAGCCATCAATTGCTCTGCTACCGTGAATGCCAAGGGCGGCATTGACGTGAAAGATGCTACCGGCGCTGTTATCGTTACCAACGATGAATTGATCAAGACCACCGGTTTCGGTGTAGAGACTGCCGTAATTGCAGGTGTCGCTGTTCTTTCCGTACTGCTGGCATGTGCTTTCGTTTCCAAGAAGGTTAAACTTTTCTAAGATCCTTTAGAAAAAATGAAGCGCTTATATCAAGCGATAAAAGGAGTGGCGTTAATCATATCGCCACTTCTTTTGTCTTTTACGATCATATTTTTTCTTTTTTTGGCTTTCGGAAAAAGCGTTTCCCCCTACTTCAAAGCCATCGATCTTTTGTTGCAAGACAAAAATCAATCTGCCCCGACACAGGGATACGAAAACATTTTTCAAGGCTATGAAAAGAACGATGCCCCCGGAACCGTCGTTGACGGAGTCACGTTTATCGATGGAAACGACATTGTGTTTCCCAAACGCGGGGCTCTGTATGCCAAGCTTTCCCTTCCTTCCGTAGGAATGGAGACCGACGTTTATTTTGACGATTCCGATGCCGCATTGAACCGTGGCGGTGTGGGGCAAAGCTACAGTTCCAAGATCCCCGGCTACGGAAAGCCCATTCTGATCAGCGGGCACAACAACGGAAAGTTCAACGCCCTCCAACACCTAAAGGTGGGGGATACGGTGGTCATCACCACCAACTACGGTATTTTTGAATATCGGGTTCGGGAATGCGTTGTGAAAGATCGATCGGATCCCACCGCCGCAAATCTTCAACAGGAGAAGGAGGAATTGATCCTTTATACCTGTTATCCTTTCTCTATGTTGGGTCTTACCCGTCAACGGTATTTTGTCTATGCCGATAAAATATCCGGGCCTGTGGTCCTTCATTGAAAGGAGGAAACGAAATGAAAAAACAGTGGGATATGAAAAAAATCAGCCGTACCGTTATTTCTCTTTTTCTCCTTTTGATCTTCGCTTCCTCTTTGGTGCTGGTGATCCTTGCTCCTTTGGGGAAGATCGCCGTGTCAGAGAAGAGCGTAATGAAAACGTTGGAAGCGGTCTGCTATCCTCAAAAAGTGCGGGAGGAAATTCGCGGCGCTTTTGAAAATCTGTGCGTCACCAGCGGGATCCCCCAAGAGTTGACCGACTCCTTTCTGGAAGAGGTTGTGAGCGATGAGGCGCTGATCCAACCCATCCTGCAAATGTATACCGATGAAACCCTTTCCCTGCCCACCCAAGCGTGGAAAGGGGAGTTTGTGGCGCGGGTGGAAGCTTACGCTGCAACTTTGCAAAAAAAAGAAGGAACGAAGATCACAGACGAGGAATTGGAGGAGTTGAAAGCTTCTTTTCCCGAGACTGCAGATTATTTTATTTCGGAAATCAAATCTTCCATTCGTTTAAGCGGCCTGTTTTCGGTTTTGGGATCGGTCATCGGCATGATGGAGCGTTTCCTTCCGTACGTTATGACAGCGGGCCTGGTGTTCGCTCTGTTTTCCGCCAGCCTTCTCTTTTTAATCTGGAAAAAGAAGATTTTCTTTTTTTCTTATGCAAGTTTTGTTTCCGCCGGCATTCTTTTTCTGGTTCCCTCGCTCCTTTATCGCGCGGGAAATTACACGGAAAGGTTGAGCGTGGAACCGGTCTATTTAAAACAGTTGATCTGTACGATTTTGGACGGCTTTTTTCAAAACATGTTCATTGCCGGCATCGTGCTTTGCATCATAGGAATCCTTTTTGGCTCGCGCCCCTTGTATTTGTTCGCAAAAAATTGGAAGGAAAAGGCGAAAAAAGAAAAACCCGAGGAGATATCTTAAGAAACCTTAAAAAAATACCACCGTACAACGGTGGTATTTTTTTGTTTTTTCAAATTTTTGGAGAAGGGCCCGGTTTTCAGAGTTCTTGAGGCTCAAGGGTGGCATCTCCTAAGATGGCGGCCAGCTCCTCCCGCACCTTTTCCGGTTCCGGGGAGGTGCAGCGCAAAAGAAGCCGATCCCCCTGTTCCAAGAGGGGGCTTGCCGGATCTTTTCGGGTGACGGAGAGAATAAAGACGCCGTGTGGCCAGAAAATATCCCGTACTTCCTTTCCTACGGCAAAGGCGCCGGGGGCGACGGTAAGGGAAAATTCCTCCTGAAGGGTGGTCTTATTCCGGAGAAGATCTTCTTCCCGGCGCTCCAGGATCAGATCGTTGGTGGATTTTGCTCCGAAGGCTTCCGATATGGAAAAGGCGAGGGTGGCCACCAGGACGACCGGCAAAAGATTGTCTCCCAGACCCAGGGCCTCCACGGAAAAGAGAATGGCGGTCAGGGGCATTTTCATGATCCCTGCGATGCCACCGCAGATCCCCAGTCCCAGAACCGCGGAAAACAGATCTTCGTTCATTCCAAAACGAAGAAAGATCTCGCCCAGAATTGCGGCAAGGGTGGCGCTGATGGCCAAAAGCGGTAAGAAGGTTCCGCCGGTGACGCCGCTCATATTGGCACAGAGTGTAAGAGAGGAGCGGATAAAAAGGATGAGAAGGAGCATCCAAAGGGCGGGGCGGGATACAAAGAAAGAAAGGATCAACTCGTGCCCGGTGGAGATATAGGACAGAGAAAAGAGTCCAAAAAAGAGGGTGAGAGCGAGAATGGGGAAGAATCGGAACCGGGTCGGGATCCGATGTAACGTGCGATCGAAGACTTTGTCCAAACATTCATAAAAGCGGAGAAAAAGAACGGAAAAAAGGCCCAGGAGAAGCCCTACAAGAAGGGGGAGCCAAACGCTCTTCCAGGGAAGGGCGGAGATCTCGGTCAGGGCGAAAAGACCGGGCTGGATTCCCAAAACTGGGGAGAGCACGGAAGAGACGAGATTGGCGGTAAGAACCGATACCACGGAGGTGAGCACGATCAGGGGGGAGATGCGCTGATGCGCTTCTTCAATGGCAAACAGGATCCCGGACATGGGCGCTCCCGTGGCCACGCTAAAGCCGGCGCAGGCTCCGCCGGTCATGGAAAAACGCTCCCACGCCCGCATCTTTTTGGGAGCCAGACGGACCATTCCGCCGCCCAGTGCGGTTCCCATTTGCACGGAAGGCCCTTCCGTTCCCAAGGGAACTCCCAACAAGAAGGAGAACAGGGAGAGGAAAAAGGCGCCTGCGGCGTTTTGCCACCAGTTCAAGGAAAAAAGTCCTCGGAGGGCTCCGATGGACACGGGGATCCCCCCACCCTTTAAGGAGGGGGCCTTTTTGTAAACGAAGGCGTAGAGAAGCCCCGAAAGGAAAAAGAGGCCAAGGACGGGGAGGACGAGGAAAAGATTTTCCCGTAACAAGGCGTAGCCGCTATGGGATAAGAGAACTGTGTGCTTTGCACAGAACTTGTAAAGGCAAACCACCACCGAAACGCTGCCTCCGGACAGAGCGCCGAAAAGAATGGTGGGCGCAATGGAGGACAGAAAGTGCTCGGCGCGGATTCCGGTTCGTTTTTGGGACATATCCGTTTCTCCGTTTTTTCTCTTTATTTTCTTCATTTTACCACACAAAAGAAAAAAAGCAAGGCACAGCCCTGCAAAAAAAATTCCTTACCGATTTGTTGCCGTCCGGAAAGAAAGAGCAAAGCCACAGGGCCAGCGGAAAGCGCAATTTGTAGCGAAGGGGGGAAGGATCGTTCATTTTTCAAACAAAAAAGCACCCACGCCAAGAGATGCTTCCCTGTGGGGTGCTTTTTATATTTTTGTGAAAACAGGATCGGGGTTAAACGTGACCGCCGTCGATCTGCGCGGCATTCTTTCCGTGGATGATTACCGTCTTATCCTCAGGTACGTACTCGTCCGGGAAATGGATCATCACGTTCTGATCTTCAAGATTCTTTTGCAATGTGCCAATATCCACGCGCGAGACGGCGCGACCGGTTTTGATCGCCAGGGCCGCCGTTTCTCCTGCCGCCTGGCCCGTCAAGATTGCGGGAGGGATGACGCGCATCAGATCCCAAGCGTAGCCCGTGCCGTCGGCACTTCTGCCGGCGGTAATCATATTGGGAAAGTCGCTTCGGGTCAGGCATCGAAGTGGGATCTCAAAGAGATGATCTCTGTGTTCAAAATCATTGATGGCGCAAACGGAATCGTCAAAATGCCGATAAGCATCAGAAATCCGGAGAGAATAATCGCCTTTGATATGAGAGGTGGTTCGAAATTGCGGCATTCCGGGTGTGGATACGATCTCTCTGGACCACCGGTCTGTTTCCCGAAGTTTTTCCAGAATCAGAAGATGATTTTTGATAATGTACTGGCTGACCTCTTCTGCACAAAGACCCGACCAGCGCGGAACGTTTTGCGGTTGTCCGTCGCCGAACAGGTTTACCGCGCCTCCCCAAAAATCCCGATACGCCAAGGAGATGTTTTGCTTTTCATAGGCCCGCTTACAGGAATCCAGGGTGATCATTTTCGTATAAAAGGTAAAGAAGTTTTCTCCCTTTACAAAAGGAATTCCGCCGCGGCGCAACACGTCGCAGTCGCCCGTGGTGTCTATCAGCATGCGGCAAGCGTAAAACTCGGTGCCGCCTTTGCTTTCCGTGACAATGCCGCGACAAAGGTTTCCCTCCATGATGGGATCGCACGACATACAGTCAAATAAGAGATCAACACCTGCCGCACAAACCTCTTCGGTGAGCTGGTAAGCAAAAATAGCGGGGGAAAACCGTTGCACATATCTTTGCTCGGTATCATGAGAGGGCTCTTTGATCTTCCAATCTTCCGGAATGGTGTCAAAGCCAAGCTGGGCACTCATACGAAGCCATTTTTCGGCAAGTCCGAAAATGATCTGCTTTCCGCGCCCATTGCACATGGGAACGAACAGATTGATCAGCCCAAGGGTGCTAAGACCGCCAAGGAGATTGCTTTTTTCAAGAAGCAGGGTTGAGCATCCCTTTTTCGCGGCACTGACGGCGGCCGCTACACCGGCCACGCCTCCACCGCACACGATCACATCGTATTCTTTTTTCACGGAAAGCTTTTTGGAATAAATAATTTCGCTTGCCATATCGCTCCCTTACCTTTCTGCTGTAGTCTTTCGCGGGCAAAGCCCGGATCAAAACTGATCCTGGCAAATTTCCGGAATCGGTGAAAAATCACGTTTTCTATAGGAAAGAAGCCGCTCGATCAGATCCGTTTGGCGGTATGCATAGTCAATACCGTCGCTATGACCTTTGTTTTCCAGAAGAGAAAGCTCTGCCGCACCGCCGTTACGGTTTGTAAAATCCACCATGATTTCAGATTGCGAAGGCGGAACCACAAAATCCTTCTCGCCGTGATAAGCAATCACGGGGGTCTTGACCAATCTGCCGGTACGCCAAACAACACCGCCCCCTGCCACCGGAGCGATGGCAGCAAACATTTCCGGATAACACATCCCCATTTCCCAGGTTCCGTAACCGCCCATGCTGGAACCGGTTAAAACGATTCTGTCTTTTGGTATTTTATATTCCATCACCACAGAATCAATGAGACATTTTAGTTCTTTGACCATATTGTTCCAAATAAATTTGGCGGGGCACTGGGGAAAAAGAACGATCGCGTTGATATGAATCCCCTCTTTTATAAGTTTTGGGATACCGTGGCGATAGATATGATCAAAATTTTTTCCTCTTTCTCCTGCGCCGTGAAGATAGATCAGCAAGGGCTTCTCTTTTAAGTCATCACCAAAAGATATCCCATAATTCATTTGATTGTCATCACACGACAGATGCGTTCTGATGTTCATCATAAAAAATCACCTCGTTATGGGTATGATGTCGGCGCCTGATCGACCCCGAAGGCACTCGCCGATTCCATTTGTCATGCTCATTATAGCATGCTTTTGCACGAAGTGCAACATCCTTGAAAGTCAGCCCACATCGTTTACACCGCAAGGTGTAACATCATTTTGTGTCCGCCAAGGCTAAACGATGTTAGCCTACGGCTAAATGATGTTGACCGCAAGCGGTCAGACGATGTTGTGTCCTTGCGGACACAAACACAAAAAGAAAGATACGATTTTCATCGTGTCTTTCTTTTTGGAGGCGCCACCCGGAATCGGACCGGGGATAAAGGTTTTGCAGACCTCTGCCTTACCGCTTGGCTATGGCGCCGTATTCTTTTTCGCGGACCTTCATTATAGCAAAGGGGATTTCATTTGTCAAGGTGAATTTGAGAAAAAACATCTTTTTTCTTGACTTTTCTTTTTGGGTATGCTACATTACTAAGGAAAAGGCGATGAAGGAAAGAGTACCCCTGTGAGACGCGCAAAGCGAGCGGAGGACGGTGTGAGCTCCGTGGTAGCGGCAGGCGGGAAGATCACTCCCGAGCAGCGAACCGATTTCTTTTTTTGAATGAGGCTTCGACGGAGTCCCCGTTATCGGACGGGCGCATGACGGTGCGTTTTGGAGCAACAGGTGGTAAGCGAAGTGGAATCTTCGTCCTTTGCGGACGAAGTTTTTTTATTTTTTTCGGAAAAAGGAGGAGCCATGAGGTACAAAAAGGTAGAAACCGACATGAATTTCGTCCAGCGTGAAAAGAAGGTGGGCGAGTTCTGGAAGGAAAACAAAATTTTCGAAAAAAGCATTGAGGAAAGAAAAAAAGGGGAGCCCTACGTGTTTTACGACGGCCCTCCCACTGCCAACGGCAAGCCTCACATCGGTCACGTGTTGACCCGTGTTATCAAAGATATGATTCCTCGCTACCGCACCATGAAAGGATATATGGTGCCCCGTAAGGCGGGGTGGGACACCCACGGCCTTCCGGTAGAACTGGAAGTGGAAAAGCTCTTGGGCCTGGACGGCAAGGAGCAGATCGAGGAGTACGGCCTTGATCCTTTTATCCAAAAGTGCAAGGAGAGCGTCTGGAAGTACAAGGGCATGTGGGAAGATTTCTCCGGCACCGTGGGCTTCTGGGCGGACATGGACAACCCTTACGTAACCTATCACAACGATTTTATTGAATCTGAGTGGTGGGCGTTAAAAGAAATTTACGAAAAAGGCCTTCTCTACAAGGGCTTTAAGATCGTTCCTTACTGCCCCCGCTGCGGCACCCCTCTATCCTCCCACGAGGTCGCTCAGGGATATAAGGCTGTTAAGGAGCGCAGTGCGGTGGTGCGTTTTCGCGCCGTCGGGGAGGACGCCTACTTTTTAGCTTGGACGACCACTCCCTGGACTCTCCCCTCCAACGTGGCTCTTTGTGTCAATCCCCAGGAGAAGTACTGCAAGGTCAAGGCTGCAGACGGAAAGGTCTATTACCTGGCTGAAAAGCTGCTTTCCGCCATTCTTTCTCCCCTGGCCCAAGAGGGCCAGCAGGCTTATGAAGTGCTGGAGACCTATGAGGGACAGGAACTAGAGGGCAGAGAATACGAGCCCCTTTATGAGATTGCCGGTAACTTGGCCCGTCAGCAAGGCAAAAAGGGCCACTATATCGTTTGCGACGGGTACGTTACCATGTCTGACGGTACCGGTATCGTGCATATCGCTCCCGCCTTCGGTGAGGACGATGCCCGGGTGGGAAGAAAGTATGATCTTCCCTTCGTCCAGTTGGTGGACGGCAAGGGCTGTATGACCGAGAATACCCCCTTTGCAGGACTGTTTGTGAAAGACGCGGATCCGGAGGTCTTAAAGGATCTTTCCGCCCGTTCTCTGCTTTTTGACGCTCCCAAATTCGAGCACGATTACCCCTTCTGCTGGAGATGCGATACTCCTTTGATCTATTATGCCAGAGAGTCCTGGTTTATTCGTATGACCCAGGTTCGGGACAGACTCATTGCAAACAACAACACCATCAACTGGATTCCCGAGAGCATTGGCAAGGGAAGATTCGGCGACTGGCTGGAGAACGTGCAGGATTGGGGTATTTCCCGAAACCGTTACTGGGGAACGCCTCTTAATATCTGGCAGTGCGAATGTGGGCATTGCCACGCCATCGGCTCCATTGAGGAATTAAAGTCCCTGAGCCGGAATTGCCCGGAAAACATCGAGCTTCACCGGCCTTATATTGATGCGGTGACCATCCCCTGCCCCCATTGCGGCAAGGAAATGCACCGAGTGCCCGAGGTGATCGACTGCTGGTTCGACTCCGGGGCCATGCCCTTTGCTCAGCATCACTATCCTTTTGAAAACAAGGATCTTTTTGAAAGTCAGTTCCCCGCCGACTTCATTTCCGAGGCGGTGGATCAGACCCGGGGCTGGTTCTATTCTCTGCTTGCCATCTCCACCCTGATCTTTGACAGGGCGCCCTATAAAAACGTGATCGTTTTGGGACACGTCCAAGACGAAAACGGTCAGAAAATGAGCAAGTCTAAAGGTAACGCCGTCGATCCCTTTGAAGCGCTGGAAAGCTACGGCGCGGACGCCATCCGTTGGTATTTCTACACCAACTCCGCCCCCTGGCTTCCTAACCGTTTCCACGGAAAAGCCGTGGTGGAGGGACAGAGAAAGTTTATGGGTACTCTTTGGAATACCTACGCCTTCTACGTTCTCTACGCCAACATTGACGATTTTGATCCCACGGAGCATACCCTGGAATACGAAAAACTGTCCGTGATGGACAAGTGGCTCCTTTCCCGTCTGCAGACCACGGTGCAAAGCGTGGACGAAAATCTGGAGAACTACCGCATCCCCGAGGCTTGCCGCGCGCTTCAGAGTTTTGTAGACGAGCTTTCCAACTGGTACGTGCGCCGAGGCAGAGAAAGATATTGGGCAAACGGTATGCCCGAGGATAAGGTCAACGCCTATATGACCCTTTATACCGCGCTGGTCACCACGGCAAAGATCTCTGCCCCCATGATTCCCTTTATGGCAGAGGATATTTACCGAAACCTTGTGTGCTCGGTGGAAAAATCCGCTCCGGAATCCGTGCATCTGTGCGACTTCCCCGAGGTAAACGCGGCGTGGATCCGACCGGAATTGGAAAAAGAGATGGAAGCGGTCCTTCAGATCGTGGTCAGCGGCCGTGCGGCTCGCGCCGGCAGCGGCAGAAAGAACCGCCAGCCCCTTGGAAGAATGTTCGTTAAGTGCCAGACGCCTTTGGATGAGGACTGCCAGGCCATTGTCCGGGAAGAGTTGAACGTAAAGGAACTGATCTTTACCGATGCCGTAGACGAGTATCTTTCCTACTCTTTCAAGCCCCAACTGAAAACCTGCGGTCCGAAATTTGGAAAGCAGCTTGGAGAGTTGCGCGCGGCCCTGCCGGAGCTTGACGGAGCAAAGGCAAAAAAAGAATTGGATTCCGATGGGACCCTGGCCCTGGATCTGCCTTCCGGAAGGGTCGTTCTCAGTCCGGAGGATCTGATCATTGAGAACCGGCAGAAGGAAGGATATTTTGCCGTTTCCGACTCAGATCTTGTGGTGGTACTGGACATTCAGCTCACAGAAGAACTCATCGTAGAGGGATATCTTCGGGAGATCATCAGCAAGGTGCAGACCATGCGAAAGGATGCGGATTTCAACGTGACCGACCGGATCCGGATCGGATGCGCCGGAAATGAAAAGCTTGTGGCCCTTATGGAGGAACACCGGGACCAGATCTGCCAGGATACCCTGGCCTTGGAGATCGTGCCGGAGCTTTCCGAGATTCAAAAGGAGTGGGACATCAACGGCGAGAAGTTGACGCTGTCTGTCAAAGTGGTAGGATAGTGCCGAAGATCGCTATGAGCGATCCAAAGTAAAAATCGGGTCGAGGAAATGAGAATTTCCTCGACCTTTTCTTTTTTCCGTTACGGCCGTTTTGGGCCTTGGAAGGGCACGTAGCCGGTTTCGTCCGGAAGGCACGTGTCCAGCAGTGTTGCCGGCTTGAGGGCGTTTTGCCCAAAGCGGCTTCGAATTTGATCCGTCACCCGGTCAAGGATCTGGTTTCTCCGTTGTGTTTCCTGGGAGAAAAGAGAAAGCTGCCGGTCCGATTTCGGCCGAAGGGAGATGGCACGTACCGTAACCGAGCGCAGAGGCTCCCGGAATAAATAGCGCTCCCGGAACAGGGAAAAGGCCTCTTTTGCCAGGGTCATGGTGCAGTCCGTGGGCTGCGGGAGCTGTTTTTGGAGGGTTTTGGTAAAAAAATTCCGGTCTTTGCACTCCAACGCCACGCCTTCGGCTTCAAGCCGGTGAAAACGAAGCTTTTCTCCGATGCTTTGGGACAGACCGAGGATCAAGGTCCAAACTTCTTCCGGCTCTGTTAAGTCTTGTGGGGTGGTCAGTCCGTGACCGACACTTTTCATGGGGCTTTCAAAATCGCAGGGGAGCACCGGAGAAAGATCCTCTCCGCGGGCAAAGGATTTCAGCATGGCTCCCGTTTTTCCGAATTTCATCTGGAGAAGGCGGTCGTTGGCCTGGGCCAGGGCGCCCACCGTATTTAGTCCGAAGCGGTGCAGAGTACGGGCGCTTTTCCTTCCAACCCCAAGAAGGCTCTCCACGGGAAGTGGCCAGACCAGTTCCGGAACGCTCTGGCGAGAGATCACCGTCATGGCGTCCGGCTTTTTTAGGTCGCTGCCAAGTTTTGCAAAGACCTTATTAAAGGAGACCCCCACGGAGATGGTAAGCCCTGTTTCCCGGCGAATCCGCCGGCGGATCTGATCCCCGATCTTCTCCCCGGGCCCAAAGGCCATCCGGGAGGCGGTAACGTCCAGCCAACATTCATCCAGACCCATGGACTCCACCAGGTCCGTGTACTGACAGTAGATCTCTCGGGCGATGCGAGAGTACAACACGTAGCGGTCAAAGTGGGGTTCTACAACAATCAGTTCCGGACATTTTTCCCGGGCAAGCCAGATGGCCTCTCCCGTTTTCACCCCGCACTTTTTTGCCGCCTCGCTTTTTGCCAGAACGATTCCGTGACGCATTTCCCGATCTCCGCACACCGCCACCGCTTTTCCCTCCAGCCGGGAATCGTACAGCCGCTCTACCGAGGCATAGAAGTTGTTCATGTCGCAATGCAAAATGGCACGATCCATTTTTTTCTCTTTTCTCTTGACAAATTTCGTTCGTGTTGCTATGATGAATACGAACGATATTTCATGTATAGAATATACGAATAATCGTTCGTTGTCAATGGTAAATTATGTAAAATCGTTCGTTTCGGAGGAAGAGATGAAGTTTGCAGAGAGACTAAAAAAGGCCCGGAAACAGGCGGGACTTTCCCAGGAGGCATTGGCGCAACAGGCGCAGATCTCTCCCAGAACCTTACAAAATTACGAAATGGGGAAGCGATATCCTTCCAGCATTGAGATCACCCTACGCCTGGCCTCGGCTCTTGGCACCAGCGCCGAAGCTCTGCTTTCCGCCGGGGAGGAGAGCCTTGTGTCTGCTCCTGTATCGGCCAAGGCACAACTGCGGGAATTGGTTCAGGCGGTATCGGGACTTTTTTCCGGAGGGCAATTGGAGGAAGAGGATCGGGATGCAGCCATGGAAGCGATCATTGCCGCTTACTGGGCGGCAAAAAAAGAAACGCGCAAAGTGGGCGGAAAGGGTTGGAAGGAAGAGCGTTGACAGAACTTTTGCGGATCGCCCGTTTGGGGGAAGAAGCGGTGGAACGCTACGGCACCCGAAATCCCTTTTCCCTGGCAGAGAAGATGGGAGTGAACGTCTTGGTGCGCCAGGATTTTCAAAAGCTTAAGGGAATGTACAAGGTGATTTTGGGTCAGAGATTTGTCTTTCTCAACGGAAAGATGCGCCGCCGGGAAGCCCGGGAGGTCTTGGCCCACGAATTGGGACACGACGCGCTTCATCGGGATATGGCAAAAGACAGCGTGGTTCAGGATCACTTCATTTTGGATATGACCCTCAAGCCCGAATACGAGGCCAATCTTTTTGCGTCAAGTCTCCTGTTTTCCGATGAACAGATCCTGGAGCTTTTGCAAGAAGGAAACACGGTGGATCAGGTTGCCCGGATCCTGGGGCAGAGCGAAAAGCTTCTGGAATTAAAAATACGGATCTTGCAAGAAAAGGGACTTCTTTCGCGTTGACCCGGTAGAAAGAAAAACAAAGAATACCCTTGCAAAGAAATGAGAATTGTGGTAAAATCGCTCCAGATCATGGACGAAAGGAATATGAAAATATGAAAGTTTTGGTAATCAACGCAGGTTCTTCTTCTGTTAAGTATCAGCTGATCGATATGACCCGGGAGACGCTCTTGGCCAAAGGCCTTTGCGAGAGAATTGGTATTGCCGGCGGTGCTTTCAAGCACCAGGTTCCCGGGAAGGACGCGTACAAGATCGAAGTGGATATGAAAAATCACGGAGAGGCAATTTCTCTGGTGGTGAAGACTCTGACCGATCCCCAGCACGGCGTGATCTCATCTCTTTCTGAGATCGGTGCGGTGGGCCACCGCGTTCTCCACGGTGGAGAGAAATTCTCCGGATCCGTGGTGGTAAACGCGAAAGTCATCGAGGCCATTGAAGAGTGCTGTGAGCTGGGGCCGCTTCACAATCCCCACAACCTCACCGGTATTCGTGCATGCGAAGAGATCATGCCCGGCGTGCCTCAGGTAGCGGTGTTTGACACCGGTTTCCATCAGACCATGCCCCCTTATGCTTATATGTACGCCCTGCCCTATGAATATTACGAGAAATACAAGATCCGCCGCTACGGTTTCCACGGTACTTCTCACCGCTACGTTTCTCTCCGTGCCGCCCAGCTTTTGGGCAAAAAGCCGGAAGAGGTCAACGTGGTCACCTGCCACTTGGGCAACGGTTCTTCCATTGCTGCCGTGCAGAACGGTAAGTGCCTGGATACCACCATGGGCACCACGCCTTTGGAGGGAATCATAATGGGAACTCGTTGCGGTTCTATTGATCCCGCTATCGTTCCCCTTTTGATGAAAAAAGAGGGGCTTTCTCCCGATGAAGTAGACGCCATTATGAACAAAAAGTCCGGTATTCTCGGTATCACCGGAACCACCTCCGACAACCGTGACGTGGAAGCGGGCTCCAAGGCCGGCGATCCCAGATGCAAGCTGGTAGAGGATATGCTTACCCATCAGCTTACCAAGTACGTGGGTGCTTTCTCTGCTGCGATGGGCGGCGTGGACGCTATCGTTTTCACCGGCGGTATCGGAGAAAACAACACCTCTTACCGCCAGAGAGTAGCAGATAAGCTTGGCTTTATGGGCGTTGAGATGGACAAAGAAAAGAACAACGAGGCAAAGCTTGGCAAGGAAATGGACGTGGCTACCGCTCAGTCTCGTGTGAGAATTCTCGTGATCCCGACCAACGAAGAATTGATGATCGCCAAGGATACCTTCGAACTTTGCAAATAACCGGAAGGCGTTTTTTGGCAGAAAAAAACAAACAAGAGTGTGCAAGGATAAAAGCCTTGCACACTCTTTTTTCTTCCGAAAGTTTTTGATTAGATTTTGCAGTCAAAGAAAAAAAGTGCATGGATGTGGCACTTTTTTATTTTTGCAGTCTCTCCTCCCCGGTTCGAAGAAGCGCTTTTTTTATAAGAAGGAGGAAAAGAGCGAAAAGGGCTGCAAAGAGGAACAGAGAAAGAAAAGGAGACGGGGTTCGGGGCAGGGCCTGGGGAAAGGTGGGAAAAAAGGCGTCGTCCAGGTCCAGGTACAGAGAGGGCAACAAAAAGATCAGGGGGGAAGAGTGGCAGAAAAGACGCAGGAAAAAGGAGATGGGCGGATCGAAGACAAGAAGCAGCAAAGGGATTGCTGTGCAGATCCAGCCCCGTTTTCCCAGTGCGGAAAAGGTGGCTCCCAAAAGCAGGGGAAGAAGGCCGGGCAAGGCGCGGCAGAGAAGGCGGAGAAAAAGAGATGGGAAAAAGGGAAGAGCCAGAGGGCGCCCAAAGAGGGAAGTGTACCTTGGCAGACAACTTTGTGGGGCAAACAGGGCCGTTACCCCCCAAAGGGAGAGGGAGAGAAGCAAGAGAAGCGTAGACCAAAGCAAAAGAAGAGAAAGAAGTGTCGGGAAAAGCCGGGGAGAGATCTGGTTTTGTTTTTTGGAAAATGCTTTGGTGAAAAACGGAAGAAGGGAGAGGGTGAGAAGCCAGGAAAAAAGCTCCTCCCCAAAAAAGAGCGTTTCCGTATTACCGGGAATGGGATCGTAGCGCCCGTCTTTCAAAGCGCGCACTTTTTGCGCCAGGATCTCTTCCAGATCCTTTTTTTCGGACAAGGTCAGGCTCTTTCCCTCTGAGACCGGGTTGTAGCGGTCCACTCCTGTATCCAGACTTTCTCGGAGCTGACGGATCTCCTGCAAGAGAAATTTTCCTCCGGGGGAGAGAGGGGACCCGTCCAGGGTAGCAAACAGGCGTAGGGCGTCATCCTCCAGTTGCCTGGAAATCTGGTCTTTTTCAAGAGAACCTTTCGAAACAAGACGCTCTTTTAAAAAAGAAAGGTAGCCGTCAAGATCCCTTTGCTCCAGAATGTGGGCAAGGGCGTCTTTTTCTGTGTTCAATTCCTGAGCGCGAGGGGATAGGGGGTCACATTGCTCCAGTTCCCAAAGGATCAGAGCATAATAACCGGCGCCCTCACTTGCAAAATCACTACCCCAAACGGGGAGAGAAAAGGCAAGGGCTGTTTCAAAAAAGAGAACTTTTTGGCGGGAAACATAGTCGTTCTCCCCGGTTGCCTGTGAATCCCATTCCGCCCGGGCCTCTGCCAGCGCTTTTTCCAGATCCGGCCGCTCCCCTTCAAATCCAGATTGAGTCGGCGGTGTGTAGGGGGTAAAGAAAAAGCCGAGGATCAAGGGAAGCAAAAGGGCGGCAAGGCAGAGAAAAAGGGATGCCGGCGATCGAAAAGGGCGGAAAATGTTCGCGATCATAGATCCAGAGTCAATTCCACCGGGCAGTGATCACTGCCGTGGATCTCGGTTAAGATCCGGCTGTCCCGGATCTTGTCATTTAAATTGCGGGAGACCACGAAATAATCAATGCGCCAACCCACGTTTCGTTCTCTTGCCCGCATCCGGTAGCTCCACCAGGAATAGGCGTCTTTTCGGTCCGGATAAAGGTAGCGGAAGGAATCGGTAAAGCCGGCTTGAAGAAGAAGAGAAAATTTTTCCCTCTCTTCATTGGAAAAACCGGGGTTTCCCACGTTGGCTTTCGGGTGGGCAAGGTCGATCTCTTGGTGGGCAACGTTTAAGTCACCGCAGAGGATCACGCTCTTTTTTTCGGCAAGAGAAGAAAGGTAGGAGCGAAGATCGTCTTCATAGGCCATGCGGTAAGACAGGCGCTTGAGTTCCGGCTGAGCGTTGGGGGTGTAGGAATTGACCAGGAAAAAGGAGTCAAATTCCAGGGTGACAAGTCTCCCCTCGTCGCTGTATTTTCCGTCGATCCCATAAAGGGCGCGCAAGGGCTCTTTTTTGGAAAAGATCACGGTGCCGGAATAGCCCTTTTTTTCCGCACTGCTCCAAAACTGCAGATAACCGGGGGTGAGAATTTCGGCCTGATCTTGCTGCATTTTGCTTTCCTGAACACAGAAAAGATCTGCATCGCTATCTTTGAAAAAATCCAAAAAGCCTTTTTGCATACAGGCCCGAAGACCGTTCACGTTCCAGGAAATCAGTTTCATGTTCTCTTTGTCCTTTGTTGATTCTTTTTTTTCATTATATCGGCGGTGAGAAAAAAAGTCAATTCCGGGCTTTGGCGCAAAAGATGACAAAAAAACCGATTCTCTTTTGATATGATGGGAAAAAGGCCAACGGAAAGGAAAAGGAAAGAATGAAACTGGAAACGAGTACCAAGGACGGAGAGTATATCGTTCGGATCTCGGGGGACATCGACCACCACAGAGCCCCGGGGATCCGGGAGGAGATCGACCGGGTTTTGGAAAAAACCCGACCCCGGCGCCTGGTTTTGGATCTGGGACAGACCGATTTTATGGATTCCTCCGGTCTGGGTCTGATCTTGGGGCGGTTGAGAAAAACCGGAGAAATGGAAATTGCCATGACGCTGATCAACCCCAACCCCGCCGTGCAAAAGATCTTGCGCCTGGCGGGAGTGGAAAATATGCTGGATATTCGATATTTGTGAGGAAGAGACATGAAGGAAATATTAAACTCTGCCCGGGTGCGGTTTCCCGCCTTGGGTGAAAACGAAAGCTTTGCCCGAATCTTGACCGCGGGCTTTTTGATGCATCTGGGGGTGACACCGGCGCTTCTTGCGGACTTAAAAACCGTGGTCAGCGAGGCTGTGACCAACGCCATCGTTCACGGCTACCGGGGTCGGGACGGAAAAAATTCTTACATACTCCTGGAGCTGCGTTATTACAGCGATCGAACCTTGGTCATTGCCGTCACCGACCGAGGACAGGGGATCGAAAACGTGGATGAGGCCATGCAGCCCTTCTTTACCACCGACAAGGAAGGGGAGCGCAGCGGAATGGGACTTCCCATCATGCAGGCCTTTTCCGATTCCTTGCGTATCACGTCCCGCCCCGGATGCACCAAGGTGGTCATGCGAAAAAAGCTTCCATGAGTTCCTACGTCAACGATCCCCAGACCCTTCTTTTGGCCAAGGGGGGCGATCGGGTTGCCATGGAAAGCGTGGTTACCACCAATCTTGGACTGGTGAAAAGCATTGCGCTGCGATTTGTTGGACGGGGAGCGGAACTGGAGGATCTGATTCAGATCGGAACCATCGGGATGATCAAGGCGATCCTAGGCTTTGATCCGGAAAGAGAATGCCGCTTTACCACCTACGCCGTGCCTCTCATTATGGGAGAGATCAAACGCTTTCTGCGAGACGACGGATGGATCAAGATAGGCCGGGAAACCAAACAAAACGCGGCCCAGATCTTCCGTTTTGCGGAAGAGTTTGAAAAGATGAGCGGTCAGGCACCCACCATGGAGACCATTTGCGAAAAGCTTGGGCTGGAAGAGGAAAAGGTAGTTCTGGCCATGGAATCCGCCCGACCGGCGCTGTCCCTTTACGAAGAAGATGAGAACACCGGCTTTTCTCCGGAAAAGATGATCGGGGAGGACAACATTGAAAAGAGCGTTGGAACCATCGCTCTGCAAGAGGCGGTGGACGTTTTGCCCCAGGAGGAGAAAAAGCTGATCGTTCTACGGTATTTCAAAGGGTTGACCCAGTCGCAGACCGCTCGGATCCTGGGGATCACTCAGGTAAAGGTTTCCCGGGAGGAGAAGCGGATCTTAAAGAAAATGAAGCAATTTTTGACCGAATCTTGATCCTGTGGCCGACGGCGTCCGTCTTTTTTTTGACGGGGCTTGACTTTTTATAAAAACTTTACTATAATAAAGAAAATTTCCCGGAAAGGAGAGGCGGTATGCTGAAGAATTTTTTTGGTCTTTATACTCGATTTTATTACTTTACTGAGGCGGACTGCCTGGGTCACCGGAAAAAATAAGTTTTTTCCTACGGTTCAGAAGTCCGCAATTTGTGTATTCTCCGAAAGAATGCAAGGTTGCGGATTTTTTTTTGAATTTTAACGAAGATTTTGGAGGATTTTGTATGATCTCACAGGAAATGCTCCGTTTGGGGCGTCAGAGCTCGGTGATTCGCGCCATTTCTGAATACGGTGCGCAAAGGAAAAAAGAGATCGGAGCGGAAAACGTATTTGACTTTTCTCTGGGGAATCCCAGTATCCCTGCACCGGATGCCATTGAAAAGACCATGATAGATCTGGTGGAGAATACGCCTGCGGCCCTCCTTCACGGTTACACCTCTTCTGCGGGGGATATGGGCGTGCGGGAGAAGATTGCCGCTTTTCTCCAGGAAAGATTTCACTTTCCTGCCCAAGCCGGTCTGATCTACATGACCTGCGGTGCTGCGGCCAGTCTCACCGTGGCTCTTCACGCTCTTTTAAATCCCGGAGACCAGGTGGTGGTTCCCACTCCCTTTTTCCCCGAATATCGGGTCTTTATTGAAAAGGCCGGGGGAAAACTGGTGGAAGCTCTCTGTCATCAACCCTCTTTCCAGCTCAACCTTGATGAAATGGAAAAGGCCATTACAGAGAAGACCAAGGTGGTTATGCTCAACTCCCCCAACAACCCCACCGGCGCGGTATACAGCCGTGAGAGTCTGGAGGCGCTTTCTGCCCTCTTAAAGAAAAAAGAGGAAGAATACGGCACGCAGATCTTCCTTCTTACCGACGAGCCCTACCGGGAACTCTACTACGGTACCGAGCCTTTGCCTTGGATCCCCAGCCTTTACCACCGGACTTTGGTGGCCTACTCTTACAGCAAATCTCTCTCTCTGCCCGGGGAGCGGATCGGGTACCTTTTGGTCTCCCCTGAGTGCCCCGACGCCGGGGACGTTTTCGCCGCCGTTTGCGGTGCAGGCCGAAGCCTTGGCTTTGTGTGTGCGCCCTCTCTTTGGCAGAGAGTGGTGGGAAAAAATCAGGGACTGGTCGGTGACGTGGAAGCTTACCGAAAGAACCGGGATCTTCTCTCTGCGGCCCTACAGGAAATGGGTTATGTGGTCACCCCTCCCGCCGGCGCCTTTTACCTTTTTGTCAAGGCTCTGGAGGAGGACGCGAACGAGTTTTCCCAGCGGGCGAAAAAGCACGAGCTTCTTCTGGTTCCCAGCGATTCCTTCGGGGTCCGGGGCTTTGTGCGTATCTCCTACTGCGTGGCGCGGGAGACCATTGAACGGTCCTTGCCGGCGTTCCGAGCGCTTATGGAGGAATACAAAAAATGAAAAACAATCTCTTGGAAGAAGCCCGGGGGGATATTGACCGTATTGACCGGGCTATGGCGACCCTTTTTGAAGAAAGAATGGAAGCTGCAGGCAAGGTTGCCTTATATAAAAAAGAGACGGGCATGCCCATTTTTGACCCTGCCCGGGAGGAAGAGATCATCAATCGGGGCGCACAGCGGATCCAAAACGAGACGGTTCGTGGGTATTACGTGAACTTTCTTCGCACGCAGATGGATCTTTCCAAGGCTTATCAGTCCCGACTGCTCTATGGAATGCACGTGGCCTTTTCCGGAGTGCCGGGGGCGTTTGCGGAAATTGCCGCAAAGCGTATTTTCCCTCACGGCGTGACCATGGGCTTCCCGGATTTTGAAGAGGCGTACCGCGCCGTGGAAGACGGCCGGTGTGACGTGGCGGTGCTACCTTTGGAAAACAGTACCAACGGCGACGTGGGGACGGTGATGGATCTGGCCTTTTTCGGCTCTCTTTCCGTTAACGGCATTTACGACGTGGAAGTCAAACAGAATCTTTTGGCAAAACTTGGAGCGCATCTTTCGGATATCAAAACTGTGATCAGTCATCCTCAGGCCCTTGGACAGTGCGCTCCCTTTTTGAAAAAGGGCGGGTTTGAAACCGTGGAGGCGGCAAACACCGCCGTAGCGGCGAAAATGGTAGCAAATTCACAGGAAATGTCCCTGGCGGCCATTGGAAGCCAGGAGGCCGCCGAGGAGTACGGGCTTCAGGTTCTAAGATCTAACATTCACGAAAAAGGGGGGAACACCACCCGCTTTGCCGTGTTCTCTCGGACGAAAAAGGACCCGTCCCCCACCGATCGCCAGTTTTTGATGGTCTTTACGGTGAAAAACGAGGCCGGGGCTTTGGCCAAGGCTGTTTCCGCCATCGGAACGCACGGCTTTAATCTTCGGGCGATCAAGAGCAGACCCACAAAGAAGCTCTCCTGGGAGTACTACTTCTTCTGTGAGGGCGAGGGGGATCTGAATTCACCCCAGGGCGAGGAAATGCTCTCCCGACTGAACGGGGTGTGTAGCGATCTGAAGGTTCTGGGCTCTTTTGAAAAAGAAAGTGTTTTGTAGGTAAGGTATGATTCTTTCTGTTAATACACGGGACAAAAGTTATCCCATCTATCTGGAGAGGGGCGTGCTGGATCGGGCAGGAACCCTGTTCTCCTTTGCACGCAGATGCATGATCATAACAGACGATAACATTCCAAAAGAATATCTGGACGCCCTTTCCCGGCAATGCGGCGAGCCCCATATTTTTGTGATCCGGGCGGGGGAGGAATCCAAGTCCCTTTCCACCTTTGAGGAAATTTTAGGTGAAATGCTCACTTTCGGCTTTACTCGTTCTGACTGCGTGATCGCCCTGGGGGGCGGTGTGGTGGGAGACCTGGCAGGATTTGTCGCCTCCGCTTTTCAAAGGGGCGTGGATTTTTACAATATTCCTACCACCATTCTTTCCCAGGTGGATTCCTCCATTGGCGGAAAGGTGGCGGTCAATTTCCGTGGCTTGAAAAACATGGTGGGCGCTTTCTACCCTCCCAAAGGGGTGCTCATTGATCCGGACACCTTAAAGACCCTTCCCCAAAGGCAAATTGCAAACGGTCTGGCGGAAGCGGTGAAAATGGCTTTGACTTTTGACCGGGAGCTTTTTTCCCTCTTTGAAACCGCATCTCCCATGGAAAATCTGGATCTTATCATCGAAAAAAGCCTTTTGGCCAAGAAGACGGTGGTGGAGGAGGACGAGAGGGAGACCGGTCTGAGAAGAGTTCTCAATTTCGGGCACACCGTAGCCCACGCGCTGGAAAGCGAGAGCCATAAGACGGACAGACCCTTGTATCACGGCGAGGCTGTGGCCCTGGGTATGATCCCCATGTGCAGTGAACCGGTAAAAGAGCGCTTGCTTTCCGTTTTAACAAAGCTCGGTCTTCCCACCGTTTGGGGAGGAGACGTGGAAAAGCTGATAGAGGCCATGGGACATGACAAGAAAATGAGCGGAAAACAGATCTGTCTGATCCGAGTGGATCAGGTGGGTTCTTTCCGGATGGAAACGCTGTCTTTTGCCGCATTTTCAGAAGAAGTGAAAGGCTATAAATTATGAAAAACACCTTTGGATGCGCCATTACCCTCACTCTTTTCGGAGAGAGCCACGGAGAGGAGATCGGCTGCGTGCTGGACGGGCTTGCGCCTGGGATCGCCGTTTCGGAAGAAGAGATCGCCCGTCTTCTTTCTTTGCGCCGACCTCAGGGCGCCGTTTCTACTGCCCGTCAGGAGCCCGACCCTTTCCGAATCGTCAGTGGCGTGTATCAGGGACGGACTACGGGAACGCCCCTTGCCATTCTGATTCCCAATCTTACCCAGAGATCCTCGGATTATGAAAGACAAACCAAACTTCGTCCCGGCCATGCGGATTTTACGGCGGAAATGAAGTATCACGGTTTTCAGGACCCCAGAGGAGGGGGCCATTTTAGCGGAAGGATCACCGCGCCCCTGGTGGCCGCAGGTGCCATCCTCCTATCTGCCCTTCGGGAAAAGGGCATTGTCATTGGCACTCATATGGCTTCTTGCGGCCAGGTTTCCGACCGGCCTTTTGCCGATCTGGGCTCTGACATCGCCTCGCTTTCTACCCGAGCCTTCCCCGTTTTGGATCACAATGCGGCAAAGGCCATGGAAGAGGAAATTTTGACGGCAAAAAAAGAGGGAGACAGCGTGGGCGGCGTTTTGGAGACTGCCGTTCTCGGTCTGCCTGCCGGGGTGGGAGAGCCTTGGTTTGACACCCTGGAGAGTCTTCTCTCCCACGCGCTCTTTGCCATTCCCGCCGTCAAGGGAGTGGAATTCGGGAAAGGATTTGCTCTGGCAGGACTGCGCGGCAGTCAGGCCAACGACGCCTTTTGTGTTGAAAACGGTAACATACAGACCCGAACCAATCACAACGGCGGCATCAACGGCGGCATTTCCAACGGAATGCCACTGATCTTTCGCTGTGCCGTCAAGCCCACCCCCACCCTTTCCCGGGAGCAGGATACGGTGGATCTTCTCACCGGAGAAGAATGTACCATAGCTTCCCGAGGCAGGCACGACCCTTGTATCGTTCACCGAGCCCGGGTCGTGGTGGACAGTATGACGGCGCTTACGTTGGCCGATGCCCTCACGCTTCGCTTTGGTACGGATTATCTTTCCGGAGGAACGCGATGAAGTACGGCTTGCTTGGAGAAAAACTGGGGCATAGTTTTTCCGCACTCATTCACGCAAGGCTGGGGCTTTACCAATACCAGCTTTACCCTGTGGCAAAAGAAGATTTTTCCCTTTTTATGGAGCGCCGGGATTTTTCCGGGATCAACGTTACCATTCCCTATAAAAAAGACGTGATCGCCTACTTGAAAGAAATCAGCCCCGAGGCATCTGTTTGCGGTGCAGTAAATACTATTGTCAACCGGAACGGGGAGCTGTTTGGTTTTAATACGGATATTCTGGGATTACAGGCCCTGCTGAACAAGACGGGGGTCAGCCTTTCCGGGAAAAACGTTCTGATTCTGGGATCCGGCGGCACTTCCGGTACTGCCTTGGCGCTTTGCCAAAAGCTGGGAGCCCGATCGGCAGAGAGGCTCTCCCGCACCGGAAAAGAGGGGAGCCTGACCTATCGGGAGGCCGCGACCCGTGGGGATACCCAGGTCATCATCAACACCACCCCTTGCGGAATGTATCCGCAGATCGACGCGTGCCCCATCTCTCTGTCCTCCTTTCCCCATCTTGAGGCGGTGGCGGACGCGGTGTACAATCCGCTGAAAAGCCAGCTGGTTGTGGAGGGAGAAAAACGCGGGGTCCCCAGTGTGGGGGGCTTGTTTATGCTGGTGGCCCAGGCGGTTTACGCCGCTGGGATCTTCACCGAAAGAAAAGATCTGGAAGACCGGATCTGTCCTATTTATGAAGAACTTTTAAAAGAAAAACAAAACATCGTTCTCATCGGTATGCCGGGATCCGGAAAAAGCACCATTGGCCGGGCTTTGGCGAAGAGATTGGGAAAAGAATTTGTAGACAGCGACGAGCAGATCGTAAAGATGGCGGAAGAGTCGATCCCGGAGATCTTTGCAAAAGAGGGAGAGGCATCTTTCCGGGACCGGGAGAGCCGGGCTATCCGGGAGTTATCTGCCCGACAGGGGGTAGTCATTGCCACCGGTGGCGGCGCCGTTCTTCGGGAAAAGAATCTGGATTTGCTTCGGCAAAATGGGATCCTGGTCTTTCTGGACGCGCCTCTGGAGAGTCTTCGCGCCACCGCGGATCGGCCGCTTTCCTCTGATTTTGAGTCCCTAAAACAGCGCTACGAAGAACGCTATGAGATCTATTGCCGGGCGGCAGATTACCGAATCCCGGTGAGTAGGAACGTGGAAGAAAATGTTTGTGCCATCATAAAGGAGCTTTCATGAAGATACTGATCATCAACGGCCCGAACCTGAATTTTTTGGGGATTCGGGAGCCCGAGCATTACGGAAAAGAAAGCTATGAAGATCTTTGCCGAGATATTCGTGACCACGCCCGGAAACGGGGCGTGGAGGTGGAGATCTTCCAGTCCAACCACGAGGGGGATTTGGTAGAAGCCATCCAGGGAGCATACAAAAAAGCGGATGGGATCGTCATCAACCCCGCCGCTTACACACACACCAGCGTGGCGATCCTGGATGCGGTAAAAGCCGTGGGCGTGCCCACCGTGGAGGTTCACATTTCCGATCTTTCTCAAAGGGAAGCGTTTCGGCAGGTCAGCTACGTTCGCCGGGCTTGCATTGCTACTATTGCAGGACACGGTTTTGCGGGGTATTTGGAGGCGATGGACCTTTTGATCTCCCCGCCGGAGAAGAGGGCATGACCGTTCGCTTTTCGCCCTCTTTTGCCCGGGGAGAAGTTTGGGCGCCTCCGTCGAAAAGCATGGCTCACCGGGGACTGATCGCCGCCGCCATGGCGGATGGGGAGAGTTTTTTGTCACCCATCGCACCGTCTCAGGATATGCTCGCTACCATGGATGCACTGAATGCTTTGGGAGCGCGTTTTTCCCGAGAAAAAGATGGGATTTTGGTCCGGGGCATCCCTTTTCCTGAAAATACGGGGAAGGCGCTTTGCTGTCGGGAGAGCGGAAGTACCCTGCGCTTTCTTTTGCCCCTTTGCCTTTTAACGGGAGAAAAAATGACCTTTCTGGGCGCACCGCGCCTGATGGAAAGACCTCTTTTTGTATATGAAGATCTTTGCCGGTCCAGGGGCTTTCTTTACGAAAAAAGGGAAGAGAGCCTTACCGTTCAGGGGAAACTTACACCGGGAAGATACTGCGTGCCGGGAGACGTTTCCAGCCAGTTTATCACAGGCCTTCTCTTTGCTCTTTCCCTTCTTCCTCAGGACAGCTGTCTTGTAGTGACAGGGAAGATGGAAAGCGAGTCCTACGTGTCAATGACCCTTTTTGCCATGGAAGAGTTTGGAGTGAAGATCCATCGCCGGGGACAGGAATTTTACATTCCCGGAGGGCAACGGTACACGCCCAGGCAATGGCGCGTGGAGGGAGATTTTTCCAATGCGGCCTTTTTGGATGGATTCAATCTTTTGGGGGGAGACGTGAAGGTCTTGGGGCTGAGGGACACTTCTCTGCAAGGAGACCGGGTCTACCGGGAGCATTTTGCCGCCATCCGTTCCGGGTGTCCTACCATTGATCTTCGGGATTGTCCGGATCTGGCGCCGGTTCTTTTCGCACTGGCATCCTATTTTTACGGGGCAAGGTTTACCGGCACCGCACGCCTTCGCTTAAAGGAGAGTGACCGGGCTTTGGCGATGAAAGAGGAGCTGGCCAAATGTGGCGTGGAGATCACGGTTATGGAAAATGAAGTTTTGGTGCCGGGAGGAGCTCTTCGAGCGCCCACAGAGCCGATCTTCTCTCACAACGATCATCGGATCGCAATGGCCATGGCTCTTCTTCTCAGCAGACTTGGCGGAGAAATTTGCGGGGCTGGGGCCGTAAGCAAAAGCTACCCGGAGTTTTTTGAAACCATTTGGAAACTTGGAATCGAAGGAATCGAAGATGAAACTGAATAAAAATGCGGATACCACCATTCTGATCGTGGGATTGGGACTTTTGGGTGGCAGTTACGCCAGAGCGTTGAAGAAAAAAGGATACACTGTTTTTGCCATTGAAAAAAAGAACGCTTCGGTGGAGTATGCTCTGGAACACGGCTTGATCGATCGGGGAAGCACCCGGGTGGAGGAGAGCTTTTTGCAGGAGGCGAGCCTTGTGATCTTCGCCTTGTACCCTCATGTATTTCTGGATTGGATCGAAGAATACGGTCACCTTTTGAAAAAGGGAACCGTGCTCACCGACGTGACCGGTGTAAAGGGGAGCGTGGTGCGGCGTGTTCAGGATCAGCTTCCCCCGGGAGTGGAATACATTGCCGCGCACCCCATGGCAGGGCGCGAGGTGGGTGGTGTGGAAAACAGCGATGACGCCATTTTCCAAGGTGCCAACTACATTGTGGTTCCCACGGAGAAGAATACCCACGAGGGTGTGGAGATCTGCAAGGAGCTGGGACGGGAATTGGGCTTTGCAACCGTTTCCGTTTTAACGCCCGAGAAGCACGATGAGATGATCGCCTTTCTATCTCAGCTCACTCACTGTATTGCCATCAGCCTGATGTGTGCCGGGGACGATACGGGTCTTGTCAATTACACCGGCGACTCCTTCCGGGATTTGACTCGGATCGCTCGGATCCAGGAAGATCTCTGGAGCGAGCTGTTTTTGTTAAACAAAGACGCTCTTGTTCGGCAAATGGACAATTTTGAAAAAGTCTTTCACGCCCTTTCCCAGGCGGTTCGGGAGGAGAGAGTGGATGTGATGAAGGACATGATGCGTCTTTCTACGGCCCGCCGGGCTCTGTTTGATCGAAAAGGAGAGAAACAATGAAATTCATCCGAAAATTGCCCGTTCCCCAGGAGATCAAGAAGCTTTTCCCTTTGAAATCGGAGTGGGAAGCGGTGCGGGATGCGAAAATTCAGGAACTGCGGGACATTTTTGAAGGCAAGAGCCAGAAGTTTGTGCTTGTCATCGGTCCTTGCTCTGCGGATAACCGGGACGCGGTATTTTCTTATATGGAAAAATTGGCCCGAGCCCAGGAGGAGACAAAAGACAAGCTTCTTATCATCCCCAGGGTCTATACCAATAAGCCCCGTACCACCGGAGAGGGCTACAAAGGCATGCTCCACCAGCCGGATCCCACAGCCCGCCCGGACATGCTCAAAGGGATCATTGCCATTCGGGAGCTGCATCGCACCGCCCTTTCTGACTACGGCTTTTCCTGCGCAGATGAAATGCTATATCCGGAAAACCACCGCTACCTCTCGGACCTTTTGGCGTACATTGCCGTGGGTGCCAGGAGCGTGGAAAATCAGCAGCATCGCCTTACCGCCAGCGGACTGGACGTTCCCGTGGGCATGAAGAATCCCACCGGAGGGGACCTGACGGTTTTGATGAACTCCATCCACGCCGCTCAGGGGGGGCACACCTTCCTATACCGAGGATGGGAGGTTCACAGCGACGGCAACCCCTACGCTCACGCCATCATGCGGGGATATGTGGACATAACGGGAAAATACGTTTCCAATTATCACTATGAAGACCTGGCACGACTCTATGAGACCTATCAGCAGTCGTGTTTGAAAAATCCTGCCGTGATCGTGGATACCAACCACGCCAATTCCGGTAAGCAGTACTTAGAGCAGATCCGGATTGCCAAAGACGTGGTCTATAGCTGCAACCACAACGAGCAGATCCGTAAAATGGTCAAGGGGCTTATGATCGAAAGTTATCTGGAGGACGGAGCCCAGAGCATTGGAGAGAATGTTTTCGGAAAATCCATTACCGATCCGTGCCTTGGCTGGGAAAAGAGCCACGATCTGATCTTGCACATTGCGGATACGATCCGGTAACTTGTAAAAATGGGATATGCATCACTGAGAGGGACTATGAAGATTGATTTTCACACCCATACGTTTCCGGAGAAGATCGCCGGTGCGGCGCTTTTCCGGAAGAGATGCTCAGTTCGGAAGATTTTTTCAAAAAAATTATCTTTCAAAGCAAAAGACCTATTCCAACAGGATGGAATAGGCCTTTTTTCTTTTATATTGTTTGTGGCGCCAAAATTGCGCCGCCGGGCTTTCCCGAAAGGATCGGGGAGGTCAATCCTGAAAACAGCTTTGGCAAACAGAGTAGCCCTGGGCCACCAGGTCCTCGGGAGAACCCACATGGTCTTTCCGGTTTTTGGGGGATATGGAGGAAACGGACGAGCAGTGGGGGCGATGGATCTTTTTGGAATTGGTGTTGAGAACAAGGTGCTCGCCGGTCTCTTTGGGATCGGATTCTGTGGGGTAGTTTTCCGGCCCCTGGGCGGCCAGCGTGCTTTCTCCCGTGGCGTAATCAATGGTGATTCCGGGCTGGACGTTGTAGCAGAAAACGTGGAAACAGATGCCTTCCCCGCCATCCTCAACGGACCATCCTTCCATGACCACGCCCCGGGCCAGAAGATCGTTGCCCTCAAACACGGGGGTGACTCGGTACATGACATGGTTTCCCGTTTCCTTGACGTAGTCTGCCACCATGTTTTCAAAGGGAAGCTGGCCTTCTACGTTGAGATAGCGAGTTCCCGTGATGAGATTTTTGGGATTGGCGTTTTCCCCGGTGAGCTGAAACCCGATGAGGTGACAGCGGTTGTAAAGATATTTTCCGTCTACAATGTCATACCTTACCGTTTGCCAACCGGAGGGCTTTACCTGCCCGATGCTCCCTCGTTCCTGGGTGGGCATCAGGTCCCGGCCAATGCTGGCAACGCTGACTCCGCACCGGCCAAGCGCGTCCAATTCCGAATAGAACTCAAAGGACTCTTCGCTGATCTCTTCCGGGGTAAAATCGGGTTGATTGTTCTTTAAAATAACAAAAGGAGAGCCGGAAAATGAGGGGAGATGTGCCAAAGTGGCATTTTCTCCGCTGCTTTCCAAAGAAGGCGGCTCGGTTGCGGGAGAAGAAGGAAAGGTGCAGCCCGAAAAAAGAATGACCAGGGTCAAAAAGAGGGGAGCGAGGCGGAAAAGGTTTTTCATAGGGACTCCTTATTCAGAGAGAAGATCTCTTCGGTAATCACATCATGCGAGGACCCGGGAAATTCTTCCCGGGAAAGCCGGGTGAGACCTAGAGCTGCGGGAGAGAGTGTGAAATATCGGTCTGCCGGGTAGAGGCGGTTCCAGTGATACAGAAACAGACCCTCCACGCCGCTTTTCGGTAAAGGCCCGTCTTCCACAAAGACATAGTCTCCCGGGCCTATCTTTTCCAAATAGTTTTCTGTGGCGATAACGTTTTGCGCTTCTTGAAAAAGCTTTGCGGAGTATGGACTCATAAAAAGATGCGACGTGCCGACCCGATCCAGGAGACGCTTCTGAAGGATCCGATCCCGGCTTTGACGGCGGCCGCCGAAGGACATGCCGCCGCGGCTATCGATGCAAACGATCAAAAACATGACTTTTCTCCTAAAAAAACAAAGGCGCGGCCACGGGCCGCGCCTTTTGTTTTGCTAAATTAGCCGTTTTCCTTCATAGCGGCGAAGCAATCGCTGCAATAAACAGGGCGATCGCTGGTGGGCTGGAAGGGAACCTTAGCTTCCTTGCCGCAGTTGGCACAGGTGGTAGTGAAATACTCTCTTGCCTGTCTGGAAGCGTTTTTCTTTGCGTCTCTGCAGGGCTTGCATCTCTGGGGTTCGTTCTGGAAACCTTTCTCGGCGTAGAATTCCTGCTCACCTGCGGTGAAAACGAATTCGTTGCCACAATCCTTGCATACCAGTGTCTTGTCTTCGTACATTTGCCATACCTCGTAAAATTTTTCAAAATTGCCCAGAACGGACTTGCACCGTCACCCTTTTCGATCCGCTTGCGATCAAAACGCTCTCTTTAAGCTACACGGGCATATTAAACATGATAAATTTGTGCAGAAAGCTTTTTTCTTCCGCGAAACAAAGCGTTTTCTACACTTTTGTGGGACAAGGAGAGGGCCTTGGCGATCTCCTGAGTCCGTTTCCCTTCTAAACGCAGACCGAATACCCGCCGTTCCAAAGGGCTCAAACTCCGACTTGCCTTTTCCAGAAGGGAGGAAAGGCGCTCTTTTCCCATCAGGATCTCCTGGGGATCGGAGCCGGGAGACGGCAAGGACAGTTCCTCACTTAAAGCCAGTTCCGCCGCACCGCCGGATCTCCGGTACCGACGCAACCCGTCCAAAATGGCGGAGCGCATACAGATGCGAGCAAAATTGGAAAAAGAGGAAACGGCCGGGTCAAAGAGAAGCACTGCCTTATAAAGACCGATGAGTCCTTCCTGCCGCAGATCCTCCTTTTCCTCCGCCGGAACGGAAAGACCGGAGATCATGCGGGAAAGGGTGGGGGAAAAACCCCGGGAAAGCTGGGAAAAACAATCTTCTTTCCCTTGGGCGGCATCTTGTGCCAACTCCTCCAGGGAACGGTCGCACAAAGGGCTTTTTTTCACTTTGCCTTCCTTTGCCATGGGCATACTTTCTCCTCTACCTGGTAGCGATTATAGCATCCGAAAAAAAATATGTCAAGCTTTTTAATAAAAAATAAATGATTTGAAACATTTTTTCTCAAAAATTCTTTCCTTTCGTCAAAAAAAACGAAAAGATAGGAAAATAAGATCCGATTTTTATCCCCGGACTTGTGAGGTGGGGGAGAGATGTGATACAATGAGAAAAAACAAAAGGGAGACAGACTTATGATCCGTCACGTTGTATTGTTTCGATTTAAAGACCGGGCCGAAGGCAGGAGCCGAGAAGAGAACGTGGCCATGACACGTGCCATGCTGGATGCTCTTCCCGAAAAGATCGACTGGATCTGCCGATCTGAGACGAGAGTGAACGAAGATGGCGCCGATCCGGAAAATGCCCACTTGATCCTCATTTCCGATTTTCAGTCTCTGGAGGATCTGGAGCGATACCAGGTACACCCCGATCACAAGGCCGTGGGTGCTTTTATGCGGCCGCTTCGGGAGAGCCGCGCCGCTATAGACTTTACCCTGTGACCGTTATCGGATCACTTGCACCAGGATCGCGTGAACGGCAAAGCGGCCGTCGGTGGCGGTAGTGTTGTCCATGCAGGTGGACAGGGTGATGATCTGGCTGTTGGCGTCAAAGGTGTAGTCCGTCTGGAAGTATGAGATAAAGGCCATGACCTCGCAGAAATCCACAAAGTCCGAATCGGAAACGAAATTGGTTTCAAAATAGTTATCGTAAGCGTTGGACTCGTGAACGGAGAACGGCTTGTAGATGAAGATACCGTCCTGGGTGGCGATCTGAATGGTTGCTCCGTAAAATACCGTGGCATTTTTAAAGTCGTGAATGGAAGAGAACATACTGCCGTCGGCCATGTTGTGCCCGTAAATGACGGTGTTCCGGTTTTCCGTGATGTTGGGAGAATTGCGCTCATCCATATAGATGCTGCCGCCGGAGAGGTTTTTTCCGTAAAAGTCCCGGTGAAGGTAGTAGTTTCTCGCCGGAGACCACACGATAGGATAGTTTACCACGGTCCCCTCAATGGTGATCCAGCCGGCGGTATCGCCGTTGATCTTTTTCAGCTGAGCGATCTTGGAGACCAGAGTTTGCTGTTCCTCGGAAAACGGCATGCTGCCTTGGGGAGAATTCAGAGTTTTTCCGTTGAAAATATCCTGAGGCGTCAGGGAAGGGACGGAGGCGGCGCTTTTTTTCAAATAATCGTCGGAAAAGCGATCCTTGACGCTGACCATGTCTTGCAGACCGGAATAGATAAGATAGGAGCGGTAATAGCCGTAGAGCTTATCCAAGACAAAGTACCCGGCTACCAAAAATCCGAAAATACAAACAAAGAGAACGGCATAGCGAAGCCAATCCCCGAAAGTCAGCTTTCGGGGTGTTTTTTTTGCCCTGTCCCGATAGACACCGTACATTCCGTCCAAAGAAGAGCGCACCGCCTCTTCCTCCTTGGGATGCAAAGAGGGGTGGTCCTGGATGGGGACGGTTCTTTTTTCGGGTATCTCCAGGGCACGGGTGGGATCCTGTTTTTTGGGGCGAAGCTTCTTTTCAAGAGCGCCCCTCGCGCCGGTGACGGCCTGGCGAAAAATGGCAAAGAGGGAGGGGCGTTGGCGGACGGAGGCCTTTTTCTCAGGCGCTTTTTCTACGGGTTTGACGGCGTGGCGAGGGGAGGGCCCGCTTTTGTTTGCTCCTGCCGATTCGGGGATCGGGACGGGCTTTTCCACTTTTTGAGACAAGGTCTCTTTTTCTTTTTCCGGGGCGCCGGACTTGGGCAACTCCCGGCGTGCGTGAAGGGGACGGTGTCCCTTTGGCTTTGGGGTCAGGGGAGGGACCGCGCTTTTTTGTGCAGGCTCTGTTTTCGGTTTTGGCTCTGTAGACCCCACGTTTTTGTCCGAGAAAGAAAGCGGGAGAGGGGATGGGGGAGTGTCGTGGCTCTTCCCGTCCTCTTTTTTTATCTCTGTTTCTTTTGGGTTCCATTCCCACATCTCTTCCAGATCACCCAGAAAAAAATCTTGAGATCGGCGGGATTGGTCTTTGTTTTTTTCGAACATAGAAAACTCCTTGGTGGCACGGCGGCCGTGGGATCGTATCTGCTCCTGTTCGGAGCTTATTTCCAGAACTGAGTCAGTTTTTCTTTCAACTGCGCTTCTCTTTCCAGGATCTCAAAGCGATCCCAGCTTTCGGGAAAGAGCGTTTGCATATCTTCCCCCAGATACCGGGCGTCGCACAGGATGAGAAATCCCCGGTCCTCTTCCCCTCGGATGACTCTGCCGGCCGCCTGAAGGACCCGGCTCCACCCGGGGAGAGTGTAGGCAAAGCTCTTGCCGTCCATGTCTCTTCGATAGTAGCCGGCGCACTCTGCTTCTCCCTCGGGGCTGGGCGGAGGAAATCCGGTTCCCACGATGATCTCTCCCAAAAGAGATTCGCCTTTCAGATCGATTCCCTCGGAAAACACGCCGCCCATGACACAAAAGCCGATGAGGGTTCCTTTTCGGTTGGTTTGGAACGCTTCCAAAAATTCCCGGCGTGCTTTTGCGCTCATCACCTTTTCCTGTACCAGGACCTTGTGGTCAAAGAAGCGTTCTTTGTAGGCCTGAGAGACCAGGCGAAGATATTCAAAAGAGGGGAGAAATACCATGTAATTCCCCGGCTTTACCGATACGGCGGCGCGAATGATGCCGCAGATCTTGGGGGCTGTGGCAAATCTTTGAGAAAAGGATACGTCGATCTGGCAGAGACCTACGAAAAGATTCTCTCTGGGAAAGGGGGAGGGGAGGGTCAGAAAGCGATCTTCCTCCTGTCCGCCAAGCAGATCAAAATAATAGTTTTCGGGAAGGAGGGTGGCGGAGAAAAACAGGACGCTTCGCCACCGCCGGCATCCATCCAGAATTTTTTCCCGGGGGTCTACCAGGTAAATTTTGACCCCGCCTTCCAAAGGGAAGAGCGTGGAAAATTCTTCGTTGAAAAGTTTGGAGAGCCGGGCAAAGTTTTTAAGTTTTTGATAGAGTTCTTTGACTCTCCTCTCTGAGTCCTCCGCAAGATGCCCAAAGCCTTCCTGGAGGGCAAAGCCCACTTTGGGAAGAAGGCTTGAAACCAGAGCGGACAGCTTTTCCGGACTTTGGACAGAGAAAAATTCTTTGGCGTCCCGGCGGGCTTTGCGCAGCTTGGCAAACTCTCCCAAAAGGTCGGAAAAATGTTCTCGAAGCATGACGGCCGGAGGAGTGGGATCCCGGAAAATGGGGTCAAAGTCTTCCGGGGAGAGGGACTGAGTAAAGCTCTCCCGGATCCGGCTGGGGAGGTTGTGGGCTTCATCCACCAAAAGCACGCTCCCCGGTTTGGGGGCGAACACTGCCCGGCCCGGGTCGAAAACGTGATTATAGTCTCCGATGATGACCTGACAGTGCTTTTGCAGTTGGAGAGCTAGATCAAAGGGACAGATGTGAAAGTGAAAGGCTGCGGCAGACAGCTCTTTTTCGGTGATACAGGAAAAGGAAGCCAGAAAACTTAAGGCCTCGGGAAGTTTTTCCCAAAATCCCAGGGCGTATTCGCAATCGCGCTTTTGACATTCCTCCCGCCCTTCCGGGCAAAGGCTCGTTTTGCTGCTGAGAACCAGGGTTCGAAGCCCCTTTTCTTTCTGCAAAGCCTCGACCGCGGCGGCGGCCTGAAGTTTTAGGGTGTTTTTGGGAGAGGCGTAAAAGACCTGAGGGACTTTTCCTTTTTCCAGAGCTTTCAGAGCAGGATACAGTACCGCCAAGGTCTTGCCGATGCCGGTGGGAGCGCAGGCGTAAAGTTTTGTGGAAAAGCGGATGGCGTCCCAGGCGGCCTGAATCAGTTCCCGTTGCCCTTGACGCAGAGAGGAATAGGGAAAGGCAATGAGCCCTGCCCCCTTTTTCCACAGAGGAGCCAGGGAAAAAATCTTGGAGATGTGGGAGGAAAGCGTTGCGGAGAGGGCCTCTTTTTCCAGGGGGACGGTTTGCGTTTTTACAGTTCCTTCCGAAAAGATGACAAAGCGAAGGAGTACCCGGGAAAGCTTTTTGGTATTAGAGAGAGCCAGAGCCAAAAGCTGTCCCCGCAAAAGAAGGCGATCTCGGTAAAGGGAAAAATCGCTTTCCCTCTTCAGTTCCACCGGTTCTTCGATTATGTAATCCTCTCCCACTTTGCAAAGAGCCATGGCTTTGCCGCGGATGCGGATTTCATCCTTGCCACAAAGCAAAACCAGAGACAGGGAAACGTTTTCAGCCCGCCCTTCTTCAGCAGGATCCGGCGCGGAAAAGTCTTTGGGCCCACGCACAGGCTCATGGGAGGAGGGGACTAGGTAAGGGATCAATTCGTCCAGTTCAATGAGAAGGCAATCGTCTTTCATACATCCTCTCCGAAAATTTGTTCCGCCAGAGAAAGGGCAAAGCCCACGGCGAGATTTTTGTAAAGACTGAAGCTTCGATCAAAGGGAAAGGGTTTTTCAAAGGGGTACACACTTTTTCCCAATAGGTTTAACTCCTGCTGGAGACAGAGCAGAGCCCGGTCTTCCCGGATGCTGGACAGGGTCACGGGGTCTGCCTGATTCATACCCCCGGTCAGAAGCTGGCCGGCCAACGGCGGTGCGATCACGTGGGCGTAGCTGGGAACCAGGATCAGGGAACCGGAAGCAAAGCCCCGGGGAGAATACCAGGACAGATCCGATAGGATCAGATCGTACGTTTCGCCCACAACGGCTTTTTCAACGGTCATCTTTTCTTTAAACGGGCATTTTTTCGCCGCGTTTTGCAAAAAGGACTCCAAAATGGGAAGGTGCTCCATCAACGCAATTTTCACGCTCATCCCTCCGCTTTTTTTCGTTAGTATGGGTAAAAAAAGGGAAAAGCATACAACAAATGCGTTTTTGCAGATCAAAGGCCTTTTTCAAAAACCTCTACGGTTTTTTCGATCAGGCTCCATACTCGATCCACTCCGTCTCCGTTGAGAGAGGAGATGGGAAAGACCGGCGTGGGAAACAGGAATTCTTCCAATTCTGCCAGATTCTTCTTTTGATTGGTTTTGTTCAATTTGTCCATTTTTGTGGCCACTACCACAAAGGGGATGCCTACTTCCTGTAAAAAGGCGATCATGGTCTCATCGTCGCGGCTGGGACCGGTTTTTAAATCAATGAGCTGGAGAACCAGGGCCAGATCTTCGTGACTTTGAAAATAGGCGTCTGTCAGAGCGGACCAGACCCGTTTTTCTTTTTCACTTCGCCGGGCAAAGCCGTAGCCGGGCAGGTCTACCAAATAGCAACGGGAATCCAGATCGTAAAAATTGACGGTGACGGTCTTTCCCGGAGAGGAGGACACTCTTGCCAGGCTCTTGCGCCCCAAAAGGCGGTTGAGCGCCGAGCTTTTTCCCACGTTGCTTCGGCCGGAGAAGGCGATCTGACACTTTCCGTCCCGGATGAGCTGGTCGCGCCGTCCGGCGGAGATTTTTAAAGATACGTTGTTTCGATTCATTTAATCTACAAGGGCCGCCTTCAAAACGTCGTCGATCTTGCGGCAGGGGATGAAGGTGATCTTCTCTAACGCTTTGGGGTCCACTTCCTCCAGATCTTTTTCGTTGTCTGCAGGGATCAGAACGGTCTTCATGCCGGCGCGGAGTGCCGCACCGACCTTTTCCCTCAGGCCTCCGATGGCGAGAACCTGACCTTGCAAGGTGATCTCGCCCGTCATGGCAACGTCCCCCCGTACTTTTCTGCCGGAGAGAAGAGAGACCAGACAGGTCACAAGAGTAACCCCTGCGCTGGGGCCGTCCTTGGGAATGGCACCTTCCGGAAGGTGGATGTGCAGATCCCGGTTCTGATAAAAATCCGGTGTGGTGATCTTCCATTCCTCGGTGCGGGAACGGATCAGAGAGATGGCTGCCCGGGCGGATTCTTTCATGACATCTCCCAGAGAGCCTGTCAATTCCACCTTGCCCGTGCCGGGAAGGCTCAAGGCTTCCACTTTCAGCATTTCTCCGCCGCTCATGGTCCAGGCAAGACCGTTGACCACACCCAATTTGGGAGAGAGCTCTGCCTTTTCCGGAAGGATCTTTTCTTTGCCCAAAAAGTCGGTCAGATTCTTTTCCGTGACGCTGACCGCTTCGGCCCCGTCGATCACAAGTTTTGCTGCTTTGCGGCAGATCCGGGCCAGCTGGCGTTCCATTTTTCTAACGCCCTGTTCCCGGGTATAGGAACGGATGATCTTTCTCAGTGCGCCGTCGGTGATTCGAAGATTTGCTTTTTTCAGGCCGTGTTCCTTCTCCTGCTTGGGGAGAAGGTGATTTTTTGCGATGGCCACTTTCTCGCTTTCGGTGTAGCCGCAAATCTCGATCACCTCCATTCGGTCCAGAAGGGCCGGAGGAATGTCGGAGACATCGTTGGCAGTGGCCAGGAACATGCAGGCGGACAGGTCCACAGGCAATTCCACAAAGTGATCCCGGAAGGAGTGGTTCTGTTCGGAATCCAGAACCTCCAGAAGGGCGGAGGCTGGGTCGCCGTGGGCGTCCCGGGTGAGTTTGTCGATTTCATCCAAGGTGATCAGGGGGTTCATGGAACCGGCCTGAGAGAGGGCGGCGATGATTCGTCCGGGCATGGCGCCGATGTAAGTTTTCCGGTGACCTCTTATGTCCGCTTCGTCCCGAACGCCACCCAGGGAGACCCGGACGTATTTTCTTCCCAGGGCTTGAGCGATGGAAGAGGCGATGCTGGTCTTGCCCACGCCGGGTGCGCCCACCAGACAAAGGATCTGCCCCTGAACCTTCCCTCGCAGAAGACCTGCGGCTAAAAACTCCAGGATCCTCTCCTTTACTTTTTCCAGGCCGCTGTGATCCCGGTCAAGGATCTTTCGGGCAAGGGAGAGGGAAACGGTGTCTTCGGTGTAGCTTTGCCACGGGATCTCAAGGCAAGTTTCCACATAATTGCGCAGAAGGGCGGATTCCGAGGAGCCAAAAGGCATGTTGTGCAGTTTTTTTGCCTGTGCCGTCAGTTTTTCCCGCACGTCATCGGGAAGTCCGGCAGCCTGGATCCGTTGCAAAAGATCTGCCTCGTCTGAGTCGTAGCCCCCTTCCATGCCACCGGCAGAGGCGCCCAATTCACTTTGGATGACTCTCATCTGCTCTCTTAGATACGCCTCGCGCTGTTGCTCTTCCATGTGGCTCTGGACCTTGCGGGCCAGCTGATTTTCCAGTTTGGTGACCTCGATCTCCCTCTCCAGGATCTCCTTGAGGCGAAGAACTCGCCGGGTGGGATCGAAAAGACTTAAGATCTCCTGCTTGTCCTCCGGACGTCGGAGAATGTTGGCGGCAACAAAATCCGAGAGAAAACCGGGGTCCTTTATGCTCTGAAGGGCCGCAGTTACATCTCCCGAAAGCTTGGGCATAAACACCGAGAGGTCTTCCACGCTGTGGAGAACGCTTCTTCGGTAGGCGTCGGCGGTGATGTCATCCAGCACCGAGATCTCCTTTTGAAAGACCTCGGCGGTAAGGGCACCGGATTCCAGACGGAAGACGTTTTGGGTCTCTCCGCGGGCGACACCCTCGGTGATGATCCGATAGCTCTTATCCGGAAGTTTGATGGATTGCTTGATTCGGGAGATCACCCCTACCGGGTGCAGATCTCCCGGCTCCGGCGTTTCCACGCCGCTGTCCTTTTGGGTCACAAGATAAACCATGCCATCGGCTTTGAGAGCCATTTCGGTGGCTTTTACGGTTTGGGGACGGGCCACCTCAAAGCTTGTGTCGATTCCGGGGAAGACCACAAGACCTCTCAGGGCAATGACAGGAAGTGCGATGCGATGAAGTTTTTCGGTATAATACGGCATTTGTTTTGGACGTTCCTTTCCGGGTTGGATTACGGTTTGAGTATAAAAATCCAGTATGAAGTCATTATACCATGCTCTTGAAAAAAAGAAAATCATTTTTATAAAATTTCAAAAAAATTTCCAAAATTCCTCACTTCATGATAAAATGACGTAAAATGGAAAAGAAGAACGGCGCTTGATTTTGCACGGTTTGAGAGGGAGGGCTGATTGTGGAAGAGATCAAAGAGGTGCGGTCAAAGGATGTGGGGAGACCGAAAACGGAAAGAATGGAAGAGCGTTTGGAGACGCTGCCCTTTCCCGTCGTGGCCCTTTCCGAAGAAGGGCGCCCGGTGTTTCGGAATCGTCTGGCCAAAAAGCTTCTTCCGCCGCCTTCCCGTCTGGGGCGTTTTCTGGAGTGGGCGTGGGAGGGAGCAAAAGAAAAGGTGATCCTGACTGCAACTTTGGAGGGCGTGTCTTATTTTGTGGGGTTGACTCGGTGGTCAGAGTACACCGTTCTCTCCTTTTTGGAGACGCTCCTTCCCTTGCATCCGGTATTTTCCCGCGCTCTTTTGGAGCGGGCTCGGGAATTGTTTCCCGAATTTGACAGGGCGGCAGCCCGCCTTTTGGAGAAAAGGACGGGTGGAAAGGAAGAGAAGGAGCACCTGGATCGGATCTCCGCCCGGATTCGGCGGCTGAGGGAGGAAGAAGGATCCTATCTTCGCCTGATGCGACTTTCCGAGCGAAGCTGGGACGAGCCTACCTCTTGCAGCCTTGACGGATTTTTGCGCGTTTTGACCGGGGCGATGCAAAAGGCTCGAGTTACGCTCTTTGTGTCCTGCCCTTCTTCGGCCGGCGTTTGGGTCTCGCCTGCTGTTTTGGGATTTGTTATGGTGAATCTGTTGCATTTTATCGTCCTGTTTGAAGGAGAGGACAGGATTGATGTTTCGGTGGAAGCGGGAGAAAAGGAGAGTGTGATCGAATTGTGTTTTCCCGACCGGGAAGGACTCTTTTCTCTGTACGGAACGCTCACCCGCACAGGGGGAGAGACAGTCTTTCCTCAGGCCTTGGCTTTTGCACCTCTTTTCTGTGCTATGACCGTGTGCCGTGAGTGCGGCCTTTCCCTTTATCTTTTCAGACGGGAGGAAAAAGGGATCCTTCGGTTGACCCTCCCGGGTTCCTTCCGGATGCCCGAGGCGTTTTTGGGTGCAAGAGATGCCCGGGACGATGCGGCAATGGCGCAGTGGGTTCGGGAGATCTTTCTGGATTTTGTTGACACCGACCCTGACATCAAGGGCATTTCTCCGGAAAAAAAGTGAACTTTTGCTCGTATTTTCCCCAATTACCCTTGCATATTTTGGGGAAACTGATATACTGGAGACAGAGAATATCGGCAAGTTAAAAATAGCGAAACAAAACGATTAGGAGACTTTTTATGGATAGCAAAAAGATCAAACGCATCGGCGTTTTGACCTCCGGCGGCGACGCCCCCGGAATGAACGCGGCCCTGCGGGCAGTGGTCCGGTCCGGACTGTATTACGGATTTCAGGTTTTTGGTATCCAAAGGGGCTATGAGGGCCTTTTGGACGGCTCGATCACGGAGATGAACAACCACTCCGTTTCCAACATCATCAGTCGCGGCGGTACGGTTCTGCTCACCGCTCGCAGTAAGGAATTTTCTACGCCCGAAGGGGTGCAGAGGGGAAAGGCCATGGCGGATATCTTTCGCCTGGATGCTTTGGTGGTCATTGGCGGCGACGGCTCGTTCCGGGGTGCTCGGGACCTGGCTCGTTTGGGCCTTCCGGTGATTGGGATCCCGGCTACCATTGATAACGACATTGCCTGCAGCGATTACACCATCGGTTACGACACCGCGATGAACACGGTCAAGGAGGCCATCGACCGGATCAAGGATACCGCCTACTCTCACGAGCGTTGCAGCGTTGTGGAGGTCATGGGGCGCAATGCCGGATATATTGCCATCAACTGCGGTATTGCGGGAGGCGCAGAGGCTTGTATTATTCCCGAGAAAAGTTTCGATGTGAACGAGGATATCATCAAGCCCATTCTTTCCTGTCGCAACGCGGGCAAGCATCACTACATCGTGATTAACGCCGAGGGCGTAGGTGGGACGATGCAGATCGCCGAGGAGATCAGGAGCAAAACCGGGATCTCTACCACCACCACCATTTTGGGTCACCAGCAACGGGGCGGAAGCCCCACGGTCCGGGATCGGGTGGCCGCATCTCTCATGGGTGCCAGGGCTACTCAGCTTCTCTCCCAGGGTGTTTTCGGCCGGATCGTTGCCATGAAGGGAGATTCGGTGGTGGATTATCCCATTGAAGAGGCCCTTTCCATGAAAAAAGAATTGGATGAGAGCCTGATCGGCACCAGCAAGATCCTCTCTCTGTACTGATCTTTCCTGTATTTGAAAGAAAAAAGTTTCCCCGGCATCGGGCCTGTTCCCGTTGCCGGGGAATTCTTGCATTTTCCCGCTTTTTTCAAACGCAGAAAAAGGACTTGACTCTTTTTCATTTGTTGGCTATAATAGAAGGGACGCCATCTCGTTTCTTTTTTCGCCTTGCCGGCAAAGATGGCGAATTCTTATTGAATTGATAAAAGAAAGTTGAACTATGGACTACGATAAGCAGAAAATTTCTGAGGTTTTGGACCGGTTTGGAATTTGTCACGACTCTTTTCAAGTAGAAACATTGCGCAGCGGCCATATCAATTCCACGCATAAGATTGACACGGTCTATCAGGGCAAAAAGGGTTCCTATATTCTTCAAAGGGTGAACACCTACGTGTTTTCCAATCCCATAGGGATCATGAACAACATTGATAAGGTTACCGGACATATCCGGAACAAGCTGATCCAGGAAGGGGTGGACCCCAACGGAAGAGTCTTGAACTTTATCAAGAGAGAAGACGGCACCAATTATTACATGGAAGAAGACGGTAGCTTTTGGCGGATCTACGTTTACGTTTCCGACACCGTTACCTATAACAAGGCGGAAGATCTCGCAGTTTTGAGAAATGCCGGACGTTCCTTCGGTCTCTTCCAAAAGCAGCTCAGCGATTTCCCCATGGATCAGCTGATCGATACCTTGCCCAACTTCCACAACACCCCCGTAAGAATGGAAAATTTCTTCCGGGCGTGCGAGCGGGACGTGATGGGCAGAAGAAAAGAAGTGGAAAAAGAGCTTGCGCTTTTCCGGGAGAACGAGGAACTTTGGTCGTCTCTGGAAAAGGACCGTCAGGCGGGACGTTTGCCTTTGCGCGTGACCCACAACGACACCAAGTACAACAACATTTTGATCCATAAAGAAACCGGCGAGGCGGTGTGTGTCATCGATCTGGACACGGTCACTCCCGGCCTTTGCGCCTACGACTTCGGAGATGCCATCCGCTTCTCTGCCAATAAGACGCTGGAGGACGATCCGGATTTGAGCAAGGTGGGACTGGATCTGGGCCTTTACGAGGCGTTTGCTTCCGGCTTTATTCCCGTGGTGCGCGATTTCTGCGGAGAAAGAGAGCTGGAGAGCCTGGCTTTGGGCGCGGTTACCATGACCTTTGAGGTTGGCGTGCGCTTCCTGGAGGATTACGTCAACGGAGATAAGTACTTTAAGATCGGCCATCCTCTGCACAATCTGGAACGGGGAAGAAACCAGCTGGCCCTGGCCCTGGATATGAAAAAACACCTGTCCGAGATGCAGGAGATCAACCGGGCGCTGGCTTCGAAATAACATCCCTTTCAGGGAAAGTCAAATCAAGGAAAGGAAACCAAAAACGTGGCAGTTACCTCAATTACGTTTCGCAATTTGATGGAGTGGCTCCGAAAGAGCCTGGCCTTTCTTTTGATCGTGACCGTTCTCTTTGGCGTCGGTTCTTTTATCGTTACCAAATATCTGATGGAACCGATCTACCGATCCAGCGTTAAATTTTACGCCGGCGGCGAGGAGAATAGCACTCAAGGGTTCAACTACGCTCTGTCGGTGGCGCCTCAATATATTGAATTTTTGAACGTTACCGAATTTTATGAGGACGTATCCAAAGATATCCTGGAAAGCACCGGGCAAGAGGTTTCCCCTCGGAAGATCGCCGCGTCTCTCAGCTTTTCCTCGATTATTGAAGAGACTTCTTCCTTTTTCGTTACCGTTTCCGCCGAGGATCCCAACCTTTCTTACAACATTGCTCTTTCTGTGGCGAAAACGGCACCTGCGCGGATCGCCGGCTTTGAACACATCGGCTCGCTCCAGATTTTGAGCAATCCCTCACTGCCCACCGCTCCTGCCGGGCCGGACGTGACCAGAAACACTCTGATGGGTCTGCTTTTAGGCTTTGTTCTTTCCGCTGCCATCGTGATCGCAAGGGAACTTTTGGACAATCGAATTCAATCCTCCGAGGAGATTTCAGAGCTGTTTGGGCTTCCCATTTTCGGAACGGTTCCTGACTTTTCCACCGGCGACAAGAAGGGAGGAAGATAAATGGCTAGAACTTCGGGCACACCCGAATCCCTGAGAGAAGGGACCCTTTTTGCTGCCAAGGAAGCCTATCGCACCATTCGCACCAACTTGATGTTTTCCATGGCAAAGCCGGGGTGCAAGACCATTGTTTTCACCAGCTCCATTCAAGGAGAGGGAAAGACGACCTCTGCGGCCAACGTGGCCTTTTCTATGGCAAGAGGACAGCAGAAAGTCCTTTTGATGGACCTGGATCTTCGCAGTCCCCGCATTGACCGTTTGGTAAAACTGCCCACTTCCCCGGGCTTGACCAATCTCCTTAGTGGATTTTCTTCCCTGGAGGAGATCCTTCACAAAAACGTTTTCCCGAATCTGGATGTCATCTGTGCCGGCACCGCTTCCCCCAATCCGGCGGAAATGGTTGCCAGCGAAGGTATGGCGCAACTGATTCGGAACATGCAAAAGAACTACGACTTTATCATTATTGATACACCCCCTGTTCGCGTGGTGTCCGACGCGCTACCGCTGGCTCGACTGGCGGACGGCGTGGTGTTGGTGGTTCGTCCTAAGTACACCGCCAGAAAAGACGTAAAGGAGACCATTTCTCAGATCGAGCTTGTCGGCGGAAAGATTTTGGGCGTGATCGCAAATGGCGTCCAGGAAGAGAAGCGAAGCTACGGCCGGTATCAACACTATGGCCACTACGTTTCCGAAACCCCTGCCCCCTCATCTTCTGCACGGGAAGCAGAGAAGCATGCACCCCGCTTTCAGGCAAAGGATGGCGCAGCTTCGGAAAGAAAAGAGCCGGACTTCCAAACGGAAGACCAGCAAGACCGCTGATCCCATGAAGGCCGATATTCATTCCCATATTCTTCCCGGGATTGATGATGGCGCAGTGTCTGAGGCTATGACGGCCCATCTTCTTCAACGCCTTTCCCGGGCGGGAGTCACTCATCTGGCGCTCACCCCTCACCTTTACCCGGCTCAGATCTCCCGGGAGAGGTTTTGTGCCCAACGGGAGGCGGCGTTTCAAAGGCTTTTATCTTTGCCCCAGGCCAAAGGCTTTTGCTTTTCCTTGGCTGCGGAGGTGTATCTTACCGAAACGCTGTTTAATTGGCAGGATCTTTCGCCGCTTTGCTTTTCGGGAACCGATCTTATGCTTACCGAGCTGGAATATACCGATGAATTGACCTTGTCCACTTTGCGGCGTTTGGAACGTTTGATCTGGGAATATGACGTTACCCCGGTGTTGGCTCACGTGGACCGATACCCCTTTTTGCGCTCTGCCAAAAAGGTGGCGCAACTTCGGGAAATGGGATGCTTGATCTCCTTGAATTTTTCTGCATTCGCGACCTGTGTTCAGCGCTGGAGAGCTTGTAACTTTTTTGCGCAAGGTCTGGTGGATTTTCTCGGAGAGGACGTTCATCGGTACGTACTGGGGGAAGATGAGAGAAAAAAGATCGTGGAAAAGGTGGAAAAGAAAGAAAAAGATTTGTTCCGGGTTCTGGATGAAAACGCCTTGTCTCTGATCTTTTCCAAAACAATTTTATAAATCAGAGTCTTATGCGGCGTGACGGATCACGCCGCGATTTTTTATCTTTGTCCCGGCTTAAAAAAAGAGAAACAAGGAGAAAACGATGATCTACACCTATGGAAACAAAACCCCGCAGATCGGGGAGGAAGTCTTTTTGGCGGATAATGCCGCTGTGGTAGGCGATGTCAAACTGGAAAGAGGCGCCAGCGTCTGGTTTGGAGCGGTGATTCGGGGAGACGAGTCCGGCATTGAGGTGGGAGAGAACACCAATATACAGGATAACGCCACCCTTCACGGTGGGAAAAATTTTCCGGTGAAGCTTGGAAAGAACATTACCGTGGGGCACAACGCGGTGGTCCACGGCTGCACCGTGGGAGACAATTGCATCATTGGCATGGGTTCGGTGATCCTCAACGGCGCGGTGATCGGAGAAGGGTGTCTGATCGGCGCCGGGGCGCTTATCAAAGAGGGTATGGTGGTGCCGCCCCGGTCTCTTTGCGTGGGGGTTCCTGCCAAAGTGGTGCGCACTCTGGATGAGGCGGGCCTGAAAAAGATTCTGGACAACGCCGCACTTTACACCCATCTTGCCCGGGAGTATCAGGATAGGTGAGGTGAGATTTGCGCCCCGGAAACTTATTTTGGGGATTTCGTAAAATTTCCCGAATCCCTTGCAAAGAGAGGGAACATCCGATATAATTGAAACAGAGATGACAGAGAAGGAGGAACGTTAATGAAGCGTTCTTTGCGGGATTATTTGCTGACGCTTTGTATTGCGATTCTGATTTTTACCGTAACGGCGTTTTTTTTGATCCAGGCCGCGGAAGGGCTCATGGGCGACGTGATCGGTAAGATCGGCTCTCAAGGGGAAACGGTTACCACGGAGGAACCCAGTACTTTGCCCAGCCAGCCCAGCGCCACACCGGATGCGGGACAGCAAAAAGACGTGGTGGCTACCTTTCTTTTGATAGGAGTCGATCAAAACAAGCGCCAGGCTGACGCCATTTTCCTGGTTGGGATCAACCAAACAAAAAAAGAGGCTACGGTGGTGCTCATTCCCTCCAACACCGTGGTGCCGGAAGGAACCGGTCGCTACGCGCTGGGGGATCTGTACGCCACGAAAAGTGTGAATTATTTTCAGGAATTCATTGCCCGGGAGACGGGAGTAAAGCCTGATTATTACGCGGTGATGTCCATGTCTGCTCTGTCCAATCTCATTGATTTTTTGGGTGGGATCCGGTATAACGTTCCTGAGAATATGTACGTTTTTGACCCCAATAACAATTTTAAGATCAATCTGCAGGCCGGAGCTCGGACCCTCAGCGGAGACCAGGTTCTTCAGCTGGTTTCTTACATGGGTTACAAAAACGGAAAGACCGGACGGGAAGACACTCAGATCACCTTTGCCAGAGCCTTTTGCAATACCTTTCTTACGCCGGAGAACCTGACTCGGTTCAAGAGCATTATGTACAACATCTATTACAACGTGGAGACCAATTTTGGCGAGGCGGATTTTAACGCTTTGAGCGATTTGATCTTCCATTTCGCTGAGTACACGCAAAACTTCTCTCGCATCCCCGGCGGAAACAGCGGAGGGTTTTACACCATTACCAGTTCTCGGGCAAAGGCGTTGTTCGAGTCATATCAATAAATACGGGGAAGAAGGAGGGGCTCACCTCCTTTTTCTGTTTGGATCACCGGAGGAATCCATGGACAAAACAAGAGAGCAGACCGCCCGGCCAAAAGAGGGCGCCGGGAGCGGGATCGCCCGGGCATGGACAAAGAGCATGTGTTTTTTAGAGAAGAAGCGGAAGGGACCTCTTCCCCTGGTTCTCTCCTTTCTGCTACCCTTTTTGATCTTTGCTTTGTGCCTTATCTTTCAAGGAGTCTACCCTTTTGGAGACCGGCAGATCATCAATTACGATGGCTGGCACCAGTATTACCCCTTTCTCCTCAAGCTTTGGGACCATTTCCACGAAGGAACCGGTCTTCTCTACGATTGGTCTATGGGCATGGGAACCAATTTTCTCTCCATGCTCTCCTATTACGGCTCCAGCCCCTTAAATCTCCTTTTGGTACTGGTTCCTGTAAGGGAATTCCGGGTGCTGTTCACCTTGCTTGTTTGTTTGCGCATTGGCGCGGCCGGGCTATTTACCGGGCTTTTTTTGAAAAGAATTTTTAAAAACCCCGGTTGGTCGATCGCCTTTTTTGCCGCCGGCTACGCTCTTTCCGGTTATTTTTTGGGCTACTACTGGAATAATATGTGGTTGGATACCGTGGCCCTTTATCCCCTTTTGTGTCTGGCTACCGTCAAGCTTTTTCGGGAGGGGAAAAGTTGGCTTTACGTTCTGGTTTTGGCTTTGAGCCTGTTTTCCAATTACTACATTGGCTACATGAGCGCTCTGTTTACCGTTTTGGTGTTTTTCGCTTTGTGTATTCTGGACCGGGTGGGCTTTTTGGATTTTTTAAAAAAAGGCTTCCGATTGCTCATAGCTACCCTTTTGGGTGCGGGTCTTACCGCCGTTTTGCTCTTACCCGCTTTTTTTGGACTTCTCAATACCGTCTCGACCACCGACCCTGCGCCGGTGTACGTCAGCTTTTATGAATCGGTGCGTGATCTGATCACCCCACTCTCTTCCTTCCATGCTCCCACGGTCATGGAGGGCTTGCCCAATCTTTCCACGGCAGCGCTTCTTTCTCTGTTTGCTTTCGGCTTTTTTTGGGCAAAGAAGATCGCCTTGCGGGAAAAGCTGGTGTTTTTTGCAGTACTTTTGTTCCTTCTTTTCTCGATGAATTTTAGCGTGCTCAATTATATTTGGCACGGTATGCACTTTACCAATATGATCCCCTACCGATTTGCGTTTCTCTTTTCTTTTGTGGTGGTGGTCATGGCCTATCGGTATTACAAAACGGCTCTGCCTCACTTCGACTGGATCGATGCGGTGGGAATGCTCCTTTTTGCCGCGCTTCTTATGATTTGCGCTTTTGGCTTTTATCCCAACGGAAGCGTTTTGGGGACGGTGGCGGTGGTGGCGCTTGCCGTGGTGGCGTTGGTGTTTTGTTCGGTGGGGATCATCTCCCGCAGGACGCTGACCCTTTTTGTCTGCGGCACCCTGACGGTGGAACTTTGCGTGAACGCGGCGCTGGGAACCGGGGCTGTGGGAAATACCAGCTACTCCGAGTACTTTGATACCAAGCGGGGAGAGGAAATGGAGACCCTGGTGGAGAAAGTGAAAGAAATGGAGGCACAAAGCCAGGATTTTTACAGAATGGAGAGCACCGAGTGGCGGAGCTTGAACGATTCTTGCTTTTACAATTACAACGGGATCTCTCAGTTTGCATCTTCTGCCAACGTGAACGTATCTACGTTTCTCCAAGCTCTGGGAATGCCTGCGGATCCGGGGAGCAACCGTTTTGTTTACGTTCACGGAACGCCCCTGGCAGATACCCTTTTGGGCGTAAAATATCTGGTACAGAAAAGCGGATATTTGTCTGACACGGGAATGACTTTGCTTTCCGCTCCCAAAAACGGCTCCACTTCCGCTCTCTACCAAACCTCCTCCTTTGCCGGACTTGGCTTTCTTTTGGAAGAGGAGGCGGGAGACTTCCAATTCGATTCGACTCAGAAGCCCTATGAAAAACAAAACGCTCTGTTTCGTGCTCTGACGGGACTCAAGGGAGATCTGTTTTCCGTAGTTGCCCCGTCCGGGGGAGAGCATATGGGCCTTTCCGTTCAAGACGAAGGGGAAGGGAAATACCGCTTTTCCTGGCAGGAGGGTGAGGAGTCGTCCCCACGGGTGCTTCGCTTTTCCTATACCTTGCCCCAAACGGGGATGGTCTACATTTATGCCGACGTTCCTCTGGCAAATTTTACGCAAGTCAATAACGCTTGGCATTGCATTGAGGACTATCCCAATTTCTTCTCTGCCGGATACTTTCGGGAGGGAGAGGAATTTTCTTTGCGTACCGTAATTCAGGAGGAGACCCAAGAGGCGTTTTCCGATACCGCTACCTTCTACGTTTGCACCATGGACCAGGCCCTTTGGGAAGAGGGACTGGAAAAGATCAAAGATGAGAAGCTTGTCATTACCTCTTTTGAGGATACTGAAGTGGAAGGGAAGATCACGGCCGGCGCCGACGGGTATCTTTACACCTCGATCCCCTGGGAACCGGGCGCCTGGCGGGTATGGGTAGATGGAAAAGAGGTGCAAGCGGTGCCCTTTGCCGGATCCTTTGTGGGGCTATACCTGACACAAGGGGAGCACACCGTCACCTTTTCCTACTCACCCAAGGGCTTTGCTATCGGGGCGTACATCACGGCGGGATCGGTTTTGCTCTTCGTGCTCCTTTGTATCTTTGAGGCGCGCGGAAAGGGGCTGTTTCCGGAAAAGCCCCGGGCGCTACCCCCGGAGACCGAAGAAAAGCCGGGAGAAGAAAATCCAGGAGAAGAAAATGACCGTTCAGAAGTTGATGAGTCTTACCCGGAAGGGGATTGACGATTTTTCCATGGTAGAAGAGGGGGATCGGATCGCCGTGGGCGTGTCCGGGGGGAAGGATTCCTTGGCCCTTGTCACGGCCCTTGCCCATCTTTCCCGCTTTTACCCGAAAAAATTTACCGTGGTGGGAATCACCGTGGACCTGGGATTTCCCGGGGCGGATTTTTCTCCCATCGCCCGGTATCTGGAAGGGCTTGGCGTGGAGTATCACGTGGAGAAGACCGACATTGGCAAGGTCGTGTTCGATATGCGAAAAGAAAAGAATCCCTGTTCCCTTTGTTCGAAAATGAAGCGGGGGGTTCTGTGCAGCACCGCCCGGGAGCTGGGTTGCAATAAGTTGGCCCTGGCCCATCACCGGGATGACGTGATCGACACGTTTCTCTTAAATCTTTTTTACGCCGGAAGGATCGACACCTTTTTGCCGGTGACCGATCTTGACAAGACCGGCGTTGTGGTGATCCGCCCCTTTCTTTACGTGGAAGAAAAGGAGCTGGTCTATTTTGCCGGTCGCAATCCCATGCCGGTCTGCTCCTCTCTTTGTCCGGCAGACAAACACACGTCCCGGGAGGATGTGAAGGTTCTCCTTCGCACCCTGGCGCGGGAGAATCCCGACATTAAGGCAAAGATCTTCGGCGCCATTCAACGGGCCGGACTTCTGAACCGGGAGAAAAATAATACCATTCGCCTCTAGCTTCTCCCAGAATGTGAAAAAATTGTTAACAATAGAAGCAACTGCTTGAAATTTACCCGGGTTGGGGTATAATAATATTGGAATTTAGCACTCGAGATAGAAGAGTGCTAAACAAGAATAAGTACATTGTTTCAGGAGGTACAGAACATGTTGAAACCTTTGAATGACAGAGTGGTCCTCAAGATGGCTCCCGCCGAAGAGACCACCTCTTCCGGTATTATCCTTGCCGGAAGCGCCAAGGAGAAGCCTGAGATCGCGGAAGTGATCGCCGTAGGCCCCGGAGGCATGGTAGACGGAAACCAGGTAGAGATGAACGTAAAACCCGGGGATCGTGTGATTACCAGCAAGTACTCCGGTACGGAAGTAAAATATCAGGGCACGGAATATGTGATCGTGCGCGTAGGCGATATTCTCGCCATCGTAGACTAAGGAGGTTTTCATTATGGCAAAAGATATTCTTTACGGCATTGAAGCCAGAACCAAACTCATGCAGGGCATCGACCAGCTTGCCAATGCGGTGAAGTCCACCATCGGCCCCAAAGGCAGAAACGTAGTTTTGGACAAGAAATTCGGTTCTCCTCTGATCACCAACGACGGTGTGACCATCGCCAAGGAGATCGAACTTCCCGATCCCTTTGAAAATATGGGTGCGCAGCTTGTGAGAGAGGTTGCCGTTAAGACCAACGACGCCGCCGGCGACGGTACTACCACCGCCACTGTTTTGGCGCAGGCCTTCGTTCGCGAGGGAATGAAGAACGTTACCGCGGGCGCCAATCCCATGGTGATCAAAAAAGGTATCTCCAAGGCAGTTGACTGTGCCATCGCTCAGCTCAAGGCCAACTCCAAGCCTGTTTCCGGTAAGGAAGACATCATCCGCGTCGGTACCATTTCCGGCGGGGATCAGATTTTGGGAAATCTCATTGCCGACGCCATGGAAAAGGTTTCCGCTGACGGGGTCATTACCGTGGAAGAGAGCAAGTCTGCCGAGACCTATTGCGAAGTGGTAGAGGGTATGCAGTTTGACCGCGGATACCTCTCCCCCTATATGGTTACCGATACCGATAAGATGGAGGCCGTGTTTGACGATGCCATCCTTCTGATCACCGATAAGAAGATCTCCAACATTCAGGAGATCCTGCCCTTGCTGGAGCAGGTTATGCAGTCCGGCAAGAAGCTGGTGATCATTGCCGAGGACGTGGAGGGCGAAGCTCTTTCCACTCTGCTTGTAAACAAGCTCCGCGGCACCTTTACCTGCGCTGCTGTGAAGGCACCCGGTTTCGGTGATCGCAGAAAAGATATGCTTCAGGACATTGCCATTCTCACCGGAGGAACCGTGATCTCTTCCGATCTGGGTCTGGAACTGAAAGAGACCACCCTGGCTATGCTCGGTAAGGCCAAACAGGTCAAGATCACCAAGGAGAACACCATCATCGTAGGCGGTCAGGGCGACGCTCAGGCCATCCGCGATCGCATCGCTTCCATTCGCTCCAACATTGAGACCACCACCAGCGATTTCGACCGTGAAAAGCTCCAGGAGAGACTGGCAAAGCTGGCTGGCGGCGTTGCGGTGATCAAGGTGGGTGCTGCCACTGAGGCAGAAATGAAAGATAAGAAACTTCGCGTGGAAGATGCGCTCAACGCCACTCGTGCCGCTGTGGAAGAGGGCATTGTGCCCGGTGGCGGCGTTGCTCTGCTCAACACCGTTTCCGCTGTTCGCGCTCTCTTGGATCAGACCGAAGGGGAAGAGAAGATCGGTGTTCAGATCGTTCTGCGCGCGCTGGAAGATCCTTGCCGTCAGATCGCTGCCAACGCCGGCTTTGAGGAGAGCGTGATTGTGGATAAGATCCTCTCTTCCGGAAAGGTAGCTTACGGCTTTAACGCTTACACCGAGGAGTATGTGGACATGTACGAGGCCGGGATCATCGATCCTACCAAGGTGACCCGTTCCGCTCTGGCCAACGCCTCCAGCGTTGCCGCTATGGTTCTCACCACGGAAGTTCTGGTAGCAGAGAAGAAAGAAGACGCTCAGGCTGCTATGGCCGCTCAGGCTGCTGCCGCCGGCGGCGGAATGTATTAAGCGCCAAAAATTTCCAAACAAAAAAGGTCGAGGGAAAAAGCCTCGACCTTTTTCTTCGTTTTTTCTATTGCCGGGATCGGTCTGGGTAACGGTTTCAAGCCAAAAGGCCAAAATACAAGAGTACCAGGGCACCCAGGGCGATGCGGTACCATCCGAAAGCGGCAAAGCTGTGCTTTTTGATAAAGTCCATAAGAAAACGGATCACAAACAGAGAGGTCAAGAAGGCTACCAGACAGCCCACAAGGAGAATCGTGGCTTGACCTAGGGTAAAGGCAAATCCGAACTTTAAAAGCTTTAAGCCGGAATAGCCCAGCATCACCGGAACCGCCAAAAAGAAGGTGAATTCCGCGGCGGCAACACGGCTGACTCCGCACAGGAGCGCGCCCACGATGGTAGAGCCCGAGCGGGAAGTGCCGGGAATGATGGAAAGCACCTGGAACAGCCCGATGCAAAGGGCATCTTTGTAGGTAATTTCCGAGAGGGAATTGACCCGCATTGTTTTGCCCTTGTTCTTCTTTTCAATAAAGAGGAAGGCGATGCCGTACAGGACCAGCGCCAGAGCAATGACGGTGGGGGTATGAAGGTGGGCGTCGATAAAGTCGTCAAAAAGCAGGGTTACAACGGCGCCGGGCACGCAGGCCACCACCACCTTAAACCATAGGGAGAACACATCCTTGCGTACAACGCTCCGGGTCTTGTCCTTGAACTGAAAGGGGAACATTTTTTCCCAAAAGAGAAGAACCACAGCGAAAATTGCCCCCAATTGGATGACGATGAAGAACATTTCTTTGAAAGCCACGTTTTGATTTAAGGTGAAAAATTCATCCACCAAGAGCATATGCCCGGTACTGGAGATGGGAAGCCACTCGGTGATCCCTTCCACAAGGCCCAGAATGATGACCTTCAACAGTTCGAAAATCTGATCCAGCATGATCTCTCCTTTTGCACGTTCATTTGATAGATTGTATGTGGAAAACTTACGGTTATTGTACCATAAACTTTCCCCCTTGTAAAGAAAAATAGGCTTGACAAGGCCCGGGTTTGGCTTTATAATCGTTCTCAAGGAACAAGCGGAAAGAAAAAGCGCTCACAAGAGAGGCAGGCAAGGTGAAAGCTGCCGGGCGACCTTCTTTTTGTACCATCCTTCTCAGGTCCCGCAGGAAATGGCGGCGCCCCCCGGCGAAACAGGGGAAAACGAAGAGCAGACGTTATCGTCTGAATTCGGGTGGAACCGTGGGAATATTCTCACCCCGAAAGCCAGAGCTTTCGGGGTATTTTTTTATCCCAAAACAAGATTCAGGAGGAAACCATGAAAGTAATTTACAGCGACGGCAAGGTCCGGGACGATCTTTCTTTGGAGGAAGAGCTGCACGTCATCCGCCACACGGCGGCCCACGTCTGCGCCCAGGCGATCAAAAGGCTTTATCCCCAGGCAGACTTTGCCTTTGGTCCGGCTACGGAGAAGGGCTTTTATTACGACGTGGATCTGGGCGAGGAAAAGCTTTCGGATGAAGATCTTTTGCGCATCGAGAATGAAATGCGCAAGATCGTGAAGGAAAATCTTCCCATTAAGCCCTTTATCTTGCCAAGAGAAGAGGCCATCGCTCTCATGGAAGAGCGCCAGGAAAAATACAAGGTGGAGCACATTGGAGATCTGGATGTAAACGAGCCCATCAGCTTCTATCAGCAGGGTGAGTACATCGATATGTGTGTGGGTCCTCACCTGACCTATACCAAAGCGCTGAAGGCCTTTAAGATCACCCAGCAGTCCGGCGCTTACTGGAAAAACGACAAGAACAATAAGATGCTCACTCGCATTGGCGGAATCGCTTTCCGTTCTCAAGAGGAGATGGATGAGTATCTGCGCCTGATGGAAGAAGCGGAGAAACGGGATCACCGCCGCATCGGAAAAGAGATGGGACTTTTTATGATCTGTGAGGAAGGCCCGGGATTTCCCTTTTTCTTGCCCAAGGGCACTGCTTTGAAAAATGCTCTTATCGATTATTGGCGTCAGATCCATTACCGGGATCATTACGTGGAAGTTGCCACGCCCATGATCATGAACCGCGCGCTTTGGGAAACCAGCGGTCACTGGGATCACTACAAGGACAATATGTATTCCACCACCATTGACGAGGAAACCTATTGCATTAAGCCCATGAACTGTCCCGGCGGGGTGATGGTATACCGTTCTTCCCCCCACTCGTATCGGGATCTTCCCATTCGAATGGGAGAGCTTGGCCTTGTGCATCGCCATGAACTGCGTGGCGCGCTCCACGGACTTTTCCGGGTTCGTTGCTTTACCCAGGATGACGCTCATATCTTCATGCGCCCGGACCAGATCACCGATGAGATCATGGGAGTGGTGGGTCTGATCAACGAGGTTTATACCAAATTTGGATTTAAGTACTTTATTGAGCTTTCCACCCGTCCCGAGGACTCTATGGGCAGCGACGAGGATTGGGAAGCGGCTACCCAGGGACTGAAGAACGCTCTGGAAAAACTGGGCTTGGATTACATTATCAACGAAGGGGACGGCGCATTTTACGGCCCCAAGATCGACTTCCACCTGGAGGACAGCCTGGGCAGAAGCTGGCAGTGCGGAACCATTCAGCTGGACTTCCAGATGCCCATTAACTTCGGTTTGGAATACGTGGATGAGACGGGCGCCAAGAAAAAGCCCATTATGATTCACCGGGTTTGCTTTGGCTCCATTGAGCGTTTCATTGGAATCTTGACTGAGCACTTTGCAGGAAAATTCCCTGCTTGGCTGGCTCCTGTGCAAGTGAAGGTGTTGCCGGTTTCCGAAAAGAGCGCTGAGTATTCCGCTCAGGTTTATGAGGCGATTCGCGCCGCGGGAATTCGCTGCGAGCTGGATGAGAGAAACGAGAAGATCGGTTATAAGATCCGGGAAGCTCAGGCGGTGGACCGGGTTCCCTATATGCTGATTTTGGGAGGCAAGGAAGTGGAGGAGGGAACGGTATCTGTGAGAAATCGCGATACGGCTCAAACCGAGACCATGACCCTCGAGGCGTTCCTGGAAAAAATCAAGAAAGAGATCCAAGATCGGGTATAAAAAGAGACCCAAGGGAGATGCGCCGTTTGGCCATCTCCCTTTTTCTTTCTAAAAAAGCTCTCGCTTGCGAGTGTCGGCGTGGGTCAGATGGTTTGAAAATAAAATACTTGACGAATATAAAAGAGGCGCTTTCCCGGGGGAAAGTGCCTCTTTTTGTGATAATAATTGACTTGGATGTGTTTTGCCGTTTGGGTTTATTCTTCCTCCAATTTTGATGCCATTTCTTCTTGAATCTGTGCATCGTAGGAGAGAATGGGAGCTTCGTCTTTCCCTTTGATTTTACGGTTGACGTAATTGCGGGTGATTTTGATTACAAGGGGGAACAGAACCAAAACGCCGATCAGGTTGGGGATCATCATCAGTCCGTTGAAGGTGTCGGAAATATCCCAGGCCAGAGAAGAGGTCATCACTGCACCGGACAGGATCATCAACACGAAGATCACTTTGTATACCTTCGTTCCCTTTTCTCCAAAGAGGTATTCTACCGCTTTGGTACCGTACTGAGACCAGCCAAGCACTGTGGTGAAAGCAAAGAGCAACATGGCAATGGCCACAAAGCCTTCGCCTACCGGGCCAAAGGTGTTACCGAAAGCCTGGGAGACCAGGGTTGCGTCGTCAATATTGCCAATGGGCAAACCTGTGCTTAGATCGATAAATCCGGAAGAAAGAACCACGATGGCAGTGATGGTGCAGACCACGAAAGTGTCAAAGAACACTTCAAAAATACCCCACATTCCCTGT
>JAZOQB010000011.1:0-83928 GCA_045655865.1 Eubacteriales bacterium
TCGTCTATTATATCTCCCGCCTACCCCTTTGTCAAGCCCTTTTTTCAATTTTTTTCAAATTTTTTTCGGGCCCTCCTCGGTCGCCCCTTCCGGAGCGCGGCGGATTCTCAGTTTACCAAATCTTTCTTCCCTTGTCAACCCCTTTTTTTGCTTTTTTCGAAATTTTTCGGTTATTTTTTTGCTGCTTTTCCCTATAATATAATAAAGGAAGATTTTCGATCGCATTTTCTGCTTTTTTGTGTTTTGGGCAAAACTTATCACCCGAAACGGACGTTTCCAACGGTTGACAATTTTATTTTTTTATAGTATAGTGTCATGTGTAAAGGGGAGTAGCTGAATGCTCTGCATTTCCGATAACCGTCATCTCGGCGCACAGCCCGGTTATTTGGGTCAGATTGATAGCGAGACTTTTGCAGCGTTCGACTGCAAAAGTCTTTTTTACTCACTTTAATAAATTTTCATGGGAGGCAAACATTGAAGCACTATTTATTCGATGCAAATGAGGTCATCAAGAGTGTAGGTAGCAGCGCCGACGGACTTGGCGAGTCCGAGGCAGCAGAAAGACTTGCCAAAAACGGCCAGAACAAACTGATCCAAGCAAAAAAAGAATCCCTGCTGGTCCGTTTCTTCAAACAGCTATGCGAGCCAATGACCGTGATTTTGTTGGTTGCGGCTGCCATTTCAGCCGGTGTGGAGATCTACGAAGGGATTTCCGCCGGACACATGGGCTTTCCTTCGGACGTGGTCATCATTCTGGCCGTGGTCCTGATCAATGCCGTTCTCGGCGTGTTCCAGGAAAGCAAAGCAGAAAAAGCCATTGAAGCGCTGCAGGAAATGTCAAAAGCGCAAAGCAAAGTGATCCGCAACGGAAAACAGATCTTCATTCCCAGTGAAGACCTTGTTGTGGGCGATATTATTTTGCTGGAAGCCGGCGACGCCGTCCCCGCAGACGCCCGAATCATCCAGTGTGCTTCCATGAAGATCGAAGAAGCGGCACTGACCGGCGAATCGGTTCCTGTCAATAAACAGGAAGAGGCCCTGGCGGCAGGAGAGAGTGGAGACATTGCCCTTGGCGATCGGAAAAACATGGTATTCATGGGATCGACCGTGGTTTACGGCCGGGGAAAAGCCGTTGTGACGGCCACCGGTATGGAAACCGAAATGGGCAAGATCGCAGACGCGCTGGCTCAGGCAGAAGAAGGAAAGACTCCCCTGCAGATCAAGCTTGCCGGTCTTTCCAAAATCCTGACTTATTTGGTGATCGGGATCTGCGTTGTTATTTTCGGCGTTCAGCTCCTTCGCGACGGCTTTGGTTTTGAGCCCATCCTTCATTCCTTTATGATCGCCATCTCCCTTGCGGTGGCGGCGATCCCCGAAGGGCTTGCCACCGTTGTTACCATTGTTCTTTCCATCGGCGTTACCAATATGTCCCGGCGCCAGGCCATCATCCGAAAATTAACCGCCGTGGAGACCCTTGGATGCACACAGATCATCTGCTCTGACAAAACCGGTACTCTGACCCAGAACAAAATGACCGTTGTGGAGCATTACGGCGATGACCAGGCGCTTCTTGCCAGCGCCATGTCCCTGTGTTCCGACGCGGAGTTCGACACAGAGGCAGGCACTGCGGTGGGCGAGCCTACCGAATGTGCTCTGGTAAATTACGCAGAACAGCTGGGTCTTTCCAAAAACGTTCAGAAAAATGAGCTTGTCCGCATTGGCGAGGTTCCCTTTGATTCCGGCAGAAAGATGATGTCTACCGTCCACAAGACCGCCGCCGGTCTTGTTCAGTTTACCAAGGGCGCGCCCGACGAGCTTCTCAAGAGATGCACGACCGCGCTGATTGGCGGGCAGGTGCAAGAAATGACCGATGAAATCCGTGCAAATATCCTTGCCGCAAACAAAGGCATGGCGGATCGTGCCCTGCGCGTTCTGGCCGCCGCCAAAAAGGAGCTGGAAGCAGAACCTTCCGTTTACGATTCCCAAACCGTAGAACAAGACCTTTGCTTTTTAGGCCTTGTGGGCATGATCGACCCGGTCCGTCCCGAAGTGAAGCCTGCCATTGACCAGTGCCGCGACGCCGGGATCCGTCCCATTATGATCACCGGCGACCACAAGGATACGGCCGTTGCCATTGCCATGCAGCTGGGTATCATCACCGACGCCTCCCAGGCGATCACCGGCGCAGAGCTGGATCGGATCTCCGAGGAAGAATTTGAATCCTTGGTGGAAAAGTATTCCGTTTACGCTCGCGTTCAGCCCGAACACAAAACCAGAATCGTCAACGCCTGGCGCAAAAAAGGGCAGGTCACTGCCATGACGGGGGACGGGGTCAACGACGCGCCCTCCATCAAAAACGCCGACATCGGCATCGGCATGGGTATCACCGGAACCGACGTTACGAAAAACGTGGCGGATATGATCCTTGCAGATGACAATTTTGCCACCATCGTTTCCGCAGTTGGCGAGGGAAGAAGAATTTACGATAATATCCGTAAGGCGATCCAGTTCCTGCTTTCCTCCAACCTTTCCGAAGTGCTTACCATTTTCTTTTCAACGATTTTCGGATTTACCATTTTTGCTCCGGTCCATCTGCTTTGGATCAACCTGATCACCGACTGTTTCCCCGCCCTGGCCCTTGGCATGGAAAAGCCCGAGGCGGACGTTATGAAGCGCCGTCCCCGCGACAGCCGGGAAGGCATCTTTGCCGGAGGACTAGGTTTTGCCGTTGGCTATCAGGGCTTTTTGGTAACCGTTCTTACCATCGCCTCTTATCTGATCGGAAGATTCTATCTTTCCAATCTGCACCACGCCGCAGCCATTGCCGCAGGAACGTATTCCGCAGAAATGCTGGGAACTTCCATGGCCTTCCTCACCCTTTCCCTTTGCGAGATCTGCCACGCGTTCAACATGAGATCCCTCCACGGATCCATTTTCAAAATGAAAAAACAAAATCTGTGGCTCTGGGGCGCAGGGTTGCTCTCTCTTCTCCTGACCACTCTCGTCATCGAGGTGGATTTCCTTGCCAAGGCTTTCGAGCTGGCTCACCTGGATCTGATGGAATACGGCATTGCTTTCGGTCTTGCCATCCTGATCATCCCCATCGTGGAGATCATCAAGATCGCTCACAGAGCGCTTGCCAAAAAAAGCAAATAAAAACCCTGGGAAATAGAAAAAAGTCTCCGGACAAGTCCGGAGACTTTTTCTTTTTTTTAGCAATCCACCAGATCTTTCTCGAAAAAGATAGGCTCTAGTCTTTGCGGGGATCGCAAACCAGTTCCGAATAGATCTCTTTTACGATGTTTTCGTGGATCCCCATATATTTTAATTCCCAAGCCAGAATGTTCATCCCGATCACCACAGATAACTTGTTTTCTCTGTCTGCAAGCCAAAACTGACCGCATGCACCGTCCCAGCCAAATTCTCCCCTCTTTAATCCATACGCATTATCTTTTTCACGCACCCTGACGCCAAGGCCGTAGCCGTACTCGTCACCTTGCCAAAAAAAGCTGTGTTTGACAAAATCGTGGGGGAGCGGTTGCCGGAGCATCCTGTCAATGGTTTCAGAGCGGAGCAATTGAAATCCGTTTTCAGCGATGCCGTTGTTGGAAAGGGTTTTCACAAGTTTTGCATACTCTTCCACAGAACAGATCAGCCCGGCGCCGCCGCTGATGTATGCTTCCGAAAGCAGCAGATCGTTGGTCTCGGGGGCAGGAACAACGCTTAAATCTTCCTTGCATTCAAATTTTTCATACAAACCGTCTTTTTCGTTTCGAAAGGTTGCCCCTTGAATGTCCAGCGGCTTGAATATTTTCTCCTCCACGTACTCATCAAAGCTCATCCCCGAAACCGCCTCTGTGATCCCGGCAAGAACGTCGTGGGAAAGTCCGTATTCATAGCTCGTTCCCGGTTCAAACGACAGCTCCTGTTTTGCAAACGCCGGAATAAAATCTTTCAGTTTGGCGCCCTTCCCTTTTTCTCTCTGCACCTTTTTGATGTGGGGCGTATTGACGTCATAGCTCAATCCGGAAGTCATGGTCAACAGATGCCGGACGGTAATGGGAGTCGTGTTTCGGACCGTTTTTCCCTCTTTTTTATAATACGTTTCCAAAAAGCAAGGGAAAAATTTTTCCACCTGATCCTCCAGGGAGAGCTTTCCCTTCTCGATCAACTGCATAATGGAGACCACGGTGAAAATTTTACTCATGGAATACATCTGCAAGCGCTCCTTACCGCTGACGCCGGCGGTAGCATATCTGAGCTTTTGCTCATATCCCCGGTAAGCGATCACCTCAAGATAAGGCAAGTGATTTTTTTGAACGATCGCCTCCATCTTTCCGTTAAAATCCATAGGATCCCCTTTCCAGCCCCGTCTCAAATTCACAGCTTTTCCGATCAAGCACAAGGCTTTTTTGTTATTTTTAATTATAATCGATTTTGGTCCAAATTGCACTCTTTTTATTAAAAAAGGCCAATGAACAAATTACCCGCACCAGCCTTGCCGTAGCCGCAGGGGAAATGGGCTATGAAGAGCTCCTCCAATGGATCATAGAAAACAGAATTTAGAAAAAAGCTTCCTTTCATTGGCGGATCATATCCCTAAGACCTACCAACAGGGAATAAAAATATCTGCAACTTTCGTTGCACTCAATTCGCCCGGAAGTCCTTTTGTGAAAGCTGCCATAAAATCCTCTGTCCAGCCGAAGTTTTCGGTTTCAACAAACAAGGCGCCGCCGATATAATGAACGTTGAGACTTTGGTTATAAACGTAGCCCGGGAGCCGGTTGCTATGCTTGTGGCTCAGCTCCATTTCTCTGTCGTTGTATAGAAAAGCATCCCGACCTTAATCGGGATGCTTTTGTGCTTTATGACGCCGCTTTTAAATTTTGTTCTGCCACACCTTGTGCTGTTTTCAGCATATTTTCGATAAATATGCCATATCCCCGGGTGGGATCTCCCACCAAAACGTGGGTCACAGCACCAATGAGCTTTCCGTTCTGGATGATGGGCGAGCCACTCATTCCCTGAATGATGCCTCCGGTTTTTGCCAGCAGTTCCGGGTCTGTGACGTGAACGATAAAATTCTTGGTTTCTCGGTCCATTCCAATGATTTCTTCAATTTCTATTTCATATTCTTTTTTGCCTTCTTTGTCCAAGGTACAGAAGATCGTGGCTTTTCCGGGCTTGATCTCTCCCTTCAGGCCAATGGACACCGTTTTTGCCCCGGGTGGCGGGGGAGAGTTAAATGTGCCGAAAACACCGCTTTGGGTATTGCTGTAAAGCTTACCCACACCGCTCTTTTCCAGCCTCCCCCGGATTTCTCCGGGTGCGCCGGCATCGCCTTTCGAGATGCCTTCAATCACAGCACAGCACACAGTACCCGAAGACAGAGGAAAAGGGGTTCCCGTTTCCCCGTCGCACACCGCGTGTCCCAGTCCGCCAAAGGCACCGGTCACCGGATCGAGAAAGGTTACGGTCCCGATTCCTGCGGCCCCATCCCGAACCCACAGACCTGCTTTGTATCCACTGCCATCGGAGGCGGCCACCGGAGAAAGAGAAACAGTTTGCTGCTGCCCTGACCTCTCCAAGGTTATCTTTATGGGTCCGCCCTCGGTTTTTGCGATCATCTTGGCAAAATCCGAAGCGCTCTGCAGCACCACGCCCTGCGCCGTTACCAGAATATCTCCTTTTTGAATTCCGGCACCCTCTCCGGGGGAAACCGCGCCCGAGGCCGTTTCCACAGTCCCAAGACCTGTCACCAGAAGCCCTTTGGTGCTCATGCGAACGCCGAAAAGCTCTCCTCCGCAAACCACCTGGGAGGAGGGGTAATAAGAAACGTCCACGGTCTTGATGGGCAAAACGCCGAAAGCCAAAAGCCGATGGGTCTTAGTCTGAACCTGAAGAGTCTGAGCGGAAAGCGGCTCTGTCTCTCCTTGTTCAAAGGAAAAACAAAAAACGCCTTCTACCTCGTCTCCCGCCCGACGGCTGATGGCGTCGGGAAAAAGGTAATCGCCCAATCCAAAAAGAGAAAGAAACAGAAAAAAGAGTGCGATGACAAGGCCAAGCGTGCTTTTACCTATTTTTCTTATCATGCTTTGCTCCCATTTGTTTTTGTCTTTTTCAGACAGGTTTAATTTGCGCAATCCGTGAAAAAATATGTTTCAATAAAAATGGCTTCTAAAAAAGTCTCTTCCATGGAAAAATCCATAAAATTCTTGAATTCGCCACGGTTTTATGGTAAAATACTTTCAATTAAAAACCAAGGAGCCTGTTATGAGTTTCGGCGCAAATGAATTTTCACCCAATTATGTAGAGCACCTTGTCCCGTTGATGGAAAAGGGCCGTCTGATTTGGAAAAAACTGGGACTTGTGGCAATGTGCGCCCTTTTGGTCATCGCTACTCTCGCGGTAGCGGTTGTTTTCCCCTTTGTCACACCCATGGTTCCCGTTTTTCTGATCCTCGTTACGTTTTTGACCTGGTTTTTGTGGCGATATGTCTCAGTGGAATACGAATACCAGATCCTTCACGGAGAGATCCGCATTGACGTGGTGTACGGCCGCCGTCAGAGAAAGCACTATTACACCGCTCCCATTCAAAAGATCCGCAAACTATCTCCCCTTAACGGAAAGGAGATCACCGCACAGAGCGTGGGTGCCGACCGGGAGGTTTTTGCCGCATCCAGGAGAAGTCACCCCCGCACCTGGTACGCCCTGGTGGAAGAAGAGGGCGGGAGCGTTACCTTGCTCTTGTTTGAAGTAACGGAAAAAGCGGAAAAATCCTTACGCTTTTACAATTCCAGAGCCTTTTTATCCCACTGATTTTCAATTCTTTTTCACACATCATTCATTTTCGAAGGTTACAATAGACGCAGACCACCAGAAAGGGAAAAAATCATGACAGAAGAAAAACAATCCCCATTTTCGGAAGGGGAAAGCAGCTTTGAAAAAAGCCCCTCTACCGGAGAGCCTCAAGATAACCCTGAAACGTTGCAAACCAATCCTTCCGGCACGCCCGGCACAGGTTTCGATCCCCAAACCGATCCGCAAAACGGACGGCGTCCTGAAAAAAAGCCGAAAAAGTCAAAGACGGCCGGCTGGATCGTGGCCCTTTCCGTTTTGTATGTCATTTTGTTTGTAGGGATGCTGACCTACATCGGCAGCCAAGCCTGGAAAAACGTCGCCTCCTCCACAGGAAGCGACCCTGCCGAGACCCTGACCGAAGATTCTCAGCGGGAAGAACTTCCTCCCATTGCAGAAGACCCTTCCACAAACCCAGACAATCCCATTGTCAATGAGGATTACACCGGGGATATGCTCTCCTCCAGACAGATCTATCAGGACAACGTAGGAAGCGTTGTGTTCGTACAAGCCGGTAATTACTCCGGATCGGGCTTTGTCATCGATTCGGAAAACGGATATATTCTCACCAACCACCACGTGGTTGCCGGCAGAGAGGATCTGGCCGTTTCCTTTGTCAACGGAGACAGTTACGCGGCCACCCTTGTAGGGGGCGATGAAACCCAGGACGTAGCCGTTCTCCGCATCCAAGCCAAGGACATTCCCCACGTGACCATCGGCAATTCCGACAACATTGAGATCGGGGACAGCGTTCTTGTGATCGGAAACCCCTTGGGAGACCTGACCTTCACCGCCACCCGGGGAATCGTTTCCGGCAAGGACCGCACCATTAACACCGGAAACTACGACATCAACACCTTCCAGACGGACGCCGCCATCAATCCGGGCAACTCCGGCGGTCCCGCCTTTGACGCCACCGGCGCGGTCATTGGCATTGCCTCTGCCAAATACGTGGAATCGGAAGTGGAGGGCATCGGCTTTTGTATCCCCATCAACGAAGCCATGGCCATCGCTCGGGATCTGGTCAATTACGGCTACGTGAAAGGCAGACCCAACTTCGGAATCACCGTTTCCACCTCCCAGGGCTGGGAATACGCCATTGACGCAAACGGCAGACGGATCATCGTGGAAACCGCCCGAGGTGCCAAGATCGAAAAGGTGGGTGAAGGCTCCTGCGCCGAAAAAGCGGGTCTGAAAGCGGGGGACATTATCACCAAGATCGAAAAGACCACCGTGGTAACGGCCGGGGAACTGATCAACGCCAAAAACGCCTACAAAGCAGGAGAGACCGTCACCCTGGAAGTCTACCGTGACGGAGATACAATGACCGTCTCGGTCACCCTGGATGAATTTGCACCGTAAACTTACTTTTTTGCATGCAGCCTAAAAGGCCGAGGAAAAAATTCCTGGGCCTTTTTTCTTTTTTCGTTTCTCTTTTTTCTTTTTTCTGTCACGTTTTCCGGCGAAAGACGGTGGAAAAGCAAAATTTGCACATTTTGGCCATTCTTTTGAGCGTTCTGACTTGCATTCATATAGAAATTAGGGGTAAAATGGAAAAAAAGACATTGGGAGGAATGAAAATATGGCACGATTTGCAAGATTTCGTTACAACCCGGTTCTACCTCTGGGAAAAGATGGTCGCCCGGTTACTGCCAGCGCAAAGCACCTGGCCGTCTCCAAGGAAGCCGCAATTGAGGGCACGGTCCTGTTGAAAAACAACGGAGTGCTTCCTCTTGCAAAAGGAGAAAAGGTCTGTCTGTTCGGTCGCTGCGCAGGAGAGTATCTGTTCGGTGGCGGCGGCTCGGGATCTGTGGTTTCCGACGTCAAGATCTCTTTGGCCGACGCTCTGAGAGAGGCCGCAAAAGCAGGAGAGATCCAGCTGTTTGAGCCCATTATTGAACACGCGGAAAAGGGCGTAAAAGAAGAACTGAAAGAAAGAGACCGTCTCCCTGTAAAGGAGCGCCGTCCTTGGAATACTTATCTTGTCCGCACCCCCATTCCCATGCCCGAATCCCTTTATCAGGAAGCGGTTTCGTTCGGTGGCACCGCCATCTTCTCCGTTCTTCGTTACTCCACGGAAGGCACGGACGACGGAGACAGAAAGCCTCGGGACTTTGATCTTTATGACAGCGAAAAAGAGCTTCTGGATCGGCTTTGCCAAGACTTTAAGAGCGTTGTGGTGGTTCTCTGCGTTTGCGGACCCATCGCTACGGGCGCTTTCAAGGAAAACCCCAAGGTGGGAGCGGTGCTCTATCCCCTTTACGGCGGTTCCTTTGCCGGTCTTGCCATCACGGAGATCCTTCTTGGCAAGCGTTATCCCTCCGGTCACCTGCAGGACACCCTGGCAGAAAAGCTTAGCGATTATCCCACCACCGAAACCTATCTGGAATCCCGGGATTTTGTTTCTTACAAGGAAGATATTTTCGTAGGTTACCGCTATTTTGAAACCTTCGCACCGGAAAAGGTGGTCTACCCCTTCGGCTACGGTTTGGGCTACACCAAGTTTTCTCTTTCCCCGGTCCGTGCCGCTTTGGAAAAGAACACCGTGGTTTGCCGCGTGAAAGTTCAGAACACCGGCTCCTTTGCCGGAAAAGAAGTGGTTCAGCTCTACCTTTCCGCACCCCAGGGAAAACTGGGCAAAGCAAAGAAGGTTTTGGCCGCCTTTGAAAAGACCCGCGAACTTAATCCCGGCGAAAGTCAGGAATTAAGCCTTTCCTTTGATCTGCGTGGCTTTGCCTCCTTTGACGATCTGGGAAAGATCGCCGAAAGCGCCTTTGTTCTGGAGAAGGGTTGCTATGAGGTCTATCTTGGAAACAACGTGCGCGACGTGGAAAAGATCCTCTCCTTCGACTGGAAAGAGGACACCGTCGTCCGCCGCTGCCACCCCTATCTTGCTCCCACGGACCTATCTGAGCGCCTCACCGCCACCGGAAAAATGGAAGCGCTTCCCAAGGCAGAGAGAAAGAGCTATCCCCCGCGCCGTTACAAACTGAAAGCCCAGGCTCCCGAGGAAATCATTTCTCTGGAGAAAGCGCTGGCAGAGGACCGTTTGGATGAATTCCTCGCCTCGTTTACCGATCAGGAGCTTTCCGAAATGCTCTACGGACACCCCGCCATCAACGCGGCTCAGACCGGTTATATGGGCATCGTTCCTCCGCCCCGTCCCTTTGAGGGCTATCCGGATTTCAAAGCCATGCCTCCCGTTCCCACTTGCGACGGTCCTGCCGGCTTCCGTACGGTAGTGCAAAGCGGCGTACACACCACCTATTTCCCCTGCGCCAACGTCATTTCCCAGTCCTGGAACTTAAAGCTTGCCAGAAAGATCGGAGAAACCGGTGCCAAGGAAGTCAAGGAAAACAACGCCGGAATCTGGTTGACGCCAGCCATGAACATTCACCGCTCTCCCCTGTGCGGACGGAACTTTGAGTATTATTCCGAAGATCCCCTGGCCACGGGTCTGTTTGGTGCGGCCATGGTCAAAGGAATTCAGTCTCAGAAGATCGCCGCAACCATCAAGCATTTTTGTGCCAATAACAAAGAGATCAACCGTAAATTTTCCGATTCTCGCATCTCCCAGCGTGCCCTGCGTGAGATCTACCTGCGCGGCTTTGAGATCTGCGTGAAAAAAGCCGATCCCTGGTGCGTGATGACCAGCTACAACCTGGTCAACGGTGTTCGCGCCAGCTCCAACTGGGAGCTGATCAACGGCGTTCTGAAAGGCGAGTGGAAGTATCCGGGTCTTGTTATGACCGACTGGATCACCTATTCTCTCCTGGAGGACGATCTCTACGGCGGAAACGACGTGAAAATGCCTCATATGATCTCAAAATCCATGCCCGGTGCCCCTGCCGACTACGATCTGGCAGAGCGCATTACAAGCGGCCAGCTTGACCGCGGCGCCGTACTGGAAGCTTGCCGTCGGCTGCTGGTTTTGATGAGCCATTTTGAGTGATCCGGCCCTTTTGAAAAAAGCAAAAAAATAAAAAAAGAGCGGAAGTGGGTTTGATCCCACTTCCGTTTTTTTGCGCCGACAGACCCTTCAAAGAATCAATTTGCGGCAAAAATCCCCTTGCAAAACTCTATCTTTATGATATACTAAAAAAAGAGAATTGTTGGAAAAAGCAAGGAGATTGAAAAGCGATGAAATTAGGTATCGTGGGGCTTCCCAACGTGGGAAAAAGCACCCTGTTTAACGCCATGACCGGTGGCGGCGCCCAGGCGGCAAACTATCCGTTTTGCACCATTGAGCCAAACGTGGGAGTGGTTCCCGTGCCGGACAGTCGGCTTGGGGCTTTGGCGGAGCTGTATCAACCGGACAAGATCACCCCTGCGGTAATCGAATTTGTGGATATTGCCGGTCTGGTAAAAGGCGCCAGCCAAGGAGAAGGACTGGGCAACCAGTTTCTTTCCCATATTCGAGAGGTGGATGCCATCGTCCACGTGGTGCGCTGCTTTGAAGACCAGGACATCGTCCACGTAGAAAAAGAGATCGATCCGGTAAGAGATGCGGACATCATCAATATGGAATTGATCCTGTCGGATCTGGAGATTTTGGAGCGGCGGCTGGACCGCGCTCAAAAAAGGCTCAAAGGCGACAAGAGCGCCCAAGGCGAGATCGATCTGATCCGGCGACTTCTGGAACAGTTAAACCGGGGCAAAAGCCCGCGCGGTCTGGACTTTTCCGAAAATGAATCCGCCCTTTTGGCGGAAATGCCGCTTCTTTCCATGAAGCCGCAGATCTTCGCCGCCAACGTTTCTGAAAATGACATCAGCGCCGGAGAAAAGCTGAAAGAACAAAATCCTCACTTTGCCGCGCTGTCCGGCTACGCCAAAGAGGGTCAAAACGAGATCATTCCCATCTGTGCCAAGATCGAATCGGAGCTTTCCGAACTGCCTTTGGAGGACCGGGCACTGTTTTTGGAAGATTTGGGGATTGAGCATGCAGGACTTGAGGCGCTGGTTCAGGCCAGCTACGCTCTTTTGGGACTGATGAGTTATCTGACCGCCGGTAAACCCGAGGTAAGAGCCTGGACCATTCCCCGGGGAACGCTGGCTCCCCAGGCGGCGGGAAAGATCCATTCGGATTTTGAGCGTGGCTTTATCCGGGCGGAAGTGGTCTCCTTTGAAGATCTGATCCGCTTGGGGTCTATGGCGGCGGTACGGGAAAAAGGGCTACTGCGCTCCGAGGGTAAGGACTACGTCATGCAAGACGGAGACGTGGTGCTCTTCCGCTTCAACGTATAAACGTATAAAGGAAAAGGAGAAGGTATGAACCAAACCAATTTTAAACGTTTCGGACTCATGCTGGATATGAGCCGCAATGCCGTAATGAAGCTGGATTCCCTGAAGGAATTTCTCACCGTGGTGGCCAAAATGGGCTACAACACCCTCATGCTCTACACCGAAGACACCTACGAGATCTCCGGCGAGCCTTACTTTGGTCACTTTCGCGGTCGATATAGCAAAGAGGACTTAAAAGAGGTGGTAGACCACTGCACCTCTCTTGGGATCGAGGTCATTCCCTGTATCCAAACGCTGGCGCACCTCAACGCCATTTTCCGCTGGCCGCGATTCCAGAAAATCCAAGACCGGGACGATATTTTACTGGCCGCCGAAGAGGAGACCTATCAGTTTATTGACGAAATGCTCAAAACTGCCAAGGAGTGTTTCCCCTCTAAGGTCATTCACATCGGCATGGACGAAGCTCACGCCCTGGGCCTTGGAAAATATTTGGATCGCAACGGCTTTGAAAATCGCTTTCAGATCTTCACACGCCACATCAAGCGGGTGTGTGAAATGGTTCGCGGCTACGGACTGGAACCGGTGATCTGGAGTGACATGTTCTTCCGTCTTGCCAACCACGGAATCTATTCCACCGATACCCCCAACATTCCCCTGGAAGAAATCGGGGAATTGCCGGAGGACGTAGCCATCACTTACTGGGAATATTATTCCACCCTGGAAAGCCGGTATCAGGCCATGATCGACGCCCACAAGGGTCTGGGCAGATCTCTGTGGTTTGCCGGCGGCATCTGGACCTGGAAGGGCTTTGCCCCGGACAATGAATTTTCCGTCCGAGCCACCCGTGCCGCGCTGAACGTATGCCGTAAAGAAAACATTGAAAACGTGATCCTCACCCTTTGGGGCGACAACGGAGCGGAGTGCTCCCGCTGGAGCGTTCTGCCCGGACTTTTCGCCGCAGCTCAGATGGCCCGGGGGGAGATGGACATGGAAAAGATCCGGGCAGACTTTGAAAAAGAATTCGGCATTGCCTTTGACGACTTCTGTCTTTTGGATATGCACAAGCCCCAAAGCGGCCATACCGCAAACGACGCGGTATTCAACCCGGAAAAATATCTCCTCTACAACGATCCTTTCCTTGGGATCTGCGACTCCACCCTTACAGGAGACGAGGGAGAGTATTATGGGGAGCTTTCTGAGAAGCTCTCGGCCCTTTCTGAAAACGAAAGATTCGGTTATCTCTTCCGAACCCTTTCCTATCTTGCAAAGACCCTCTCCCGGAAAGCGAATCTGGGCGAAAAGTCCCGCCGGGCCTACCAGTCCGGGGACAAAAAAGCCCTGGCCCTTCTCGTGGAGGATTACCGCACCTGCCGGGAGGATTTAAGAGACTTCGTGGACGCGTTCCGGAGCCAGTGGCTCGGGGAAAATATGCCCCAGGGTCTGGAGATCCAGGAACTTCGTCTGGGCGGTCTGAAAGAGCGTCTGGCCTCCTGCCAAGCACGGCTTCAAGCGTATCTTTCTCAGGGCACAGAAATCCCCGAGCTTCTGGAAAAGCCCCTGGACCTTCAAGGAGGCGGAGAGGAGCTTTCTCACAAGCCCATGCGCCTTCTCCATTGGGGCTCTGTGGTCTCCCCGAACGTACTCAATTCCAAATAAGCCTATGAAAACCATTCTGATTCTGGACGCCAATAGTCTGTTTAACCGGGCTTTTTACGGTGTCCGCCCACTCTCCACCCGAGATGGACTTCCCACCAACGCAGTCTTTGGCTATATCAATGTGGTCAAAAAGCATCTGGACGCCATCCGGCCACATTTTGCCGTGGCCGCCTTTGATCTGCACGCGCCCACCTTCCGTCACAAATTTGATCCTGCCTACAAAGCCAATCGCAAGGGTATGCCGGAAGAACTGTCTCGGCAGCTCCCTTATCTTCGCCGGGCAACGCAGGCTCTGGGTCTTGCCATTGTGGAAAAAGAAGGCTTTGAGGCAGACGACATTCTCGGCACCCTGTCCCGCATTGCCGGGGAGGGAGGAGACCGCGCCGTTCTGGTCACGGGAGACCGGGATTCCTATCAGCTGGTTTCCGATCACACCACCCTCATTCTGGCAGGCACTCATAAGGACGAGGAAATTACCCCTGAGGTCATTCGGGAAAAATTCGGCCTGACGCCCCGGCAAATGATCGACGTAAAAGCCCTTGCCGGGGATAGCAGCGACAACATTCCCGGTGTTCGGGGGATTGGGGAAAAAACCGCCTTAAAGCTCATCGGAGAAAAAGGCGATCTGGACGGAGTCTATGCCGATCCGGACACCCTTCCCTTGGGTCCGTCTGCCAAAGAAAAGATCGCAAGTGGCAAAGAAGACGCCTACCGCAGTCGCTTTTTGGCCGAGATCTGCCGGGATGTTCCGGAATTGGGTCCCATAGAAAACTATTCTTATACGGGGATCGTGCCCGCCCTGCTTCGCCCCCTTCTCATTGAGCTGGAGTTTTCCAAAATGCTCCACACATTTGGTCTGGAGGGGGACGTGGCAACGGATGTGGATCCCACCGATCTTCAAGGCTCTCTGTTTGATCTGATCCCGGAAGAGCCGGTGGAAATTCTCCCCAAGGACGCCTTGCAGCTGAAAGGGAAGCTTCTCTTTCTGGATTTTGATCAAGAATCCTTTTACGCCCACGACGGAGAAAACGTCTGGCGCTTAGAGGGAGACGTAGAAGCGCTGTTGCGCGCCTCTTCCCCTGTGGTCTGCGATTACAAAGCCTATCTTCACCGCTTCGCCGACGCCTTCGGACCGATCCGGGGCGTGGGAGCATCCTTTGACCTTTTTTTGGCGGCCTACGTTCTCAATTCCCAGGACAGCGCCCCAAACCTTTCCCGACTGGCCTTGTCCTATTTAAAGGAAAGCGCGCCGCCCGATCTTTCCGCATCTCCCGCTACCCGGCTGTCACTTATGGCCCGTCTGTATCCCGTTTTGAAGGAAGCGATCGAAGACAGTTCTGCCAGGGATCTGTATTACCAGATCGAATTGCCCCTCTCTTACGTATTGGCAAAAATGGAGATCCGGGGCTTTCAGGTAGACCGGGCGGGCATCATACGATACGGGGAAAAGCTGGAAGAGGCCATCAAAGAAACGGAACGGAAAATCTTCGATTTGGCCGGAGAAAAATTTTTGATCAACTCTCCCAAGCAGCTGGGCCACATCCTCTTTGAAAAGCTATCTCTTCCCCCCGGAAAGAAAACAAAGACCGGCTTTGCCACCGACGCGGAGACTTTGGATAAACTGCGCCCCCTTTCCCCTATCATCGGACAGATCCTAGATTACCGTGCTTTCTCGAAACTTCACAGCACCTACGTTTTGGGTCTTCTTTCTCAAATTCATGAGGATGGGCGGATCCACACCGTTTTCAATCAAACCCTCACCGCCACCGGCCGTCTTTCCTCCGCAGAGCCCAATTTGCAGAACATTCCCGTAAAAACGGAATTGGGTCGGGAAATGCGCAAGTTCTTCACCGCAAAAGATGAGGGCTACCTTCTGGTAGACGCCGACTATTCTCAAATTGAACTGCGGCTTCTGGCACACATTTCCAAAGACGCGGCGCTTAAAAACTTCTTTTTGGCAGGGCGGGACATTCACACCCAGACCGCATCGGAAATTTTTCACGTACCGGAAGAGGCGGTCACCCCGGAGATGCGAAAGAGCGCCAAAGCGATCAATTTCGGTATCGTGTACGGCATCGGCGAATATTCCCTCAGCCAAGACCTGGGCGTTTCCATGCGAGTGGCAAAGGAGTATATTGAAAAGACCTTCGCCCTTTTCCCTCAAGTTCGCTCGTATCTGGACCGGGTAAAAAAAGAAGCTCACGAAACCGGCTTCGTGCAGACGCTCTTTGGCCGGAAACGCCAGATCCCGGAACTGAAAAGCTCCAAAAAGCCCCTGGTAGCCTTTGGCGAGCGAGTGGCGATGAACACGCCCATCCAGGGCACCGCCGCGGATATCATAAAACTTGCCATGGTACGGGTAGACCGACGCCTGGAACAGGAAGGTCTGGAGAGCGCTCTGGTTCTCCAGGTCCACGACGAATTGATCCTGGAAGTACCGAAAAGCGAAGCGGACTACGCCGCCCGGCTTCTTTCAGAGGAAATGGAAGGCGCGGTGCAGTACGCCGTTCCCCTCATTGCCCAGGCAAACGTGGGCTTTACCTGGTACGACACAAAATAGCCGATCCAATCTATGAAAAAGGTCGAGGATAAATCCTCGACCTTTTCTAATTTTTCGCCGTTTTAATTCAGCTGAACGAACGCGCTGGCGTCGCCGCTGACCTGAGGGAGCTTGCCGTCCCACTTTTCGATCTTTTTGTTTTCAATGACCGTCTCCGTCAAAGACTCGCTTAAGATGCGGTTGGCCTCTGCCTCCGCCTCGGCCTTGATGCGAATGGTCTCCGCTTGTGCCTGGGCGTTGGTGATGGCAGTCTGCTTTTCCGTCTCCGCCTTCAAAAGCTGCTGCTGTGCCACCTGTTTTTCCTCAATGGCGTTGATAAAGGCTTCGGAAAAATCAAAGTTCATAATGTTTACGTCGGTCACGTACAATCCTTCGCCGTTGAGCTTTTCATTGAGTCCTTTCACCAAGCCGTCGGAAATGATGGCCCGATTGGTTACGCTCTCCTCTGCGGTGTACTGGGCAGTAATGGCCTTGAGAACTTCGTTCACGGCAGGAGCCATGAGTACGCTCTCGTAGCTGGGGCCGATGTTCTTGTAGATCTTGTCACTCTTGGCGGCATCCACACGGTAATTGATGGCCAGCACCGTAGATACGGTCTGCAAGTCCTTGGAAAAGGCCTCGGTAGCCACTTCAAGCTTTGTGATACGGTTATCGATCATGACCACCTGCTGAACAAAGGGAATCTTCAAATGAAACCCTTCCTGCAGGCCGCCCTCGCTCACTTTTCCCAGGGTCAGAACCACACCGGTGTGTCCCGCCTGAACGATGGTAAAGGAATTGAAGGCCACCACCAGGGCTACCACGGCTACCAAAATGGCAATCACGGTGGCAACAGATAACTTTTTGTTTTTCATATTACTTTCTCCTTTTCTTTTTTTATCGGGGGTTGACTACGTTCCGGGCTTCCCCCGCTAAATACGCTCGTAAATTCTCCACAAGGATCCCAAAAAGCCGGGCCCGCGTTTCCTTGGGGGCCCAAGCCACGTGGGGCGTAAGAATACAGTTTTTCGCACCAATCAGGGGGCAATCTTTCCGCTGGGGCTCCGTGGTAAGTACGTCGGCGGCAAAACCGGCGATTTTCCCTTCGTTAAGAGCCCGGGCCAGGGCCGCCTCATCCACAAGTCCGCCCCGGGCGGTATTGATCAGATATGCGCCCGATTTCATCCGAGCCAGATTCTCTTCTCCGATGATCCCTTCCGTCTCCGAGGAAAGAGGGCAATGCAGGGAAAGAAAGTCGCTCTGAGAAAAAAGCGTGTCCAGAGAAACAAGCTCATAGGGCAGATCTTTTTTGGATCGGGCGTGATAGATCACCCTCATTCCAAACGCCTCTCCCAGCTTTGCCACCCGCTGACCGATGCTCCCCATTCCCAAAAGGCCCAAGGTTTTGCCCGAAAGCTCCGTCATGGGGTAGGGATAATAGCAAAAAAGTTTCGAGCGGGTCCAATCTCCCCGGGCAGTAGAAGAAGCGTAAGCCATAAGATTTGTGGCAAACTGCAAAAGGAAGGTCACGGTGAGCTGAGCTACCGCGTCAGAAGAATAAGAAGGGATGTTGGTGACGGTGATCCCCCGCTCTCTGGCGGCAGAAATATCAACGTTATTATACCCTGTGGCAGTCAGACCGATGTACCGAAGATTGGGACAGGCGTCCATGATCTCTGATGTCATCTTCACTTTACTGCACAAAACCACCGGGCTGTCTCCAATCAAAGACGCCACCTCTTCGGGTTTGGGCGGATCCAGATACCGTACCGGGCCAAAATCTTCCAGCGCCCGGGGACTCAAGTCGCTTCCGCAAACACTTTCCCATTCAAAAAAAGCAATGTCCATTTCCATTCCTCCTTTCCTCTATTATAGCACAGCACCCTCAAGTTGACAAGCGAGCCAAAAAAATTCTTCTCTGACCCAAAAGGGAAAAAGAGCGCAAAAAAAGCGCGTGGGCACGCGCTTTTCTCTTTTATTCTCCCGTCTCTTCCGTCCCGATGCTCTCCGGGGGATCTTGCAGGGATTCTGTTTCATCAACCTTATCCAAAAGCATTTTGGCCGTCCGGCTCTCATCTTCTTTCTCCTGGCTTTCCCGGGCTCTTTTCATCGCATCTACCAGTTTCTCTACCGCCTCAAGGGCTTCCTCGGGATGGCCAAAGGCGGTGATCCGGACAAAATTTTCCCCGGTGTAGCCATAGCGGGAGCCGGGGGTGACCACGCACCCGGCCTCTTCCATTAAAAAGTCAAAAAACTGCCAAGCACTCCATCCAAAGGGACACTGAGCCCAAAGAAAAGGCCCGGTGTCGCCGCCCACGCAAGGGATGCCGGCACGGGTAAGGCCGTCGGAAAGGATCCGGGATACTTCCAAGATTTGGGAAAACATCTCTTGGGTGATCTGCTCTGTCTCCGGTGAAAAGAGCAATTCCGCCGCCCTTTGCATCACAAAAGAGGGGGGCGTTGAGGTAGCGGGTTGCCGGGCACAGAAAAGAGGCTGGATTCGGGTGCCGTTCCGGGAGAGGGTAGAAGGAATAATAACGTATGCGATCTTCAGTTCCCGCACCCCGTAACCTTTCTCAAAGGAAAAAAGCTCCACAGCGCAGTTTTGCGCTCCCTCCACTTCATAGATGGACCGGGGATAACGCTCAGGATCCGAATATTCGGAAAGGGAGGCGTCAAAAATGATGAGACTTCCCGTTTCGTTGGCCATGTCCACCCATGCACCAAGCTCTTCCCGGGTCAGAGCTACGCCGGTAACGGGGCTGGGGGAGGAAAGGTGGATCAGATCCGCACCGCTCAGATCCGGCAAGGGGCGAAAGGCGTTTTCCGGGGTAGCCCGGACAAAGGTCACGTTTCTCCCTGCAGCCCGGTGCAGATCCACAAGACGTCTCTCGCCGGGATCGGGGATCAAAACGGTATTTTCCGAAGCAAAAAGCTGGGAGAGGCAAGAATATGCGCTCTCCAGACCGGAGGTCATGAACACGTCGCTCTCCGGAACCGAAACGCCCAGGCGGCCAAGGCGCCCCGTCACAGCCTTTTTCACACTGTCATATCCGCTCCAAGGGCTGGAAAGGAGCTGGCCAAAAGGCTCGGCGGTCTCCTCGACTGCCTTTTTCATGCCACAGATCACGTTTTCCGGCAAGGGCATGTTCATCATTTCCTGATCCAGTCGGATCAGGGTCTTTGTGGGGTTATCCTGCAAATAATCGGAAACGCGGCTCGATACGGAAACATGGCTGTCCGGCAGGATTTTGATGTTTTCATTGAAAACCATTCCGCTTTTCTCCTTCGTTTTTGTGGTCAAATGACCTTGTCACGAGGTCTTCAGGATCTCGCCTACCACGTTGTATACTTGGGAAATGGGGATCACCGAAACAAGACCGTTCCAGTCAGGGGAGACCGCATCGGTACAAAAACCTATGGTTTTGCCGCCTTCATCCACCACCGGCGCGCCCCAGAGGGAATCGTTGGGGGTCACTTCCATGTAGATCATCGGCACGCTTTTGGCCATATCCCCCTCTCCCACCAAAACGGGCTGATCCACGGAGGCAGCCATACCGGAAAGGGCGGTGCCGTAATACACGTTCTGACTCACAGCGCCCAAAACATAGAGGGTCTCTCCTCGCTCTACCCCGCCGTCACTTTCCACAGGCACCGGGGTATAGACCCCTTCCTGATGCAAGCGAAGAAGCTGGATTCCCAAAGGATCGTATCTCCCAAGAAGATCCACCGCAGAGCCGACGCCCGCCTCTGTATAAACGGTCACCCGGGATAAGGGCGATCCTTGTTCTTTCAATAAAGAAGTGGCGCACACCGCCGTACCGTCCTCGGCAATGAGAAATCCGGTTCCGCGGCGGCAAGACCCATCTGCAAATTCCGCCTCTACGGTGACCAGAGACGAGGTAACCTCTCTCACGATCTCTTCCGGGCTTTTCAAATTGGCCGCCATCTCCGAATAGGTAGGTACGCGAATGGCGTTGTTTCCTTCTCCGGTGACGTTGCCCCCGTTTGCAAACAGACCGGAGCGATTCAGAGACAGGATCCCCAGAACAGCAAAAGCGCCAAGCAAAAGGACGATCAAACACAAGCTGAAAGTACGCCAAAAGCGTTTTTGGCGTTGCTGAGTCCTTTCGTATTCAAAACGGGTAGAATACCCACCGTAGCCCTGTGCTTTTCCCCGGCTTTTGTCTGCCTTTGGGGAAAGGGGCTTTTCTTTGTTTTGCTCTGGGATCATCTCTTACTCCTGAACCTGAAATCATTTCTTTCTTAGGGGTCTTACGCCTGGGGAGGATAGGACAAGGGCAAGCTGAAGATCAGCTCCGTATAGTCGTTGACACGGCTCTCGATCCAAATCTCCTCTCCGTGGGCACTGATAATGGACTTGGCAATAAACAGTCCCAGACCCATCCCGGTCTTATCCACTCCCCGGGATCGGTCGGATTTATAAAAACGGTCAAAGATCTGGCTCAATTCCTCGGGAGGGATCCCCTCGCCGGAATTGCGCACAGCAAAAAGAACTTTTTTCGACTTCTGCGTTACGATCTTAATGGAAAGCTTTCCCTTTTGGGGAACGAATTTTACCGCGTTGTCCAAAAGGTTGTACATCACCTGGGCAATGGCGTCCCGGTCTGCATTGACAAAAAGGGAATCCTTTTCACATTCAAAGGACACCTCCACCTGTTTTTCCTCCAGCCGGTTCTCAAAGGAAAGCAAGGTCACCCGTCCCAATTCGCACAGGTCCATGGGGAGAAAATCGTATTTTCGCTCCCCGGCAGTCAGGCGGCTGGTCTCCAAAAGCGTTTGCACCAGGCGGGAGAGACGGTTCACCTCGGTCAAAACGATGTCAAAATACCGGCCTTGCCGATCCGGCGGAATGGCTCCCTCTTTCATATTCTGCACAAAACCGCCGATGGTAGTCAAAGGAGTACGCAGATCGTGGGAAACGTTGGAAATGAAGCTTTGACGAAGGGTTTCGTTGTCCCGGACGGTTTGCATGGCCTGGTTAAAGGTTCGGATCAAAGGGATCAGCTCTCCCCCTTTTTCCTCAGGCAAAGCATCCGGGATCTTTCCCCGGATAAAGGAGCTTGCCGCATTGTTCAGTCGCTGCAAAGGAAGGACCAGACGGCGAATCAAAAGAACGAAGAAGAAAACGGTTCCTGTCACGATCATAGCCGCAGCAAAAAGAAGACTTACAACAAAATGGTGCAGAAAAGGCCCCGGGGCCTTTTCCGGCTGAATCAAAAACACCGCCCCCACTCTCTGTTTGGAGACCTCGGTGTATTTTTTTTCCAAAAGGATCACCCGGCAGAGCTGTTCTTCTTGTAAAAAGCCGTCCAGATCCGTGAGAAAACTTGCTCCCTGGCGGGCAGACCGGGCGCTTTCGGTCATACAGGCAGAAGAGAGAACGCCGGAAAAATCCGGGGCAGTGGAAAGGATCACTTTCCCGGCTCCGTCCGTCAAAAACAACTCCCTCTCATCTTCGCCCCGAGCGCCTTCCAAAGTCGATCGCAAAAGGTCCAGCTCCTCCCGGAGAAGGTACTGGAGATCTTTTTGAGACACCTCGATCATGGCCGACACGGTTTGGGATACGCTCTCTGTGGCCTGCTCCAAACCTTTTTCCGCCTGGCTTGAAAAATAAGAAGTGGCAAGAAGCCAGATCTGTCCCATCAAAACGAAAAACCCGGCCAGAACGACAGCCAGCAAAGAGACGCCGTATTTAAAGAAATTGGATCGTTTCATACATGGTTTCCCCGTGCTTTTTTTGGGTCTTTGTCCCTTTACAGCAATTCGAACTTATACCCTACTCCCCACACGGTCTTCAAATTCCACTTATCGCTGACGCCTTCCAGCTTTTCTCTCAGGCGCTTCACGTGCACGTCTACGGTACGGCTATCCCCCAGATAATCAAAGCCCCACACCTTATCCAAAAGCTGATCTCTGGTAAACACCCGGTTGTAATTGGAAGCCAGAAAATACAAAAGCTCCAGCTCCTTGGGGGGAACGTCCACCACTTTTCCGGCAAGCTTCAATTCGTATTCCTGCTTGGAGATCTCCAGGTTGTCAAATTTTACGACCTCGTCACTCCGGAAGTGATCCCGGCTCCGGTATCTTCTCAGAACCGCCTTGATCCGGGCGCTGACCTCTTTCATATCAAAGGGCTTGACAATAAAATCGTCTGCTCCCAATTCCAGCCCCAGAACCTTGTCAAACACCTCGCCCTTGGCGGAGAGCATAATGATGGGTTTGGCGCTCTGCTCCCGGATCTCCCGGCATACCTGCCAGCCGTCTTTTTTGGGCATCATAATGTCCAAAAGCACCAGATCCGGCTCAAAAATTTTAAACATTTTCACCGCATCCACTCCATCGTTGGCGCACTTGACCTCGTACCCATCGTTTTCCAGGTACAGCTTTAAAATTTCGCAGATATTCAGATCGTCATCGACCGCAAGGATCTTATTTGCCATGTCACTTATCCTTTCCTTTTTTTCCATGTGGGATTCCGCGGGCAAAAGGCCGGGAATCTTTTGATTCAAAGTCATTTTATCACAGTTCTGTCAAAATTGCAAGTCCGCGACTCATTTCGCACACACCTCTCCTTTTCCGTCTTTCCGCTCTTGTCAATCCCATCGCTTTGTGGTACAATGTTTTTTGCCCTCAAAAGGGCGGTGAGTTCGAGACCTTCCTCACCAAAAACAAAACTAAAGGAACGGTATCTTATGAAAAAAACCTCTGTTCGCACCCTTGCCCTGGCGGCTCTGATCGCCGCCCTGTACGTTGCCCTGACCCTGGTGTCCAACGCCACAGGTCTTGCCCTGGGCCCGATTCAATTCCGTTTTTCCGAAGCCCTGTGCATTCTGCCGGTATTTACCCCGGCGGCGATCCCCGGTCTTTTTTGCGGATGCTTTGTGGCAAATCTTCTTTGCGGCGCTCATATTCTGGATCTTGTTTTCGGCTCTGTTGCCACCCTCTTTGGCGCTCTGGGAAGTTATTGGCTGAGAAAACGGCCCCTTCTCCCCTATTTGCCGCCGATTCTCTTTAATTCTTTGATCATCCCCCCCGTTTTGTACTTTGCCTACGGCTTTCAAAGTCAAGGCTTTCTTTTGCTTTTCCTATCCTTTGTCTTGGGGGAGACGGTGAACGCCGGTTTTCTCGGCGCGCTTCTGCGCCGGGCGCTGATCCCCTTTCAGCGCAAACTAAAGTGACGGCTTGGATTTCAAAATACAAAAAAGGAGTGGTCTTATGCCTTCCACGATGATGCACCTGGCGGCGGGATGGATCCTTTGGCCCGAGGGGAGCGACGCCTTTTTTCTGGGCTGTATTCTCCCGGACTGTGTCGATGCGGACCGGGCGCGAAAAGATCACCTGCACTTTCGGGATATTCCCTCAAAAGAGCGCCTTCCCCGGATCGTGGCCTTTGCAAAAACGCTGGATCTTTCCCGGGATTTTGATCTGGGCGTGCTCTTTCATTTTTATTTGGATACCCTCTGGGACAACGGACCCCAAGCGCAGCACCGGGAAAGCTACACCGGCACTTCCTGGTTTTCGGATTACCGCAAGGAACTGTCCCGGGCAGGGAGCCGGGTCGCCCAAAGATGCCCTTTTACCCGGGAACTGTGGACTCGTCTGCGCGATCCGGAAGAGGGCCTGTACCAAAACTCTTTGGACCTTCCAAAGCAGGAGATCCTGTCTTTTTTGGAAAACAATTACCTCTGGCACACCCAGGTGTGTCTGCCGCCATCGGATATTTTCACCGATACGCTGGTGGAAGGGTTTCTTAAGGCGGCATCGGAAAAATTTACCGCCTTTTGCCGACAGGAATTTTCCCGGGAGACGAAAGACCGTCCCTTTGCATAGAATGAGAAAAACGAAAACGAGGAGATAACCATGAGAACGGAAAGAATTTTGGTCCTGATGGGGGGAAAAAGCTCCGAGCGAGAGATCTCCCTGCGCAGTGGCCGGGCGGTAACGGATGCCCTGAGAGAGGCCGGCTTTGATGCACAAGCTCTGGATCTGAATCGGGAGAGCATAGAAAAGATCTGCCAGATCCGACCGGACGTTGCCTTTATCGCCCTCCACGGAAAAGGGGGAGAGGATGGCGCCGTTCAGGGTCTTTTGGAATGGCTTGAGATCCCCTACACCGGTCCCGACATCCGGGCCAGCGCCATTTGCATGGATAAGATCACCACCAAAAAGCTCCTTGCGGCAAACGGCCTGGCAACCCCCAAGTTTCTGATTCTGGAAAAAGAAGCCATGGCCACAAAGGTCGCGGCGGCAAAGCTTGTCTGTGATACCTTAGGTCTTCCCGTGGTGTTAAAATCCCCTTCCCAGGGAAGCAGCATCGGCGTGGTGATCGCCCGGGAAGAGGGTGAGCTGGCCCCTGCCATCGAGGAACTCTTTTCTTTGGGAGACCAGGTTCTGGCCGAAGCATATCTCCGGGGAACGGAGCTGACCGTTCCGGTCTTGGGAAACCGGGACCCTTCTGTTTTACCCATCATTGAGATCACCTCCGAAGGTCAGTTTTACGATTACAGATCAAAATATACCCCCGGCAAAAGTCAGCACATCATCCCGGCCCGGATCGATGACAAGACCCGGGAAAAAGTAAAAGACCTGGCCCGTCGCGCCTATCTTGCCACCGGATGCCGGGGCTATGCCCGGGTGGATCTGATGCTGGACGAAAACGGGGATCCCCAGATCCTGGAGATCAATACCGCCCCCGGCATGACCGCCACCTCCCTGTTTCCCGACGCCGCCCGCGCCGCCGGCCTCTCCTTTCCAAAGCTGGTAGAAAAGATGGTGGATCTGGCATTGGAGAATCGCTAAGACCCCTTTACAAAACATTCTTCTAAAAACTGAAAACGGTAGGACCAAAAGATCGAGGCAACGATGCCTCGATCTTTTTTTGCGCTTTTTCTCTCCTCCGCCATGCCCGGAAGAAAAAAGAGAGGGCAATACGAAAAAATTTTTAAAAAAATTCCGACAAGATCTCCCTTTTCTCTCCAAAAGACAGCACCTGTTTTGGAAATTTTCCGAAATTTCGACTGTCTTTTTTCTTTTTCCCCAGCCGCCTTCGACACATCTTGCAAAAAGATACGAATAAAATGGAGAAAAGAACGAATTCGTGAAAAACCTCCAGCCTTCCCCTCGGGCAGAACATTTTCGGGTCTGAAATTTTGACACCCACACCCATCTCCCCCTCCCCTCAGACCCGTTCTGCCCTCTTTTCCTCCCGGATGCGGTAAAAAAAGAAAACCGTGTCGTCTCCGGCCGTTTGACAAAAAAAGAGATCTCTGTCTCCTTCCCCCGCTCATCTACTGTGTTTGGGTTCCCTCTGTTCAAAAAAATTGGTAATAATTGGTAAAAATTTAGCAAAATCTATTGAAATTTGTTTCTCTTTTTAGTAAAATAAAAATGCTCGATTTCCAAAAATTGAAGCGGACGAAAAAAAAAGAGGAACCAGAAAAAACAAGGAGAAAAATCATGAAAGAAACCAAAGAAAAAGTCTACATTATCGATTCGGGAAACGATTTCCGTTTCGTTTGTAAGGAGAATCTGACAAACCTGGGATTCCAAGTGGTGGGCGACAGCGGTGACGGGGGCGAGGCGATCCTGGCGATCAAAACCCTCAAGCCGGACGTTGTGCTTCTGGATCTGTGGTTCCCCGGATACGATCTGGCCAGCCTGATTTGTGAAGTCAAGAGATGCCTTAAAGCCCGTGCCCCCAAGTTCATTTTGGTCACCGGGATCAGCCACCGAAAGGTTTTGGAGGATGCTTTTGTCAGCGGCGTTTCCAGTTGCGTGTTAAAGCCCTTTGATTATGAAGTTCTGGCCGAGAAGATCCGCCAGGTGTGCCAGGAGAGAAACTTCCGTATGGAAGATGATTTTGATCTGGAAGCCCACGTGACCCGGATCATTCATCAAGTGGGCATCCCTGCCCACATCAAGGGATATCAGTATCTTCGATGCGCCATTATGATGGTGGTGCGGGACAATCGCATCATCGGCGAGGTGACCAAGACCCTGTATCCCAGCGTAGCTCAGGAATTCAACACCACCTCCTCCCGGGTAGAGCGGGCCATTCGCCACGCCATTGAAGTGGCCTGGGATCGGGGGGATGTGGACATGCTCAATTCCTTTTTCGGATACACCGTCCAAAACTCCAAGGGAAAACCTACCAATTCCGAGTTTATTGCCATGATCGCCGATAATCTGCGCCTGAAGATGCGCGGTCTTGCCGGCTGATACCCTTTTCTTTCGCAAGACCCGGAGCGGCTCTCCCCTCGCCGGCTCCGAAGTCAAAAAAACAGCACCCGAAACGGGTGCTGTTTTCTTTTTTGTTTGATCTTTTCCTTCCAAATTCGGCCCTTTCCTTTTTTCAAAAAGAGGGTCAAATCCGCTTATTTTAATTTGGTTCCGCATTCTGCGCAAAAAGCCATCTCAGGCTCGGTCTCTGCGCCGCAATTGCCGCAAAAACGAGGTACAGCCTCGCTCTGGGGCTCCTCTTCGCTTTTGGGATTGTCGGGCTGGGGCAGTTCGGTTACGGGAAGACCGCAACCGCCGCAAAAACGAGTCCCGGGAGCCAGGGGCTTTCCGCAACCTTTACAAATGATCCGGTCGGCCTCCTCTTGGCCCATTGGGGCTATGCGCGTGCCACAGTTGTTACAAAACAATGCCTGATCGGAAAGCTGGGCGCCGCATTTTTCGCAGACCACAATGCTGCGGATGGTCTGGATCTGCTTGCGGTATTCCGCAATCTTTCCGGCTGACTCCAGAACGGCCTCCACCGCGGCGACCATCTCCGGCTCGGGATCCTTAGCGTGCAGAACGGCGTAAAGCTTACCGATCTGATAATAACGCGCTTCGATCTTTTTTTCTTCCTCGTTGATGGCGGCGTGGATCCTGGCAATGTCGGTCATGTCCTTGGTTTTCTGAACCGCAGACTGCCCTGCCTGAGAGATCTTTTTCCCCAAATCATCAAAAAAAGCCACAGAAGAACCTCTCTTTCCGGTAATCCTTTTAAAAAAGGCAACCAAATCTTAATTTATTGTACTCATTTTTTATTTTTTTGTCAATCATGCAAAATAGGCACCCGTCCGGCGCAAAAAGGGCCCTTGTTCCGAAAATCGCCCTTGACGCGAAAAACAGATTTTGGTACAATCAAGGGGAAGAAAACACGAAAGGGGGAGAGTCTTGCAGATCGCATTGTCCGGATCAATGGCCATCCTCGCCTTTCTTTATTACGCTCTTTTGGCCGTCCTGTATTCCCCCCGGTCCTCTCTTTTGATCTTCTGGCCCCTTTTGGGGGTTTTTCTCTTTTTTCTGGCTTTCGCCCACGGTTTTCTGTTCTGGCTTCTTTTTCTGCCCGCTCTCCTGTTCTGCCTTCTTTTCTTCTCGTTTTGCCTTTGTGCCGCAAGAGGAGTCAAAACTCCCCAAACACCGCCTCAGGCTCTGATCCTTTTGGGCCTTCGCGGGGACGGGACCTTGCCGGAGAGCATGGAAGAGGGGCGAATTGCCCTGGCGCTTTCTCTGTTAAAACGATACCCTGACATCCCTTGTATTCTCACGGGAGGAAGGGTCTTTCGGGAAAAAGATGCGGAGAGCCGGGTTTTGTACCGAAAGCTTTGCCGCTGTGGCGTTGACCCCGACCGGCTGATCCTGGAAGGGGAGAGCCGCACCACCAAGGAAAATTTTCTCTTTTCCTTTCCCCTTTTGCCGCAAGGGATCCGCTCTTGCGCCGTGGTCACCAGCCGCTATCACCTGTTTCGAGCATCTCTTACCGCCCTCTCCTCCGATCCCCCATGTCCCCTCTCCTTCCACGGAGCCGCATCGCCGCTCTTTTTTCTTCCCCACCTATTCGTTCGGGAATTTTTCACCTTCTCGGTGGATGTTCTAAAAGGAAATATCCGTTTCCCCCATTTTAAATCTTAGGAGAAAAGCTATGGACAACCAATCCTTCGTTCGCGGCGTCGCCAAAGCCGGAAGCATCATTCTTGGCATCTTCAAGGTTTTTTCCGTTATCGGTGCGGTGTGCGTTCTCATCGCCATTCTGACCCTGTCCCTTCTGCCTAAAAACTTTGTCACCGTGGACCTGGTCACCCAAACCCAGATCAAGGTGGATCTGCGCTCCGTTCTGGGAGATGGTTGGCAGGAGCTTGACTGGGAAAAAATCGTTTCCCCCGCAGAACAGGCCGGAGGCAAGTTTGTTGAAACAAAAGACGGACTGCAAAGCACAAACACCATTCCCTCCACCACCGTAGAAAACAAAACCCTTGCCCTTTCTCTGATCCCCGATTTTGTGGAATGTATCATTCTTTTCGCATTTTTCCGTTTTTTGGGAAAGGTGTGTTTCCAGGTGCAAAACAGCCCCACCCCCTTTACCCTGCCTGCCGCACAGAATTTAAAATACACCGCATTTTCCCTTCTGGCACTGGCTCTTCTCCCCGGGCTCTGCTCGGGAATCGTGGCCTTGCTTACCGGAACCGATGAGATGTCTTCGACCGGCTTTGAATTGGGCACCGTTCTCTGGGGCTTTTTCCTGTGGGCACTCTCTCAGATCTTTGAATATGCTCTGTCCATTCTGCCGCCCTCCGCCCAAACCTTTGACCCCGCCGGGGGCCAAAACACGACCCGGCAAAACGGAGAAGATCAAAACAACGCGTTTTAACAAAGAGCAACGCTTCACAAACCGAAGCGTCTCCGGTAGATGGATCAAAAAAGTGCCTTGGGGAAAAGCCCCAAGGCACTTTTGCTTTCTTTTATTAAGATTGGGTGTATTTTTTTAAATTCAAGGTACCCAGAACCTGATCTTTCCCCATGCCCACGGCAAAAAAGAGAGTTTCTCCCGTCTCGTCCAGAGCAAATCCGGGGCAAGGGATGCCATACGCGCTCTCGTAAACGCCCTTTTTCTCTCCCCTTGAAAGATCGTAGATCTCGATCTGTCCGCCATCTCCCATGGCACGGCTTCCGCAGAGAACGGTGCCGCCGGCGTTGCAGGAGACCCCTTCAAAAGCCTGAGGAACGGTGATGGATGCCACGTGTCCGCTGGCAAAATCCCGATAGGTATAGCTCACTCCTTGAGACGTCTTTGTGGTAAACAGCACCGCCGTGGGGGACACCGGAACAAAGGACTGAAAGGCAAACGCTTCTCTGCCCAAGGGAAGTCCTTTTCCATATTCAAAAAAGGCAAGACCCGTATAGGCCCCGGGCTCGCCCGTAGCGTACCAGATCCGTCCGGAGGCAGAATGGGCGGTGATCAGCCCTGCAAAATCCGGCAGCAGATCTTTTTTGGCAAGCACAAACTTTTGGGAAAAATCCAGCGGCAAAAGCAAGATCCAGTCCGGCGTTTCCGCCATCAGGGAAAGGTCATCGTAAAACCGGGCGTCCAGAACGGTCAAGTCCTCCGGCAAAGCGAACCGCTGACTTCCTCCGGCGGAAAGATGCGAGGCAAAGATCCCATCCCCGGTCCAGATCAGCGCGCGATCTTCGGTGGTCTCCAGAACGCGGATCCCATCGATCTTACCCGAGCCTTCCAGGATCTTTTCGCTGGAAAGACTGCGGGAGGGGGAGACGAACCCTCCCGTAAAGCCGCCCTGAGCTCCCGCGTGCAGGTAGAAAAAGCCCTGAGACCGGGGCAAAGCAAACATTTGTGTCTGATTCTGCGTTTCCTCGGGGACCTGAAAGCGGAAAAGGGGAGAAAAGCCCGTCTGCTCCCGGGTGGCGGGGGGATTGGGCGCGGCGCAGGCAGACAGCACCAGACAAAGAAGGGCGAACAAGGCCAAAAAAACTTTTTTCATGGCAAAACCTCATCGTTTGATGTATCAAGCATACCATATCTGCGGAAAATATGGTTAAGAATTTATGAACGAAAAAAAGGAGATGCCATGACAGAACTGGATCAGGAAATGCAAAACACCGAAGAGGCCGCCCAAAATCGGGATATTTTGGAATTCGGAAAGATCGTGACCCGAAGCGAGGTCAACATTCAAACCCTGGTTTTCGCCGGACAGATCGAGGGTCACAGCATCCTTCCGCCCCCGGCCAAGGCCACCCGATACGAACACATTCTGCCTCAATTGGTTCTGGCCGAGGAGAGCCCGGAGATCGACGGGGTCCTCTTTCTCATCAACACCGTAGGGGGCGATGTGGAAGCAGGTCTTGCCATGGCGGAGATGATCGCCGGGATGACAAAACCCACCGTCTCTCTGGTTTTGGGAGGAGGCCACTCCATCGGCATTCCTCTGGCGGTAGCGGCGGACCGATCTTTTATTGCAAAAACTGCCACCATGACGGTTCACCCCGTCCGGATCAACGGCCTGGTCCTCTCCTCCCCCCAGAGCTTTGAGTATCTGCATCGGATGCAGGAGCGGATCTGTGATTTTATCGTGGAACACTCTCACATCACCCCGGAGCATCTTTCCGCCTTCATGGCAGGAAGATGTGATATGGCCACCGACATCGGCACCATCCTGGACGGTCGGGAAGCGGTCTCGTCGGGACTGATCGATTCTCTGGGGAGCTTTTCCCTTGCGCTGGCAGAATTGAAAAAGATGGCAAAAGAGAAAAAAGCTTGAGTTTCTCCTACTTTTCCCCCGGGGTCTCTTGACAAGAAAGGGGTTTTTGGAGTAGAATAATAGGGCGTATTACAATGCGCCGTTATGAAAATCTTGTTCCGATGAAAAACATCGTAATGAAAAAACAAAGGAGGTGTACAAGTTACATAATGGAACCGTTTGAGATCGTCATATGTGCGGCCGCCGCCGTTTTGACGTTGCTGATCGGTTTTTTCTGTGGCGTTGTGTATCGGAAACGCATCGCGGAGAAAACGATCGGTACCGCCGAAGGCCAGGCCATAAAAATCGTAGAAGATGCCCGTCGTCAGGGCGAACAAAAGAAAAAAGAGCTTCTGGTGGAAGCCAAAGAAGAAGCGCTGAGAAACAAGAACGAAGCCGAACGCGAGATCAAAGAAAGAAGAAACGAAATCTCCCGCTTGGAGCGCAGAGCCATCCAGAAAGAAGAAAATCTGGACCGGAAACTGGAGAACCTTGAAAGAAAAGAAGCAACCCTGGAACAGAAGATCCGGGAAAATGAAGAAAGGGAAGCTGAGCTTTTCAAACTCAGAGAGGAAGAAAATGCCATTCTGGAACGGGTGGCAGGTCTTTCCGGAGAAGAAGCCAAGAACATCCTTTTCGAGCGTTACGAAGAGCAGGCCAAGCACGATGCCTCCCTTCGCATGGCCGAGATCGAGCAGGAGTTGAAAGAAACTGCTGACGAAAAGGCCCGCGACCTGATTACCGGTGCCATTCAGCGAATCGCCGCCAATCACGTAACGGAAGCCACCGTATCGGTGGTGACCTTGCCAAACGACGACATGAAGGGCAGACTCATCGGCCGGGAAGGGCGGAACATTCGCACCATCGAGACCTTAACCGGGGTCGATCTTATCATTGACGACACCCCCGAGGCCATCACCCTTTCCAGCTTTGATCCCATGCGCCGGGAAATTGCAAAACTTACCATTGAAAAACTCATCACCGACGGTCGGATCCACCCGGCCCGCATTGAGGAGACCGTGGAAAAATGCCGGAAAGAGGTGGATGCGGACATCAAGAGCGAGGGCGAACAGGCCGTGCTTTCCTGTGGCATTCACAGCATGAATTCCGAATTGATCCGCCTTTTGGGTCGCTTAAAATTCCGCACCAGCTACGGACAGAACGTACTAAAGCACTCCGTAGAGGTCTCTTACATTGCCGGAATGATCGCAGACGAGCTGGGCATCGATTCCGCTCTGGCACGCCGGGCCGGTCTCTTGCATGACATCGGCAAGGCTTTAAGCCACGAGGTAGAGGGCAGTCACACCCAGATCGGCGCGGATATTGCCAAAAAGTACCGTGAGAACAAAGACGTGATCCACGCCATCGAGTCTCACCATAACGACGTAGAACCCCAGACCCTGGTAGCGGTGATCGTCCAGGCTGCAGACGCCATTTCCGCGGCTCGTCCGGGCGCACGCCGTGAGAATCTGGAATCCTACATCAAGCGCCTGGAGAAATTGGAAGAGATCGCCAATTCCTACAACGGCGTGGAAAAATCCTTTGCCATTCAAGCGGGCAGAGAATTGCGCATGATGGTCAAGCCCGAAGTGGTGAGCGATGAGAACATGACCTTCATTGCCCATGAGATCGCCCGGAAGATCGAAGCCGAAATGGAATACCCCGGCCAGATCAAGATCCACGTGATCCGGGAAAGCCGGGCCGTGGAATACGCAAAGTAAAAAAGTTGCCATGAAAACACAGATTTTTCGTCTTCTTGCCCTGGGAGACGTGGTAGGCGAGGAGAGCGCCAGATTTCTGGAAAAGAATCTGCCCGCCCTGAGAGCTAAGCTTGGTGCTGATCTTGTCATCGCCAACGGGGAGAACGCCGCCCGCACCGGCGGGATCGACTCCTCTTCTTACCGCGCGCTTCTATCCGGGGGAGTGGACCTTGTGACCACAGGGAATCATGTTTTCAGGCAGAGGGAAATCTATAACGAACTAGACGGAGCAACAACCTTGCTCCGTCCTTGTAATTTCCCCGGTTCCTGCCCCGGCACGGGCACGGCCATTCTCTCTGTCTCGGGGCTTCGGGTTTTGGTGGTCAATCTCATGGGCACCTTATTTATGGAGCCCTTGGCAAACCCCTTTGAAACGATGGAAAAGATCCTTCGGGCAGAAGAGGGAAGATACGATTTTGCCGTCTGCGACTTTCACGGTGAGGCCACCAGCGAAAAGCGCGCCTTCGCGCATCTTTTCGACGGCCGGGTCAGTGTGATCTTCGGTACCCATACCCACGTTCCCACCGCAGACCTTTGCATTATGCCGAAAGGCACCGGGTACATTACCGATCTGGGAATGTGCGGGCCGGAAGATTCGGTTTTGGGAATGAAAAAAGAGATTGCCATCGCCCGCTTTCTCACCCACATGCCCACACGCTTCGAAGTGGCATCGGGGAAGATCACCCTCCAGGGAGCCCTGTTCCAGATCGATCCCGACAGCGGCAAGGTGCTCGACGTCCGGGCAGTAAGAGTCTGACGGAACAAAGTTTGCTCCAAAGATCACCTCCTTCGAGCCAATTGGCCCGTTTTTGGTATTTTGAGGTAACGACCATGTTATTGCAATCCTGTTTTCAGCGGGAAAAAGACTTTCTTCCCCTGATCGAGGCCTTAAAAAAAGAAAAAAAGCCCGTTCTGGTCACGGGGATCGCCTCCTCTTTAAAGGAGCTGTTTCCCGGCGCGGTCATTGGCGCCGCCGGAGAACGGGCTCTTATTCTGCTGCCCCATGAAAAAGAAGCCTCTTCCCTTCAAAAAGCCCTGTCTTCGGTGTTTCCCGGTTGCTATTTCTTTCCGCCCCGGGACTTTTCCCTGGTGCGGGTGGATTCTGCCAGCCGCGACTTTTCCACCCAAAGGCTGCGCGTTTTGAAAAAGGTTGCCGAAGGCGATTTTACCTGTGTGGTGACCACCCTTGAGGCCGCTTGCCAAGCCACCTTGCCCCCGGAGATCATGACGCGCTTCTCTACAAAATTTTCCATCGGGGACAGCTTCACAAAAGAAGAGATCCTCTCTCTGTTTCTGGAAGCCGGGTACCTACCCACGGAGCGGGTAGAAGGCCCGGGGCAATATGCCGCCCGGGGAGATATCATCGACGTGTTTTTGCCAAGCCAAGACGCTCCCTGCCGCATCGAACTTTTCGGAGACGAGATCGACGCCATGGGTTATTTTGACCCCGTCACGCAGCGCCGGATAGAAAATCTGAGCTCCTTTCTCCTTTGCCCGGCAGAAGAGATCTGTTTTTCCGGCAAGGACCGGGAGATCATCGCCCAATTTCTTGAGGAAGAGGAATCATCTCTTTCCCCTCAAGACCAGGAAAAGCACCTTTTTATCCGGGATCTGAAAGAGAGAATGAAAAACGGTCTGGACTTTGCCCGGGATCTGTTTTTGCCCCTGGTGTACCGCTTTGCCACCCTTTTGGATTATTTTCAGGATGAATTGATCTTCCTTTCCCAGCAATCCGACGGCCGGGAGTCGCTGGGCGCGGCCCTGTCCCTTCTCCGGGAGGAGCTGAAAAGCCTTTATGAACAAAACAAGGCCGTTCTCCCGGGGGATAAGCTGTGCCTTCTGGAAGACTTTGATACCCTTTGCCAACGTTTGCAAAACAGAAGGGTCCTTTTAATAGAGAATTTTTTTGCCGGAAAAAGCGCCATCGCCCCCTGCGGGATCTTTTCTTTTCGAACCCGCACTCTGCCGGCAAGGAGCCGGGAGGTGTCTGCCCTGACTCAAGAAGTCCGGGCTCTCATGGAGGAAGGCTACCGGGTCGTTTTGCTCTGCGAAAACTCCATGGCCGCAGAAAATCTTCATTCTTTCTTTACCGAATCCAAGATGCCCGCGCGCCTTTTGACCGGAAACGAAGAGCTCTTTCCGGAGGATGCGATCTCCCTTCTTTCCCGAAGCTCTGCCGGGGCGGATCTGATCGGCGGCGGCTTTGCCCTGTCCGATTCCCGCTTGGCACTTCTCACAGATCACCCATCCGGAAAAACAAAAGAAAAAAAGCGCAGAGTAAGTCCTTTCAAAAAAAGCGCCCAGGAAAAGCTTTTGTCCTATACCGATCTTGCTCCGGGGGATTACGTGGTGCATCAAAGCCACGGCATCGGCATTTTCCGAGGTGTGGAAAAAATGAAGGGTGCCGACGGGTGCCTAAAAGACTTTATCAAGATCTCCTACGCCGCAAGCGACGTTCTCTACGTTCCCTGCTCCAATTTGGATGCGGTCTCCAAGTACATCGGACCCAAAAGCGATTCCGCCACCCTCAAATTAAATAAACTGGGAGGGGCCGAGTGGAAAAAGACCACCGCCCGGGCAAAGATGAGCGCCAAAAACATTGCCAAGGATCTCATTGCCCTCTACGCCCAGCGGCAACGCTTGCCGGGCTTTGCCTTCTCTCCGGATACCACCTGGCAAAAAGAATTTGAAGACGCCTTCCCTTACGGGGAAACAGACGGGCAATTACAGGCCGCCGATCAGATCAAAGCGGACATGGAAAAAGCGGTTCCCATGGACCGGCTGCTCTGCGGAGACGTGGGCTTTGGCAAGACCGAAGTGGCTTTGCGCGGAGTCTTTAAATGCGTGATGGACAACAAGCAGGCGGCGATCCTGGTTCCTACCACCATCCTGGCCTGGCAGCACTATCAGACCTTGCTTGCCCGGTTTAAAGGATATCCTGTCAACATTGAAATGCTCTCCCGCTTCCGCACGAAAAAAGAACAAACCAAGATCCTTCACGCCCTTGAAAAAGGGGAGATCGACATTCTGGTGGGCACTCACCGCCTGCTTCAGGAAGACGTGCGTTTTTCCGATCTGGGTCTTCTCGTGATCGACGAGGAGCAGCGCTTCGGCGTGAGTCACAAGGAACGGCTCAAGGAAATGAGCCGGGGGGTCGACGTTCTTACCCTTACCGCCACTCCCATCCCCAGAACCTTGAACATGGCCCTTGGGGGGCTTCGGGACATGAGCCTTCTGGAAGAAGCCCCGGAAGACCGTTTTCCCGTACAAACTTACGTTTTACAGCACGACCGCGCACTCCTTTGGGAGGCCATTCGCCGGGAGCTGCGCCGGGGCGGTCAGGTGTTTTATCTCAACAATAACATCAACGAGCTTCAAGCCCTTCTCCCCCAATTGCAACGGGAATTTCCCGATGCACAATGCGCTCTGGCCCACGGAAAACTGGATAAGGATTCCCTTTCGGATATCTGGAAAGCCATGATGGACCGGGAGATCGATATTTTGCTTTGCACCACCATCATTGAGACCGGAGTGGACCTGCCCGACGCCAATACCCTGATCGTAGAAAACGCGGATCGCTTCGGACTTTCCCAGCTTCACCAGATCCGCGGCAGAGTGGGTCGCAGCGATCGGAAAGCCTACGCGTATCTGACCTATCGGCCGGGGAAGGTGCTCTCTGAGATCTCCGTCAAGCGCCTGGAGGCCATTCGGGAGTACACGCAGTTCGGTTCCGGCTTTCAGATCGCCCTTCGGGATCTGGAGATCCGCGGGGCGGGAAACCTTTTGGGCGCAGAACAATCCGGGCATCTGGACAGCGTGGGCTTTGATCTTTATATGAAGATCCTGAGCGATGCGGTGCTGGAAGAAAAAGGACAGCCCCCCACCCAAAAAACCGAATGTGTGGTGGACCTGGCGCTGGACGGATTCATTCCGGAATCTTACGTCCCCTATCCCTCCCAGAGAATGGACCTTTACCGAAAAATCGCCGCCCTGGAGTCAAAAGAAGAGGCAGAAGATCTTACCGACGAACTCATGGATCGCTTCGGAACGGTGCCCCGGTCGGTAGACAATCTGTTTCAGATCTCTCTTTTAAGAAATCTTGCGGAGAAAAATTTGTGCGAAAAAATTCAGCAACGGGGCAAAGATCTCATTTTCAGCTTTGCACAGGCCCGGGAGGGCGCCTGGCTTTTGCTTTCGGCAGTATACGCCTCAAGGCTGACCCTGTCTCTTACGGGAAAACCCAGCCTCACCCTGACTTTGGAAGGAAAGGCGGGGGCGCTGGAACAGGCAAAAGAGCTTCTTGTTCACCTGCAAGCCTTTTCCGAGGAAACAAAAGAGCAAACTCAAAATTTGTCAGAACCACCAGAAAGGAAGAACCCATCATGAAAAAAGTCAAAGTTATGGCCCTGGCCCTGGCATGGATCCTGATTTTTTCGGCCACGCTTTCCGGTTGCAGCGGCGCTGTGAGCACCAAGAGCGCGGTCGAGTACGGGGATCTGGAATTGACCCGCGCCATTTTTCAGTATTTATGCTGTGTGGAAAAGACCAACTACCTTTTTGAATTCTACGGCCTGGATTCCTCTCAGGCCTCGGCCGCCTCTCTCCGGGATTACCCCGAGCTTTGGACTGCGGTCGATGCAAAGGGCAGCTCTGTGGCCGATACCCTGAAAGGGGACGTTTTGCTGCAAGTGCAGACCATGCTTTTCTTTGAACAGGTAGCTCTGGATGCCGGATATACTCTGACCCCTGAGATCAAGACCCAGATTCAAAACGATTTTAACCGCCGTCTGGTCAACTTTGACAACAAAGGGGATTTTAATAAGAACATGAAGCAGTACGGCATCAATTACGATCAGCTCATGGAGTACACCTATCACCAAAACCTGGCCTATCAAGGAACCCAGCTCTATTTTGGCGAGAACGGCACCATGAAGATCTCCGAGGAATCCGCCAAGAGCTATTTTAATTCCAATTACGTCACCGCTCAGTGCATTTTCATCAATACCAAAAACAAGACCTTCCCCAACGGAAAAGTGGTGGTGCTGCCAGAAGAAGAAAAGGCAGAAAAAATTGCTCTGGCCCAAGATCTGTACCAGCGGATCCAGAACGGCGAGGATTTCTCCCAGCTTTGCTTGCAGTACGCCGATCAGACCATGAATGAAAGTCGGGCGACAAGTGGGTATACCTTCAAGAAGGACGGCTTTTTCAATAAAGAAGCCGAAAATAAGATCTTTGAAATGAAGGTAGGCGACTTTGTAAAACTGGAGACCGCGGAGGGCATCTACCTTCTCCGGCGCCAGGCGCTGGATTCCTCCTTTTTCACCCAGCAGCTTTCTGCCATCCGCCAAGAGCTGCAACAGGCCAAGATCCTCAGCCTTGTTACCGAGGCAGCCGAAAAATTTAAGCTGGACGAGGATTTTCTCAACGGTCTGGATATTACCACCCTTCCCCATCTGGTATAAAATGACCGGCGCCCCCGACAGGGCGCTCCCGGCAAAATCAGGATCGCAAAATTTCAAAACGTGATCGATAGAAAAACGTGCGCACGGAAATTCCGTACGCACGTTTCTTTTTTATATTTTCTACTGCTTGATCAGGGGCTCGATAGAGCCGTCGGGGTTCTGGATCTGAACCCGCTCCAGGGCGTTTAAAGTACTGCGGCGAAAATCGGCAATGTACTCTGCCCGCAAAGCGGCCTGCTCCTCTTTTTCCGCCGGGGTCAAGCCCTCCGGAGATTTTGCTTTCCGGTAAAGGGCGTTGATCCGATCGATCTTGTCTTGGGTCATGCCAAAAAATCCTCCAGAGGTTTTACACAGATCTCGTCTCTGTTTGCAAGGAAAGCACAAAGCTTTTGTCCCAGGATCCGGCAGCCGCCCGGGACGTTGGATTCGATATTCAGGGGCATCACCGGATCGTGAACGGAAAGGCGCAAAAGGAACCAGCCGTCTCCCTCTCCTTCCGGGAAAGCGATGCGAACGCCCTCAAAGCTATCCTCTGCCACGTTCCAGCCCATTTTTTTGCCGTAACACTCAAGATCGGAAAGTAATTTCTCTCCGGCGGCGCGAAAATCTTCTTTTCCAATGTCAAAGCGAAGCTCCACCGACTCGGCGGGCTCGGACAGATTGGCGATCAGTTCCACCAGATCTCTGCCTTCTTTTTTCATTTTGGCCGCCAGGGTGAGAATCCGGGTAGCCAGATAGGCGCCGTCATCCAGGAAATAATTTTCTCTGAGCGCCGCATGGCCGCTGGTCTCAATGGCAAGAGGAGAATTGATTCCCGCCTGGTTTAGCTCCAAGGCCTTGTTGATCACGTTTTTATATCCTCGCTTAAAGCGCACGTGCTTTCCGCCCAGGTCCTTTTCAATAAAGGTCTTCAGTCCCGAGGAGGTGATGGAGTCGGTCACAATGGCGCCACCGGGATTGCCTTCCAGAGCGATCACGCTGGCAAGAGCCACCAGACGGTTCCGGTTGATCTCACGCCCGGAGGAATCCACACAGCCAGCTCGGTCCACGTCCGTATCGAAGATCACGCCAAGATCCGCGCCGGCCTCTTTTACCGCGCGGCAAGCAAAGGACATTGCCTCTTTGTTTTCGGGGTTTGGAATATGGTTGGGGAAGGATCCGTCCGGCTCCAAAAACTGGCTTCCGGTGCAATCAGCCCCCAGGGGCTCTAAAACCCGGGTCACGTAAAATCCGCCGGCGCCGTTTCCGGCGTCCACGGTCACGTGAAAGCCCTCCAAGGGTTTTTCTCCGCCGCCCACACCGTCTCGGATCATCTTCTGCAACCGAAGGGCGTAGGTGTCCATATAATTTTTTTCCCGCGTTACGCCGCCGGGCGCTTTTTCGGCCTCTTTCCCCTCCTGGCAAAGGGTGAGGATCTCCTGAATGTCCCGACTTTCAAGTCCCCCCGTAGGCAAGAAAAACTTCAGACCGTTGCGGTTCCAGGGGTGATGGCTGGCGGTAATTTGTACTGCGGCGTCGGTTTTCAGATCCACGGTGGTCATAAACATGGCCGGGGTAGACGCCAGACCGCAGAGAAGGACCTCAAGTCCCGCTTCCCGGAAGACCCGTTCCAAAATCGCCATAATCGAAGGTCCGGAAAGACGGCTGTCACGACCGATGGCAACCACGGGAGATCTCTTTCCCGTTTTTTCCTGCAGCCAAAGAACACACGCTCCGGCAATTTTTTCTACGGCCTCCTCCGTCAGATCCACACTCTGTCCCGGCACGCCCTCCAGAGCTACACCGCGAATATCCGTTCCGCTTTTTAAATGCTTCCAAGGTTCCTGTAACATATCTTTCTCCTTTTCTTCCTCTCAAAACCTGAGGCGCTTCTTATTTTAAGGGCTGTTCTTCCAGCGCCCGCATTTTGTATTCCATGTAATACTCTTCGGTCCAAAGAACTTCCCGGGGTTTGGATCCGGCAAATTCTCCCACAATGCCCATTTCTGCCATAAAGTCAATGAGCTTGGCCGCCCGGGCATAGCCCACGGAAAGGCGGCGCTGCAAAAGGGAAGTTGCGATCTTCTTTTCGTGGATCGCCACCTCGATGGCCTTTTCCAAAAGAGGATCCTTATCGGCAAACAGACCGCTCATGCCCTCGCCTTCCCCCTCACTGCCAAAAGAGGAAAAGGCACCTTTTTTCTTTTCTCCGCACTTTTGTGCTTCTCTTTCGATCAGGTTGGATACGCTCTCGTCGTACTGAGCGCCACGCTGAGCGCGAAGGAAGTCGCAAACGGATTCTACCTCCTCGTCAGAGACAAAGGACCCTTGAACGCGCATGGGCTTCATTGCGCCAACGGGAGCGTAGAGCATATCTCCCCGACCCAACAGCTTTTCCGCGCCCACCACGTCCAAAATGGTACGGGAGTCTACTTGGCTTGCAACGGTGCAGGCGATACGGGAGGGAACGTTGGCCTTGATCAGACCGGTGATAACGTCCACCGAGGGACGCTGGGTTCCAATGACCAGATGCATGCCGGCCGCTCTGGCCTTTTGGGCAATGCGACAAATGCTGGTCTCCACCTCGTCCCGGGCGGTCATCATCAGATCCGCCAGCTCGTCAATGATAATAACGATGTGGCTCATGGGGCGCCGATCGGGATCTCCGGCGGTGATCTCGTTGTAGGAGGCCATGTCCCGCACGCCAACCTCTTCCATTTCAATAAAGCGCTTTTCCATTTCGATCACCGCCCAGTTCAGGGCGCCGGCGGCTTTTTTCGGATCGCTGACCACGGGAACCAAAAGGTGGGGGATCCCGTTATATTTGCCCATTTCCACCTTTTTCGGATCGATCAGGATCATTTGAACCTCTTCCGGTCGGGCGTGGTAGAGCATACTGACGATAAAGGAATTCAGACACACGGATTTTCCCATACCGGTGGCACCGGCAATGAGAATGTGGGGCATTTTAGAAAGGTCGCAGTAAATGGCCTTGCCTGCTACGTCGTGACCCAGGCTGCAGTTCAAGCGGCTTTTGGCCTCCCGGAAGGGGGCGGATTCAATGAGAGAGCGAACAAAAACCGTTTCTTTGGTTTGATTTGGCACTTCGATCCCCACCGCTTCTTTTCCGGGGATGGGCGCCTCAATGCGAACGCCCCCCGCCGCCAGGGCAAGGGCGATATCGTCGGTGAGATTGACGATGCTCTTTACGCGCACCCCACGCTGGGGCTGCAATTCATAGCGGGTAACGGTAGGGCCTTTGGAAATACCGATGATGGTGGTCTTGACCCCGAAGCTCTCCAGGGTCTCTACCAATTTTCTCCCCACGTTTTGCTGCTCCTGCAAGGAGGCGTTGGAAGAGGCCGGGGGGGCCTGTAAAAGCTCAATGGGTGGGAAGCGGTACTCCGCTTCCGCTTCTTTTTCCTCTTCCTCCAGGGATGCCCTGGAAAATACGGGCTCTTCTCCGTGCTTTTCGGAAAGACTCTTTTTCAGCTCGATCTCGGCCCGGAGGTGATCCGGCTCTATCTCTTCCCACGGAAGGTCGGTTTCCGTTTCCGGGGCGTCCTGAAAAATACTCTGGATCTGGTCGTGAAGACTGGGAACCGGCTCGGACTCAATTTCCTCAATGGGCCGGATCTCCCGGGCGGCGGCCTCTTCCAGGGCGCGCAGTCTCTCTTTTTCCAGCTCTTCTTCCTCCTGACGGGGCAGGCGAATGTGAACCTCGCTATCCTTCACCCGGTCCTCAGGAGCTCTTTCTTTTACTTCTTCTCCGCTCTCCATCAAGGGGCGCCGCTTTCCCTTTTTCTCCGGTGGGAAAATTTCGATCTGTTCTGCCCGGATCCGGGCGCGCTCCAATTTTTCTTCTTCCCTGGCCAATCTGGCCTCGGCCTGGCGGTCCCGGCGTTCTTCTCTGCTCTCTTTCCACTTTTCACCCATGGGCGAAAATACGCTCCGGATCAATTCCACCGGCGTTTTGCCAAAGAGAAAAGAGGAAAAGACCACAAGGGCAATGAGGGCAACCACGGGAGTAAACACGCCAACACTCTTTTTCAAGAGGGCATACATCAAACCGCCCACGGCACCTCCCCCGGAAAAGGTCAGTCCGCTTTCGTAATTTTCGGCAAAGGAGAAGGAGACGGGGGTGCCTTGAAAGATCGCGCAAAGCACACCCAGAAAGGTCATATCTCCCAGGGTAAACCAGAATTTATACAAGTAGCTTCCTGCCTTCAAGTCCCGTTTATAGAAAATGGCGTGAAGGGCTAAAAGCAGGGGAAACGCCCAAGCTCCCACGGAAAAAAGTCCCGTGAGAAAAACGCTCAGCCATCCCAAAAATCCAAGCTTGTCTTCCCCCAAAATAAAACACAGGGCAAAAAACAGGGCCACGATCCCCAGGATATAGGGCATGAGAATATGAATGGCTTTGTCCTCCGGCCGGCGGCGGGAGGGAGAAAGCTCTTTGGGCGAGCGCTTGGCAGTTTTTTTCTTAGTCGGCATGAATCTCCTCCATGGGATGGGAAGTTAAGGCGATGATGCGGTCCATATCGTCCGGATCCGTTCCGGACAGGGCCGCCTTGTTCCGTAAAATTTCTCCGCACTTCTCACAGCGATAAATGATCACAAACCCCTTTTTGGGATGGGGCGTGGCGCTGATGGGACGCAAGATCCCCCGGCAAGGATGGGCTCTGTCACCGGGGTTTTTATCTACGTGCATGGAATACAGACACCGGGGGCAATGATCCCGGCTGGTCACCCCGTTGGGGGGGACATGGCTTTGGCAGTGAGCGCAAACAAAGCCCTCGTCCCGCATGGCAAAGCGTTTTTCTTCCATGGCTTTACTGTGCCTTGGAAAGATCCCGGTCCATGGCTCCTTTGGGCCAGGCCAGGGTGATCAGGTAATCTCCCAAGGGCATATGCTCCAGTTCGTATTGTTTTCCGTCCAGTTCCGCCAGGCCTTCCCGGACCCTTACCCGATGAAGGGCTCCGATCCCTTCCCCGGTAATTTTGGATACCGCCTCCTTGGCAGTCCAGGCCCGAACAAAGGACAGTCCCCGCTCCTTTGGGGAGAAAAACTTTTCCACGATCCGTGGGCGGATCTCAGAGCGCCGTTCCGCATCGATCCCAATGGGAAAAGGGGCAAATACGGCGGCAAAAAAGGGGCCGCAGTGGGTAACGGAAAGATATCTGTCGCCCCGGGCGAATACCGGCTTTCCGCTTTTTTCATACTCCACCGGAATGATGGGTTCTCCCAAGCTGTTAAAATATCGCCGGGCGGCAGAAACGGTGATCCCGTGAGAGAGACCTCTCACGTCCCGCCGCCACTCCAGAACAAAAAGGAAACGATTCCCGTCCAGCTTTTCAATCATTCTTCTTCTCCGGAAATCTCATCATCGGAAAGATCGATCTCTTCCACGTCCTCTTGGCTTTCCAGATCGGGAATTTCCTCGTCACACAGTTCTTCCCCGGATTCCACTACGTTTTCCGCGTCCTTCTCCAGCTCCTTCTCCGCTTTCACTCGCTGGAAGGAGGTCAGACTCTCCCCTTCTTCGGTGCGCATCACGTAGATACCGCTGGCAGAGCGGCTAACCAGAGAGATCCCTCTGGCATTGACCCGAACCAGCTTTCCGTTGGAGGCAATGAGGATCAGATCGTCCTCTTCCTCAACAGCGGCGATCCCTACAAGGCGAACGCCGGCCTTGCCGCCCAATTTCTGGCAGATCATACCCTTACCGCCGCGGTGCTTGGCGGAAAATTCGGAAAAGTCGCTCCGCTTACCTACGCCGTTATCGGTAATGGTAACCAGGCTTCTGGTTTCTCCTTCATGGGCGATGGCAAGAGCTCCGCAGACCTCTTCACCCTGGGCCAGGCGCATGGCTCTCACGCCCCGGGCCACTCTTCCCATCAGGCGGATCTCAGATTCTTCAAAACGAACGGCCAGACCGTTTGTGGCCGCAACAAACAGATCCCGATCCCCTTCGGTCTTGTTTACGTACAAAAGCTCGTCCTCAGGAGATAAGGTGATGGCACGCACGCCGTCCTGTCGAATGTGCCGGAAGAGCTTTAAGGGTGTGCGCTTCACAAATCCGCGTTTGGTTACAAAGGACAGAACTTCCTCTGTGTTGATCTTGGGAACGGAAAGGAATGCGGTGATCTTCTCCCCTTCCTTCAGTTTCAAAACGTTTACAAGGTTGGTTCCCTTGGCGCTTCGGGAAGCTTCGGGAATCTGGAAGCACTTTTTCACGTAGAGCCGCCCGAAATTGGAGAAGAAGAACACAAAGTTATGGCTATGGCTCACGAAAATATCTCGGATGGAGTCTTCCTCCCGGGTGGTGAGAGCCAGCATACCCTTACCTCCGGTGCGCTGAGCCTGGTATTCGGAGATCTTCTGACGCTTGATGTAGCCCGCGTGGGTCACGGTGATGACCGCGGTATGCTTTTCGATCAGATCCTCCAGAACGATGTCGTCAGCGGCAGGCTCGATCTGGGTGCGACGGGCATCGCCGAACTTTCTTGCGATCTCCTGCAGCTCTTCCTTCAAAACGGCAAGAAGCTTGTCCTCGTGGGCCAGAATGTCCTCCAGCTTTTCCACCAGAGCCTGCTTTTCCGCCATCTCTTCCAGGATTTTTTCAATTTCAAGACCGGCCAGACGACCCAGGGGCATTTCCACAATGGCCTGACCCTGAATATCGGAAAGATGAAAGCGCTCAATCAAAGCTGCCTTGGCTTCGGGCACGGTCTTGTTGGAACGGATGATCCGGATCACCTCGTCGATGTTGTCAATGGCAATTTTGTACCCCTCCAGAATGTGGAGACGGGCCAGGGCGCGATTTAAGTCAAAGCGGATGCGGCGACGGGTCACCTCTTCCTGGTGAGAAAGGTAATGCTCCAGCATTTGCTTTAAATTCAGCGTTTTGGGCTCCCCATTCACCAGAGCGATCATATTGGCCGCAAAGGTGGTCTGCAAAAGGGAATATTTGTAAAGAAGATTTAAAATGACCTCTCGGTTGGCATCTTGCCGCAGCTCGATCACCACGCGGATCTTTCCCTTGCAGCTCTCGTCCCGAAGATCTACGATCCCTTCTACCCTTTTATCCTTTACAAGGTCAGCGATCCCCTTGACCAGCATGGATTTGTTCACCTGGTAGGGAATCTCATCCACCACAATGCACTCCCGTTTGCCCCGGGTCTCAAAGTGGGTGGTGGCACGCATGGGAATGCTGCCCCGGCCGGTAAGATAGGCCTGCTCAATGCCACTGGTTCCGTGGATCTTGGCGGCGGTGGGAAAGTCCGGTCCGGGGATGAACTGCATCAGCTCCCGCACGCCGGCATCGGGGTGGTCCATCAGATAGACCACCGCGTCCACCACTTCCGTTAGATTGTGAGGGGGAATGTTGGTGGCCATACCCACTGCAATTCCCACACAGCCGTTGCACAAAAGATTGGGGAAACGGCTGGGGAGCACCACGGGCTCTTTTAATTTGTTATCAAAGTTGGGGACAAAGTCCACCACGTCCTTTTCGATGTCCTGAAGCATGGAGTTTGCCATTTTGGCAAGCCGGGCTTCGGTGTATCGATAAGCGGCAGGCGGATCTCCGTCCAGGTTTCCGAAGTTACCGTGGCCTTCCACCAGAGGATAGCGCAGAGAAAAGCTCTGGGCCATACGGACCATGGCGTTATAGACCGCACTGTCGCCGTGGGGATGATAATGACCCAAAACGTTACCCACGGTGGTGGCGGATTTACGGAAGGGTTTGTCACAAGTCAGATGGTCCACCGACATGGCGTAGAGGATCCGGCGGTGTACGGGCTTCAATCCGTCCCGCACATCCGGCAGAGCCCGGTCCGTAAGTACGCTCATGGAGTAGTCAATATAGGCCTCCCGCACTTCTTTGACAATGTCCACGTTTTCAATTTTCAAGCCTTCTAAATTCAATTCCATATTAGAAATTCCTTTCTCTTCCGATCAGGAGTTTTCCACAGCAACTCTTTCTGTGGAAAAGATGGGGTATGGGCGGTGGATTGTTTCCGGGAGAAGTGAAAAAGCTCCCTTGCCGCCCTCATTTTTTTAAATTTCTCTTTGGCCTTCTTTTCTTTGCAACGCTGTGGAAAACGCCCCTTAAATTTTGGCTTTTCCCACACAATCCACAGAGTTTTCCACAGTTAAACGTCCAGATTCTTGACGTATTTTGCGTTTTCCTCAATGAATCTTCTTCTGGGCTCTACCTTTTCTCCCATGAGAAGGGAGAAGGTCTCGTCGGCAGCATACGCATCCTCGATGCTCACGGCGATCAACGTTCTGGTCTCAGGGTCCATGGTGGTCTCCCAGAGCTGGTCCGCGTCCATTTCACCCAAACCTTTGTACCGTTCCGCCTGGGTGTTTTCTCCCATGCGGGCAATGATCTCATCTCTTTCTTCATCGGAAAATGCATATTCCTGCTGTTTTCCTTTAAAGACCTTATAAAGAGGGGGCATGGCGCAGAACACGTGGCCCTGTTCGATCAGCGGGCGCATGTGCCGGAAAAAGAAGGTCAAAAGCAAGGTCTTGATGTGAGCGCCGTCCACGTCGGCATCGGCCATGAGAATGATCTTGCCGTAGCGAAGCTTTTCCAGATCAAATTCGTCCCCGATCCCGCATCCTAAGGTTTGGATAATGGGAATGATCTGGGTGGAAGCGTAGACCTGATCCAGCCTTGCCTTTTCCACGTTAAGGATCTTACCTCGCAGCGGCAGGATCGCCTGGAATTTGGAATCCCGGCCGTCTTTGGCGGTACCGCCTGCGGAGTCTCCCTCTACAAAGAAGATCTCAGACCGTGAAGGATCCTTCTCCTGGCAGTCTGCCAGCTTTTCCGGGTGACCGCCGGATTCCAGGGGGCTCTTTCGGCGGCTGCTCTCTTTGGCCTTCCGTACCGCTTCCCGGGTGCGCAAAGCGCCGATGGCTTTTTCCATGAGGATTTTCGCCACAGTTGGATTTTCTTCAAAATATTCGCCCAGTTTTTCCGTTAACAGGTTGTATACCAGGGGGCGGATCTCCACGTTCCCCAGCTTGGTTTTCGTCTGACCCTCAAACTGGGTCTCCTCCACTTTCACGGAAATGACGCACACAAGGCCCTCTCTCACGTCGTCTCCGGCAAATTTCTCGCTGACCTTCTCGTTATCTTTTAAGTACCCGTACTTTTTCCCGTAATCGTTAAAGACCTTGGTCAGACCCGTTTTAAAGCCCGTTTCGTGGGTGCCGCCCTCGGGGGTATGTATGTTGTTGGCAAAGGACAGGGTCATGTCCTGATATCCGTCGTTGTACTGGAGCGCCACCTCTGCCATACAGCCCTGGCCCTCGGTTTTCAGGTAAATGACCTCGGGATTGAGAATGTCGCTGTGCTTCTTCTCGTTCAAATAGGAGACAAAGCTTCGAATGCCGCCTTCAAACTGAAGTTTGGTATAAGACTGTTTGGTCTCTTTTTTGTAGTAGCCGTCCCCTTCTTCATGGGCAATGGCCACGTCCTCCTGAGAGATCAGTCCCTTCTCCAGATCCACTTCTTCCTGGCTTTTTCCGTCAAAGTCTCTCTGGTCGTAAAGTTCAATGGTGACCCCGGCAGTCAGAAAGGCCTGTTCCCGCAAACGGTTGAGGACCGTGGTGTAATCGTAATCCCACTCGGTAAACAGGGAGTGGTCGGGCATAAAGCGCACGTACAGGCCGTGTTTGTCCGTATCTCCCAGGCACTGAATAGGCCTGGCAACCTTCCCTCGCTCAAAGCGCTCGGTGTATTCTTTGCCGTCGTAGCAGTTCACCACTTCCATCCATTCCGACAAGGCGTTTACAACGCTGGCGCCAACGCCGTGCAGACCGCCGGAGATCTTATATCCCCCGCCGCCGAATTTTCCTCCGGCGTGAAGTACCGTAAAGACGACCTCAAGAGTGGGAATGCCCATTTTGGGATGGATTCCAGCAGGAACTCCCCGACCGTTATCCTGAACGCCTACGCTTCCATCGGGATGTAATGTGACGGTGATGGTGTCACAACGCCCGGCCATGGCCTCGTCAATGGAGTTGTCCACGATCTCGTAAATGAGATGGTGAAGTCCTCCCCGTCCCAGAGAACCAATGTACATTCCCGGACGTTTTCTCACCGCCTCCAGACCCTCCAGGACCTGAATTTGGGATTCGTCGTAAACCGCCGTCTCCTGCGAAAATTCTTGATTTTCTAACATAGTTGCATCCTTTCTTTCCAGAGGTTTCCCCCTTGGCCGCCAGGGCTTTTTCCCCGAGCTTTGTAGACTTTCCAACAAAAATATCTATTTCAATACGGTCTTTGTGACCGTTACAAAAACGGACCGGTGCGAGATGGCTATTTCTTGCAAAACTCTGATGCAAGATGGGACGCTGTGTGAGAGGAGGAATACAAACTGTCCTTGCCGTATGCGTTACACAAAACAAAGCTGTTCACTTGACTTAAATCCCGCTTTGGCAAAACGGCGTTTCCCTCTTCCCCCAGTTTTTTTAAAAAGTTCCGCGTTGTGCCTTGTACCGTGGCAGTCTCCGCATTGAGAATGAAAACCGCCTTTTTTTTCGGGATACTGGTTCCATCCCCAAGATCGAAAAATAATTTCATTTTCTGTTTCCTCAGATCTTTTTGAAATCCTGATCTCTGATGGGTAAAAACTCTGCGCCGATATCTTTTTTCCGTCTGTTTTCTTTACCGAAAAAAGGCGCCGTTTTCCACTAAGATCCGATTTTTCACAAAGGTAAAATTTTCCGGGTCGGTACCCGTAAGGATCACCTGCTTGCCCACAAGACCGGAGGTAATATACTTTCTTCGATGTTCATCCAGTTCCGAGAGCACGTCATCCAAAAGGTACACCGGATCCTGCCCGGTCATTTCCTTGGAAATTTCCCCTTCTGCCAATTTCAGAGAAAGAACCACGCTTCTCTGCTGACCTTGGGAAGCAAAGGTACGGGCGGGAAAACCGTTTACCAAAAATTCCACCTCGTCCCGGTGGATCCCCTTCTGGGTGGATCCGTACTTTTGATCCTGGGAAAACGATTCCAAAAGGGTCTTTTGATATTCCCTTGCCATTTCTTCCTGGCTTTTTCCTTCTCGGTACACGTCGCTGACGTAGCGAATGGAAAGCTTCTCTTTTTCTCCGCTAATATGGAAAAAATGCCGCGGCGCCATTTCTGAGAGATGATGAATGTAATTGGCTCGAATGGAGGCAATTTTCGCGCTGACCTGTGCCAGTCTTTCTTCCCAGACCCGAAAAAAATCCTGGGAAACTTCAGTTTTTTGGCTCTGTTTTAACAGGGCCGCACGCTGGGATTCGATCTTATTGCACTCGTTTAACAAAGAGGCATAGTAGGGTCTGAGCTGACAGATGGCCCCATCCACAAAGCTTCTTCGCTTTCCCGGACCGTCCTTAACAAGGGACAGATGCTCCGGACAGAAGAGAACCACCCGAAAAAGACCTAAAAAGTCGCTGAGTCGGGTAAGTCTGACTCCGTTTTTATAAATTGACTTTCCTTCTTTTTCATCCAGCTGCATTTTCAGCTGAAAAGGAAGTCCCTCACCGGATATCTCAATGATGACCTGAGCACGTTTTTTCCCGTGGGCGATCATATCCGTCAAGCGTGGAACCCGAAAGCTTTTTCCGCAGGCCAAAAGGTAAATGGCTTCCACCAAATTGGTCTTTCCCTGGGCATTTTCACCCAAAAGCACGTTGCTCTCCGGAGAAAAATCAATTTGTGCGGCGGAAATGTTGCGAAAATCGCAAAGAGCGATATGATCCAGGCGCATTTTAATTTAAAAGGCGCATGGGCACTACCATGTAGTAAAAGGCGTCGGTCTGGGGACTGCGAATGGCCATTCCGGACAGGGGAGAGGTCAACTCGAAAACGATCTCTTCCTGACCGCAGGAGGCGGCGCCCCGGAGGGCTTCCAGAAGATATTTGTTATTAAAGCCCACCAGCATGTTTTCCCCTTCCACCTGGCAGGGGATCTCCTCGTCGATCTTTCCGTTTCTGGTGGTACATTTGACCTTGACTCCGTCTTGATTTACGCTCAGGTGAATGGCGGACTTTTCTCTCTGGTCGATCAGAAGGGAGCAACGCTCAAAGCAGGCAATGGCATCTTCTACCTTAAGCTTTACCCGGGTGCGGTACTCCTTGGGAAGGCTCTTTTGATAATCGATGTATTCTCCATCCACATAGCGGGAGAAGAAAACAAAGTCCTCAAAGGCAAAGATCACGTGACGCCCGGCAAGCTCGATCCGAAGAGACAGGTCTTCCTCGTCGGAAAGAAGACGGATCAATTCTTGAAGTGTGCGGGCAGGAACCAGAAAACGAACGTCGATCTTGAGTCCTTCAATACACTCCTCATCCCGCAGCGCGATGCGATAACCGTCACAGCCGCACATTCTCAAGGTGTTGCCGTGAGATTCAAAAAGAACTGCGGTGAGAATGGGTTTTAGATCCACCACGGCGCAGGAAAAGATCACCTGCTGGATCATTTTTTTCAAAATTCCCTGGGGAATGGTAAATTTCTTTTCTCCGGAGAGCATGGGCATGGAAGGCCAGGCCTGGGCGCTCATTCCCAAAATTTCAAATTTTGCAGGACCTGCGGAAATGGTAGTCACAAAATTGGCATCGCTGGAAATGACAAATTCTCCGTCGGGAAGGCTTCTCACCATGGAGCTGAGCTTTAACGCATCCAGCAAGATCTCTCCTTCTTCCAGGATCTGTGCTGGAAAGGCGGTTCGAACTCCTTTTGTCATATCAAAGGACATGACCGTTACCTCTCCATCGCCCCGGGCCTTTAAATAAAGGCAGCAAAGAGCAGCGTTGGCAGCACGGGATGCAATGGCACAAAGATTGGGCGCAATGGCATCCAAAAATACTTTTTTGTCAGCGCGAATAAACATAACACATATTCCTCCCGGAAATCAAATTTTGTAAATACGGCCCAAATTCAAACGGGGTCGTCTCTTTTTTTCAAAACGCGAAAAGTAAAATGATTTTCTTTTATTTATTCTTTTTTCGTTCGTAGCCGTAGTAGGGGCGGTGAATTCTGTGAATAAAATGGAAAAAGCCCTTAATTTGGGAAAAAAGAAAGGAAAATTACGCCAATTTTTTCGGTGGAAAAACCATTTAGAAATCCACAGTTTTCACAAAGGGGGAAAGGCAAGAAAACGAAGTGTTTTTTGCATTGGTTTTTCCCCAGAAAATTCACAGGGAAATCACAGCATCTTTTGTGGAAAAAATTTAAGCCTGGATCTCTCGGATAAGGCTTGTGACCTCTTCCTCAAAAGCAGGATTTTCGTTGATCTTGCTTTTGACCGTCTTTATGGCGGAAAGGATCGTGGAGTGATCCTGGGTAAAGTACCGGGCGATCTCAATGGAAGACAGATCCGTGATCTCCCGGAGAATGTAGGTGGCTACGTGCCGGGCGTAGACGATATTGGCCTGTTTTTTCTTGCTGGTAATGTCGGAAAGACCCACCTGGTATTTGTCACACACGGTCTGGAAGGTTTTCTCTACCGTAGAGTCAACGCTTTCCTTGGGTACCATATCGTCAATACAGCGCCGGGCAAGGTCCATGGTGACCCCGGTGGCGAAAATGTCAGAATATCCCTTGAGGCGATTGATGACCCCTTCCAATTGCCGGACGCTGGATTTCATTTGATCGGCAACGAACATTAAGACCTCATCCGGAATTTCCAGCCCGAGATTTTCTGCCTTGGAACGGGCAATGGCGATTCTAAGTTCCAATTCCGGAGGTTGAATGTCTACCGTCAGACCGGATTCAAAGCGAGTGATCATCCGGGCGTTGAGATTTTTGAGAAGTCTTGGGGGACAGTCGCTGGTGAGAATGATCTGCTTGTGCTGCTGGTGCAAAGTCTCAAAGGTGTGAAAAAGCTCTTGCTGGGCGGATTCTTTTCCGTCGATAAACTGGATATCGTCCAGAAGAAGAACGTCCACGTTCCGGTAGCGTTCCCGAAAATAGTGCATGGGCTTTTTCAAGGTAAAGTGATCGATCAGATCGTTGGTAAAATCCTCTCCTCTGGCGTAAAGGATCCGTTTGGAGGGATTGTATTTGATGATCTCGTTGGAAATGGCAAAGAGAAGATGGGTCTTTCCCATTCCGGAGGGAGAATACAGGTACAGGGGATTCCAAACTTCCGCGGGATTTTTTGCAACGGCCATGCAGGCGGAGTACGCCACCCGGTTGGTCTCGCCAACGATAAAGTTATCAAAGGTATAGCCGCCGCCTCTCACGGGAGGGATCTCGGTCTTGATGATGGTTCCTCTGGGCTCGGCGATCTGTTTTTTCTCTTCTTCGGATAACGGGGGCTCTTTGGCGTATTCCTCGTTGCCGGCAATTTTACAGAAAACCTTATCCGGTAAGATCCCGGTGTTCTGATGTTCCTTGATATAATCCGCCATTTTTTCGTTGTGAAGATCTCTGGAGAAGATAACCAATTCCACCCGGGCGCCTAAAATTTCAAAAATAGCGGTTTGAAGCTGTTTGTAATACATTTTAAAGACAAATTCACCCCGGTAAAACTCCTTGGCGGAGATGTAGGCGAAGGAATCGGTGATCTTTTCCAGCTCCAATTCCTTAAACCAGATGCTGAAGGTAGCCGGGGAAAATCCGGAGGACGAGCGGATAAAATCCAAAACGTGATTCCAGATGGCTTTGTATGAATCCATTTTATTCTCCGATCTGTTTGAAGTCCAAAAGGCATATTTTACGCACATTATAGTAATATATAATATATTATACTATATTAGGGAAAAAATTTCAAGGGTTTTTTGCAAGTTGTCATGCTCTGTCAGGTCAGATGCAAAAGTAGGCTCTGGTGGACAAAAACAGCGTTTTCCAAAAAAAAAGAACGGAAAGCCATATCCGTTCTTTTTACACAGCTATTTTGTTTTTACAATAAGGTCACGCCGGCCTTGCGGCATATATTTTCCGTTTCTTCATCCCAAAGGGAGACCTGGACCTCTCCGATGTGGCACTTTTCCAAAAGAAGAAGACTCATGCGGCTCTGTCCGATGCCACCGCCCATGGTCAAGGGGAGAGTTCCATCCAAAAGAAGTTTGTGGAAACAAAGCTTGGCACGCTGGGAACAGCCGGCAATTTCCAGTTGTCGGAGAAGAGATTCCGGGGAGACGCGAATCCCCATAGAGGAGATCTCAAAGGCTTGAGAGAGGGTCTCGTTCCAGAAAAGAAGATCTCCGTTCAGATCCCAATCGTCGTAGTCCGGAGCTCTGCCGTCGTGGGGCTTGCCGGATCGCAAGGGGGACCCGATCTGCATGAGAAATACGGTCTTGTGCTCTTTGGTAATGGCCGTCTCCCGCTCCTTTGGAGTCAGATGGGGATAACGGTCCTCCAGTTCCTGTGTGGTAATAAAGGTGACCTTGGGATCCAAGGTGGTTTTCAGGGCAGGAAATTGGGATTTTAAGTAGGTCTGGGTATCACAGATGGCTCGGACGATGGCCCGGACGGTGTCTTTCAGATAATCCAGCGTTCTCTCTTCTTGACAGATCACCTTTTCCCAGTCCCACTGGTCCACGTAAACGGAGTGGATGTTGTCCATCTCCTCATCCCGGCGGATGGCGTTCATATCGGTGTAAAGACCTTCTCCCAAGGGAAAGTGATATTTATGAAGCGCCATGCGCTTCCATTTGGCAAGAGAATGGACCACCACCGCATCCTTACCGGTTTCCTTCAGATCAAAGCGGACCGGCCGCTCTACGCCGTTCAGATCGTCGTTAAGGCCCGTATCGGGATCCACAAACAAAGGCGCGGAAACCCGCTTTAAATTCAATGCATGACACAGATTTTCTTCAAAGATCCGCTTAAGATAGCCGATGGCGGCCTGGGTCTCATACTCTCCCAAACGGGAGGTATAACCCTTTGGTATCACGGTTTTTGACATGCACATCCTCCAAAATTAAGATTGAAAAGGCTGGGGGAAAAATTTCACGCACACGCCTTGATTAATAACCCACCTCGCCCAGGGAATCGTCGTTTTCTACCCAGTCGGAAACGGGAATGACCCGGTAGGACTCTCGGCTGTCCCGGATCACCACTTTTTCAATGCCGGCGTTGATCACCATGCGTTTGCACATCTGGCAGCACGAGGAATTCTCCACGTACTCGCCGGTTTTTACATCCACCCCACACAAAAACATGGTAGAGCCGATCATCTGCTCCCGGGAGGCGTTGATGATGGCGTTTTGCTCTGCGTGAACGCTGCGGCACAGCTCGTAACGCTGTCCCCGGGGAATGTTCATCTCTTCCCTCAGACAGATATTTCGGTCACAGCAATTGGCCCGGCCCCGGGGCGCACCCACGTAGCCGGTGGAGACGATCACATCGTTTTTCACAATAATCGCGCCGTACCGTTTGCGCAGGCAAGTCCCCCGCTGAGATACGGTTTCCGCAATATCCAGGTAGTAGTTTTCCTTGGAATTTCGCTTTTCCATCACGCCGCTCCTCTCCGAAAACAAAATACTCTATTATGAAATTGTAGCAAAAGGCCGGGGGATTGTCTAGAGGTTTTTGAAATTTTCTCAAAAACGCAGAAAACAAAAGGATTCTGTCAAAAGAGAAAAACGGACGCTTCCCGGAAAAATGAGTCTTTTTTCTTCTCAAAAGACAAACGAAAAAGGTCGGGGCAAAACGCCTCGACCTTTTGATAAAAAATTCGCTTCACTTCCACAAAAAGCCTGCAAAGAAGATCTCGTGACCGTTCTCTTTTGCCCGGCGGGCAAAGTCGTGCATATCCCGCACGCTTACCTCTTGTGTTTCCCAGCCCTCTTCCCAGGGAGTTTTCTTCAGATTGGCAAAGAAGGGATCCTGGGTAAAGGTGGTGCGCAGATAATAGCGGTGGCACTCTTTTTCATTGGATACCTCAGCCGGGGTCATGGTATCGTTATAGGGATCAGAAAGCCCCAGAGCCACGTCCAGACAGTCCTGAGCTACGGCGTAGCCGGTGGGATAGCGACCGGCACCGGCGCCGATAAAGTGGGTCTTTCCGATGTACTCGCCTTCAAAGGCGATGATGTTATCACAGCCGTGGATATTCCCCTCGGGGGTAAACAGGGGCACCAGAGTGGGCTCTACAAAGGCCGCCACCTCACCGTCACCGCCCACGCGGCAAGCTTTGCCGATGAGCTTTAGGGAAAAGCCGTGTTTCCGGGCTTGTATGATATCACGCTTTTTTACGTCGCGGATGCCAAAGGCGTCCACCTGTTCATCGTCCAGAGCCACCCCAAAGGCGATGTTGGCAGAAAGGGTGGTTTTGTGACGGGTATCCAAACCGTCGATATCCGAAGAAGGATCTGCCTCCGCAAATCCCAGGCGCTGAGCCTCGGAAAGGGCCTTGTCAAATTCCTCCTGGGAGGAATCCATGGCGTCTAAAATGTAATTGGTGGTGCCGTTCATGATCCCGTAAACCCTATCCAGCCGGGTTCCGCGCTGGGCTCTTTTCAGATTGATCAGCCAGGGGATTCCGCCGCCTGCCGCCGCGGAAAAGCGCAAAGAGACGCCGTTTTCTTTGGCAAGGGAGACCAGTTCCCCATAGTGCAGGCTCAAAAGAAGCTTATTGGCCGAGACCACGTTCTTTTTGGCACGAAGACTTGCGGTGATAAATTCATACGCCGGATGCAGACCCCCGATGAGCTCCACCACGGTTTCCACTTCCGGATCCTGCAGGATCTGATCCAGGCTCTCGGCACGTCTTGCGCCTTCAAGCTCCGGCAGCTCCCTTTTATCCAAAACGTATTTTACTTCCACTCCGCTCAGACCTTGGAGAATGTGATAGGCGCCTTCTCCAACCGTTCCGAAGCCAATGAGACCGATTTTCATGTTAAACCCTCCAAAAGGTGTTCTTTGACTAAAACACCAGTAATTTTGATACGAAAACGGAGAAAAAATCCATTTTTACAAAAAGTGCTTGAAATTTCGGGAAAAATAGTATATTGTTATTGGTAACATAAAATGATGAAAATGTCAAGAAAAAATCCAAATTAAAGAGGAACGATCATGGTTTACCGCAGTACCCGCTCAAGCGTTTTTGCCACCCCTGCTCAGGCGATTTTGGCTGGCATTGCCCCCGACGGAGGGCTGTATGTTCCCGAGACGCTCTCGTTTCTGGGCTTTGACTGGAAAGAGACGGCTATGCGTGATTTTTACGGCATCGGGGAGGACGTGCTCTACGCCTTCTTTCCCGAGTTTGAAAGAGAAGAGATCCGGGATCTTGTCCGGGCGGCCTATACCGGAAAATTTGACGCGCCGGATCTGACGCCCCTGGTTCCCGTAGGGGAAAATTATGTTCTGGAGCTGTTCCGCGGGCCCACCTGTGCGTTTAAGGACGTGGCCCTGTCTATGCTCCCCCATCTTTTGGTCAAAAGCCGGGAAAAATGCGGTGTGACCGATCAGATCGTCATTCTTACCGCCACCAGCGGCGATACGGGCAAGGCGGCCCTTCAAGGATTTCAGGACGTTGAGGGCACCAAAATTTTGGTGTTCTATCCCGACGGCGGCGTCAGTGCCGTTCAGCGTGCGCAAATGGTCACTCAGCGAGGAGAAAACACCTACGTTTCCGCCATTCGCGGTAATTTTGACGACGCCCAGACCGGCGTGAAGAACCTGTTTTCCCAGTTTTCCCGGGAGGGAACTTTGGAGGGAAGCGGCGTTCGGCTCTCCAGCGCCAATTCCATCAATATCGGCAGACTTGCACCCCAGATCATCTATTATTTCAAGGCCTACGGGGATCTGGTAAAACAGGGTCGCATCGCGCTGGGTGACAAGGTGGATTTTGTAGTCCCAACCGGCAATTTCGGAAACATTCTTGCGGGGTACCTGGCAGAGAAAATGGGTCTTCCCGTAGGAAAACTGGTCTGCGCCTCCAACGCCAATAACATTCTCACCGACTTTTTGCGCACCGGTGTGTATGATAAGCGCCGGCCCTTTTTGCGCACCGCTTCCCCTTCTATGGATATTCTGGTATCCAGCAATCTGGAGAGACTTTTATACTTTGAATCCGGAAGCGACAAGGAAGTGGCAAGCTGGATGGAGAGCTTGAAAAAGGACGGTGTCTATACCGTTCCCAAGGCATTGATGGACAAGATCCGCAAGACCTTCTGCGGATATTTTTGCGACGACAAAGAGGCCCTTCGGGTTCTGGGAGAGGTTTATAAGGAGACGGGCTATCTTTTAGATCCCCATACCGCCACCGCTTACGGAGCGGCAATGGCGTACCGGAAAGAGGAGAATCCGGAAAATCCCCTTGTGATCCTGTCCACCGCTTCTCCCTTTAAATTTGCCGCGCCCGTGCTCGAGGCGCTGGGAGAAGATGCCCGGGGCGATGAATTCCGGCTGCTGTCCTATCTTAGCGAAAAGACCGGACTTGCCATTCCCCGCTCTCTTGCGGAATTGGAGTCTCTTCCCGTGCGGCACGCAGAGGTGATCGACAAAGAAGAAATGGCGCAGTTTGTCCTTTCAAAAGTGACAAAAAAAGCTTGACGAATCGGTATGAATCCATTAAAATAAAGCCAGAATAAGAAAGACGGAGGATAGACCATGAGTGAAAGAGATTTGGAAACGAACGGACTGGAACCGGATCGCGTGACCCTGACGGATGAAGAGGGTGTAGAAAGGGAATTTGATATCATCGGTTCTCTTGAAATGGACGGGAACGAATACTTCGCTCTGGTAGCCGTAGACGGTCAGGAAGACGAGTATATCGTTTTGAAGGTGGTAGAGGAGAACGGAGAAGAAGTTCTGATCACCATTGACGATGACGATGAGTTTGACCGTGTGGCTGACGCCTTTGACAATGAAATGATGGAAGAGTACGATCTTGACGAGGCGGAAGACTCGGAAAACGAAGAGTAAATCGTAAAAAACAAGATCTTGCCCTGCCCTTCCCGTGATGGAGGCGACAATAAACCTACAAATTGAAATCGGAGCCCTGTTTCTTGAAGCGGCTGCAGACCTCCGCCTACGGGCGAAGTTGGGAGCACACAAGCCAAAGAGCGGGCACCACCCCTTAGGATTGCGGGGTTTTTCATTTCCCTTCACACGGTTGCGGCGGGAAGCAGAATTTACTCGCGCAAAAAGACGTTTTGCAACAAGAAAAAGCTGTGTAGAATTTTCTACACAGCTTTTTATTTTTTCTCTTATTTGCAAAAGATCTCTACGTAAGAGTCGATGGCATCTTGGATGATCGCTACGGCTTTTTCCCGGTCGCCCACCTCGTTTACGATGGTCTCTTTGTTCTCCAGCTGCTTATAAACCCGGAAAAAGTGGTTCATCTCTTGCCAGATATGCTCGGGAAGCTGGGAGATGTTGGTATAGTGGTTGTAGGTGGGGTCCTCAAAATGGATGGCGATGATCTTTTCGTCGTTTCTTCCGTTGTCTACCATGGTGATGACCCCGATGGGATAGCAGCGAACCAGGGTCATGGGCTCGATTTCCTCGCTGCACAAAAGCAAAACGTCCAGAGGATCCTGGTCGTCGCCGTAGGTGCGGGGGATGAACCCGTAGTTGGCAGGGTAATGGGTAGAGGTGTAAAGAATACGGTCCAGCATTAAGTATCCCGTTTCCTTGTCCAGCTCGTACTTTTTCTTGGATCCTTTGGGAATCTCAATGACGGCGATAAAATCGGTGGTGGAGATCCGCTTGGGATTCATGTCGTGCCAAATGTTGCTCATAGTAACCTCCTAAAACACAATGGGCCCGTGCAGTTTTGGGTGCGTTTTGCCGTGAAAGCTTTGGCGTTTCGCGCCCTTGTTTCTGACTACTTTTTATGATTTTGTTCTTTCAAAAGAAGCTCCAGCTCCTCCATGAAGGTGTTGATATCCTTAAACTGCCGGTAAACGCTGGCAAAGCGGACGTAGGCCACCTCGTCAATATTTTTCAGTCCCTCCATGACCATTTCTCCGATCTGAGCCGAGGGGACTTCGTTTTCTCCCATGGAATTCAGACAAGCTTCGATCTGGGACACAAGCTTTTCCATTTCCTCAAAGGGAACGGGGCGCTTTTCGCAGGCACGCACCACTCCGTTTAAGAGCTTTGTGCGGTCAAACACCTGGCGTGAGCCGTCCTTTTTGATGACCACAATGGGAATGGCCTCTACCCGCTCGTAGCTGGTAAAGCGGAACTGGCATTGGAGGCACTCCCGGCGGCGTCGGATGGAATTGCCTTCTTCAATGGGTCTGGAATCCAGAACTTTGCTTTCGGGAAAGCCGCAACTTGGGCATTTCATACGATCTTCTCCTTGATTTTTCTGTTACTCTACCACAAGCAGTCCGCCGCGGAAGGTTCCGGTGTAGGTGCGACCGGCCATCCCTTCCGAATTCCAGGTGTAGGTGCCCTGGCCGTGGAGAAGGTTTTCGTGAAAGGCGCCGGAGTAGGTGTCGCCATTTGCCCAGGTATAGGTGCCCTGGCCCTCTCGCACATCGTTTATGTATGCGCCGGTATAGGTGTCGCCGTTTGCCCAGGTATAAGTGCCGGAGCCGTTTTTCATATCGTCGGTAAAGGTGCCTTCATAGCGGTCTCCGGAAGCGTATACGAAGGTGCCGGAGCCGTTTTTCATATTGTCCGCAAAATAACCGGTATAGCTGGAACCGTCTGCGAAGGTGTAGACGCCGGAGCCGTGGCGAAGGCCGTCTTTCATTTCTCCGGAATAGGTATCCCCGGAAATGAAAAGGAAGGTGCCAAAGCCCGAAGGCACGCCGTTTTCAAAGCTTCCCTCGTAAACGTCCCCGGAGGAAAACTCCATGCGGCCTTGACCGTTGGGGTGAAGATCTACCACAGCGCCGGTGTACCGGTCGCCGTTTTCATAGATCAGAGTCTGGGTCTGGGCATCGTATTTGGCCTGTGTTCCGTCCGGATAATACGCGGTCCCCTTCAAGGCTACCCCGTCCCGGATGCTGCCCAGGTATTTGACTCCTGAGTCAAAGGTGGTATAGCGAAGGCCGAAGATCAGTCCGATCAGGATCACGATCCCCACGGCAAAGATCACAGCCAAGGTCAGAATCACCGGCAAGGCGGCTTTTTTGGATGCTTTGTTCATTTTATTCTCCTTGCATTTATGCGGAAAAGCTGTTTAACAGTCCGGGAAGGAAGTAGTATAGCAAAACCAGAGTCAAATACAGGCCCAGAACTGCCAAAACGATCTGCCACGCTTTTCCGGAGGATGCCTTAAAAAAGTACTCTGCCTTTTTTTGCCGGTCCTGGGGAATGTAATAGCGCAGCTGCTGTTGGCATGCACCCTTCTCTTTCCGGAGAGCCTCTTCCATCTGGTCCGACGCCTTGGCAATGAGCCTCTCCTGGCTGTCCAGGGCTTTCAGGATGCGCCTGTTTTCTGTCAGCTCACAGGCCGGAAGGGCCGTTTCCGGGGAATGGCAACCTTTTTCCATCAAAAGCCTGAGCGCCGCACCAAAGGTGGCCCGGCGATAAAACAGATAGATCAGGCTTCCCAAGACTGCCAAAAAGGCGCACCAAAGCAGAGTGGAAAGGGTGTCTGTAAAGGGGGGGATGAAAAGAACGGATAAGGACTCAAGGATTTGTTCCATAGCTTCTCCCTGCGGGCAAAACCCGCCGAATATCATCGAAAAATGGCGAAAATCGGAAAATCGAAAAGACGAATCCCTTCACCGGGCTCAGCCGATGTACTCTTTTCCGCCCATATAGGGACGAAGAGCCTTGGGGATCTTCACGCGGAATTTTCCGTCTTCCTGAACCAGATTGTTCTCCAGGAAGGCAATGAGCATGCGGGGGGGAGCTACCACGGTGTTATTGAGGGTGTGAGCGAAGTACTTTCTTCCGTCCTCTCCCTTGACCCGGATCCCCAGGCGGCGGGCCTGGGCGTCACCCAGGTTAGAGCAGGAGCAGACCTCGAAATATTTTTCCAGACGGGGGCTCCAGGCCTCCACGTCGTAGCTTTTCACCTTCAGATCCGCCAGATCTCCCGAGCAGCACTCAGGGTGCGCACAGGCACGTCCAGACTGCGGAAAAGCTCTACGGAGTAGCTCCACATCTTATGGAACCAATCCATGCTCTCCTCGGGGCGGCAGACCACCACCATTTCCTGCTTTTCAAACTGGTGGATGCGGTAAATGCCTCGTTCCTCGATGCCGTGGGCTCCCTTTTCCTTGCGGAAGCAGGGGGAGTAGCTGGTCATGGTGAGCGGCAAGTCGGATTCGGGGGTCATGGTGTTGATAAACTTTCCGATCATGGAATGTTCGCTGGTTCCGATCAGATACAGGTCTTCCCCTTCGATCTTGTACATCATGGCGTCCATTTCTTCAAAGCTCATAACGCCGGTAACCACCTCAGAGCGGATCATGAAGGGGGGGATAAAATAGGTAAAGCCTTTGTCGATCATAAAGTCCCGGGCGTAGGCGGTAACGGCGCTGTGGAGCCGGGCAATGTCCCCGGAAAGGTAATAAAAGCCCTCTCCGGCCACTCTTCCTGCCGCTTCCTTGTCGATGCCGTTAAAGTAGGCCATGATCTCCGTGTGATAGGGGATCTCAAAGTCGACTCGGGTCTTCTCCCCGAAGCACTCCACCTCTACGTTTTCCTCGTCGTTTTTCCCGATGGGAACGCTCTGGTCGATGATGTTGGGGATCTTCATGAGCTTTTCTTTCAGCTCTGCCGAAAGGCGGCTTTCTGCCTCTTCCAATTCCTTCAGTTCCTGGGCCTGGGCGTTGACCTGGGCCTTGGCCGCTTCCGCTTCCTCCCGGGCTCCTTTTGCCATGAGAGCGCCGATTTGCTTGGAGATCTTGTTTCGGTTGGCCCGAAGCTCTTCTCCCCGCTTCTGTGCGGCAAGCTTTTCGTCGTAGAGGGCGATGACCTGGTCTACCAGAGGCAGTTTTTCCTCTTTGAATTTCTTTTTGATATTTTCTTTCACAAGATCCGGGTTTTCCCGGATGAATTTAATGTCCAGCATGATATCTTCCTCTTTCGTTGTTAAAAATTCAGCAAAAACTCTTCTCCGCAAAGAAGGGAGAGGATTTCTTCCAGGTCTTTGGAATCAAAGTATTCCAAGGTGATCTTCCCTCGTCCGGATCCGTCGTCCTTTAGGTTCACCTTGCGCCCGAGACTGGCTGAGGCGCGCTGGGAGATCTCTTTCATTTGCGCCCGGATCATTTCGCTCTGGGCCGCATCCCGGGAGATCTTCTTTGGAACTTCGCCCCCCTCCAGACGGTTTTTCACCGCCTCTTCCACCTGGCGTACGCTTAAATCTCCGTCCACGATGGCAAGGAGCATTTCTCCGATGAGAGCTTCGTCCTTTAGCGGCAAGAGGGCGCGGGCGTGACCTGCGGTGATGATCCCCTGCTTTAAAAGGCTCTGGGCTGCCGGGGGAAGGTTTAAAAGGCGCAGAGCGTTGGCAACGGCTGCCCGGCTCTTTCCCATTTGTTTTGCGGCCTCTTCCTGAGTCAGGTTATAGGCGTGCATGAGCGCGGCGTAGCCACCGGCTTCGTCGATGGGATCCAGATCCTCCCGCTGGAGGTTCTCAATGAGAGCGGCCTCTTGAGCGCTTTTTTCGTCCAGATCCTTTACGATCACGGGAAGCTCTTTCAGCCCGGCAATTCGCGATGCCCGGTAGCGCCTCTCTCCGGCGATGATCTGATACCCGGCGCCGAATTTTCGCACCAAAAGGGGCTGGATCACTCCGTGGATCCGAATGGAATCGGCCAGTTCCTTCAGCGTTTCGTCATGAAAGGTCTTGCGGTGCTGATTTTCATCGGGGTAGACCCGTTCCAGAGGAACGGTGATGACCATTTCTTTTCCGCCGTCTTCCGTTCCGGGGGAAAAGAGAATGTCCATTCCCTTAAGCCCTCTTCCCAGGGGTTCTTTTTTCATGCCTGTCCTCGTTTCTCCAGTTCCCGGGCGATCTCCAGGTAGGCCTGGGCGCCTTTGGAATGGCTGTCGTAATATAAAATGGGCTTTCCGTAGCTGGGTGCTTCTGATAGCCGCACGTTCCGGGGCACTGTGGTTTGGAAGATCTGGTTGGGGAAATATTTGCGGATCTCTGCCGCCACCGCCAGGGAAAGGTTCAGTCGCCCGTCGTACATGGTCAGGATCACACCGCCCAAGGAAAGTGTGGGATTATACATTTTTTTCACCAAACTCATGGTGTAGGTAAGCTGGCTTAAGCCCTCCAGGGCAAAATACTCGCACTGCATAGGTACGATGACCTCTTGTGCCGCCACAAGGCCGCTGAGAGTGAGAAGCCCAAGGCTGGGGGGACAGTCCATAATGATATAGTCAAACTCCCCGGCTTGTGCCAGGGCTTTTTTCAATATGGATTCCCTTTCCGGCAAGGAGGAAAGGGCGATCTCTGCTCCGGCCAGGTTCATGTTGGCAGGAAGACACCAGAGCCCGGGGAAAGGGGTTTTTTGTGCCGCATCGCTCACCGACGCGCCCTCTAAAAGGACCTCATAGGTGGACAGAGACAGATTTTCTTTTTCTACGCCAACACCGCTGGAGGCGTTGCCTTGGGGATCCAGGTCCACAAGAAGAACCTTTTTTCCCAAGGAGCCAAGGCTGGCGGCCACGTTGATGGCGCTGGTGGTCTTTCCTACGCCACCCTTTTGATTTGCAAATGCAAGGATCTTTGTCATGCCGCGATTTCTCCATCAAGTTTCTCGCCTCATTATAACGAAAAAAGCCTCCTTTGTCAATGGCAAACCCCCGGGATGGGAGCGAAAATCCCAAGGGTGTGACCAAAGCCCCGGGGAATGTTTCACGTGAAACAAAAGGCATGGGCGGCAAAACAAAAACGGTTACCAAGATCTTTTTGGCAACCGTTTGTTCTCGGGACTGTTTTTGATCGGGAGGATCGGAGAGGGAATGTTTCACGTGAAACATTTTACTCCTTGCTGTATTTGGGAATGCGGATGGAATAGGAAATATAGCTCCCCTCCTCCTGTTTTTCCGCTTCAATGGAAAACCCGGCTTCCCGAATGGAGAAGATCGCCCGGTCCACGGAGTTGACGAAAAGCCGCACGTCCTTTACCAGTAGTCTTCGCACGGGCTTGGGGCGCATCTTCTCTTTATGTTGCAGGGAGATCATGAAATCGTCGGGACGGTCCAGAAGGGCGTCTACAAAGGTCTCGGTCTGGCGGACGTTGTAGCCTTTTTCCACAATGTACCGCAGGGCAAACAGGCGCATGGCCCCGTCTTGGATCCGGACCAGAGCCCGGGCGTGCCGGTAGCTTAAGGCGTTTTCCAAAATAAGGATCCTCTCCTCGGAGGTAAGCCTTAAGATGCGAAGCTTATTGGCAATGGTGCTCTGACTCTGACCTAGCCGTTCCGCCAGCTCGGTCTGGGTGTAATGAAAGTTTTTCAGGAGACGATCGATGGCGGTAGCTTCTTCGAACAGGTCCAGATCCTCCCGGATCAGATTTTCGATCAGGGCCAGTTCCGCTCCGATCTTGGGAGAGACCTCCGCCACCCGGCAAGGCACCGTTTCCAGATCCAGCATTTTTGCCGCCCGAAGACGCCGCTCCCCGATGAGAAGCTCGTATTCTCCGCCCTTTTCCCGCACCGTGATGGGAGAGAGCATTCCGTAACGGGAGATGCTTTGGGCCAGGCGATGCATTTCCTCCCCGGAAAAGTTTTTCCGCGCTTGCCATGGATTGGGATAGATCTTGTCCGGCGGCAAAAAACAGATGTTTTCCGGTTTCTTTTTTCGTTTCCACATAAAAATTCGCTCCTTTCCCCAATAGGATACAAATTTTTACCTGCAAATTTTGCCAAAAGCTGTTGTCGTGTTTTGTCTGTTTTCCTCGAGAAAGCTCCCTTTTTTTCCAAGGGTGACAAAAGGTGGGGTCGCTGTGGGAGAAATGTCATTGACCGACAGAGATTTTTGTGATAGAATACTCTTGGAAACTTGTCCGATGAAGGAGACAGTATGACCTACCGATTTGCAAAAAGCTACCCTGACGGCCTTTTGATGCTGCCGGGGGAGATTCTGGAAAAAATAGAAGACGTCAGCGAAACGGAATTGAAGATCCTTTTGATTGCAGCCCGGAGCCTTTCCAGGGGTGGCGCGGAGGAAGAGGAGTTGTGCGCGGCCCTGGAGGAAAACTATCCTCGGGAGACGGTGCTTTCCGCCCTTGCCTTTTGGCGGGGACGGGGGGTGCTGAAAAGCGACGCCCGCCGCGGAGAGACCCGTAAAGCCGTGCCTAAGACGCCCCTTCCGGAACAGCCCGTCCCGGACCCGGCACCGGCAAAAAAAGAGATCGATGCGGACGAGCTGCCCTTTTATTCCGCTCAGGACCTGGCAGACGCCACCCGGCGTCATCCTGCCTTTCAGGCGCTGGTCTCTTTTGCCGAGGAACGGCTGGAGACGGTGCTCAATCCCAGCGGTCTGGGTCGGCTCTACGCTTTTGTGGATTATTTGAAAATGCCCACGGACGTGATCATGCTGGTGATCGAGGACTGCGTCTCCCGGGACAAGAAAAGCCTTCGGTACATTACGAAAATGCTCACCTCCTTCCAGGACGAGGGGATCGACACCTATGAAAAGGCAGAGGCCTTTTTCGTGTCCCGCAAAGAGAGCACTCTTTACGAAAAACACGTCCGGACTCTTTTTGGCCTGGGAGATCGAAAGCTTTCCAAGGCGGAGGGAGAAATGGTGGAGACCTGGCGCCGTAGCTTTCAGTTTGGCCGGGAGATGCTGGACGCCGCCTATGAAAAAACGGTGGCTTCCGCGAAGACCCCTTCCATAAAATATATGCATAAAATTTTGGAGAGTTGGTATCTTGCCGGTGCCACCACGCCCCAGGAAGCGGAAAAGAGCACGCAAAAGGGCCGGAGAGAAGAAGAAAAGGCGGAAAAAAGCTTTGACGCCCAGGAATTTTTCCAACAGGCGGTCTCCAAGGGAAGAAAAAATCTGTAAGAGGTTTGTATGTTTGGATCGAATGTATTTCAAGAGGTAAACGACCGTTTTCAGGAGCGGCGTGACCGGGAAGAGGCTCTGGCCAAGGACCGCACCCTGGAGGCAGAAGGGAAAAATCCGCTTCTGAAAGAGACGGGGAAACTCATGCGCGGGATCGGTCTGCGCGTCCTTGAAATTTCCATGCAAGGCGGCCCCCGGCTTTCGGAACGGATGGAAAAGCTGAAAGCGGAACAAAAGGCGCTGGTTTTGCGCTACGGGGATCTTTTGGAAGAAATGGGCTATCCCCGTGATTATACCAAGGTTCGGCGAGTTTGCGAAAAATGCCAGGATTCCGGCTTTGCAGACGGGAAAATGTGCGCCTGCATGAAAAAAGAGGTGGTTTTGGCCGGGTATCGCAATTCCGGTGTGGGAAAGCTTTTGGAAAAACAGCGCTTTGACAATTTTGACCTATCTTTTTATTCCACCGCCCTTCTGGAGGATCAGCGTTACAGCCCTCGGGACGTGATGGCGGAGATCCTCGGCCGTTGCCGGGAATATGCGGATACCTTTTCCACCGACTCCCCTTCCCTTCTCTTTATTGGGGGAACGGGTCTGGGGAAGACCCATCTGTCCAGCGCCATTGCAGGAAAGGTGATCGAAAAGGGATTTGACGTGGTGTACGAGACCGCCTCGGGCGCCGCCGCCATCTTTGAAAAAGAGCGTTTCCGTTCGGAAGAAGAGGCCAGTGGCACTGCCCGTCTGTTTGACGCGGAGCTTTTGATCTTGGATGATCTGGGGACCGAGCCGGTTACCGGCGCCACCTCTTCGGCCATCTATCGCTTGATCAATCATCGGGCGTCCATTTTGGGAAAGCCCACCATCATCAGCACCAATTTAAGCTACCGTCAGCTGGAGAAGCAGTACGATACGGCGACCCTTTCCCGATTGCTGGGAGAATTTGAAGTCAAGCTCTTTCAGGGCTCTGACATTCGCATGGCAAAGCTAAAGTAAAAGCGTGGGCGCGGTGTGCCGGTGGCATGCCGCGCCCAAAAAGCAGGGCTTCTTCCAAGAGGCACGGTTGCCCCAAGAGGCACGGTTTTCCTTTGAAAAAATTTTCCAATAAAATTTTCGCATATCTCTTGACAAATCCCGACGGCTCTGGTAAAATGGTCGGGCGAAAAAGAAGTAGAACGATCCCGTTCTCACCTGCCGGCAAAGCCAGGCAGTGTTGATAGATTGCCTGTTTGGGCGAATTTGTGCGGGGGAGTTCTCTCGCATTTTTTATTTTTGATTTTTGGAGGTGCTTTCACATAGCCGCAAAGGAAATGACCATCAATGAGAAAATCAAGGCCCCCGAGGTAAGAGTCATTGCTTCGGACGGTAGCCAGCTTGGCGTGATGAAGACCGCCCGCGCCCTGGAGATGGCCTATGATCAGGGCATGGATCTGGTGGAAATGAACGCCAGCGGTCCCACTCCCGTTTGCAAGATCATGGATTACGGCAAATACCGTTTTGATCGCAGCAAGAAGGAAAAGGAATCCCGCAAAAAGCAGGTGACCGTAGAGGTAAAGGAGATCAAGTTTTCCTGCCGCATCGGCCAGCATGATTTTGACACGAAGATTTCCCACGCACGCCGCTTTCTCACCGGGGGCAACAAAGTGAAGATGACCATTGTGTTCTCCGGCCGTGAAATGAACAACACCCAGCGCGGTGTCGACCTGATGGAACAGATCGCCAAGGTGGTGGAGGAAGTGGGGACCGTGGAAAAGAAGCCCCATTTGGAAGGTCGTTTTATGACAATGTTTGTTGCACCTAAAAAAAATAATCAGTAAAGGAAGAGTAGAGACATGGCAAAGATCCGTACGCACAAGGCGTCCGCCAAACGGTTTTCCGTTACCAAAAACGGTAAAGTGAAAATGACCCAGCAGGGCCGCAGACACCAGGTTCACCTGAAGACCACCAAGCGCAAGAGAGCGCTGCGCAAAGCCGCTTATATTTCGGATTGCAACGCGAAGAACATTAAAAAGCTCATTCCCTACGCATAAATTCAGGGAAAATCAAAGAAAGGATAAGCGTTTTGAACGCAGAGTGTTTCTATGGCAAGAATTAAATTTGCAAAAGTGACCCGTGCAAGAAGAAAGAAAGTTTTGAAGGCCGCAAAAGGCTATTGGGGTGCCAAGAGCAAGCATTTTAAGATGGCCAAACAGGCCGTGATGAAGAGCGGAAACTACGCATTCATCGGCAGAAAGGCCAAGAAGAGAGATTTTCGCAAGCTCTGGATCACCAGAATTTCCGCTCAGGCTAAGGTGTGTGGAATGAACTACTCCACCTTCATGAACGGACTGAAAAAGGCAGGGATCACCCTGAACCGCAAAATGCTCGCTGATCTTGCAGTGAACGACAAAGCCGCTTTCGCCGCTCTGGTGGAGAAAGCCAAGGCAGCAAAATAAGTAAGGAAGATCCTGCAAGTGATTGCAGGATCTTTTTGCTTTTCTCATGGCAATGTTGAACAATCAGGCAAAAGAGGAGATCCTCTCATATCTTGACCAAAAAGGGATTCCCTATCGGATCTTTTCCCACGAAAAAACGGATCTGTTATGGGAAAAATTGCAAAACGACCGGAAACATGGCATCGTTTCCGCCGCCCATTGCAAAAATCTGGTCCTTTGCAACCGATCCCGGACCCGGTTTTATCTTTTGACCATGGCTTTCGGAAAGCGCTTTCAGACCGGCCCCGTTTCCCGGCAAATGGGCAGCGGACGGCTGAATTTTGCCTCGGATGAGGACTTGGCCAGGCTTCTTTGCGCCCGGCCCGGTATGGTCAGCCCTTTGGAGCTGATCTTTGATAAAAACAAAGAGCTTTCCTTTTTCATGGACCGGGACCTTGCCCGGGCCCCCCGGCTGTGCTTTCACCCTGCAGACGAGACGGCCACGGTGGTGCTGGAACAACAGGATTTCTTTGACGCCTTTCTCCCGACGCTGTCAGTGGTGCCGGGATTTGTAACCATTCCGCCACCGGCGGAAAACGGAGGCTTGGATGAACGATAAAACAAGAAAATGGGTCCGAGACGTGACCTTTACCACCTGTCTTTCCTTTTTGTGCATCAGCTTTTTGTATATCGGTATGATCGCGCTGTTCTCTCAGGGAGAGGACGGAGGAGAACAGACTCTGTTCCAGTTTTTCAGCTATCTATTTCAAAAGCTCTTTTTCTGCGTATTTCCCTTTTCTCTGTGCCTGGGCTTTGCCAATCGCATCTTTGACGGGAAAGGCCACCGGACAATTCTTCGCCTGGTCCACTTTCTTATTACCTTCGCAGCTTATTTTATCTTTATGGATCTGGTATTCAATCTGATGCTGGAGGACGGACAGGTTCCCACCGGTCTGATCATCCGCCACACGATCCCCTTTTTCGTGTTCTATCCCCTCACCCTTGGCGTGACGGCCTTGGGAAGAGCGCTTTTCCTGCCCAAAGAAGCAAAATCCATGAAAAGCATTTTAGACTAAAGGAGCTTGGATCCGTTTTGTAAGGAGGTGTTTATATGGCTCGAAATTTCGCACAACTGGTGTTTTGGATCTACGGTTTGTTTCTCGTGGCAACGTCCCGTCGGGTGATCGCTTCCGTTTTGAAAAGAAAGATCACACCCCGCGCCTTTCGTCAAGGACAGCGTGGGAAGGTCAATTCCTTTTTATACTTGCGTCACCGAGGCGTCATGCCGCCGTTTCTCTTTTGGATGAACGCCGTTTCCGTGGGGCTTTTGGCCGCTTCCCTTCTCTTACATCTTCTGATCGGCTGGTTTTCTTTTGCCGGGCTTTTCATGAAGATCTTCAATTCACTGGTGCTACTTACCACCTCTCTGCAGGCCGCTACGCTTTCTGTGGCGGATAACCTTCTGCGCTTTCATGAGCCCTTCTTTATATACCGGGTGGACGAGGATCCTGCCACCTCCCGCGCCTTTGCTTCCTCCATTTGGGATGGGGTGTTGTATCTTCTGCTCCCCTTCCTTATGATTCTGTGCAACTTTTTGGCGCTGTAGATCGCAGAGCGTGTTTGCCCTGCGCCCTTTGTTGACAATACAGGGGCGGGAGAATATAATAAACAAGTAGATTGATGCAAGGGAGAGATGGGATGAAACTGGAAGAGATTCAAAACGCCCTGGACCGGGCAGGTTCCCGGGAGGGCGCGGTGTGGGCTGAGGCAAAAAGCGCAGTTCTTGATCGAAAAGAGGTCATTGATCTGGTCAAAGATCTCCAGTCCCTTCTGTTTCCGGGATATTTTCGGAGCGCATCGGTTACCCGGGAGGGCCTTGAGGGAATCCGACTTCTTGAAAAGGTTCGTTCCCGGCTGCTTTCCCTTCTGGAGAACGTGGCACGTTTCCGGGAGGTGACCTTTTCCCCAAAAGAGGCCGCCGACGCCTTTTTGGAGAGACTGCCTGGCATCAAGAGCCTTTTGATCAAGGACGTTCAGGCCATTTACGAAGGAGACCCTGCGGCCAAGAGCCAGGAGGAGGTCCTTCTTTGCTATCCCGGTTTTTACGCCATTTCTATTTTCCGCCTGGCCCACGAGCTCTACACTTTAAAGGTTCCGCTTTTGCCCCGGATCATGACGGAATTTGCCCATGAAAAGACCGGAATCGACATCCACGCCGGCGCTCAGATCGGCGAGTATTTCTGCATCGATCACGGAACCGGGATCGTGGTGGGAGAGACCACCGTCATCGGAGACCACGTCAAGCTTTACCAGGGCGTGACCTTGGGCGCCAAGAGCTTTGAGCTGGATGAAAACGGCAATCCCATCAAAAACATCAAACGCCATCCCAACATCGGCAGCCACGTGGTCATCTACGCCAACGCCACCATTTTGGGAGGCAATACCACCGTGGGCGACGGGTGCGTGATCGGCGCTTCCGTTTGGCTTACAAGATCGGTGGAAGCGGGAAAGACGCTGTATTATACCCCGCCCCAAAAGTAAAAAGCCCGGACTTTTCGCCGCTGTGCCAAAGTCGGGTGCCGATGCTGCTTTGTAAATAAGAGTGCCGGAGCTCATCTCTCGGGCACTCTTTGTTTCTGTTTTGCCCCTTGGCGTGGGAGGATCCTGTCTGGTCATATAAAATTATACGGTTTTGGACATTTCCATATGTTCAGAAAAGAGCTATACTGAAAAAAAGAAAGGGAGGGGAGTATCCATGGATCACAACCGGCAGAAAAAGATCGCCGTTATCAACGATTTTTGCGGCTTTGGGCGCTGTTCGCTTTCCGTGGCCCTTCCCATTATTTCCGCTCTGAAGGTGCAGTGCTGTCCGCTGCCCACGTCTATTTTTTCCAATCACACCGGTTTTGACCGTTTTTACTCCACGGATTTTACCGCCCACATGCCCGCCTACATCCGGGAGTGGGAGGCGCTGGATCTGCACTTTTCCGGGATTTTGACCGGATTTTTGGGCGCCCCGGAGCAAATTTCATTGGTTCGCCGCTTTTTTGAGCGCTTTAAAAGGGAAGATACCATTGTGGTGGTAGACCCTGTGATGGGAGACGGCGGGAAGCTTTATCCCACCTATTCCCCTCGCCTGGCAGAGGAGATGGGGAGCCTTTTGCCCTTTGCGGATATTCTCACCCCCAATCTTACTGAGGCCTGTATTCTCACAGGGACCCCTTACCGGGAAAATATGAGCGATGAGGAACTGTATTCTTTGTGTCACGCCCTTTCTCAGATGGGCCCGAAGAAGATCGTGATCTCCGGGCTTTCTCACCTCTCGCGCCTGGATAATTTTGTATACCAAGAGGGGAAAGAGGCGGTTATGATCGGGGAGGACAAGGTGGGACCCTGCCGCTCGGGAACGGGAGACGTGTTCTCGTCCATCCTTGCCGCCGACTCCGTTTGCGGCGTGCCCTTTCAAGATTGTGTAGCCCACGCTGCCAATTTCATTGCCAAAGTTCTCCGGCGAACCTATGAGTGGGAGATTCCCAAAACCGACGGCATCTGTTTTGAAGAATTTTTGACGGAAATCGAAAGGCGGCCCGAAAAGTGATGAAAAAAGTTAAGCAAATCCGGTCCCTGACCCTTGCGGGCGTTTTGACGGCTTTGGTTTTTATCTTTACAGCCTACCTTCACGTTCCCAGTCACACCGGCTATACCCACGTAGGGGACGGATTCATTTACCTTGCCGCCTGCCTTTTGCCTTTGCCAAAAGCGGTTTTCGTGGGGGCGACAGGTGCTTTTTTGGCAGACGTTCTGGGGGGCTTTGCCCTCTGGGCTCCGGGAACGGTTCTGATCAAGGCCGCAACGGTCCTTCTTTTCTCTCGAAAAGGGAAGAGGGTGCTTACCCGGCGTAATCTTTTGGCGCTTCTTCCCGCCGCGCTGATCTGCATTGGGGGGTATTATTTCTACGAAGTGCTGATCACGGGAAATCCGGTATCACCCTTGGCGGGAATTGCAGGATACCTTACCCAGTCGGTTCTTAGCAGCGTTCTCTTCGTTTTTTTGGCTCTGGGGCTTGATCAATTAAAAATCAAGGAAAAATTGGAGATCTGATCTTATGATGACCATCACTTACCCGGTGAAAAACGGGCTTTACGTGAATATGACCAACCGTTGTCCCTGCGCTTGCACCTTTTGTCTGAGGCAGAACGGAGAGGGGGTCTACGGCTCCGATTCTCTTTGGCTGGAGCGGGAACCTACCGTGGCGGAAGTGTGCGAGAGCCTGGACAGCTGGGATCTGGCGAAATTTTCCGAGGTGGTGTTCTGCGGATACGGAGAGCCCACCGAGCGCCTGCCCGAGCTTTTGCAGGTGGCCTCTTACTTAAAGGGAAAGAGCCAAATTCCCATTCGCATCAACACCAACGGTCTTGCGGATCTGATCTGGAAGGAGAGATGCGCCCCCAAGCTTGCAGGGCTGATCGATACCGTTTCCATCAGTCTTAACGCCACGAACGCTCAGGATTATCAGGCTCTTGTGCGCAGTAAATTCGGGCTCTGCTCCTTTGACGCCATGCTGGCCTTTACCAAAGACTGCACATCTTACGTTCCAAGCGTTGTGATGACGGTGGTGGATCAAGTGACCTCTCAAGAGGAGCAGGAAAAGAGCCGGAAAATTTGCCAGTCTTTGGGAGCGGTGCTCCGGATCCGGCCCTTTGAGGGATAAAGCGCCATCTTTTTGGGCTTTTCGGCAGAAAAAATAAGGTCGAGGTAGATTCTACCTCGACCTTTGTTTTTTTACTCTAGTTTTTGTAAATGCGTTCTACCTGAGAAAAGCCGTCTTCCATGAGCCGATCGATCTGGAATTTGGCGTTTTTCTTCAGGGGCATCACCGTAACGGTCTTTCCCTGGGCCCGAAGAGAAGCCGCCTTTTGGAAGACTTCCTGCATTTTTTCCGCATCTGCGCCGTTCTCCAGAAGAAGGGCGACGCCATCCGTCTTGGTGGAAAGGCAGTCGGAGGGATGGTCTTTCAGGATGGTGATAATTCTTTCAAAGCCAATGGAAAATCCGCAGGCGGGGGTGTTTTGACCGGCAAATTTCCCGATCATCTCATCGTACCGGCCGCCGCCGGCAATGGAAAAGCCGTAGCCCTCCAAAGTCGCTTCAAAAATGGTGCCGGTGTAATACCCCATGCCCCGAACCAGCGTGGGATCAAAGAGGAGTTTTGCTTTTCCGTTAAGGCTTTTTCCGGCGCAGGACAAAATGGTGTCAAGCCCTTGTGCTACGTGGGTGGGGAGAAGTTCTTCGGGAAGGAAACTGCAAAATTCAGAAACGCTCTCACCGCACGCCTTTTGGAACAGAGCAATGTAATCGTCCACGGCCTTTTCCTCAAGGCCCTCTGCCAAAAGTTCCGTTTTTACGCCTTCCGCACCGATCTTATCCAGTTTATCCAAAATGATAAATACACTGTCAAGTTTTTCTTCCGGAAAGCCCGCGAAAAGGGCCATGGCCCGCAGGATCCGCCGGTCGCCCACGTGAATGACTACCCCCGGAAGGCCCGTTCCCTCCAGGATTTTAGAGAGCATGAGCCCGGTGGCACTCAAAAGCTCGATCTCCGCCAAAATGGAAGGATCGCCCAAAATGTCGATATCACACTGGGTAAACTGACGAAAGCGTCCTTTTTGAGGCTGATCGGCACGCCACACGTTTCCCATCTGCATGGCCTTGAAAGGGGAGGGAAGAGAGGCGGCGTTTGCCGCGTAAAAGCGGGAGAGGGGCAGGGTCAGGTCATAGCGCATGCCGGAATCGGCAAGGCTATCCCCTTTTTCCAGAGCGCGGGATAGGGCGGCGCCCCGTTTGAGCACTTGAAAGATCAGCTTTTCGTTTTCGCCGCCCTGTTTTCCCGAGAGGTTCTCCAGGTGTTCCATACAGGGCGTTTCCACCTCCCGGAATCCGAAGGTGGCGTAGGTTTCCCGGATCATGGCCAGCACCTTTTGGCGCAGTTCCATCTCCCGGGGAAGAAAGTCGTTCATTCCTTTGACGGGGGTTTTGACAAATCCCATAGTTACCTCCAAAAAATTATACGTTCAGCTCCGATAGAGCGGCAATGAGCGTGAATACTCCGGGGAGCGTAAGAGTCGAGAGTAAAGTGGAGACCAGGCAGCTCCTGGCGTTTTCCGAGGCGTCCATCCCAAAGCTTTCGGGAAAGATCACCGAGTTCATCCCAATGGGAAGAGAAAGAAAGACGGCGGTGAAAAAGAAATACTGGCCGCGGATCCCCAAGACCCAGAGGGCGAAAGAAAAGATGGCGGAGAGGAGAAAAAGCCGAAAGGCGGAGAGAAGATAGGGTTTTTTTCCAACAAGGAGCTTTTTCAAGGGGATCTCGCCCAGGACCATTCCCACGGAGAGCATGGAGATCGGACTCATACAGTTGCCGGCGCCGGATAAAATATCCCGGAAAAGACTTGGGAGAGAAAGACCCGAAAGCCCCAGGGCACAGCCAATGACACAGCTCCACACAAGGGGAGATGTGAGGACATGTTTTCCGGCGCGAAGACCACTCTCTCCGGAAAAAAGGGCGTAGCCGTAAAGGTAGATCCCTAAATTGAAGGGGAGACAGAAGACCTGAAACTGGGAAAGCGCCACCGAGCCAAAGACCCCTTCGATCACAGGGAACCCAAAATAGGTCATGTTGGGAAAGGCGAACATGTAAGAAAGACTTTGTTTTTCAAAGTCACTTTTTCCAAGGACCCGGGCCAAAACCCGTGTGGCCAGACATACCAAAAGGCAAAGGATCAAGGCAAAGCCGAACAGCGCGGCGTTTGTTCCCAGATTCTCCCGGGTAAAGTGCTGGGAGAGGTTTTGGATATTATAGGCCGGAAGAAAGACGTTGGTGGCCAGAACGGAGAGAAAAGAGGCGCATCCCCGGTCCGGCATCTTCCACTGTTTCAGACCGTAGCCCAAAAGGAGAAAGAAAACCAGGGAAGATACCTTTTGTAAGGTAAGTGTGACGATGTTAAAATCCACGGAAAAAGCTCCTTTTTTCTCTTGATCCCATCCATTATAGGACCAAAAAAAGGTTTTGTAAAGGAAAATTTCCCCCAAAGGGAAGAAAAGCGTTTTCTTTGTCATTCTTTGTACCGCAAAGCCGTGGTTTTTTTGCCGATTTTATTGACTTTGAGGGGAAAAAATGATAATCTTTAATATGGTTTTATTTGTATAGAAATAAAGGAGAACAAGATGCCCATTACCGAGTTTTTGGAACGAAATGCCCGACTTTGGGGGGAAGAGGTAGCCCTGGTGGAACTGAGTCCCTCGGAGGAAAGGGATCAGGGGAAGACCTGGCGTGATTTTCAGCTCATTGAGATCGCTTCGGACGCGCCCTATCGCAGGGAAATGACCTGGCGTGATTTTGACCGCCGGGCGAACCGTTTTGCCAATTTGCTCCTGAGCCGGGGCATGGCCCGCGGAACGAAGGTGGGGATCTTGCTGATGAACTGCCTGGAGTGGCTTCCCATCTACTTTGGCATTCTTAAGGCCGGGGGGATCGCCGTTCCCATGAACTTCCGTTACGCCAGCGACGAGATCCAGTACTGCCTGGAACTGGCGGACGTGGAGATCCTTGTGTTCGGACCGGAATTTGTTACCCGAATGGATCCCATCGCCGCAAAGCTTGAGGGCGTGAAGACCTTCTTTTTCGTGGGGAAAAAGGGTCCTTCCTATACTGAGGACGTTTTACAGGTTATGAATTTCTGTTCTTCCTCGCCCCCTCCCGTTCATCTGGATGACGGGGATCTTGCCGCCATCTACTTTTCTTCCGGTACCACCGGCTTTCCCAAGGCTATTTTGCACAATCACCTTTCTCTGGTCTCCTCTTGTCAGACCGAGCAGAAGCATCACGGGCAAAAAAGGGAAGACGTGTTTCTTTGTATTCCGCCCCTTTATCATACCGGTGCCAAAATGCACTGGTTCGGCTCTCTTTTCTCCGGTAGCCGTGCCGTGCTCTTGCGTGGGGTGAAGCCCGAGTGGATCCTGAGGGCTGTGACCGAAGAAAAATGCACCATCGTCTGGCTTTTGGTGCCCTGGGCCCAGGATCTTTTGGATGCGGTGGAAAGCGGTCGGGTAAAGCTTGACGAATATTATCTGGATCAGTGGAGACTGATGCACATCGGCGCGCAGCCCGTGCCTCCCAGTCTGGTTCGCCGCTGGTTGAAGATCTTTCCTCATCATCAGTACGATACCAACTACGGCCTTTCCGAATCCATCGGCCCGGGATGCGTGCATCTGGGAGTGGAAAACCCACACAAGGTGGGCGCCATCGGCAAGGCGGGCCATCTTTGGCAGACCCGGATCGTGGATGAAAAGGGAGAAGAGGTCAAACAGGGAGAGGTTGGCGAGCTTTGTGTGAAGGGCCCGGGCGTGATGCTCTGCTATTACAAGAACCCGGAGGCGTCGGCAGAAGTTTTAAAAGACGGCTGGCTCTACACGGGAGATATGGCAAAGTGCGACGAGGACGGCTTTATTTACCTTGTGGATCGCAAGAAGGACGTGGTGATCTCCGGCGGAGAGAACCTGTATCCCGTTCAGATCGAGGACTTTCTCCGGGGAATGGATCAAATTTGTGACGTTGCCGTCATCGGTCTGCCCGATGCCAGATTGGGTGAGATCGCGGCGGCCATCATTGAAGTCAAAGAGGGCATGACCCTCACCGGCGAGGAAGTGGACGCGTTCTGCGCCGGACTTCCCCGATACAAGCGTCCGCGGAAGGTCTTTTTTGACAAAGTTCCCCGCAATCCTACCGGTAAAATTGAAAAGCCGGTTCTGAGACAAAAATATTGCAGCGGAAACCTTGTGGAGACTCAGATCAACGGATAACGGCAGAACGAAATTTTCGGAAGGAAAGAGAGCAGAGCTCCTTTTTCCGATCCTTTTTTGAAAACAGAAAATCGAGGTGTGTTCCATGAAAAAACTAATGCTTGGCAACGCGGCGGTCGCTCGCGGTCTTTACGAGGCAGGGTGCCGCTTTGTCTCCAGTTACCCCGGAACTCCCAGTACGGAGATCACCGAGGAAGCGGCCAAATTTTCGGAAATTTATGCGGAATGGGCCCCCAATGAAAAGGTGGCGATGGAATCCGCTTTCGGTGCCGCCCTGGCGGGAAGCCGGGCGTTCTGCGGCATGAAGCACGTGGGACTGAACGTGGCCGCTGACCCGCTGTTTACCATTTCCTATACCGGTGTGAACGCGGGGCTTGTTATCGGAGTGGCGGACGATGCCGGGATGCACTCCTCTCAGAACGAGCAGGACTCCCGTCACTATGCCCGCGCCGCCAAGATCCCCATGCTGGAGCCTTCCGACTCAGCCGAGGCTCTGTCTTTTGCAAAATTTGCCTATACCTTGAGCGAAGAATTTGATACTCCGGTTCTTCTTAAGATGTGCACCCGGGTCTCCCACTCCCAGAGCGTGGTGGAAGAAGGGGAGAGGGAAGAGGCGTGCCGGGAATATCAAAAGGATACCGGAAAATACATTATGATGCCCGGCAACGCCAAGCGCCGCCATCCCGTGGTTGAGGAGCGAACGAAAAAGCTTGTCGCCTTTGCAGAAACCTGGGAAGGCAACCGGGTAGACCCGGGCGAAAAAAGAGATCTTGGCATCATCACCTCCTCCACCAGTTATCAGTACGTAAAGGAAGTTTTGGGGAACGAGTATCCGGTGTTGAAGCTGGGGATGATCTGGCCCATGCCGGAAAAGAAGATTCTGGACTTTGCCGCCGGTGTGGATCGGGTGATCGTGGTGGAAGAGCTGGATGGCTTTGTTGAGGAACATTGCCGGAATCTGGGGCTTTGCGTTACCGGAAAAGAGCTCTTTTCCCCCATTGGCGAGCTGAATCAGAACCTTGTGGCTGAAAAGCTGGGTCGCCCGGTTCCCAAGGGACAGGCGCTGGAGGAGAACATCCCTCAAAGACCTCCCGTGATGTGCGCCGGTTGCCCCCACCGAGGACTGTTCTACACCTTAGCCAAGAACAAAATTACCGTTCTGGGAGATATTGGCTGTTACACCCTGGGCGCAGTGCCGCCCCTTTCGGCTCTGGATACCACCATTTGCATGGGTGCCTCCGTTTCCGGGCTTCACGGTTTTACCAAGGCTTTGGAAGGCGCGGCAGATGGGAAGAGCGTTGCTGTGATCGGAGACTCCACCTTTATGCATTCCGGTATTACAGGTCTTGTGAACATCGCTTACAACCGTTCCAACGCTACGGTGATCATTGTGGATAACTCCATTACCGGTATGACCGGTCACCAGGAGAATCCCACCACCGGCAAGAATTTAAAAGGCGAAGCGGCTTGTGCTGTGAACCTGGAAGAGCTTTGTCGGGCCGTTGGCATCCGTCGGGTTCGGGTGGTTGACCCCTATAACCTTGAAGAAACGGAACGGGCTGTGAAAGAGGAGCTGGGTGCAGACGAGCCTTCTGTGATCATTTCCCGTCGCCCTTGCGCTCTCTTAAAATACGTGAAGCATTCGGGTCCGATCCAGGCAAAACCCGACGCTTGCCGGAGCTGCAAGGCTTGTATGAAGATCGGTTGCCCGGCCATCAGCATGCGTGACGGCAAGGCGATCATTGACCAGACCCTTTGCACCGGTTGCGGCATTTGCCGGCAGTTGTGCAAGTTCGGTGCGCTGTAAAGGAGGGGTGAAAATGGAAACAAAGAATATTATGATCGTAGGCGTGGGAGGACAGGGAAGCCTTCTGGCCTCCAAGCTTTTGGGAAAACTCTTTCTTCTCAGAGGATATGACGTTAAGGTCTCCGAGGTCCACGGCATGAGCCAGCGGGGCGGAAGCGTCGTTACTTACGTGCGATTTGGGGACAAAGTCTATTCTCCCATCATCGACCGGGGCGAGGCGGATTTTATCGTGTCCTTTGAGCTTTTGGAAGCCGCCCGCTGGACGGAGTATTTAAAGCCCGGCGGAAGGGTTGTTGTGAACACCCAGAAAATTAACCCCATGCCCGTTATCACCGGCGCGGCACAGTATCCTGAGGATCTGGAACAGAAGATCCGGGACGCCGGGATCCCCCTTGACGCCTTTGACGCTCTTTCTCTGGCAGAACAGGCCGGCAGCCCCAAGGCGGTGAACATCGCCCTGATGGGAAAACTTTCCAAGTACTTTGACTTTACGGTAGAAGAGTGGCTGCGCGCCCTGGAAGAGAGCGTTCCTCCAAAATTTGTGGAACTGAATAAAAAAGCCTTCCTTTTGGGAAGAGGGGCGTGAAAGAAGGAGCATCCGAATGAAACGTTACTACCAAAAAGAAATTGAAACCGCAAGCTATGAACAGATCCGTGCCTGGCAAAACGAAAGACTGGTCAAGCAAGTCCAAAACGTATGGGACAACGTTCCTTATTACCGTAAAAAAATGGAAGAGCGTGGCGTGACCCCCGGGGATATTCGTGGTGTGGACGATCTTCATAAGCTCCCTTTTTTAACGAAAACCGATCTGCGGGATGCCTATCCCTACGGACTGATGGGAAGACCCCTGAAGGACTGCGTTCGGATTCACTCTACCTCCGGCACTACGGGCAAGAGAGTGGTAGCCTTCTACACCCAGAACGATATTGATCTTTGGGAAGATTGTTGCGCCAGAGCCATCGTGGCGGCGGGCGGCACCCAGGAGGACGTGTGCCAGGTGTGCTACGGCTACGGCCTTTTCACCGGCGGCTCCGGTCTCCACGGCGGTTCCCACAAGGTAGGATGCCTGACCCTTCCCATGTCCAGCGGCAACACCGACCGCCAGCTTCAGTTCATGACCGACTTGGAATCCACCATTATTTGTTGCACCCCCTCTTACGTTGCCTACCTTGCGGAGTCGATTTACGAGAGGGGACTTCGGGACAAGATCAAGTTGAAAGCGGGCATTTTCGGCGCAGAGGCTTGGAGTGAAGAAATGCGCCGGGATATTGAAAAGAGATTGGGGATCCGCGCCTTTGATATCTACGGCCTAACGGAGATCTCCGGCCCGGGCGTTTCCTTTGAATGTGAAGAGCAGAACGGGATGCACATCAACGAGGACCATTTTATCGCCGAGATCATCGATCCCGAAACCGGCGAGGTCCTGCCCGAGGGCTCTAAGGGTGAGCTTGTTTTCACCTGCATCACCAAAGAAGCCTTCCCCCTTCTTCGCTACCGCACCCGTGATATCTGTATTCTCAGCCGCAAGCCTTGTTCCTGTGGAAGAACTCACGTGAAAATGACCAAGCCCATGGGTCGTAGCGACGATATGCTTATCATCAAGGGCGTTAACGTTTTCCCCAGCCAGATCGAGACCGTGCTTTTGGAGCAGGGCTATCCGGCCAACTACCAGATCCTGGTGGATCGGGTGAACAATTCCGACACCCTGGAGGTTCAGGTGGAAATGACCCCCGAGAACTTCTCCGACTCGCTTTCCCGGATTGCGGAGATGGAAAAGGTTTTGGTCAACGCCTTAAAATCCATGCTGGGCATTTACGCCAAAGTGAAACTGGTAGCCCCCAAGACCATTGTTCGCAGCGAGGGCAAGGCCGTTCGCATTATCGACAATCGCAAGATCTAATTGGGATCGACCGAAACATACAGGAGGAAAAACCGTGACGAACATTCATCAGATCTCCATCTTTTTGGAAAATCGTGTAGGCTCTCTTTCCGAGATCACCCAAGCCCTGGCGGAAAGCGGTGTGAATCTTCGTGCCATTTCCATTGCGGAAAGTGCGGATTACGGCGTTTTGCGCATCATTGCCGACGATGCGGACAAGGCGACCCAAGCCCTTTTGAAGAGAGGCTGTATCCTTTCCATGACTCCGGTGACTGTGGTGGCCGTTCCCGACGAGCCCTCGGGTCTGTCTCAGCTTCTTTCCGTTCTCGCTCAGGGCGAGATCGATATTGAGTATATGTATTCTCTGTTTACCCATCACAACGGCAAGGCCTACATGGTCTTCCGCATTGCCCGGGAGGAGGCTTTCCTTTCCCTTTTGGCGCAAAAAGGTCTTTGCCCTGCCACCGGGGAGGAACTGGGACTGAAGTAATTTGTCCCGAGAAAAAACAAAAAGAAAATACCCGAAACACAAAGTGTTTCGGGTATTTTGGTGATTCATCGGAGATTCGAACTCCGGACCCCTTGATTAAAAGTCAAGTGCTCTACCGGCTGAGCTAATGAATCAAGGCTAGGACACGTTGTTTTGGCAACGGCTAATATGATAGCACAGTTTTTTTCCTTTGTCAAGAGATTTTTCGGAGAGAAAAGGGCTTTGTGACGCTTTTTCTCTTTTGGTGCTTCCACCTTCACTCTTTTCAAACGGAAAAATTCGTGTTATACTGAAAAAAAGGAGGTGGGGTCGTGGAGCTTGTGATCGGAGAAGAATACGAGGGCTTGACCATTAAAAAAGTGCTCTTGGATCGGCTAGGTTTTTCTCGGGCCGCCGTGACCGCGCTAAAGACGCGGGAGAGGGGCATTTTGGTCAACGGCGAGCACAGAACCGTGCGATACGTTCTTTCCCAAGGGGAACGCCTATCTCTGGAAACGAAAGATACCCAGCCCTCTCCTCGCATCCGGGAAAGCGCCGGACCCATTGACATCCTCTACGAGGACGAGGCTTTTTTGGCGGTGAATAAGCCCGCGCACCTGGCGGTACACCCCTCCAAAAAGATCCAGGACGATACCTTGGCCGGTCGGATCCTTTACCATCGGCATCCTATGGTGTTCCGCGCCGCCGGGCGCCTGGATAAAGATACCAGCGGTGCGGTCATCGTCGCCAAGACCCAGGTGGTCTCCGCCCGGTTTTTCCACATGATAAGGGACCGGGGCATCAAAAAGGAGTACCTGGTTTTGACCGAAAGCGAAAAGACACCGCCCCGGGAGGGAGAGATCCGTCTTTGTATCCGCCGGGATCCGGAAAGCTATATCACCCGGGTCTGTTTTGAAGGGGACGGCACGGAAACGGCCGCCGAACGGGCTCTCACGTGTTTTCGTCTGATTCAAAGCACAGGGCCGTATCACCTGTTTTTGGCCTCGCCCATCACCGGGCGGACTCATCAGCTTCGGGCCCACTTTGCCGCCATCGGCTTTCCTCTTGTGGGCGACACCCTCTACGGGAAAGCATCTGACTTGATCGACCGGCAGGCGCTTCACGCCTACCGTTTGTGCTTTCCTCATCCGGAAACCGGGGAGAGGGTCGAGATCACCGCGCCCATCCATCAAGATTTCACCCGGGCGCTAAAATCCGTTTTTGGCAAAGTCCCACCCATCCCCACTTTGCCTGACAGCGACCTACCTCATAAGGCCTCTTTGCTTGACAGGGGAGAAGGGGAAGGATAAAATAGAAAAAAACAAACCGAGGATACCATGAAAACCATTCAAAGCTTTACCGTAGATCACGATAAGCTCCTGCCCGGGCTGTATCTTTCCCGGCAGGACGGTGACGCCACCACCTTTGATCTGCGCACCCGCCGCCCCAATACCGGGGATCTGATGTCCAATTCCACTATGCATTCTGTGGAGCATCTTTTTGCTACCTTCGTGCGCTCCGGCCCCTTGGGAGAGAATATTATATACTTTGGCCCTATGGGCTGTCAGACCGGATTTTATCTGATCACCCGAGGCCTTTCTTTGGAACAGGTCAAGAATGAAATTTTCCGGGTTTTGCGGGAAATTCTGGATTACAACGGGCCCATGCCCGGTGGCAGTCGGAAAGAATGTGGAAATTTTGCCAACCTCTCCTTGGAAGAAGGCAAGGCAGAGTGCCAAAGATACCTGGAAGTATTAGAGAAAAGGAAGATCGATTTTCAATATGAAGTTTGAGAGAGTAGGCGTGATCTGCGCCATGGAGATGGAGGCGGATAAAATCCGTCGGGCGCTGACCCAGGTTCGGGAAGAGAGGGTTGGCTCGCTTGTGTTTTCCGTGGGAAAAATGGGCCGACGCGAGGTGATTTTGGCGGTGTGCGGCATTGGTAAGGTGTTTGCCGCCATGTGCGCCCAGACCATGATCTTAAAATTTTCTCCGGATTGCATCGTAAATTCCGGAGTGGCAGGATCCCTTTCCGAGAAGCTTTTGATCTTGGATGTTGCCGTATCGGATAGCCTGGTTCAGCACGACGTAGATACCTCTCCCCTTGGAGATCCGGTGGGGTATCTCTCCGGACTGGATACGGTGCGCCTTCCGGCCTCTGCTCTTCTCCGGGATGCCCTTTTGCGCCATGCCCACTCCTTGCAAATTCGCGCGGTTCCGGGATGCATTGCCACCGGGGATCAATTCATTGCCACCGCCGAGCAAAAAAAGCGGATCCGGGAGGCTTTTTCGCCCATCGCCTGTGAAATGGAGGGTGGAGCCATCGCCCAGGTGGCGGCGGCAAATCACGTTCCTTTCTGCGCCGTTCGAGCCATTTCCGATTCTTTTTCCGGAAAAAACGAAATGGACTACGCCCAGTTTGCTCCCAAGGCCGCCAGCCGGGGCGCCGCGCTGTTGGTATTATTTTTAAAGGAAGAGATTCTGTAGAAGAAAAACGGGCGCCGTGATCACCGAAAACCCCTTTCGGGAGAGAATACAGAAAGAAAAAG
>JAZOQB010000012.1:0-6319 GCA_045655865.1 Eubacteriales bacterium
TCTCTGCTGCTTGGCGCAGGAATCGTGATCTTTCTTACCTTCATCGGAGAGCTTGGCAAGATCTCTTCCCTGTTCGTTTTGATCTATCAGCTTCTGTGGATGATCCCGGTGATCATTCCCTCTCTCTCTGAGTAAGGATCCCTTACAAAAACAAGTGCCAATCAAATTGGCACTTCATATCCACCCTTAGCGCAACTGGATAGAGCATCAGATTCCGATTCTGAAGGTTGGGAGTTCGAACCTCCTGGGGTGGACCAGAAAAAGCCGATCGCAAAAGCGATCGGGTTTTTCTATGGTGTACTCACTTCATAATTGAGATTGCAGGATATCAATCCGTAAAGATCCACCCTACCGTAACACGAGCCAAGCTGCGAAGCGATATCTACCTCATTCCTTGAAAATTTTGGCGTGGAAGCGGAAAACGTCCTTTTTTCAATCACTTTACAAGCAAAACTCGGATCATAAGACCGAATTTTTCGATCCAAAAGATCCTAAAAAAAGAGGTTGTGTTCAGACCATTTTCAACATCCTTCTCTTTTGGAAGCGCCAAGGAGATTAATTTTCACTTCCGGTCTTTCCCCAATTTCAACTTCCTGCTTCCGCTCTTTTTCAAGGAATGGGAGAATCGTCTTAAGAAAAATAGTCCTCGTAGAGTTCCCGAACCGTTAAGGTTGGTGTAAATGTTTCTGCAAGCTCTCTGGCAAACCAAATACACTCCTTGATCGGTTGCCCCATGTCTTCCAGCAAAACTCGAGAAGTTTTATTCTGCTTTCGCTTTTCTTCCACGAGAAGATTGATCTTTCCTTTTTCCGACCACAGATAGTAATACAGGGCCCATCCCCGGCAATACTTTCGTGCTCTGTAAAGGACGGCAACTTTTTTCGGCATTGTGATTCTGTCACTCCTATCATTCTCTAACCTCCTTGGCGAACACCAGTATAAGACCTTCAAAAGAAAATTGCAATATGGTTAAAATTGCGAAAAAATCACATTTTTGGAGAAAATGACAGAAAAATGTGACAAGAATTACAGAATCGAAAATATATCGGTCAAAGCTTCACAGAAATTCATGGAAAAGAATTTTTTTAGAATAATTGTGGTTTGTTTTTGGATATATTTTACCTTTTTCGACAATTATTCGTATTTTTTTGCATAAATCGATTTTGTTATCCATTAAGCTCAAAATTTTTGTTAAAATTGCACAATAACATTTATTTTCTTTGTAAAAAAAGCGGCGGGAACACCCGCCGCAACAAGAACAAGCACGATTCTTTATTAATATTTATGTTTTTTTGGTCAACGCTACCAGGAAAAAATAGAGGAGATGACTTACAGCAGCGTAAATTCCCAGAGAGACCAGTGCGCCATTTTCATATGCTACAAAGCACCAAGCGCTGACCGGGAACAAAAAGCGTAGTGGCTGCATCAGGGAAAGATCTACAAAAATGGGACAGACCACCACCAAAAAGATTGCAAGAAAGGGAAGGAGAACCCCTAAAGGAAGGATCCCGCCACAAATTTTGCGAACCACAAGACAAAAGCCTGTACAAGCCAACGCGTAAAGAATAAGGGCTGCAAGCTCTCTTAAAAGCGTCCCATGAATTTCCGATGCCCACAATGCCAAAAAGACAGCGAGCGTTACAAGGAAAATGGGTACGAAGTGTGACAGGATCGCGACAGAACACCGACGCCTCTCGGGAATGAGAGAGAAGACCTCCTCTTCCCGATCTCTCTCGTAGAGAATCGCCGCTCCCAGCCCGGAAACCAGAATCAGGATTCCCAAGAGCCCTCGAATAGGAGAAACAAGATAGCCCACCGTTTCATTGGCCACATCTCCCTTTAAATAGGAAAACGAAAACAAGTTCTCCCCTTCCACCAAAGTTTCATCATAATATTTCAAAAGCTCCTCTTTTGAAATATCAGCCAGGGCATGCTGCTCTTTGGCATAAGATAGAAACGTCTCTTGAGAGAAGAGTGGGTAAATCTTTCCGAAGAGAACTTCATTTACCAGAAGCTGAGAAACACTTTTTTCCCGCAACAGTATTTTCACAACGGCTTTTTCCGGAGAAGGATGGCGAACAAAATCCGATAGTTTTTCCTCAAAATGATCCACAAAGATCCAGGCGGCATCACACCGCCCACTCTCCACCAGCTCGATAGCGTGATCGATGTTTTCGCAGGGCAGAAAACGAAGATTCTCCTGTGTCTGTACAAGAGATTCTGCCAGACGGTATGAGAAAGAATCCGGCTCATCCAAGGAGAGGACGGAAATGGTCAGTACTCCACTGTCTTCCCGGGCGATCAGAGAAAAGGACAGCATCAAAAGAGGAATACAAAGAAGAATGACAATGGACGTGGGATGCTTCAGGTGTCTTTTCCCAAACAGAACAAAAAAACGCAGATAGCGGCGTAGCTTTTTCATGTTTTCTCACCTCCCCAGAATCTTTCTTCGGCGCAAAAGAACGCTGAAAAGGAAGAAGGATGCGGTAAAGAAGAGCATGATCCCAAGGTGTGAAACGGAAAACTTCCCGGAAAAGAAAGAGGCAAGATAGCTCCGAGCCGCACCCGGCGGCAAGAAAGATGACAGGGAACGCAAAATATCGGGAAAAAAGGTGACAGGATAAAGGCAACCGGAAAAAAAGCAAAGAAACAAGGAAGCAAAGAGCTGCAACAGTGCAGAAAACACCGGGGACGAGGTCAATTCATAGAGAAAAAAATGAAAAGATCCGCAAAGCAAGACGACAGGAAAAAGGGCGGAAAAGATAACAACGCCTTCCAGAAGCCCATTGATCGCCAAAGAATAAAAGGGGGCGACGGGAGAGGTGAACGTCATTACAAACGATACGATCCAAGAAAAAAGCAAGGTCACCAAACTCAGCCCCAAAAGATAGGCAAGACCTTCTCCTGCCATCTGTGAAAAAGCTCCCACGCCATTGGCGGAAAGAACTCGATAAAGGGAAGTTTCCCGGCGGCAGAAAAAAGGGAGAAAGGCGGATCCCAGCAAAAACAAAACAAACACGGCAGCACTACAAAAAAAGTAGGCCGACAGAGACAGCCCCTCCCCTTCTCCTAAAACTACCATTTCAAACAGTTCATCTCGCTCCAAAAGAAGGGCGAGATAGCGCAAACTCAGGTCATGGGCAAGAGGCGCCGCCTTTTCACCTTGATCCCGAAGCGCATACCCCAATCCGAAAACGCCTTTTTGAGATTGCACCAGGATCTGAGAGATTACTCGGGTCACTTCTTCCTTCAACACATCGGTGATCGCGGCACCCGGACGGGTCACAAAATCCAAGGTTTCGATCCTACCGGATCTGGCATGTTCAAAAAAATTGGCAGGAAAGAATACAAAGGCGTCCAGATCTGCTCGTTCCAAAAGGGACTCTCCCTGTTCTCTGGTTTCCAGAGAAATCATTTCCACCGAAAAGCTGGAGGGATCCAACAAGCTCACTGCCTGAATCGCAAACGAGAGCGTAGGGTCCTCCTCTTCTCCTACAAAGCCCACCCGAAACCGCCTCTGGGCTTTCGCATCTTGAAACAGCCCGGATCCGAAAAGGAAAAGCCCTACCAATACAAGAAGTACCAGGCAGGTCAAAACAGATACCGGAAGAATCTTTTGCAATCGGCGAAACTGAAGAGAAAAATACCGTAACGGACGCTTCATCTCAAATCCTCCAAAAGCCGTGGAACATCGCCCTGAAAAGGATACAAAGATGCCACTCCCTCTTTCAATAGATACAAGCGGTGGCAGAATTCGATCTGTCTGAGATCGTGGGTTGAAATCAAAACGATTCCTCCGGCCGCCAGATACTTTTCCAAATAGACTCGAATGCACTCTTTGCAGGGAAGATCCAACCCGGAATCCGGCTCGTCCAAAATGAGAACAGGTGATCGTTTTCCTGCCGCACAGCCAATGGAAAGACGCTTTTTCATTCCCCCGGACATTTTGGATACCGGGGTTTTCAAAAACTTTCCAATTTCCAAAAGGGACAAAAGCCCCTCTTCCAACTCCCGTTCCAGATCCGCTTTTTCATACCAAAGTAACAGATGGTCACGGGCTGTCAATTCCGGCATCAGAGGATCTTTTTGCGGAACGTAGGCAACGGTTCGCGAGAGAAGTCCCGGGACGCGAAGAAGGTCCTTTCCCCCACAGAAAAAAGATCCTCCACAGCTCCGATTGACCCCGGCTAAAATTGAAAAAAGAGTGGATTTGCCGCAGCCGTTTCCTCCCACAAGTCCTACACATTCCCCGGCACAAGCAGAAAAAGAGACCCCTTTCAAAACCTCTTTTTTGCCGTATCTTTTTTGAATGTTCCGGATTTGAATCTCCATTGTGCTCTCCCTTTGAAAAAATCGGCGCTGACTGGAAAATCAGCGCCGTTTTTGATCTTTGACCGGTTTTATTTTAATTGGAATTTAGTATAGGAAGGAGGGGATATTGGCTTTCTCCAACAAGTCCTCCAAATCGCTGGAATTAAGATCTGCCACCCATTCCTCAATGTCATCGGTGGTATTCTTTTTGTCGGGAACAGAAATCTTTTCTGCTTTGCGCATCGTCTCTTCCATCTTCAGCTCTACCAGGTTCTTCCCGGAAAGCAGGACGGTCAAGCGAGAAGCGGTGTGATTCTTGGAATCCGCAGTATACTCCAATTCCAAAGCCAGGTCCATATACTTTTCATAGCCGGATCCCTCAATATTCAGTTCACGGATCAACTGTTCCTTAAGATCATCACCCATTTCCACGTGTAACAGGAACTGTTTTTCGCCCATCTTTGCAGTGACGTTCAAAATGCTCTTTTTCTCCACCTTAAGGCTACCCTTCAGATCGGTGGTCTTATTCGCAGTCTTCCCCGTTACTTTCATATCAACCGTGTCGCCCTGGGTAACGTAGAAGTCCACATCTTTGCCATCGTTGAAGTAGCCGCCTTCCAGCTCAAGCTCTTCCACGATCAGTTCCACACCCAAAATACGGTTGGTCCAGCCGTTGACGTAGCTCTTATACACAAAGAGCTCCGGGTCTTCCTCTATATCACTCTTGGCTTCTTTCAGCATATCCAGAAGACTGTTCATGCTACTCTTCCACGGAATCTCTTCGGAGGACTCACCCGCAAGTTCAGCCACTTGCTCTACCAGGTCTTCCAGCTCCTCGTCATTCTTGGCAACCTTCACCATTTCGATCAAGGCATCAATCACGTCTTTTTCTGTGACAGTAACGGCAACTACATAGTCACCCTTTTCACCGTCTTCCAACTGGTACGAACCTTTTTCCACGGTAACGTCATCCAGGTTTTTCAAGAAGATTTCCACATATCTAAAGAGGATGGACTTCAGAGCGGAGCTGTCGGGGAGTTCTTCCTCGTCTACATCGGGAATATCCATTTGTTCCTCAGCGTCCAAACGCAAGGTGTCCTCAATCAGATCGGGAACAGAAACGTAGATCACGTTTTCATCAGTATCAAAAATGACATCGGCAGTAATTACCTTGGTCTGCGAAGAATACAAATTGATCTTAAACTGCACAAGGTCATCGGAAACGTTGGTCTCAAGGCCCACCTTAACATTGCCTATCCATCCCAACAGTTCCTGAGCCTGGCGTCCACCAAAGGATTTTGCCAATTCTTGAAGCTCGCTACCCACATTCAACTGGATCGTGGCATCGCTTCCCAGATCCTTTATATCAAGAGCGGTATCTGCCGCTTTGTCCAAAGCATTCAGGCCCTGTTTCATGCCCTTGCTTTGCACGTAAACAAAATAGCTTTCGGGAGCAAACGTGCGCAGAGCAAAACCGACCACCGGCTCCCACAATAAAAGCCCTACAAGGCCGAGGGCGACCACAGCCAAAAGGATTCCGATAAGGATCTTTCCGGCCGATTTCTTTTTCTTTCCTTTTTCAGAAGAATTTCCCTCTTTGCCGGAATCATACAACGAGGCCGCGGCAAGATCTGTTTCTGAAGAGAAGGCGTAGGCAGCCGGGTTTTTCGTCTCCGCCTGTGTTTGAGTTTTGGTCTCTTCCGGTGCCGCCGGAGAAACAGGTGTTTCCGGTACGGGTTCCTCTTGAGTCATTCCAGTGGATTTCACCTCTTCCTGAGCGGGCGAAGCTTCCACTTTTTCCACTTTGCTACCGCAGTAAGGGCAAAAGCTATTTTCATCTTTGATGATTTTTCCACAATTCGAACAAACCATAGACGCCTCCTATTGATGATTGATTTTAGGGATCTCTCCCTACTTTTTATTGTAATACTTATGTCCGTTTTTGTCAAGAAAAGCATAGGTGTGCAAGATAAAAAGATCCAAGTCCGAAGACTTGGATCTTTTGGCT
>JAZOQB010000013.1:0-8999 GCA_045655865.1 Eubacteriales bacterium
TTTCCGTCGAGGACCTGAACTTGGGCTATCGCACAAGCATTTTTCAACAAACGGAAGATTTGATTCTTTCCGCAACCTTTTCTTTGACGGAAGGAAAAAAAGAAGAGATCCGCTCCAAAATGGAGGATCTCATGGAAAGACGAGTGACCAAACAGCCTCTGGAATACCCAAGCGCCGGTAGCACCTTCCAGCGTTTTCCGGGGCGCTTTACCGCCAAAATGATCGAAGATGCCGGCTTGAAAGGCGCGCGCTGCGGCGGCGCACAGGTAAGCGAAAAGCACGCGGGCTTTCTGATCAATTACGATCATGCCACAAGCGCCGATATTTTTGGCTTGATTGACCACGTAAAAGAAGTTATTTGGGAAAAAGAAGGGGTTCGGATCCAGTGTGAGGTCCGAGTGATCGAATAAGAGATTTTGAGAGAGGAGGGGGAGGTTTGGAAAGCTTTTCTTCTTCCATCAAGCAATATCTGTGTCAGAGGTCCTTTGAAGAATTGGGCTTTGGGGAAAAGGAGCGGGTCAAGTGGAAACCTTGTTGCGGACAGGCGTTTCTCCGAGCGGTTTTTCTGTTTTTGTCACGCACGGAGAAAGACCGGGTGTCCCTGTTCTCTCGCCAAAGAGAGCTGTTGGAACTGACGGCCTACCTTCTCATCCGACACTTTGACCTCGAGGCCGAGGTTTTGTCTGACGGCACTACGGGAGCAATCTATCTGCCCAGCGGTAGTCGTGAACGGATTTTGAAAGAAACGGAAACGGTACTGAAAGAAGATTGCGAAAACTGCCGAATTCTCTTCGTTCGAGCCGCCTTTCTTTCCTGCGGTACCGTTTTGGATCCCAAAAAGGGTTATCATGCCGCTTTCTTGACACCGGGCGAAGAAGCCAGCGAGCTTTTAGATGTTCTTTTACAATTCGGCGTGCCCGCCAGAAGTCGAAAGGAAAAAAAGGGAAATCTTGTGTATCTCAAAGAGAGCGGAAAAATTGAGGATCTGCTCTCCATCATCGGTGCCCAGCGCTTTTCTCTGGAACTTATGAACCAGAAAATTGAAAAGAGTATTCGCGGTAACATCAACCGACGTCAGAATTTTGACGATGCGAATTTGAAAAAGACCGTTTTCGGTGCTCAAAGCGTGATTGCCGCCATTCACTATCTGGAGGAAAAGGGGATTTTAAACCACCTTTCCGATCCTTTGCAAAAAGCGGCAAAACTCCGTCTGTCTTATCCGGAGGTAAGCCTTCAGGAGTTGTGTGAACGGTGCGAGGAAGAGATCACCAAATCCGGGCTCAATCATAGACTGCAAAAGCTTTTGAACCTGGCAAAAGATCATAAAAAGAAAGAAGAGGAAAAATGAAAAACAACGGAGATTTTTATTCCCTGCTGTTTCAAATGAAAAATATTACCCGCTGGGGTTTGATGTACAATACCCGCAGTGAAAATTTAAGCGAACATTCCTTGGAATGTGCCGTTCTTTCTCACGCCCTGGCGCTGATCGGAAACCGTCACTTCGGAAAGAAGCTGGATCCGAACCGCCTTTTGTGCGCGGCCCTTTTTCACGATATGAACGAGGTGCTCACCGGAGACCTTCCCACCCCCGTTAAGTACTACAACGAAAGCATCAAAGACTCCTACAAGGAGATCGAAAAGATCAGCCAAGAGAAAATGCTCTCTCTTTTGGACGAGGAGACCGCCGGAGTCTATTCCGCCCTTCTTTCTCTTTCCCCAGAGGAAAAGAGGATTATTAAGGGCGCAGACAAGCTTTGTGCCTACATCAAGTGCCTTCAGGAGTTGGAGCGAGGAAACCGGGAGTTTTCTTCCGCCTGCACCTATAACCTGGCTTCATTACAAGAGATGGGGCTTCCGGAAGTGGACTTCTTTTTGGAACACTATGTTTCCTCTTTTACAAAGAATATTGACGAGGTCAGCCTGTAAGGTCTGACCCGATTCTTTTTTTGCTCTATCTTGCAACAAAGTAAAATTGGGTGTCCCAGGCAGGCACGTAAGGGTTGTGTCGCAGGTATACCCGGTACCGGGGTTGGAGAGTCTTGATCTGCAAAGGAAGAGCGAAAAGGTCCTCGGTTCTATGGTAAGCACTGACACATAAAGTCGGCGCTTGATCCCGAATGAGCGCTTCTGCCCCCGAGATCGCCTCTTTTTCCGCGCCCTCAACGTCGAATTTGATAAAATCCGCTCGTTGGCAAATCCGATCCAGCCGTTCCCCGTCTACCACCACCGATCCGTCGGGTCGCACAGCCGTGCTTCTTCCGCTTCGACCTCCAAAGGTGAGGGACTCTCTTTGATTCCAGGCCGCGAGCGGATAAGCGCGAAAGGCTGGAAGATGGGCGCAGTTTGTCATGAGCTTTGAAAAGGTCTTTGGATTTGGTTCCAGTGCCAGGATTTCTCCCCGGTCCGGATGGATGCGATCCCATTCCAGCACCGTGTCCCCGTCGTATGCTCCTACGTCCACGTAAACATCCCCCGGCGAAAAGGGAACCAGCGACAGAAGATCCTCCGCTTTTTTTGTCTCCGCGGCAAACAAAGGCGTGATTTTTCCGGTGAGCTTGAAAGATAAAAGATGGGAAAACACCTTCCTGGAAGTCTCGTCCGAAAGCATTTCCGCCACTTCTTCTAATTCCCTTTGATGGAGATGGTAGTACTCTTCATCAAAAATCCCACCGCCGAATAGGGGAACTTCCGGCGCATAGAATTCCGTTTCCTGAGAAATGGATCGAATCCGCTCCAGCATCTCTTCCCGGAATACCCCGAAAGCCAATAGCACGATCATGTCCCCAAAGGTTTCTTTCGCCTCCCGGTAGCGCATCACCGGAAAGCCCTGATGTCTCTGTCCCCGGACAAATTCATCGCTGGCGAAAATACCGCTGATCGGGATGCCTTTTTTTTCACAAACGGAGAGAATTTTGTCGCAGCCATCGCCCATTCCGTAAAGAACGATTGGTTTTTTTGCCTTTTGTAAGTGATTCCAAAGATCCATTCTTTTTCTCCCAAAGATCCCTTTTGTTTTCCCATTCATCCTATCACAAAGTCTCAAGAAAGTAAAGGAGAAGCCCTATGAAAGCCGTCGGCGTCGTATCGGAATTTAACCCCTTTCACAACGGCCACGCCTATCTTTTAAAAAGGGTTCGTCAGCGTTACCCCGACAAAGGGATCGTTTGTGTCATGAGCGGAAATTTTGTCCAGCGCGGGGAACTTGCCATTCAGGAAAAGTACAGCCGAGCCCAATGCGCCCTTCTTTCCGGTGCGGACTTGGTGTTGGAGTTGCCGTTCCCGTTTTCTTGCCTTTCTGCGGAGGCATTTGCCAAAAGTGCCGTGACCATTCTCTCAAAACTGGGTGTCGTTGATACCCTTGCCTTCGGCTCGGAGATTGCCGACACGGCTCTCTTGGAGCAATGCGCCGGGAGACTGTCTTCTCTGGAGTTTAAGCGGGCCTTTGAACGCTACGTTTCGGAAAAGAAGGGTGTTGGATTCCCACAGGCCCGAGAGGAGGTCTACACGCAGCTTTACGGTCCGTCGCCCGTCTTTTCTCACCCCAACGCTTCCCTTGCCGTAGAGTACGCCATTGCCAATCGAAAACTTTCCTGCCCCTTTTCTTTGGAGGCGGTACAGCGTGCCTGTGAGGGTTTGTGCGAAACCGATCCCGAAGCCCCCTTTGTTAGTGCCGGTGCTTGCCGCCGCCTGATCGAAGCGGAGGATTACTTGCAATTGTCCAAGCTTTGTCCCGAGAAGTGCCTGGATATTTTGCAAAAAGAGGCGCTGGAGGGGCGTTTTCCTGTTTCCACCGAAACCCTTGCACCTGTGCTCTTTCACCTGCTTCGTACCAAGAGTCGAAAAGAACTGTGCGAGATCTACGGTTTTTCTTCGCTGTGCGACCGTGCCGTTCGCTTCATGGATTCGTGCAGAACCATCGAAGAGTTAACGGAAAAAATGCGTTCGGCTTCTTTTACCGATTCGCGCATCCGCCGCGGTCTGTTGGCTCTTGTGCTTTCCATTCCACGCCATGCTGAAAAGGAAAAGCCTGCCTATACTCTCGTGCTGGGCGCGGGGGAGAGGGGGAGAGAACTTCTCGCGCGGATCCGGAAAACCTCAGAGATTCCCGTATATACAAAACCTGTGCATGCAATCAAAAGTGAGGATGCAAAGGTTTGCCGTCAGGCATCAGCAGCCCTGCTTGCGGATCGCATCTACTTATCTGCATTTCCCCGTGCCCACGAGGAAGCCTATTTTCTCAAGAGGAAGCCGTATTTGCTGTAAAACCCTACCGGAAACGGAAAGTTCTTGCGCTTGACGAACGATGTAATCTATGGTAACATGTTTTTGCTTTGAATCGTAAAAAACGGAAAGGAGAATGAATGTGAAGGTTTATAAAACAGCGCCGTTTTCACGTCGGCTTCTGGCCTTTTTGCTTTGTCTTTTTCTTCTCCTGCCGATATCGACCGGTTTCGTGTATGCCACCGAGCCTGCTGTGGATGAGACCACCCCAACCGATCCCGAAAATAATACCGGGGAGGGGAGCGGCGGAGAAAATACAACGGAGCCGCCGGCACCTGTTATCATTAAGCTTGCATCAGTCAAAGAGAACACTACTTCGGTTCGTATTCGTTCCGGCCCCGGAACCAACAATGCTACGTTGATACATAATGGCCGCGAAATTCAGGTCAGCCATGGCTTTGAAGCCATCGTCTTGGAAGAAAACGTTCCTTCCACCGATCAAGGGATTCCGTGGCACAAGATTTCCTTTGTGTGGGATTCTGTTCCCTACGAGGGTTATATCCGTTCGGATTTTGTTACGGTCTCCCAGAGAGAGCAGACCCCCGAACAGCCCGATCCGGATCCTGAGATCCCACCGATTCCCGAAGTGCCCGACGTCGAGCCGATTCCCTTTGAAGAACAGCTTGCCGCATTTCCGGAATCTTACCGTCCGGCTCTGACCGCGCTTCACGAAAAACATCCCAATTGGCAATTCATCTCGTTTGATACCGGATTGGATTGGAACTACGTGCAGGCAAATGAAAACGTCATCGGCAGAAGTTTGACCAGTTCCGGTATTCTTTCTTATTATTCCACCGCGCAAGGCTCTTACGATTGGTATACTGATACGTATTTTCCTCTGGAGGCTGGGTATTGGTACCAGGCACACCCACAGGTGGTGGCGCACTATATGGATCCGCGTAATTTTCTCAACGAATCGGATCTGTTTATGTTTGAGCTTCTGGCCTTCAATAACGCCTCCCAAACGGAGACTGCAATTGAGTCTATGCTCCGCGGAACCTTTATGGAGGGAAAAACGACTTTAGCGCCCGACGGTACGGAACTTTCCTACGCCAAAATCTTTCGGATCGCCGCCTATCAATCCAACGTCAGCGCTTTCCACTTGGTTACTCGCTGTATTCAAGAGGTTGGTCGAGGCGGAACGGGTTGCAGCTTGGGCACCTATCCCGGCTACGAGGGCTATTACAACTTCTTTAGCATCGGCGCCAATACGGGCGCAACGGCAGGAATGGTTTATGCCAAAAATCAAGGATGGAATTCTCCCTATAAAGCCATTTTGGCAGGCGCGAAGTTTATTGCCCAGGGTTATCTGGAATACGGTCAGAACACACCCTATTTTCAGAAATTTTCCGTCGTTGACCCCAACTACTATTTTTGGCATCAATATATGACAAATATTGCCGCCGCTTATAGCGAAGGCAGAATCCAGCGCGCAGAATACGTTGATCTGGGATATCTTGATAGCATCATCACTTTCCGCATCCCGATCTATCAGAATATGCCCGCCGAGCCGTGTGCTCTCCCGAGAGCCGCGGGAAGCCCCAACCATTTTCTGAAAACGCTTTCCATCGACGGTTATTCATTGACCCCCACCTTTGATTTTTACGACACTTTCAATCATGGCACCTGTCGGTACACCGTAATTATCACCGGTAGCCAGCGTTCGGTTACGGTGCAAGCCACCGCGGTCAGTTCTTCTGCGATGATAACGGGCTCGGTGGGTACCGTTCCCATTCAACCGGGAGAAAACGTTCTGAATATCACCTGTACCAGCGCCGCGGGAACCTCACTTACCTACACCATCGTGTTGATCTATCAGGAGACCGAGACTCCGCCGCCGGAAAATCCCGATACCCCGGACACCCCGGACACCCCAGATACCCCAGATTATAACGCCACCATTCTCGGTACTGAAATTCAAGTTCGTTCCGGCCCCAGCACCAATCATGGCAGACTTTCCCATGGCGGCATAACGATCTTGCTGTATGACGGACATCCGCTTACCGTGCAAGGACAAGCCGTTCCCGACGACAGCGGCGGCACCATTCCGTGGTATCCCGTTTCTTTTGTCTATCAAGGGCAAAATTATCAAGGCTACATCCGTTCCGATTTTGTTGCGATCTTAACCCCACCGCCTCAGCCGGACAATCCCCCCGTCGAGCCGGAAGAACCGGAAGATCCGACTCCTCCATCTTCTCCGGCGGCCTCCGGATGGGATCCTCCTTATCGCATTCAGGGTAGTACCCTCTCGGGCTTTACACCGGGAACGGATGTTTCCGCCATCCTTTCCTCTCTGGGGCTCTTTGGCTCTGCCACCGCCACTTTCACCGATGAAAAGGGAAATGCGGTGTCAAGCGGTGCCGTGAGAACAGGGCTTACCCTCAATTATTTTGACGGTACCAACACCACCTCCTTCCAAATCGTCCTTTACGGTGACGTGAACGGTGATTCCTCTCTTAATGGTCTTGATCTTCTTTTGATGCAAAAGCATTTTATGGAGATCTACACCTATACCAGAATCGAAAGCCTTGCCGCCGACCTGAATAAGGATGGTGTCACAAACGGCCTTGATCTTCTTTTAATGCAAAAGTTTTTTATGGAAATGATAAACATTGAACAGTGAGGTTCGCGATGAAAAAGAAATTGATTTCCTTTTGTTTGACTGCGATCTTGCTCCTTTCTCTTTTGAGTTTTTCCGTTTCTGCTGCAAGTTTTTCCGTGGAAGCTCCGAGCAGTGTAACCGTAGGGAAGAGCGTTACCGTAAAGGTGACCGTTTCCGATTCCGCTGCGCTGGGAAACTGGAAATTCCGCGTTTCTTACAGAGCTGATCTTTTGGAGTATAAATCCATGAACTCCTCCTTGGAGGATGGAACCGTGAACTGCAGCGGGGGAGGGGGGTCTCTTCTCCTCAGCGGTTGGACTACCGAAACGAGCGGAAGCAAGAATCCTTCGTGCTCTCTTACCTTCAACGCCAAAAAAATTGGAAATGCAGAGATTTCCGTTTCTGCGGTGGAGGTAAATTCCTTTGCAGGCGCCCCTCTTTCCGTGGGGAATGCCTCAAAAAGTATCAATATTGTTGCAGCCCCCACTCTTTCCGGGGATAATAGCCTAGCGACGATGGCCATTTCTCCCGGGGAATTGACTCCTGCATTTCAAATCAACACCACGTCCTACACCGCCTCCGTTCCCTTTGAGGTGACAAGTCTTGCAGTAAGCGCTACCACAAGTCACGCCGGCGCACGCGTTACCGTTTCCTCAACCGAGCTTTCCGTTGGCGAAAATACCATTACCGTTACCGTTACCGCTCAGAACGGACGAACCAAGACCTACACCATTACCGTAACGAGACAGGAGTCAGATTTAGCTGGTGTGACGGTCAATGCGGGTGGAAGCGATTATACCGTTGCTCACGATCCAACGAATTTGCCTGTCCCCGAGGGGTTCACTGTTTCTACTTCTAAAATAGGAGACAAGAAGATCCTTTCATGGACTTCACCTAAAAATTCCGTAACCATCGTCTATCTTATCAGCGAAGAATTCTCCGGCTTTTTTGTTTACGATCAAGAAAAAGAGCGGTTTGAAAAGCTTCAAACCCTCACCGGAGATGCCACCTCCTTTCTCCTTTTAAATCCACCGGAAGAGACTACGATCCCGGCGGGTTTCCGTCCAAAAGACTTAAAGGTTGAAGAGAAGCAGTTTGATGCTTATCAGAATAAAAAATTAGGGGAATCCATTTATCTGGTTTATGCGATGGCTCCGGACGGAACCCTTGGCTTTTATTATTATGACGTATCCACGCATTCCTTCGTTTCCTACTTTAACGCTCCGGACGGCAGTATCTCGGCAGGAGCCGATGCCGACGGCATGAGCGAAGCGGCCCTGCGAAGCGAACTGGAAGAGGAAAAGCAGACCGCCGACCGATTGGAGATTCTTGTTCTTGTTCTTGGAATCTGTATCGTCTTGATGGCCATCGGTATGATCTTGCTCTTCGTCTTCCGCCGCCGACCCACCCAGTTGGAAGAACCACGGAGAACTTGGGAAAATATTGATGAACAGCGATATTCGGAGGGCATCGGGGACGCTTTTGAAGAAAAAGCGAAAAAAACAAAAGAAGATAAGAAAAATCCCTTTAGAGACGGGAGATTAAAGTTTTAAACCAGAGCCTTTGGTACCGGCAGGTTTTTCCTGCCGGTACTTTGATAAAGGCGAAAAAGAAAGAAAAAACTTTCAAAAACATCTTGACATCCCCCAACTTTGATGCTATACTGTCAAGGTCGCATCAAGAGGGATTTGCCTCTGTAGCTCAGTTGGTAGAGCAGGGGACTGAAAATCCCCGTGTCGTTGGTTCGATTCCGACCGGAGGCACCACATTGTGCGACGCCACTTGCGGATTTAGCTCATTTGGTAGAGCGCGACCTTGCCAAGGTCGAGGTGGCGGGTTCGAGCCCCGTAATCCGCTCCACATGGAAGCTTAGCTCAGCTGGGAGAGCATCTGCCTTACAAGCAGAGGGTCATAGGTTCGAGCCCTATAGTTTCCACCAATGCTCGGAACAGTTTTACTGTTCCGAGTTCCATAGGGCCTGGTAGTTCAGCTGGTTAGAACGCTAGCCTGTCACGCTAGAGGTCAGGGGTTCGAGTCCCCTTCAGGTCGCCAAAAGCTCCCCATTGAGTGGGAGCTTTTTGTTTATTCAGGAGGATTTTTCATGGAAATGAAGATC
>JAZOQB010000014.1:0-3499 GCA_045655865.1 Eubacteriales bacterium
TTGGCTATTGGTCCAACGGGGATAGCTATCCCAGGAGACAAAATCGATATTCTGGGATAGTTTGTGATAATCAATTTTCGTAAACGAATCCATCAAGTTCGTGGTAATGGGAACGTTCGGTGTAATACGCCGAAGAGGAGCAGCTTCCACGTTCAAAAACTCAATGTATTTATCGCTGATAAACCTTTTCCAGTCAAGATTTCTTCCGTGAATGACGGTATCTGTGCGGGAAGAAGGCGGATCGATCTGGTCAAACGAAGTGTATTGATGAGACCAAAAAGGCGTCCACCACTGGTGATTTAACCGATCGATTGTTTGATACTTTTCTTGGAGCCACTTTTTAAATTCCGCTCTGCAATTTTCGCAATAGCATCCCATGAATTCATAATAATTGCCATATTCATTGGACACGTGCCAAGCAATCAGCGCAGGGTGATCTTTATAACGTTCTGCAAGCTTTTCGTTGATGATCCTAACCTTTTCACGATACAGAGGCGAATTGTTACAATGATTGTGTCTTGAGCCATATTCATTTCGATTGCCGTTTTTATCAACAAGCGAAATCTCCGGATATTTTTTCACCATCCAAACAGGCTTGGAAGCGCTTGGGGTAGCAAGGATCACACGTCCACCGGCCTGATATACCCGATCCATCGCCTGATCCAGACAAGAAAAGTCGAATTTTCCTTCTTCCGGCTCAATTTCACTCCAGGAAAAAATGCCAAGTGTCATTTCGTTACAATTGGCCAGCTTCATTAATCTCATATCTTCTGCGAGAATGTCCGGATCATTCTTCCACTGATCCGGATTATAATCCGCACCGTGAAGAATATGGGGGTAATTTTTAATAATGATATTTTTCAAGAAAAGCTCCTCCAAACCAACGAAATCTTAGTTTTCATTCTTCTCTCTTTGAAGACGGCTTGAATCTCAAGCGAGTAAGGGCAACGCTCTTTTTTCCTAACTGTTGTAATACTATCACAACATTCCCCTCCATTACAAGTGTATATGAAAATTTCCCTCTCAACCGCGTTTTGTTGCGGCGCTACAAAAAGAAATCGGTGTAACCACGTTTATGGTTACACCGTTTCTGTTACAAAACATTTTTTTCCGGGACAAGCCCATTGGAATCTTTTTTAAAGATTCTTATTTGTTTACTGCGTTCTTCAAAGCAGCACCGGCCTTAAATGCGGGAACAGTGCTAGCAGCGATTTTGATGGCCTTACCGGTCTGGGGGTTCTTGCCTTCGCGAGCAGCGCGAGAGCGAGTTTCGAAAGTGCCGAAGCCGATCAGTTGAACTTTGTCACCCTTAACAAGGGCAGCGGTGATCGCTTCCACGGTAGCTTCAATGACAGCGGCAGCATCCTTCTTGGTAACATTAGCAGCGGCAGCGGCTGCAGCAATCAGTTCGGTCTTATTCATTACAAACATCCTCCAAAATTTTAATTCTAGTGTATGCTTTCCTAATTTTACCACAGTACTGCAAAAAATGCAACAATTTTTCTTTACTTTTTTAATTTTTTATTAATTTTTTGTTTTTTTCTCTATAAAAATCAGAAAAACAAGAACGCAAGAACGGATAAAAATATGATTTTTTTCAATTTCGCATTTTTCCTCTGAAAATCCCCCGGAATCGCCTCTTTTTTTCAGCGCCCGAAAAAAGAGATTGCAGGTCAAAAAAGCGACACCGTCACCCACACATCCACAAGCCATATAATAACGGTGAGCGAAACGCTCAAACCGGATCTCGATGGGCAACATCGGGATCCCAAGAAAGATAAGGGGAATTAGCATAGTGAACAACCGAAACAACAACTGCGGCTGCAACGATTGGCGGACCCCGTCCGCCTCCTGCGGCTGCAATGATCGACAAACTCCGCGCTTCTCTTGCGGATGCAACACTTGGCGAACTCCGCGCTTCTCTTGCGGATGCAACACCTGGCAAACTCCGCGTAGCTCTTGCGAATGCAACACCTGGCAAACTCCGCGTAGCTCTTGCGGATGCAGTGCTCAGCAGACCCAAACGGCTTCTTGCGGATGCGGCGACGGATTCCAATCCACCGCCCGTACCTCAGGCTGCGGTTGCGGATGCCAAAATAGCGATTGGTCTCGCACCTCTTCCACTCGTTCCACGAATAACCAGGGAACCACAACCACCGTCACCCGCACCGCCAACAGCGATGGCCAACGCAGCACCACGGTAACCCGTAGCAACAACGGAGATAGCGGCTGCGGTTGCCAAAACAGCGACCGGTCTCGTACCACCACCCGTACTTCGGGATGCGGTTGTGGGTGCCAAAGCTGTGCCCAAGGCGCGGCGGATGATTGCCGCCTGTCCGGTAGAAGTCTGGCCATGGTGTACTCGCCCTTCCAAAATTTCCACCAGCTTTACGACCCCAGAGAAGGCCTTTGCAACGGAACGGTCTTCTGCGAATTAAACAAACCCTTTTGCGGAGACAGGAGAGGCTAAATGAAGAGCAGAAGTGCGCTTTTAAAAGAGATCCAGGCAGAGGATTTTGCAATATACGAGGCAGCTCTCTTCCTGAACGTTCACCCCACCTGCCAAGAGGCGCTGGACTATTACTGCCAGCATCGCCGCATTGTCACGGAATTGAAAGAAGAATTTGAAACTTGCTACGGCCCACTCACCATGTACGGCAACCGCGACGGAAACTGCTGGAATTGGGTGTCCTCTCCCTGGCCGTGGGAAAAGGAGGCAAACTGAGTTATGTGGATTTATGACAAAAAACTTCAGTACCCGGTGAAGATCAAAAACCCCAACGCCCATTACGCCAAGATCATCGTCAGCCAACTTGGCGGCCCCGACGGTGAACTGGCCGCTTCCATGCGCTATTTAAATCAGCGCTACACGGCAAAATACAGTGAGATCATCGGCACCCTTACGGACGTAGGCACGGAAGAATTGGCTCACCTGGAAATGGTGGGAGCCATTTTGTACCAGCTCACAAAGGGGCTGACCGTAGATGAAATCCGTGCCGCTGGCCTGGACGCCTATTTTGTGGATCACACCATTGGCGTGTATCCCGCTTCTGCCGCCGGCGTTCCCACGGATATGAAGTATATCGGTGTGAAAGGAGATTTGATCGCAGACCTCAACGAGGACTTGGCCGCAGAACAAAAGGCCAGAGTGACCTACGACAACATCCTTCGCCTGGTAGACGACCCGGACGTACGGGATCCCATCAAGTACCTGCGCGAGCGGGAATTGGTCCACTATCAGCGCTTCGGTGACGCTCTGAGAATCGCTCAGGATAAGCTTGACGAAAAGAACTTCTACGCCTTCAACCCAAGCTTTGACAAAGGCTGCGGTTGCGGTCATTAACGAAAAAGAGCCCCGACGGGGCTCTTTTTTTGATACGCGGAACCTTTTTGAAAAAAGCCTTCCGCACCTCCAAAAACCTTCAGGTGAAAAGAAGGCAGATGGGGTCATCCATCTGCTCAAAACTTTTCGACATATTGGAATTTTACGGCCTAATCA
>JAZOQB010000015.1:0-5882 GCA_045655865.1 Eubacteriales bacterium
TGCTTTTTATGCTTTATCTTCCTTGACCCAATCTGCTCTTTCAACGTGAAGGCTGACTGGCTGTTGTTCGCCCTGTCCGATCCCCTCTTGTTTGAATACAGAAATAACTGTCTTGATTAAAATTTTCACATCCATTGAAAATGAGATGTTGTCTACATACTCCAAGTCATATGCAAACTTTTCTTCCCAGGACAGATTGTTTCTTCCATTACACTGGGCAAGTCCGGTTAAGCCGGGGCGCACCGCGTGGCGCCGTCTTTCCTCAAGCGTATAGTAGGGCAAATAGGCAACCGTCAGCGGTCTTGGACCTACAATAGAAATATCGCCTATTAAAATGTTCAAAAGAGACGGCAACTCATCGATAGAAAGAGAACGGATAATTCTGCCATACTTGTTCAGCCGGTCTTTATTGGGGAGAAGCTTTCCGTTTTCGTCCTTTTTATTTGTCATGGATCTAAACTTTAACAGCTTAATGATCCTCTCTTCCTCTGTTTTGGGATCGATTTTGCCTGGGCGCCGTTGGATAAAAAAAGGATTTCCTTTCATGGCAATGCTTCCCGCAATTATAAAAAACAGAAAAAATGGAGAGAAAACTAAAATTGCCAAAAAAGAAAGAAGGAAATCTAACACTCTTTTAAAAAAATTAGCGTACATCTTTCTTACCTCTCAAAAAAACTGTCTGCAGCATTTAAATAGTTCATCCGTTTGCTTGTTGCACTTTAAAAATGTTAAAAACAAGCAAAACGCTGTTGAGAAAATAATCGAAATAAAAATATGTAAAGTGGTGTTTTCCCAACTATTTCAAGAATCCAACAGCCAGTTGGTATTATTCCCACTCGATGGTGCCGACCGGTTTTGGAGTGAGGTCGTATAGGACGCGATTGATGCCTTCCACCTCGTGGGTGATTCGCAGGGTGATCTTAGATAGAACATCGTAAGGGATCTGTTCAATGGTGGCGCTCATAGCATCGGTAGTGTTAACAGCGCGGATGATGGCAGGCCATCCTTCATAGCGGCTTTCGTCCTTTACGCCAACGCTTTTAATATCGGGTACAACTATAAAATACTGCCACACCTTTTCAGCAAGACCGCAGTTATCAAATTCTTCTCTTAGAATAGCATCTGCTTCCCGCAGGGCGTTGAGTCGATCACGAGTGATGGCGCCAAGGCAACGAACTCCAAGTCCGGGACCGGGGAAGGGCTGACGGTACACCATGTTGTGTGGTAGTCCAAGAGCTTCGCCCACAACTCGTACTTCATCTTTAAACAAAAGCTTAATGGGTTCTACCAGCTCAAACTGAAGATCTTTGGGGAGGCCGCCGACGTTATGATGAGATTTAACAGCCTTTTTACCTTCTGCTTGCTTGATGCTTTCCAGAATGTCAGGATAAATGGTGCCTTGCGCAAGATATGTGATATCTTCAAGTTTTCTTGCTTCATCGGCAAATACATTAATAAATTCTGCTCCGATGATCTTTCTTTTTTCTTCGGGGTCAAAAACACCGTCCAAAAGATTTAAAAAGCGATCGGTTGCATCCACATACACCAAGTTGGCATCCAGCTCGCCTTTGAAAAGGTTAATAACATTCTCAGATTCATTTTTACGCATCAGTCCATGGTTTACGTGGACGCAAGTCAACTGTTTTCCGATGGCTCGAATTAAAAGAGCAGCTACCACCGAGGAATCCACACCGCCGGAGAGAGCAAGCAGGACTTTTTTGTTTTTCACCTGATTTTGTATCTGTACTACCTGAGATTCTATAAAAGCATCTGCGAGTTCTTTGGTTGTGATTCTTGCCATGGTTTCCGGACGAATGCTTGTATTCATAAGTTATCTCCTCGTTTTTTGTTTTACCTTACTTTTATAGTATGTAGTATAATGTATTTTTTTCATTCTTGCAAGAGTGCTGAGAAACTTTTTTTGCATTGACAACGGTTTGTTTTTGCTTTACCATTGAATGAAGAAGGGAGGGGAAGAACATGAAAATTAAGGCACTTTCCTATGAAGATATGGACAATGCGTCTCAGGTTCTTTGGAAGAGCTTCTATCATGCGGAAAAAGACCGATACTCCGTGTTAGGAATGGAACGCTTTCGAGACCTTACCTCTCCTATCTCACTTTCGATAAATATGATGGACGGCGGAATCCACCTGTTCGGTGCTTTTATTGAAGAAGATCTCGTTGCTGTAGGAGCAGTAAAAGAGCGTCGTCACATTCTCCTTTTATATGTTTTGCCGGAATGGAAAGGGCAAGGGATCGGCAGCGCCCTGCTTCTTTGCATGGAAAAATACTGTTCAACAAGCCAGGTGACACTAAATTCATCCGATGGCGCCATCGGATTTTACCAAAAGCGCGGATATCGGATCCAGTCTTCGCGTTGTATTGAGGAAGAGCTGGTTTTTACTCCTATGATAAAAAATATTAAAATTGAAGAATTGTAAACAATTGCTTTTGTTAATTTTTGATAAAACAAGAATTTTTTTAAAAAAAGTATTGACAAATTCGGTGTTTCTGGATAAGATATTAACGGCAGTTAGCGTATGCTAATCGCAATATTTGAATGAGGCAATGCATATGAATTTATTGGATGCAAAAGAGGGGAAAGAGTACATCATTCAGAGCATTGAAACCGATGATGAGGAATTGAACTCGTTCCTATTCTCCCTAGGTTGCTACAGCGGAGAGCCGATCACCGTGATTTCACACTGTAACGGAGGATGCGTCGTTTCTATCAAGGACGGTCGCTACACAATGGATCGGTCTTTATCGGAAGCAATTTTGCTCAAGGGATCCAATCATGAATAAGACGGCGTTTGCCGTTTATTTTTCCCATTTAGTTAGCCTAGGGTAACTAAAGAGTTTGTTTGTTTTAATCGTAAAGAGAGGATAAAGAATGAGAATTGCTCTAACAGGAAATCCCAATAGCGGAAAGACAACTATGTACAACGCAATCACCGGTCGCAATGAGCGGGTCGGTAACTGGGCTGGCGTCACGGTAGAAAAGAAGGAACATTCCGTTAAAAAGAGTTTATATTCCGGCGAAGAAAGCCTGGTAGCGGTTGATTTGCCCGGCGCGTATTCCATGTCACCCTTTACTTCCGAAGAGAGTATCACCAGTTCCTATATTAAAAACGAAAGTCCCGATGTCATTGTAAATATTGTTGATGCGACAAATTTAAGCCGTAGCTTGTTTTTTACAACTCAACTTTTGGAACTGGGCATACCTGTCGTGGTTGCGCTAAACAAAAGCGATCTGACTGAAAAAAAGGAGACAAAAATCAATGTTGCTCTCCTTTCGGAAAAGCTCGGCTGTCCGGTTGTGAAGACAGTATCTACCAGTGCTTCGGGGTTGAAGAATCTTTTAAAAGTTGCACTTTCTCAAAAGGGGAGAGAACAAAAAGCTCCCTATAGTCAAGAAAATGTTACCCTTTTGAATAAAACTCAGGCAGAAGAAGCTGACCGGAAGCGGTTTTGCTTTGTCAATGAGATCGTGGAAGCAGTGGAGGTTCGCAAGATCTTTACCAAAGATAAAAACGTGCAGGATAAGATTGACGCTGTACTTACCAACAAGTGGCTTGGAATCCCGGTTTTTGCCGTAGTGATGTTTTTAGTCTTTGATATTTCTCAGTCTTCCTTTGGTCCTTTTTTAGCCGACATTCTTACCGGTTGGATCGAATCCTTTCAGAATTGGGTAGCCGGGTTTATGACAAATGCATCTCCGGTACTCCAAGCGCTTTTGCTTGATGGAATCATTGGCGGCGTTGGTGCTGTTGTTGGATTTTTACCATTGGTTATGGTCATGTATTTTCTGATTGCATTGCTGGAAGATTGCGGATATATGGCCAGAGTATCTGTCGTTTTGGATCCTATCTTTAAGAAAGTAGGTCTCTCGGGAAAATCTGTTATTCCGTTTGTGATCGGAACCGGCTGCGCTATCCCAGGAGTTATGGCTTGCCGAACGATTCGAAACGAAAGAGAGCGTAGAGCCACAGCTATGCTTACCCCTTTTATGCCTTGTGGCGCAAAGCTTCCTGTGATCGCCCTGTTTGCAGGCGTTTTCTTCGACGATGCATCCTGGGTAGGAACACTTATGTATTTTATTGGAATTGCAATTATCTTTTTTGGTGCGCTTCTTATTAATAAAATCACGGGAAATAAGAATAGAAAAAGCTTTTTCATTATGGAAATGCCTGAGTATAAGATCCCAAGCTTGCTCCGCGCTGTTCAGTCTATGCTTTCCCGGGGCTGGGCGTATATTGTAAAAGCCGGTACCATTATTCTTTTATGCAACACCGTGATTCAAATCATGCAAACATTTAATTGGAACTTTCATGTGGTGGATGAGTCAGCAGCTGATACCTCAATCCTTGCCTCCATCGCTACTCCTTTCGCTTTCCTATTGATTCCTCTCGGTTTTGGTGTTTGGCAGATGGCAGCCGCTACCATTACCGGTTTAATTGCAAAGGAAAACGTGGTTGGAACCTTGGCCATATGTTACGGTATAACAAACTTCATTGATACCGAAGAGCTAGTTCTTACCGGTAACGCCAGTGAAGTAGCGGCAGTTTTGGGCTTGACAAAGGCCGCGGCCTTATCTTGCCTCATGTTCAATCTTTTCTGCCCACCGTGTTTTGCGGCCATTGGTGCCATGAATTCTGAAATCAAAGATTCAAAGTGGCTATGGGGCGGTATTGGTCTGCAATTTGCAACCGGTTATACCATTGCATATTTTGTCTATCAGATCGGAACACTGATTACGGAAGGAAAGATGGGCGCTGGATTTTTAACGGGATTGATGACAGTGGCCGCAATCGCAGCAATTATCTTGGCTTTAATGAAAAATACCGAAAAAACGCTAAATGAAGAGCTGACCGTAAAGGAAAAAAAATAAGTCAGCTGGAGATAAAATGGAAAACATCGTCTTTACGTCTATTCTCATTATCATAATTGGTCTTGCCGCATTTTACGTCATTCGCGCAAAGAAGAAAGGCAGAAAATGCATCGGTTGTTCTGAAGAAATTTGCCCTCACAGGCAAAAAGGCATCTCTTGCTGTTCTTGTGGGGAAAACCTTTCGAATGATGCCAATTGAAGCGAAGCAGAAAAGAAAGGAGTAGATTGAAAAATCTACTCCTTTTAGCACTCTTTCGCTTCGCAATTGATAAAAATGAAGATGCGCATTTGCGCATCTTCATTTAATTTTATCTCATCATTTCCTTGGAAATAATATCCAAGACTTTTTGATAGCAACCACCACATCCGGTAGAGCAGTGGGTAACTTCTTTGACATGCTCAAAGGCGCCAAGGACGCTGCTAAAGTTGGTGTTTTGATGCAGAGCAAGAACGATATCATTGTAAGAAACCTGCTTGCAATTACAAACTTTGTAATTTTCCATATTACTTCTCCTTAATCGATCAAATTGTAAACGGGGCTTTATATGCCCCGTTTACATAAATATTAACCAAAGTATCTCTTCAGAAGGCCTTCAAATGCTCTGCCATGACGAGCTTCGTCTTTTGCCATTTCGTGAACAGCGTCGTGAATGGCGTCCAAGTTTTGAGCCTTAGCCATCTTGGCAAGATCAAATTTTCCAGCGCAGGCGCCGTTTTCAGCGGCAACTCTCATTTCCAGGTTTTTCTTGGAAGAAGCAGTTACCACCTCACCCAGCATTTCAGCAAAACGAGCGGCATGGTCTGCCTCTTCGAAAGCTGCAGTCTTCCAGTACTCACCGATTTCGGGATAACCTTCGCGGAAGGCAACACGGCTCATGGCCAGATACATACCAACCTCGGTGCACTCACCGTTGAAGTTTGCGCGCAGCCCGTCAATGATCTCCTGGCTGACACCCTCAATGATACCAACTTCGTGCTCAGTGGCCCAGG
>JAZOQB010000016.1:0-52940 GCA_045655865.1 Eubacteriales bacterium
GCAAAAAAATAAAACTTGACGAACCAGTGGTGGAGATAAGCGGGATCGAACCGCTGACCTCTTGAATGCCATTCAAGCGCTCTCCCAGCTGAGCTATACCCCCATATGAGGGTTCGTCAAGTTTTTATTTATGAAATTATGAAGTGGGGTTCAACTTTGAGTGCATTGCGCTCCCAGCTGAGCTATACCCCCATATAAGGTATACTAGGTGATTTATTTATGAAATTATGTGGTGGAGGGGAAATTTTCGCTTTGCGATGGCAATCTAGACGTTCCCCTTCCGAATTAACGTGGAGTATTATAGCACAGAAAATGTAACAATGCAACCTTTTTTTGAGATTTTTTCGAAAAAATTTAAAACTTACGGTCTGACCATAGGAAAAAGTGAGAACGTACAATGTTATAGGAAACGTTTTTTCAGTTCCTTTCTCCATGTTTTGGCATATGATGCAGTAGAAAGCCTATCTGTTGCCACCTGTCTTTCTCTTTCGTATTTCTCTGCGTTTTGAGAATCAAATTTTGGCGAAATTCTTGACAATCATGGGAAAGTGTGTTATTCTCAAAGCTAGATAGAGGCGCACTTCATCAAGAGTATTTTGCTTCTTCAGGCTTGCCGAAGCTGAAGCGAGGAAAGGGATGGGTGCCGAAGCGGGCTTTTTCGGCAGAAAGCCAGGCTGGCAGCTGAGATAAAATCTCTGTTGTTGTCGCAGAAATGCGGAGAGCTATCCGACTTCCAAAGGGATTTTTATTTGGTTTTGTTTCGGTAGCTGTTTTGCGGCTGCCGATTTTTTCTAAGAAAGGATTTACGATGAAAAACACTATTTTCCGGGGAGCTGCTACCGCTCTTGCTACCCCTCTGAATGAAAAAGGGGTGGATTACGATTCTCTGCAAAGACTCATTGAGTTTCAGATTCAAGGGGGCATTTCTGCTCTTGTGATCGTAGGGACCACCGGAGAGGGTTCTACTTTGAGCGACGAGGAGCACAGAGACGTCATCTCCTTTGCTGTTAAGACCGCAGCCGGACGGGTTCCCGTTATCGCCGGGACCGGTTCTAACGACACCCAGTATGCCATCGCCCTTTCACAACACGCTTGCGAGGTGGGAGCGGATGCGCTTTTGGTAGTCACTCCTTATTACAACAAGGCCACCCAAGAGGGATTGGTTGCACATTTTACAAAAATCGCAGATGCGGTGTCCAAGCCTATTATTTTATACAACGTTCCGTCCCGAACCGGGTGCAATATAAAGCCTGAGACTGCAGCTCGCCTGGCCGATCACCCGCGCATCGTGGGGATCAAGGAAGCCAGCGGAGACCTTTCCCAGATTGCTACCCTTGCTCATCTTTGCGGGGATAAAATGGATATTTATTCCGGAAACGATGACCAGATTCTTCCGGTGCTCTCTCTGGGCGGCGTAGGAGTGATCTCCGTTCTATCCAATCTTCTTCCCGGTCAGACTGAGGCGATCTGTCAAAAGTTCTTCCAAGGGGACATTCAGGGATCAAAAGAGTTGCAACTGCGCTATCTTCCCCTGATCCACGATTTGTTCTGCGAGGTCAACCCCATCCCGGTGAAGGCCGCCCTGGCCGCCATGGGATATGGCGAGAATTACCTTCGTCTGCCCCTGACTCCCATGGAAGAGAAAAACAGAATCCATCTGATCGAGGAAATGAAAAAACAAGGTATTTTGGCTTGAGGTGAAAGCATGTTAAAAGTAATTAAGTTCGGCGGGACCTCTTTGGCTTCGGCTGCTCAGTTTGAAAAAGTTGCCCAGATTGTTCGCGGGGACAAAACCCGTCGTTACGTGGTGGCTTCTGCGCCCGGAAAGCGATATGGAAACGATATCAAAGTGACCGATCTTCTTCTTTCCTGCTATGACAAAGCGCAGGCAAGAGAGGACTTTTCCGATGATTTTCGACAGATCCGGGAGCGCTTTTCCCAGATCATTGCCGATTTGGGCATCTCTCTTTCTCTGGACGAGGATTTCGATGCCTTTTACGAAAAAATCGCCCACGGGGCCACCCGGGATTACGTTGCTTCCCGGGGAGAGCATTTCAATGCCCGTATTTTGGCATCCTACCTGGGCTTTCCCTACGTGGAAGCGGCAGAAGGCATCTTTTTTGATGAGAACGGAAACCTTTTGCAGGAAGAGACCAACGAAAAGTTGGGAGCGCTGTTAAAAATGAATCAAAGAGCGGTACTTCCGGGCTTTTACGGTGCCACCCAAGATGGCCAGATCATCACATTTTCTCGCGGCGGATCCGATATTACAGGATCTTTGGCTGCCCGCGCCGTGAAAGCAGATCTTTATGAAAACTGGACGGATGTTTCCGGCCTTCTGATGGCGGATCCCAGAATTGTAAAAGATCCGGCTCCCATTAAGGTAGTGACCTACCGTGAATTGCGAGAGCTTTCCTACATGGGTGCCAGCGTTCTCCACGAAGACGCCATTTTCCCTGTCAGAAGAGAGGGAATTCCTATCAATATCCGTAACACCAATGATCCTGAGGATTCCGGTACTATGATCGTGGAACAGGCTCAGGGGAGCGATGGGATCGTGACGGGAATTGCCGGTAAAAAAGGCTTTGGTGCCATTTACATCGAAAAAGGGATGATGAACAGCGAACTGGGCTTTGGAAGAAGAGTCCTGAGTGTTCTGGAGGAGAAGAAGATCAGCTTTGAGCATTTGCCCAGTGGGATCGATACTTTGACAGTGGTGGTCAACCGCTCCGATCTGGAACAAAGAGAGAACGAACTGATCCAAGCTTTGCAAAACGCCGTAAAGCCCGACCGCATCCATTTTGTGGAAAATCTTTGCCTGATTGCCGTGGTGGGCCGCGGGATGATCAATTCTCCCGGTACCGCTGCTCGGCTTTTTACCGCTCTGGCAAGGGAAAAGATCAATATCCGTATGATCGACCAGGGATCCAGCGAGCTTAATATTATTGTCGCGTTAGAGGAAAAGGACTACGAAAAAGCCATTGATGCCATTTACAATGAATTTCGTCCGGAAAGGAAAATGAATGCTGTGTAAAAATTTGTCCGTTACCCCATCCGGTCGCTTGCTTTTTGCCGGAAGGGATCTGGGTGAGCTTGCCGCAAAATACGGTACGGCCCTCTATGTAATGGACGAAGACCGGATCCGGGAAATGTGCCGGATCTACAAAAATGCTATGCACCAGGCCTTTGGAGACAACACTCAGCCACTCTTTGCCAGCAAAGCTTGCTCTTTTCGTCACATTTATCGCGTGATGAAGGAAGAGGGAATGGGAATCGATGTGGTTTCCTGCGGAGAGCTGTACACGGCACAAAAGGCCGGTTTTGATTTAAGTCAAGCCTATTTTCACAGTAACAACAAGACCGATGAGGACATCCGCTATGGTATGGAAGTGGGTGTAGGGTGTTTTGTAGCAGACAACGTAGAAGAAGTAGAGGCGGTGGAACGCCTGGCCGGTGAGCGAGGCATTTGCCAAAAGATGCTCCTTCGCATCACTCCTGGCATTGATCCTCATACCTACGAAGAGGTGGCGACCGGCAAAGTGGATTCTAAATTCGGTTCTGCTATTGAGACCGGTCAGGCCATGGAGATTGTAAAACGGGCGCTTGCTTGCCCCCACGTTGACCTTGCGGGATTTCATTGTCACGTTGGTAGCCAGGTCTTTGATTCCGATACCTTCATCCGTTCTTCGGAGGTGATGCTGCGTTTTATCGCGCAAGTCAAAGAAGAGACCGGGTACTTTGCAAGGGAATTGGATCTTGGCGGTGGGTACGGTGTGCGCTATACGGAATCAGATCCGGTTTTGGATCTGAGAAAGAGTATTTTGGAAGTGGGAGAGCATGTTCGCTCGCTTTGCGTGCAGCTTTCCATTCCACAGCCTAAGATTCTCATGGAGCCGGGAAGAAGCATTGTGGCAGACGCCGGATTGACCTTGTATTCGGTTGGCACGGTGAAAAAGATTCCGGGATATAAAAATTACGTCTCTGTCAACGGCGGAATGACCGACAATCCGCGTTTTGCGCTATACCGCTCCAGTTACACTGTGGTTTTGCCGGAAAAAATGAACGAAGAATGTGATCTTGTGGCTTCCGTGGTTGGCAGGTGCTGTGAAAGCGGCGATATTTTACAGGAAAATGTGGCTCTGCCGTCTTCTGTGAAGCGGGATGATCTGCTTGCCGTTCTTACCACCGGTGCTTATAATTATTCTATGGCTTCCCATTACAATCGGATTCCAAAACTTCCTGTGATCATGATTTCTGGCGGAGAGGATTTTATTGCCGTGCGTCGTGAGACCCTGGAAGACATTACCGCATGTGATCTGTAAAAAGACAAAGACAAGTCTTGAAATTAGGCGCTGTATCCGAAAGGACAGTAAAAAGCTGTGTAGAGAATTTCTACACAGCTTTTAATTTTGTTCTTACACCGTAACAAGCAGGGAAAATGTACGGCACATTTTCCACTTGTTAGGAGAACTTAAAACACGTGAAGTTACAGTACGCGAATTATTTTTTTGCATTTCTTTATGGCATAATCCAGGGCGGTTTTGGTACCGCTTTTGCGAGTGGCTGGGGTATTTGATTCGTCGTAGTATATGATACGGTATTGGCTTTTGTTTATCATTTCATAAAGAAAATAAATTGTCGTCAAAATGAAAGGAAGCACGAAATTTTCGTGCTTCCTTTTTTATCCTTGATCGTACAACGCCTATGGCCAAGTCTATTTCTTGCGAAAGAATAAAATTTAGCATTTAACGCACTTTTTGTAAATCGCCCGGAACAAAACGATCAAATAATGGACAAGCAAACCAACAACAATGGCGACCACCAAATCAAAAATGACGGTAAGTACAAACGTTAAAATTAAGATCAAAATGTCCGCATAGTTTTTTGATTGGATGATCTTGACAAATTTACGCCATTCACTCATGTTGTATGCAACAACAAACAAAATGGCAGCAATCACCGGCATGGGAATCAGAGCGGCATACGGCATCAAAAACAAAAGCACCAACAAAAGAATAACAGAATGCACCATGGCGGCAACCGGTGTTCTACCGCCGTTTTTAATATTGGCTGCCGTTCTTGCGATCGCGCCTGTCGCGGCAATACCGCCAAACAGAACGCTTGCGATATTACCCACCCCTTGAGCGACCAGCTCTGCATTGGAATTGTGCTTGGAATTGATCATGCTATCAGCTACCACGCAGGAAAGCAAAGATTCTATCGCCGCCAAAATGGCGATGGTAAACGCATCGGGTAAAACGGCGATGATTTTATTTGCACTAAAGTCCATGGACGAAAAATCCATCTTCGGCAAACCCGACGGTATGGTATAAAGATCGCCAATGGTATAAACGCCATTGGAAAACAAAGGAATGAACCCGACGATGCAAGCGCCTAATATCACGGCAATCAAAGAGGGCGGTACGCGTTTTTCCACCTTTGGATATAGGATCAGTACAATCAGACTGATGACACCTACCACCAAAGCTTGCCAGGAAAAAGTTCCTATAAACTCAATGTTTGCTTCCATTTTTTCGATGGCTTCAATGGGACGGATGCCATTTGCATACGTTAAACCCAGAAAGTCTTTGATTTGGCCGAGAAAAATTGTAATTGCGATACCGCCGGTGAAGCCGACGGTGATTGAATTGGGTATAAATTTAACCAGTCCGCCAAGTTTTAACACACCCATAAGAATGAGGATGATTCCCGCAATGGCTGTTGCGATAAAAAGGCCGTCCATCCCTTGACTTGCCACGATACCGGCAACGATGGTTGCAAATGCGGCGGTCGGGCCTGCAATTTGCACGCGGCTACCACCCAACAGTGCTACGAAAAAGCCCGCTGCAATTGCGGTATAGATACCGCAAGCAGGTTCCACGCCGGAAGCCAATGCCAATGCGATGGAAAGCGGCAGGGCAATAATCGCTACAATGAGACCTGCAGTTAAATCCTTAAGTAACTGCGCTTTTTCATAATTTTTTATGACTGAAAAAAACTTTGGTTTGAGATAACGAAACATATGAAACCTCTTTTCTTTTTTAACGTTCTACAGTATAACACCATAAAAATGAAATGTAAAGAAGATCGGGAACATCTCTTGAAAAAAAAGAAGAATTATGTATAATAGTATGGTAATCAAGAAAAGAGAAGAAAACGCCGTTTGCGGCCTTGGGCAAGACAGTTCGGTTGGAATTTTAAGGAGAATAAAATGATCGGAAACATGGAAGTCATTGATGCGCATTGCCACGTTTATCCGGAGAAGATCGCCGCTCGGGCATGCGCGGGAACCGATCGGTTCTACGGAACGACCGCCGCCGGTAGCGGAACGGTAGCGGGTCTGTTGGAACAATGCAACGATGGCAGAATTGACCGATTTCTGATTCATTCCGTTGCTACGACTCCGGCCCAGGTCCGTAGCATCAACGAATTCATTGCTCGCTGTGTGGCGGATGACCCCAAGCGCCTTTTCGGTTTTGGAACGCTGCACCCGGAGAGTGGGGACATCGCGGGAGACTTTCAACACCTCTTGGAATTGGGGCTAAAAGGGGTCAAGCTCCACCCGGATATTCAGGCCTTCAAGGTGGACGATTATCGCTGTCTGAAGATCTATGAACTTTGCGAAAAGAACGAGATCCCCATTCTCATGCATACCGGTGACTACCGCTATGATTATTCCAATCCCAATCGGGTGGTTCCTATTTTGAAGATCTATACCGGCCTGACCCTCATCGGTGCCCACCTGGGAGGCTGGTCCGTTTGGGAGGAGGCTTGTGAAAAAATGGCCGGGCTTCCCAATTTGTATGTGGACTGCTCTTCTACTTTTTCTTTTTGTCACGATCTTAAAAAGGCAAAGGAGTGGATCGGTCGTTATGGATATGATCGGGTGCTCTTTGGTACGGATTACCCCATGTGGAACCCTATCAGGGAATTGGATACCTTTCTCTCCCTGGATCTGGGGGAGGATGCCAATCGCCGGATTTTAGGGGAAAACGCCAAACGACTGTTTCATTTGGATGAAAATTATGAGACACGCTAATCTTCACGCTCACACGTTGTATTCCGACGGAAAATCCTCCCAGGAGGAAATGCTGAAAGCGGCAATTGCTTGCGGTTTTGTTTCTATGGGTGTGTCAGACCACAGCGAGACCCCTTGCGATTTCAGCTACTGCGCCCGCGCATCACAATACCCGTCCTATTGTCAAGAGGCCCGGGAGCTAAAGGAAAAATACTCAGATAGGATCGAGTATTTTTGCGGTCTGGAAAAGGACGCCTTTTCTCAAGTTGACCCGGAAATGTTCGATTATCTGATCGGATCTGTCCACTATGTGTTTTGGGACGGAGAATATACCCCTGTGGACCTTTCCCGGGATTGCCAGGAAAAGCTGATCTCAAAACACGGCAGGGGAGAAAAACTGGAATTGGCAAAAAGGTACTACGACACCGTGGTGTCCCACGCCCAAAAAAGTCAGTTTCCCATTCAGGGACATTTTGATCTGATCTCCAAATTCGGTCTTTTCGACGATGCCGGAGAGCGCTATCAGGCTATCGCCCTGGAGGCTTTGGATGAGGTGCTGAAAATCGTGCCTTATTTTGAAGTGAATACCGGCTTGATCTACCGAGGATATCGAAACGTGCAAAATCCGGAGGACTTTCTCTTGCGCCGCATTTTGGAAAAAGGGGGGAAGGTTCTGCTTAGCTCCGATGCTCACTGCCCGGAAGGTCTGGCCTTTGGCTTTGACGATATGGTTGAGAAGTTGCGCGATCTTGGCTTTTCTTCTATCTGGCAACTTCGACGGCTCGGCTTTCAGGAAGTCCCCTTATAATCGAAGAAAATTTACACTTCTGTTATAGACAAAAAGTGAAAAATGTCGTATGATATATAGTTGAAGGATAATTGTTTAAAAACTAGGAGAGGGAATATGAATTTTTTTGAAGAATTAGCAGCTTTTGACCCGGAAGTTTATGCAGCAACCAACAGAGAATTGACCCGGCAGCGCCATAATATTGAATTGATCGCCTCTGAGAATATCGTTTCCAAGGCGGTGCTTTTGGCGGCCGGTACGGTTCTTACCAACAAATACGCAGAGGGTTACCCCGGAAAGCGGTATTACGGTGGCTGTGAGCATATCGATGAAGTAGAGAATCTTGCCATTGAACGAGCCAAAAAGCTCTTTGGAGCCGAGCACGCCAATGTTCAGCCCCATTGCGGTGCTTCTGCTAACCTTGCCGTGTTCTTTGCTTTGGTTCAGCCTGGAGATACGGTGATGGGTCTTTCTCTTGCCCACGGCGGACATCTTTCCCACGGTTCGCCCGCCAATATTTCCGGCAAGTATTACAATATCGTCCCCTATGAGGTAGACCCCAAGACCGAAGTGCTCAATTACGAAAATCTTCGTCAAAAAGCGCTGGAGTGCAAGCCTAAGATGATCATTGCCGGCGCCAGTGCTTATTCCCGTACCATTGACTTTGAGAAGATCGGACAGATCTGTAAAGAAGTGGGCGCCTATTACATGGTAGATATGGCCCATATCGCAGGTCTTGTTGCCGCAGGATTGCATCCCTCGCCCGTTCCTTATGCCGATGTGGTCACTACCACTACCCATAAGACTTTGCGCGGACCCAGAGGCGGTCTGATCCTCTGCAAGGAAGAGCTGGCAAAGCAGATCGATAAGGCGATCTTCCCGGGTATCCAGGGCGGACCTCTGGAGCACATCATCGCCGCGAAAGCCGTTTCTTTTGCTGAGGCGATGAAACCGGAATTTAGGGAATACCAGAAGAGAATCGTGGAAAATGCTGCCGCTCTGGCAAAAGCGATGGAAAAGGCAGGATTCCGCGTGGTGTCCGGCGGTACCGATAACCATCTGATGCTCATTGACCTGCGGAACTTTAAGGTCACCGGCAAGGAAATGCAAAACCGTCTTGACGCGGTTCACATCACCGTTAACAAAAACGCCATCCCCGATGATCCGGAAAGCCCTTTTGTTACCAGCGGAATGCGCTTGGGAACACCTGCTGTTACCACTCGCGGCTTTGGCGTGAAGGAAATGGAACAGATCGCCCTTTGGATCAGAGATATTGCTGTGGATTTCGAAGGCAATCGGGAGAGAGTCAGCCAGGAAGTTATGGCTCTTTGCGATCGTTTTCCCATTTACGAAGATTAAATGAAGCTGATTATTGCCTCCTCCAATGAGGGAAAGCTCCGAGAGATCCGAGCCATTTTAAAAGGAAAATTTGACCCCATCCTTTCCATGAAAGAAGCCGGAATCCAACACGAAACCGTGGAAGACGGCAAGACCTTTTTAGAGAACGCTTGGAAAAAGGCCAGCGAGATCGCCCAGATCTCCGGCTGTGCTGCTTTGGCAGATGACAGCGGTCTTTGTGTGGACGCCCTGCATGGCGCACCCGGAGTATATTCCGCCCGCTTTTGCGGACGGCACGGAGACGATGAAGCCAACAACCGCCTTCTTGTGGAAAAATTGCAAGGCGTGGAAAATCGCCGCGCCCATTATGACTGTGCCGTGTCACTGGTTTTTCCTGATGGCAAGGAATTGCATGCCCAGGGCCGCCTTTCCGGTTTTATCGTAGATGATCCCCGTGGCAACGGCGGATTTGGGTATGACCCTTATTTTTACCTGGAGGAATATGGCTGTACTGCGGCAGAGATCTCTGCGGAAGAGAAAAACCGTGTGAGCCACCGTGCAAAAGCACTTCAGGGACTCTTGGAGCAGCTATCAGACCTGGATTTTTGATAGGAAAAGAAAGGAGAAGGCGATGAAACGAAAGTTCCTGTTTCGCCTGATTCCCCTCCTTTTAGCTCTTCTTTTAGAAATGCTACCCTGGGGAGCGGTACTGTATTTTGCACTGGATGCGGGAAAGGTGATTGGTTCCACCTTCTCCTATTTTAGCTTGATCCCTTTTGGATACGCTAACCTTGCTCCTTTGATTACAGCCTATCTTACCGCTCTCTTGCTCCTTGTCCTTTTGGCTACGTTGAAAAAAACGTCCAAAAAAGTGCATACGGCCCTTTTGCTTTTATCCGCTTTGACCCTATTTGTCTCCCTCTGCCCGCTTTTTTCTGGAATTCGGTACTATACCGTTGTCGGCGGTGGAATCAGTCTTTGTCTTCTGGTTGAGACCGTATTTTTGTATTGGGAAAGATGGGACAAAAGGGAGAATAGCTGAAAAGAAAACAAAAAGAGCGCTCAATTGAATTGAGCGCTCTTTTTTTATTACAGTTGAATGGTTTCGCTCCCAAGAACCGAGCCGCTGTCGTCGGTAAACTTTATTTCAGCAAGGTTTTTGTTCAGGGTAACAGCACCGCCTATAAAGGAAGTGTCCGGCTTGACACCCGGTTTGGATGCAACCACAACGGGACAGGGATTCCCCAGGGCGTCATTGTCATCACCGGGATAGGAAATGTAGCACTCATGCGCGTGTCCGCAGAGCATCAGGTGAGGCTTCACTTTTTCCCGAAGGATCCTGGCCCAATGAGCGAAAAGCTCCTGCTCGATATCAAACGGGGAAAAACGACGCTGGGTAAGGGAAAGGTGTGATATCACCAGGCGATATTGGATCTTTTCGTTTTCAAAATCCGGCAACGCCTTGTCGCATACCTCTTCCAACCACCGGGTTTCCCGCCTGCGGTAATTGGCAAAGCAGGTGGTGTGACCGTAGGCTTCGTGCTCGTCCGGCTTGTCCTCGCCGGCATCCAGCACCAGTCCCCAAATCGGCCCGAGACGGAAAGTGTAATAGGGAAGACCGCTTTCCGAGGTGGGAGTGTGGAGAGCAAACTCTTCAGCATATACGCCTCTGTTATCGTGATTCCCTCGGGAAAAGACTACGGGAATCTCTCCGTGGGTAATGCCGGAGGCGATCTGGTGGATCGCCTGAAAACGAGCGGGATTTCCGCTGTCTTCCGGAATGTCACCGTTGAGGATCAGAAGGTCAAGAGGCTCACCGATGCGCTGGAAATACCCTCCGGCGAGGATGGGCGTTTCCGTTCGGCTGTGGGTATCGGCAATGTGGTAGAGATTGATCTTTTCTTGATCCAAGGGGACGGGCCGGAAGGAAGATTCATACTCTTCTACCTCGCCTGTGACGGAAAAATAAGCTTTGCGGTCGATGATCTTTCGCCAGCAGACGGTATACTTTTGTTTTTCGTCCAATAAAGCCATGGGAACGGTCATCTTATGAGTTAAGATGCGGGAACGAAGAACGCCGTTGGCATCATCAAAAAAATCTTCATCACCTACACGGACCCACATAACGCAGGGTTCTTCTACAGGGACAATGATGACATAATTTTGATCTACCGCATAAACGCTGGGCAAGGTTGAGAAAATTGTTGGCTTTTGTGCCATGGGAAGATTCTCCTTATATCAGACCTTGATTCTTTTGTGCAATTTACGCCTTACGGGTGTAATCGGGAAGGAGCTTGGGAGATACGATGTCAGATTCAATTCCGGCATCCTTCATCTCTTTTGCAAACTTTTCCACATGGGAAAGAGTGAGCTTGCCGATCTTGGTTTCCTTAGCGCGATCTGCGGCATTCTTACCGGCGCTTCTACCGAATACAATGATGTCAAGCAAGGAGTTACCCATGAGTCGGTTTCTACCGTGAATGCCACCAACGGCTTCGCCTGCTACAAAGAGACCCTTGACACAGGTTTCATTGTCGGCACGAATCTCCAGACCACCGTTCTGATAGTGGAGGGTGGGGTAGATCAGAATGGGTTCTTTTCTAATGTCAATGCCGTACTTGCCAAACATTCTCATCATAGCGGGGATGCGCTTTTCAATCGTGCCTTCGCCGCCCTTCAATTCGATCATAGGCGTATCCAGCCAAATACCTTCGCCGCCCGGCGTGGAAATACCCTTGCCGCGCTCTTTGCACTCACGAATGATGGAAGCTGCGGAAACGTCGCGGGTTTCCAAGGGATGCATAAAGGGAACACCGTCTACGTTGATGAGCATAGCGCCCAGAGAACGAACCTTCTCCGTTACCAATGCACCAAAGATCTGTTCCGGGAACGCAGCACCGGTGGGGTGATACTGAAGGGTATCGGCATAAAGGAGTTTCGCACCGGCACGGTAGCCGAGAACAAGGCCGTCCGCGGTAGCGCCGTAGTGATTGGAGGTGGGGAAGCCCTGGTAATGCAGTCTTCCGCAACCGCCGGTGGCAATGATAACCGTTTTAGCGCGAGCTACCATGATCTCATGGGTCTCCATGTTCATCAGAACGGCACCGGCTGCCTTTCCTTCTTCGTCCAGAATCAGCTCAATGGCGCTGGTGAAATCGACCACAGGGATCTGACGGTTCAGAACTTCGTCTCTCAGAGTACGCATAATCTCAGCTCCGGAATAGTCCTTGGCTGCGTGCATTCTCTTGCGGCTGGTTCCACCGCCGTGGGTGGTGACCATGGTTCCGTCGGGGGCTTTGTCAAATTCTACGCCAAGGTTGTTGAGCCATTGGATGGCCTCCGGCGCTTCATTAACCAGACGATACAGAAGCTCAGGTTTGTTGGCGAAATGTCCGCCGCCCAAGGCGTCTACGTAGTGAATGGCAGGGGAGTCGTTTTCCTTGTCTGCTGCCTGGATACCGCCTTCTGCCATCATGGTGTTGGCATCACCAATGCGCAGCTTGGTAACGATCATTACGTTAGCGCCTTTTTCGTGAGCTTCGATCGCAGCACTGGAGCCGGCACCGCCGCCACCGATGATGAGTACGTCAACGTCATAGCTGGGATGTTCCAGGTCAATTGCCATGTCCTTCACTCTGGAATTGGCCTCCAGGAGAGCGCAAAGTTCCAAAGGAACCTTATCTCCTTTGTTAGGACCTACTTTCAGAGTGGTAAATTGGCTTTCAATGTAATCTGGATGATAGGTAGCAAGAAGGGTTTCCTTCTCCTGAGCGGTCATTCTTCTGGGCTCCAGAGAAGCGTTTTTGATTCGGTTGGCCTCTACTTTTTCCATAGAGAGGCGCATTTGTTCAGTATACATTCTTCTCTTTCCCCCTTATTTTTCGATTTCTCGATTGTTGTAGAGTTCTTTTAATTCTTCCAAGGGTTTTTGCATCAAGCTCTCCAAGAGCTCCTGGAAGGTGCCGTTGTGGATCTCTTCCACTCTTGCATCCAGGTGTCCGCTCTTAGGCGCCAGATACTTGCCGTTGAGGCGGCGTGCCAACATGGCAACCTGGGGATGGCTGATCCCGGCGGGACAGCGGGAAGAGCAAACGCCGCACATAACGCAGTCAAAGCTCTCGTCTGCGCACTTTTCGTATTCGCCACGCTGGGCGTAAGCGATGTACTGCATGACGTTCAAGCTTTGGGTGCAGGCTTTGGTGCAGGCGTTGCAGCCAATGCAGCTGTAAATTTCAGGATAAAGCTGCATCATGATCTGCTCGGTGGCGCCGATCTTTTCGATGTCATACACCTGTTTTACGAGAGGGAAGAAGGGAAGAGTAGCAATGTACATATTCTCTTCTACTTTGGTCTGGCAAGCCAGGCATACTTTCAGTTCCGTGTCGCCTTTGATGCGATAAATGGTGGCGCAGGCACCGCAGAAGCCGTTACGGCAACCGCAACCCCGAACCAGCTGATAGCCAGCGTATTCCATCGCGCTCATGATGGTAAGATTGGAGGGTACGGCGTATTTTTTGCCGTACAGGAAAATATTTACCATTTGTTCCATGTTCTGTTTCCTTTCGCCTATCAATATTCGTCCGGGAGCTCTTCCAGCTCATCCATACGGAAAACGGGTCCGTCTTTGCAAATGTACTTGTCACCTAAGTTGCAACGACCGCACTTGCCGATACCGCATTTCATGCGCATTTCCAAAGTAGTGTAGATCTGATCTTTTTGGAAACCCAACTCCTGAAGACCGGCCAAAGTGAATTTGATCATAATGGGCGGTCCGCAGAGGACGGCGGTCTTTTTCGTGTCAAAGTTCAATTCTTTGACGTAGTTTGGGACAAAGCCGACGTGGCCATCCCATTCCGGCTGTTCCCGGTCAATGGTAAGATGGACGGAAATGCCGTCTTCTTTGCACCACTCATCCACGATCTCTTTATAGTCTACCAGATCTTGCATGGAGCGGGAACCATACACAATGTCAATGGAGCCGTAGTTTTCGCGGTAATGACGGCAGTAGTTGATCACCGAGCGCAGAGGCGCCAGACCGATACCGCCCGCCACAAAGAGAAGATCTTTGCCACGGAAAGCGCTTTCCACGGGGAAACCGTTTCCGTAGGGGCCGCGCAGAGTAACGTACTGGCCGGGCTCAACCGAGTGAAGAAATTCGGTGACGCAACCGCATTTTTTAATGGAAAACTCCAGAAAGTCCGGATTTGTGGGGGAGGAGGTGATGGAAAACAGAGCCTCTCCTACGCCGGGGATTGAGAGCATGGCGCATTGACCGGGAATGTGCTCGAAAGGCTTTTTTCCATCCGGGGTAACTACGCGGAATGTTTTAACGTCCGGGGTGTCCATCCGAATATCGGTAATGACGCCGATCCCGGGAACCAGTGCTTCTTTTGTCATTTTTCTTCCCCTCCGATCTCTTTCATTACTTTTACAATATTCATGGAAATGGGGCACTTCATAAGGCATCTGCCACATCCCACACAGCTGAATTCACCGTCGTGGTTTGCCGGATAGTACACCAGTTTGTGCATAAATCTCTGGCGGAAGCGTTCCATTTGAGTCAATCTCGGCTGGGCCGCTGCCATCTGGGTAAAGTCCGAATACATGCAAGAATCCCAGCAGCGGTAGCGCTGAACGCCGGAGCCGGTATCAAAATCCCGGATGTCAAAGCACTGGCAGGTGGGGCACACGAAGGTGCAAGTGCCGCAGCCAAGACACGCTTGGGACAGATTGCTCCACTTGGGATCGGAGAAATGCTCCATCAGTTTTTCCGGCTGGAAATACTTTGTGGGAAGATTCTGCAAAGGAAGTTGAGAGAGGATGGCGCAAATGGCCTTTTTCTCTTCTTCCACCTTCTTTTCCTCACCGGATTCCAGAAGGTCAGAAAGGGAAGACAGAAGGGCCTCGCCCTTTTCGGTGTTGGCTTGGAAGAACATCTCTTCGCCCACACGCCATGCGCTCACGTCTCCTGAGGGAGAGGCGGCATCAATGCCAAAAGAGGAACAGAAGCAAGTTTCTTCCGGCTCTTTGCATGCCAGGCTTACCACCGTGCATCGCTCTCTGCGATTCTGATAGAAGGTATCCACCGGATCGGCCAGAAAGACTTTGTCCAAAATGTCAAAGCTTTTTACATCGCAAGCGCGGACGCCGAAGAGTACGAAGGGTTCTTTTTCTTCTTTGACGTCTACGAATTGGATCTTCTTTCCTTCTACAAGGAAAGATGCCATGTTCTCTACCTGAGGGAAAAAGAAATCCTTGGCAGAGCGATTGGTGTTGGTAGCTTGAGAGAGAGCGTCGCCCTCTTCAAAGCGCTTCCATTCTGCGCCGTCTTTTGCATCTACAGGGATGTATAGAGCCTGCTTTGAGCCGATGGCGGAGAAGAGAAGGGGAAGCTTGGAAACGGAAATCTTTTTCATTCTGTTTTCCCTCCGTTCCGGAAAATATCGCCGGGCTCCATATCGCCCTCGGTAAAGTTAGTCAGAGGCGCTCTTTCCTCGGGGTTTTCCCCGGCTTGATAAGTGCCGTAACATTCGTTGATGTCTTTGATGAACTTTCTGTTCAAAAGGTGCAACGGAATACCCTGGGGGCATACCCGAGAGCATTCGCCACAGTCGGTGCATCTTCCTGCTACGTGGAAGGCGCGGATGATGTGGAAATTTTGCTCCTCGAAAGAGGAAGCAGGTGCTTTGGAATCAATTCCGGAAGCGGCGTTATCAAATACGCACTTTTCACAGGTGCAAGCGGGGCAGACGTTACGGCAGGCGTTGCAGCGGATGCAGCGGGAAAGCTCGTTTTGCCAGAAAGCGAAACGTTCTTCAGCGCTCATCGCTTCCAGCGTTTCTACCATGTCAAAGCGATTGGAATTCAGAACTTCGCCTTCTTCGCCCAAAAGCTCGTCATAGAGAACGTGTTTGCGGCTCTTGCAGTTCAGGCAGCGCTCGGCCAGAGCGTCTTTTTTCGGAACGATCTTTTCTCCGTAAATGGTGGAGATGACGAGATCGTCGCCTTTTTCCGCAATGGATTTGATGCCTTTGATACCGCTTTTCCGCAGAAGCTCAACGTCCAGCTTGCCTTCGCAAGGAATACCAACCACCCAAACTTTTTCGCGGTGAATGCGGTGCTCCTTCAAAAGCTGGCTAAAGGAATAGGTATCGCAGGGCTTCAAGAAAACGGCTAACACTGTGTCTTTGTGGGCTTCTTTTACCAAATACTTGGAAAGATTGGCACCGGAAAAACTGTTGTAGGTAAGGCTCTTTTCGATTTCTTCTTTGGTGCGGAACAGATACGGGGTCTGATCGTAGAAGAACTCGCCCTCTTTCCAGGCAAGAACCCCGCTCACCTTTCCGGAAGTGAGAAGTTCGATGGCCTTGTCACGAATTACTTTTTGCATCTCAGATCCTCCAATCTCCGGTTGGGGCCAAGGCGTGTGATGGTAGCGACAAAGTCGTTCATGGTAGCGGCAAACTTCGCACCTTCTGCAGCACTTACCCATTCTACGCGGGTTCTCTCTTTCTCAATGCCAAGGAAATTCAGCATGGAGAAGAGAAGGGTCATACGGCGACGGGCGTAGTAGTTGCCCGTAGTGTAGTGACAGTCTCCGGGGTGGCATCCGCAAAGGATGACCCCGTCTGCTCCCCGCTGAAAAGCTCGCAGAATAAACATGGGATTGACACGGCAGGAGCAGGGAACACGAATGATCTTTACGTTGGCAGGATACTGCAAACGGTTGGTTCCGGAAAGATCGGCGCCGGCATAGGAGCACCAGTTGCAGCAGAAGGCAACGATGGTGGGTTCAAACTTTTCTTCGTTCATTTGCATATGGCATCTACCTCCGCCATGATTTGTCTGTTGGAGAAGCCGAAAAGATCCATAGCGCCGCTGGGACAAGCAACGGTGCAGGCGCCACAACCCTGGCAGACAGCAGGATTTACGCTGGCAACCCGGCGAATTCTTGTGGTGCGGTCGGGCATACGGAATTCCTTCTCCTCGTAGTGAATGGCCCCGTACGGACACACCTTCTCGCAAGAGGAGCATCCGTTGCACAGCATTTCATTGGAATGGGCCACGCAGGGATTGCAGGTGAGCTTGTCCTTGTTTAGAAGGCCGATGACTTTTGCCGCACAGGCAGAAGCCTGAGCCACGGTTTCCGGGATATCCTTAGGACCTTGGCAACAGCCGGACAGGAAGATTCCGGCTGTGGGGCTTTCCACCGGACGAAGTTTGGGGTGTGCCTCAGTGAAGAAATCGTTGGTGTCCATGGATGCGGTAAGCATGGTGGCAAGAGGTCTGGCAGACTTGTCCGGCTCAATGGCGGCGGCCAGCACAACAAGGTCCGCGTCAATGGTCAACTGCTTTCCTTCGATCAGATCGGACGCGCGAACCATGAGCTTGCCGTTTTCAGGGGAAACTTTTCCTACCATTCCCTTGATGTAGTGCACGCCGTATTCTTCCACGGCTCTGCGGTAAAATTCGTCAAAATTCTTGCCGGGCGTACGTACGTCAATATAGAACACGTACACTTCGGTGTCCGGATATTTTTCGCGAGTGAGCATGGCGTGTTTTGCCGTGTACATGCAGCAGATCTTAGAGCAGTAGCTCTTGCCGCAACCGCCGTCTTCGCGGCTTCCTACACATTGAACGAAAACGATCTTGTGAGGATGCTCTCCGTCGGAGGGACGCAGAAGGGTTCCGCCCGTAGGGCCGGCGGCGTTGGTGAGACGCTCAAACTCCAGGGAGGTGATGACGTCCGGAGACTGAGAATAGGCAAATTCATCGTACTTCTCCAGAGAAATGGGGTTAAAGCCCGTGGCGACCACAATAGCGCCGTAAGACTCTTCTACGAAGGAGTCTTGCTGCTTGTAGTCAATGGCTCCCGCGGTACAGATCTTGGAGCAAACACCGCACTTGCCGCTTTTCAGCATGGTGCAGTAATCGGGATCGATGGTGGCAACCTTGGGAACTGCCTGGGCAAAGGGAATGTAAATGGCCCTTCTCTGATCCAGCCCCAGATTGAATTCGTTGGGAACTTTTTTCTGGGGACATTTTTCGGTACACAGGCCGCAGCCGGTGCACTTGGTTTCATCGACATATCTGGCTTTCCGGCGAATGGAGACCTGGAAATTGCCCACAAAGCCTTTTACTTCCGCTACTTCGCTGTAAGAGAAAATGCGGATCTTGTCGCTCTGGGCGACGTCCACCATTTTCGGGGTAAGGATGCACGCGGCGCAGTCCAGCGTGGGGAAGGTCTTGTCGATCTGGCTCATTTTTCCGCCTACGGTGGGCTTCTTTTCTACGATGTCCACCTCAAAGCCGGCTTCGGCAATGTCCAGCGCCGTCTGGATGCCGGCGATTCCACCGCCGATAACCAGGGCCCGCTTCACTACCGGGCTTTCGCCGGCAGTCAGAGGGGTGTTCAGGTGAACCTTCGCAATGGCGGCTCTTCCCAAAATAATGGCCTTTTCCGTAGCGCTGACCTTATCCTTGTGAATCCAGGAGCACTGCTCGCGAATGTTGGCGATCTCCACCATAAAGGAGTTGATGCCCGCGGCAGCCGCAGCCTTGCGGAAGGTATTCTCGTGCATACGGGGGGAGCAGGAGCAGATCACTGCACCGGTAAGCTTATATTCCCGAATGGCATTTTTGATCTTGTTCTGCCCTTCCTCGGAGCACATGTACTGATAATCTTCAAAATAAACCACGCCGGGCTCTTTTCCCAGAGCCTCAGCAACGGCTTTTACATCAACGGTGGCGGCAATGTTACTACCGCACCAGCAAACGAAAACACCGATTCTTTGCATTGTGCCCTCCTATTTCGCAAATTTTCTCATAGCTGTGACCAGCGCCTGTTGCGGCATATCCTCATCCAAGAGACCGGGGATCTGGTCAGGCTTTAAGTGATTCTGGCCGGCCTGGCGGATTACCATGAGTCGCACCGCCTCAATGAGCTTCGCCGGCTCTACCTGACGGGGACAACGCTCTACGCAGGCAAAGCAGGTCAGACACCGGTACAGAGAGGTGGATTCCATCAAAGGAGCAATCTCACCGTTTTCTACCATATATACAAATTGATGGGGATGGTACTCCATCTCGTCGTAGGAGGGACAGGTTCCGCTGCATTTTCCGCAGCGCATGCATTTTCTGGGATTCACGCCGCTGATGCGCAGGATCTGGTCTTTCAAATTTTTCTGTTCCATGATTCCTCCTTATTCGAGCCCAAGGGCCTCAAAAAGCAGCTCAGTGAAATACTGGACCGGAATCGGGCCACCGGTTTTCTTCAAATTATAAAGGCAGAGAGGGCAGGCGGTGATGACACATTCCGCTCCCGCCGCCGCGGCGTTTTGAAGAACCGCGCCGCTCTTTTTCTCAACGATCTTTTTGTCCTCCAGAGCAAGATACGCGCCGCAGCACTCGTTGCGGTAGGAGTAGATTACGGGTTCGGCGCCCAGTGCGCGGATGAAATCTTCCATGATGGATGGATTTTCCGGATCGTCAAAAGCCATTACCTTGCCCGGACGGAGAAGCAAGCACCCGTAATAGGCACCGATCTTTCTTCCGGTAAGAGGATTTTTCACTTTCTCCCGGATGGCGTCAAAGCCCACCTTGTCCCGGAGCATTTCCAAAAAGTGGAGTACTTCTCCTTCGCCGGCGTAAGGGGTTTCGGGGGAAAGGTAGCGATTGACCCGATCACGGATCACTTCATCTTCTTTTAGGTCTTGATTGACTCTCTTTAGTACGTTGTGGCAGGCGGAGCAAACGGTTATGACCGGCTTTTCCGCTTCTTTTGCCGCCATGAGCGTGCGCACGGCGGAAAGTTTTGTGGCAATTTCATCTTTCGCTACGGGGTAGCATCCGCCGCAGCACTGCCATTCCGGGATCTCACAGAGCTCCACTCCGAGGGCCTGGGCGCAGGCGCGGGCCTTGCGGTCCAGTTCCTTTGCTTGGGTTCTCAAGGTGCAACCGGGATAATAACAAAATGTCATGGTAAAACTTCCTTTCGGTCTTAGGCCATTTCCTCGGGACGGAAGACCTGGTCGAATTTTTCAGCGGATAAAAAGCCGAGGGCTACGCAAGCTTCTTTCAGAGAAACATTTTCTTTAAATGCTTTTTTTGCGGTTTTGGCCGCGTTTTCATAGCCAATGTAGGGGTTGAGTGCGGTGACCAGCATCAGGGAGTTGTGAAGATTGTGGTGCATTTTCTCTCGGTTGGCCTGAATGCCGGTGACGCAGTTGTCGTTGAAGGACACCATCGCTTCCGCAAGCAAACGGGCGGACTGGAGGAAGTTGTAAATGCACACGGGCATGAACACGTTCAGTTCAAAGTTGCCCTGGCTTGCCGCCATGCCCACTGCCACGTCATTGCCCATGACCTGAACGGCTACCATGGTAACGGCTTCGCACTGGGTGGGATTGACTTTTCCCGGCATAATGGAGGAGCCGGGCTCGTTTTCGGGAATGAAGATCTCCCCGAGACCCAAACGGGGGCCGCTGGCCAGCCAACGAATGTCGTTGGCGATCTTCATCAGGTCCGCCGCCAGCGCTTTCAGAGCGCCGTGAGCAAAGACCAGCTCGTCCTTGGACGTGAGGGCGTGGAATTTGTTTTCTGCAGTAACAAAGGTCTTGCCGGTGATCTGAGATACCGCTTCGGCCACTTTCACATCAAAGCCGGCGGGAGCGTTCAGCCCGGTACCTACGGCAGTACCGCCCAGGGCGAGCTCTCTTAAATGCACAAGAGAGGACTTCAACAGCTCCTTATCTTTCTCAAGGCTGGATCTCCAACCGGAGATCTCCTGGGAGAAGCGAATGGGGGTAGCGTCCTGAAGATGGGTACGTCCGCTCTTTACGATCCCTTCGTTTTCTTTTTCCAGACGAACCAGGGTGGCGGTGAGCAGGTCCAGCGCGGGGAAGAGTTTGTCTTCAATCGCCTCCACGGCTGCAATATGCATGGCAGTGGGGAAGGTGTCGTTGGAACTTTGGGACATGTTGATGTCGTCGTTGGGATGGAGGAGTTTTGCTCCGGCGATTTCATTTCCCCGGTTGGCAATGACCTCGTTGGCGTTCATGTTGGACTGGGTGCCGGACCCGGTCTGCCACACGACCAGGGGGAAGTGATCGTTTAAGGAACCGCTCATCACTTCATCGCAGGCCTGTTTGATGGCTTCCAGCTTCTCCGGCGTCATTTTCTCCGGTTTGAGGGAGTGGTTGGCGATGGCCGCGGCCTTCTTCAAAACGCCGAAGGCGCGGGTGATCTCTCTGGGCATGACCTCAATATCCACCCCGATCTTGAAATTTTGGTGACTTCTTTCCGTTTGGGCGGCCCAATACTTGTCAGCAGGGACTTTGACCTCTCCCATGGAATCGTGTTCAATTCGATATTTCATCCAAAAATCCTCCAATCTAAGCATCCATGAATATCAATACTTCAATTATAGTATATTGTAGCAAATTTCGCGTTCTTTTTCAAGCACGGTTTTTACAAAAAGGATGATTTATCAATACGAAAGTTGGAATGTTGCTATAATCATATCGATATATTTCTCAAAAAAAACGAAAAAAACTGTTCGATCTTCCAATTTTTCACAAAAAACAGGAAAAGCGCGCCAACGGCGCGCTTTTTTTCTAGTCTTGTCGGTAGTCCGAGAGAAAATCTCCCAGGTCCATCATAGCTTGGCGTAACACTTGGGGTTCCGGTAACATGACAATGCGAAAATGATCGTTTTCGTCCCAGGCAAATCCCGATCCCGGAACGATGAGAAGATTTTTGGCGTGTAAAAGGTCCAGAGCGAATTTCCGATCGTCGCTGATATGAAAGCGTTCTTTGTCCAGTTTGGGGAATAAGTAGAAGGCTGCCCGGTTTTTTACAAAAGAGATCCCGGGAATGGATTCGAGCACGGAGCAAGTGGCTTCACGCTGTTCATAAAGTCTGCCGCCGGGCACCAACATGGCCCGGGTAGACTCGGGATCTTGAAGAGCGGCGGGTACTACCAATTGAGAGAGGGTGTTCGCGCAAAGCCGCATGGCACACAGTCGGGTCAGTCCTTCCTGAATACCGGCTCTCTTTTGTTTCGGACCGGCAATGACGGCCCATCCGCAGCGAAAACCGCAGATGATATGGGATTTGGAAAGCCCGTTGAAGGTAACGGAAAGAAGGTCCGGCGCCAGACTTGCCGGTGAGACGTGGCAAACGTCATCCAAGATCAGGCGATCGTAGATCTCATCGCAGAAAAGGGCAAGGTCGTGCTTTCTGGCAACGGCCAGAATCTCTTGGATCAGCTCCTTGGAATATACCGCCCCGGTGGGATTGTTCGGGTGAATGAGAAGGATAGCACGGGTTTTTTTCGTGATCTTTTTTTCTATGTCTGCCGGGTCCGGAAACCAATCGTTTTCCTCGCGGCAACGGTAAAACACCGGTACGCCACCTGCCAGATGGGTGCAGTTTTCCCAAAGGGAGTAGTTGGGGGAGGGGAGAAGGATCTCGTCCCCTTCGTTGAGAAAGGACAGCAGGACCATTTGTACCATTTCGCTGACACCGTTGGCGAGAAAAATGTCATCGATGTCAATGTCGGCGATGTTTTTGGAGCGGTGATATGAAAGGATCGTTTCTCTGGCTTCCTCCATCCCCCGCAGATCGCAGTAGGGAACTGCTCCGTCCATTCCTGCAAGCAGCGCGCTACGAACGCTGTCCGGCATGGTAAAACCAAAGGCGGCAGGATTTCCCGTATTGAGTTTCAGGACTTTTTTTCCTTCCTTCTGCATCCGGAGCGCCTCTGCGTAAACAGAACCGCGAATATCAGAGCGAAGCATGGAAATTTTATGGGAGAGGGGAAATGAATTCATAACGTTGCCTTTCATTGAATCGTAGAATTTTCTGTTTAAGACCGATTATATCAAAAAATATTTTGGATTTCAATACAAAATACAAAAAAATTTCTGATATTTCTGAAAATCTGCTCTTGCGGAAAAGATTTGCGCAACGATGTAGTATATTCCGGAGAAGCAAAAAAGGGAAAGAAAAAAGAGAAAAAGAGAGAGGACTTGCGAATTTTTTGAAATTGTGCTACAATCAGTCCGTTTTTGAAATAAGGAAGGACAAAGAAAAACCCATGGACCAAAAAAAAGAACTTTTTGAAACAATGCCGGTTCCGAAGGCTCTGGCAAAGCTTGCCATTCCCACGATCATCAGTCAGCTCATCAGCATGATCTACAACCTTGCGGACACCTTCTTCATCGGTCTGACCAACGACCCCTATAAGGTAGCTGCTTCCACTTTGGCTTTTGTTCTCTTCTTTGTGCTTTGCGCTCTGGCCAATCTTTTTGGTGTAGGCGGCGGCACTTTGATCTCTCGCCTTTTAGGGCAAGGGAAAGTGGAAGAGGTCAAAAGCGTTTCCTCTTTTAGTTTTTACGGCACCATTGGGATCACTCTTCTTTATTCCATCGGTTGTTTTGTCTTCCGGGAGAAACTCCTTTACGCCGTGGGCGCTAGCCCAAACACTTACGCCTATGCAGAGAGTTATGCCATTTGGGTAGTGGTCGTGGGTGGCATTCCCTCATCGGTGAGTATGGCTCTGTCCCACTTTCTTCGCAGTGAAGGGTTTGCAAAACAGGCCAGCTTTGGCCTTGGCCTTGGAGGCGTGATCAATATCGTTTTGGATCCCGTTTTCATGTTCCTTCTGTTTCCCGGTCGGGAAGTATTCGGCGCGGCGGTTGCTACTTGCCTTGCCAATGTGATTTCCATGCTCTATTTTTTCATTGTGATTTCTCGACTGAAAGGGAAAACGGTGCTGTCTCTTTCCCCCAAGTTCTTTTTTCACGGCTTTTCTTACCTAAGTCAAATTTTCGCCGTCGGCATCCCTTCCGCACTGGCCGCCTTTCTGGCCAGTCTGTCCAACCTTTTCCTCAACCAATTGGCTTCCGGTTATGGGGATATTGAATTGGCTGCCCTTGGAATTGTAAAAAAGATTGATATGCTCCCATTGAATACCGGAATGGGTCTGTGTCAGGGAATGATCCCCCTGGTGGCTTATAATTACGCTTCCGGCGATCGGGATAGAATGAAGAAGGTCATCTCCGCTTGCCGATTTGCGGGTCTTACTTTTGCGGGTTTGTGCGTCCTGCTTTTTGAAATTTTTTCCCGCCAGATCGTTACGATCTTCATACAGGATGGGGCTACCGTTGCTTTTGGGATCGTATTTCTCCGCATCTGCTGTCTTGCCACTCCGTTGATGTTTTTCAATCTTCTTTCCACCTTCGCCCTCCAAGGCATGGGCAAAGGGCCGGAATCTCTGATCCTGTCCGTGTGCCGCCAGGGGTTGGTGAATATCCCCTTGCTTTTTTTGATGAACTCTCTGTTTGGCCTATACGGAGTTTTATTTACTCAGCTTCTGGCAGACGCCATTACTATGATCCTGGCAACGCTGCTTACCCGGAGAGTCTACCGATCCCTGGGTGCAGAGTAGAAAAGAAAAAGAACCGAAAGTTTTGAACTTTCGGTTCTTTTTATAAAAAAACGTCGGTTTCCGTTTTTTTAGCTTATGCCACAAGGTTTCCGGTTTTTTCGAAATAATAGAAGTGATCTTCAATAAGAAGGGTTACGTACCAGGCGTCTTCCCTCTGGTTTGTCTGAAGAAATCCGGAACCGCTTTTCACCAAATCCCCTCGTCGGCCCCACCAGGCGGAGGGCTGGGAATCGAAGGAATAGTAAAAACCGTTGACCGTGCCGATTTGGTTTTCCTTGGCGAAGCTGAAGATAACGGTGCGCCTAGAGTCGGAGGAGGTTTGAAAGAAGATCAAGGCAAGACCGAAACGCTCCAGGGCTTCCTGAAGCACGGGATTAGTAATTTCCGTACGGCTGTCGCTTTCTTTTCCGTAGGATACCAGACGAGCTCTTCTCTCGCCGCCCGTCTCGGGTTCTCCCTCTTTTGTTTCGACCGGCTCCATAGCTACGTAAATACGATCTTCTCCAAGGGCTTCCATTTCCGCTGCGCACCGGGTAAAAAGATCACGGTTCTTTTTTACTGCGGAAAAAATCTCATCGGCATCCGGCCCATGGGAAGAGGAGCTTTGGCAGGAGGCCAGAAGGAGCGGGAAAAGGAGAAAAAGACAGATAAATCCTCGCTTCATTTCCGATCCCTCTGTTTCCATTCATCCCCGTAGAGAAGCACACCTTTTTCATAAAGCAGGAGCGCTTCCGGTGTACGTTTTCCGGACAGGTCCTGCAATAAGAAGGGAGCACGGGTCATCAGCCCCGGCTTTGCTCCTTTCACGCCGCGTACCAGAACAAGGCTTGGCTCACTTTGGGGCGTGGGAGTCACAAGAACCAGATCCTTTGGGGCAAGATGTACGTCCTGCATGGCTTGAAAAAGTTCCGGCAGACGCTGGGTTCGATACACACAGTAAAAATTTCCCCCGTCCTGTAAGAGATCGGATGCAGCCTGACAAACTTCCCGAATCGTACAAAAAACCTCATGGCGGGCGATGCGTTTCTTTTCATTTTCGTTTTCCCGTCCGGTGTCTTTTCCCATGTAAGGTGGGTTTGCGAAAACAAAATCGCAGAAGAAAGGAAGATGCTCTTTTGCATTTTTCAGATCCCCCCAGATCACCTCCACCTTGTTGGAAAACCCGTTATATGCAATGTTTTCTTCGGCAAGCAGGGCGTAATCGTGCTGGATCTCCAAGGCGTATATCTTTTCAAATTCCTTATGGATGGAAAGGAGCAAGGGGATGATCCCCGTGCCGGTCCCCAGTTCTACTCCCACTTGACCTTTCCGGCAACGGATAAATCCGGAAAGGAGTACCGCGTCGGTGCCGAAGGAAAAACCGTCGGTGAATTGAAATAAGCTGTGGCTGGAATCGATTTTATGTAAGACTTTTGCCATGGATGGTTTCCTTATCTTTGATTTTTCTCCCTTGAAAAAGGGGTCAGAGTGTGATACCATAGAAAAAGAACGAAAAAAGGAGATTTTCATGGAAAAAATTTACACCATTCCCGTGAACGAAGCCTTTGAGGAAAGTGGCTCCTGCCCCTTTTGCCGGATGAAGAGAAAATTGGAGGACAACGAAATCGATTTGATCTTGGGTGCCTCCATGATGGAGCCGGATATTCGTATCGCTACCAATGAAAAAGGCTTTTGCGGCCATCATTTTGAAGAAATGTACCGGGCTCAGAAGCGTCTCCCCTTGGCGCTGATGCTGGAGAGTCATTTGGATCAGATCCGAAAGGAGTGCGCCACACCGAAGATCTCTCTGAAAGAAAAGACCGGAACGGTAGCAGAGCACACCGCTTCGTTTTGCAATACCTGCTATGTGTGTGAGCGGGTAGAATTTCACTGGGGAAAGATGTTTGAAACAGCCTGTCTTCTCTGGGAGATGGACGGAGAATTTCGCAAGAAGATGGAAGAACAGAGCTATTTCTGCCTTTCTTGTTATACCCGTTTCTTGAAAACTGCCAAGCTTTTCATTTCCAAAAAAAAGCTCCCCGATTTTCTGAAAGCGGCCCAAAAGGTGGAAATGCGGTATCTGGACGAATTAAAGGAAGATATTTCTCATTTTTGCAAAAAATTTGATTATCGCTATCAAAAAGAGCCCTGGGGCAACGCCAAGGATTCCATAGAACGGGCCATCCATTTTCTTGCCGGAGAAGGATATTTACCGGGAGAAGGAGCGGAAAAAACAAAGGAATAGAAAAACAACGGAATTTTGAACAAGTTGTGAAGAAATAAAGTTTTTCACAGAAAAAAGCGAGATCCACAGGGGAAAATTCAAAAAAAAGCCTGATTTTATCGTACTTTTTCACATTTTCCACAGAGTTTTCCACAAGAGACTGAGGAAAAACTTGAAATCATATTTAAAATTTGAAGCTAAAGGGAGAGGTTGCATGGGCGTTGAGCGTCTCATCGCCCAGAATGCCGGCCTTAAAGTTGTAATAGGCTTGAGCGGCGATCATAGCGCCGTTGTCACCGCAGAGGGAAAGGGGCGGCAAAAAGAGTTGCGCCCCGTATTTTTCACAGATTTTTTCTGCTGCATAGCGGATTCCGGAATTGGCCGCCACCCCGCCGGCCAGCACCAGTTTTCGGTGAGGAAAAGCGCGGAAGACGTTTTCCAGGCGAGATGTGATCCCCTGGCATACCGCTCCTTGAAAAGAGGCGGCCAGATCTTCGGGGGAGATCTCCTCGTTGACCTGAGTTTTGTTGTGAACGTAATTGATGACAGATGTTTTTAAACCGGAGAAGGTGAAGTCAAAAGGATGATCCCGAATGATCGGCGCAGGGAAGGCTACTGCCTTCTCGTTTCCAAGTTTTGCCAGCCGGTCCATCTCTTTTCCTCCCGGGTATCCGATTCCCAACACTCTGGCCGCCTTGTCATAGGCTTCTCCGGCGGCATCGTCTCTGGTAGAGCCGATGACGGAAAAATCGGTATAGTCCCGCACCTGTAAAATAAGGGTGTGACCGCCGCTGGCCAAAAAGGCCAAAAAGGGTGGCGTTAGATCGGGAAAGGCAAGGTACGAGGCCGCCACGTGCCCCTCCAGGTGGTTCACCGGGATGATGGGCAAGTTTTTGGAAAAGGCCAGAGATTTTGCAAAATTCACTCCAACCAAAAGAGCTCCGATGAGACCGGGACGGTTGGTGACGCCAATGGCGTCGATCTGATCCAATTTTAGATTTGCCTGTTCCAGGGCGCCGCTACAAACGGTACAAATGGCTTCGGTGTGGGCGCGACTGGCGATCTCCGGCACCACGCCTCCGTAGCGATGATGGATCTCGATTTGAGAGAGGACTACATTGGAAAGGATCTGTCTTCCGTCCTCAACCACAGCGGCGGCCGTTTCGTCGCAGGAGGATTCAAAAGCTAAAATTTTCATGGTTATCTTCCTTACAAGTTCTATGATTATTGATGGATTTTTCCTTCTTGAATGAGCACATCCAGCCCTTCCACAATGGCCTTCGCCGTCTTTTCGTAGACGGCAAAGCTTCCCCCGAAGGGATCACCTACGTCTCGGGGCATTGAGAGGATATTTTCTCTTTCTCCGAATTTTTGTGTGAGAAGGCGAAGATGGTCTTTGGTCATAGCAACCACAAGATCAAATGCGTCTATCATTTCTTCGGTGACAGGCTTTGCTGTGTGAAAAAAGGACGGAATATGAAAGGCGTGGGCCAGAACCTTGAGGGCGGTATTTGACATGGGAGCACCGGGGGAGGCAAAAACCCCTGCAGAGTCGCAGGTAATTTTCCATCCGTAGCCTTCTGCCAGGCTTTCCATCAGGGCTTGGGCCATGGGAGAACGGCAGGTATTCCCTGTGCAAACAAATAAGATTCTCATACGTTTTCACCTCTTTTTTCATCTTAACACAAAACGGCAAAAAAAACAATTCCCAGTTTTCCCTTATATTTCAAGGAGGATATCCATGAAGAAAAAAGAAATTGCCATTCTCTCTTCCATTTTGGCTTTCGTTATCATTTTTGGAGGAATCGTTCTTTACTGGACCAATCTCTATCGAAACACCGGCCTGTCTTTGATCCAGGAAATGGAAGAGGTGTACGACTATAACGGAAAGCTCCTCGTTTCCCCCGATGGAAATCACGCCCTTCTCTTTGATCCCTTGGGCCTGTCGGACTTTGTTTCGCTGGAAAAGACCACGGTCTCTCTTGCCGGACTTGGAATGGAAGAGGAATCTTTTTCTTACTTTTTGGTAGGAAACACGGCGATCAATCCCGCCCCGGCCTACGAGGGGTTTTGGCCGGTTTCCTCGCCGGAACGCTTTGTTTTCATTGCCCGTGACGGAAAAAAATATCTGATCCATCCAAAGGAGAGGCTATGTTACCCCATGTTGTCCGATTCGATCCCGGGGGTAGATCCGTACGGAGAGAAGATCCTTGCCTTTTCCGCCAACGGTTCCTATGCCATTTCCCTGGAAGGGGACAAGGTTGCCATTTATCATACCGATCCTATGGATGACAGCCTTCGCATCGTGGATGTGAAGACCGTCTCCCTTTCCGACTATGGGAAAGACCCTGTTTTCGGCGCTTTTGTTGGAAATACGCAAGCCTATTTTCGCCTTTCCGGGGAGCAAGGAGAACGCTTTGTTGCTTTGGACTGCGCTACCGGGGAAGTGGCTCCGTCACTTTTTGAAGAAAAGGGCAACTACGGAGAAATTCAAAACCGCTTTTTTGCCCAGGTCTGGGAAGAAGACGGGCAGTCGGATCGGGTTCTTTGGGCACATCTGCTTTTGGGAACCCGGTGGCAGGGAAGAATTCAAGGAAAGTCGGATCCTAAGATTTTTGCGGTTTCCCCTCAGGGGACGTACGCCGTTGCCCGGACCGGGGGAGACGGAGAAGTTTTTGTGGTCAGCGAAAAACGCAGTTGTTCTCTTGCCGGATTTTTACCACCGGAAGAGAGATTGGAAAAGGTAGATTTTATCTATGAAAATATCATCGTGGTCACCGCCATCCGACCGGACACGAGCCGCGTTTCCCGTTGTTATAAAATCTGTTTTTAGAGGGAATTATGAAAGAGAATATCTTTTTTGACCTGGACGGAACTTTGACGGATCCGGGCCTTGGCATTACAAACTCTGTGCTCCATGCCCTTTCGTACTATGGGATCCGGGAAGACGATCGTTCCAAGCTGAATGCGTTCATCGGGCCACCCTTGGCAGATTCTTTTGAAAAGTTTTACGGATTTTCCCACGAGAGGGCTTTGGAGGCCATTGGGCATTTTCGGGAGTATTTTGAAAATACGGGGATCTTTGAAAACGCTCTTTACCATGGCGTGCCGGAAATGCTTTCTGCGTTGAAAGAAAAGGGTGCCACCCTGGTTCTGGCCACCTCCAAGCCGGAGCTGTTTGCCGAGAGAATTTTGGAACATTTCGGGATTTTGTCCTATTTTGATTTCGTTTGCGGCGCTACCATGGATGAAAAGGAGCGCAGCACCAAGGACGAGGTTCTTTCCTACGCACTGGAAAAAAGCGGATCCGATCCCGGAAAAAGTGTCATGGTAGGGGATCGAAAATACGACATCATCAGCGCCCGGTCCTTCGGTCTTGCCACCGTGGGGGTCCTTTACGGATACGGCAGCCGAGAGGAGCTTTCCCACGCCGGAGCCCAGGTGCTTTGTGAATCTGTGGAACAATGCAAGGAGGTGCTTTTGAAATGAGATCGCTGAAAATCTTCTCAGTTTTGATATTTATTCTTTTTTTCACCCTGCTTTTTTCTTTCACAGTTTCTGCGGAAGGACAATCCCTTTCTCTTTCTCTGTCTCACTTTCAAGGCACGCTTACCGACGGAAGAGAAAACGCATCTGCCACGGTGACCCGTCCCCTTGTGATCACCTCTGATGTTCCTATGGATTTTCTGTATCTTGTCTATTACGACACTCCCACCTCCTTTCATATTTCCCAAGGGGAAGAGGAAGTGGAGGTAGAGGCCGAATTTCTTCGTCAGTACGTAGATTTGACGGCGCTTTTTGGTGAAGGAAAAAGTCAGATCACGCTGACCTTTTCTCAGAACGTGCGGTTGATGGAGATCTACGCCTTTGCCGGCCCCGTGCCTTCCTGGGTACAGATCTGGGAGGAGCCATGCCAGCGGGCGGATCTTTGTTTGATGACTACGCACGCAGACGATGAACAGTTGTTTTTTGCCGGGATTCTTCCGCTTTACGCCGGACAGAGGGATCTGGCGGTACAGGTGGTATACTTTACCGATCATGTCAATGAACCTTTGCGTCGCCACGAGCTTTTAAACGGCCTTTGGACGGTGGGCGTGGAGAATTATCCGGTGATCAGTTCCTTTCCCGATCTTTACAGTACCTCCCTTGCCCAGGCACAGCAGCAACTTGCCGCTCGGGGATATGCCTGGGAGGATATCGTGGCGTTTCAAGTGGAAATGATTCGCCGTTTTCGCCCTTTGGTGGTGATTGGCCACGATCCCAACGGAGAATACGGTCACGGCCAGCACCGACTCAATTGTGCAACGCTTCAGGAAGCGGTAACTTTGGCTGGGAAAACGGAGAGCTATCCGGAAAGCGCGGAGCAGTACGGCGCCTGGCAGGTTCCCAAAACTTACCTGCACCTGTATCCGGAAAATGAGATTCTGATGGATTGGGACCAGCCTCTAGAGTATTTTGGAGGAAAGACCGCTTTTCAAGCGACCCAGATGGGGTTTTTTTGCCACAAGTCTCAGCAGTACACCTGGTTTCGCGGTTGGCTTAACGGAAAAAACGGCGAGATCTCCAAAGCGGATCAAATCACCACCCATTCTCCCTGTCGATACGGACTTTATCTTAGCACCGTCGGGGAGGACGTGGAGAAAAACGACTTTTTTGAGCACCTGAAAACTTATGAGGAGCAGTATCTGGAAGAGCAGGCCCGCTTGCGAGCGGAAAAAACTGCGGAGCACCTGTCTTTTTTGGGGGAAGAGGAAAGGGAGAGTTCCCGGGAGGCCGCCCGTCTTTTGGCACAGTACCGCCGGGAAGCGGATGAGAGATCTGCCCGAGTCCTTGCCGAAAACAGGAGAAATGCACTGATCATTGCCGTTCCCACCGTCGCCCTTTTGATTTTTCTTGCCCTTTTTGTCATGCGAAAATTTCATCACGGTAAAAAGCGAAGACGGAGATGATCCCTTTTATTTTTTGAAGTGGCGATAAAAAACAGAAGAGACGTTACTTTTATCCATAGCAAAAGGAAGACACTTTTAGGAAGTGTCTTCCTTTTTTTACTGCTGTTTTTGTAGCATTTCATGGAAGGCTCGAGCCGCAAAGCGGGCGGCGTTTTCGGCTTCTTCCAGGGTGTTCACGGCGCTGCCTACCTCCAGGAGCATGCATCCGGGAAGATATTCTTGGTTGAAACGGGCGGTTCTAAGGTATAGGGAGCGAGAGAGAGAGGGGAAGAGGGCGTCCATACTGTCTTTAAAGGCGGTGGCAACCACCAGGTTTTTTTCCCAGTTCGGGTGACGCCCGTTTTGGTTGGTTCCCACCACCAGCATGACCTGCGCGCTGTTTTTCCCTTCGATGCTGGCGTAGCTTTTTACGTAAGAGTTTCCTCGCACTACGCTATCCCTGTGCAGGTCGATGACATATTGAATAGACGGATATTTTTCCAAATACGCCTTTACCGTTTCCGCGCTTTGCACGTAGGCATCGTTGAAGTCATCTTGATCGTGCATGACGGTGCAGTGAATGGAAGGGATTCCCAGAGAGTTCAGAGTATCCACGAAGACTTTTCCAACCTTCACCACACTCTTTTCCGGATCCTGAGTACGAAAAGAGGTTTCGGCTGCCAAAAAGTAGCTTTCCACTCCGTCCGGGGCAAAGTCGGAAAGATTGGTGTTATCCTCAAAATAACATTCGGTTCCGTGGGTATGAAGTACCAGGACCAGAGGATCACTGCCACCGGTTGTAACCCCGGAAGGAAAGGCGGAAGCCCTGGCTCGGTTTAAGTCAATGGAATATTTTGTGGTGTTGATGAAAAAGGAGTTGGATGACAGATCACAACTGATAATGGGAGTGGCACCCGCCGGTAAGGCGTCATAGAGGATCTCCGGCTTTTTCGGATCCTCTGGAGATAGGATTTCTTCTTTCACCGGAGAATAGTACTGTGCGCCGCCAACTACTGCCATGAGCCCTTTTCCCAAAGGAGGGATCAGATCGGAAGAGAGAAAATAAAAGCCTCCCCCTCCTTCTTCTCGTCGGATGGCCGCACCTACCGCTGTAAAAACCGATTGTTCTCCCACCGATTGAAAGGTGGCCTGTGCTTTTTCGGCGCCCACTGCGTTTACTAGGAAAAACAGCCCTGTCAGGCATCCGCACATCAGGGGCAAAAACAGGTAAACGGCAAAGTAGCCGGAAAGCTTTTGCAGAAAGGCTTTCGCTTTTTCTTTCCATGGTTTGTTCATTTTTTCTATCCTCCGATTAACGAGAGCATGTCTTCATAAGAGAGATGCCGGTTCAAAGCCAGGTTGATCCCATAGCCGATGAACGCTCCCATAAACTGAATGACCTGATCTGTTTCTCTTGGGGTCACAAAGAAATTAAGATCATTTTTGCTCCAAATTTTCCGTATTTTTTCTTCATCTGTTTCCGTTCCGGAAAAAGAGCGGATGGCATCGGAAGCCAGCGTTGCCGCATCCACCACCGTAGGTACGCCGATGGAGATCACCGGAATTCCCAGAGCGGAAGGAGTCAGGGCCGGTCGGCTGTTTCCAATTCCGGAACCGGGGCAGATGCCACTGTCGCTGATTTGAACCGTAGTGACCAGGCGTTCCAGATTGCGGGAGGCCAGGGCATCGATCACCACCAGTGCTCCCGGACGGATCTTTTCCACAACGCTTCCGATAATATCTGCGCTCTCAATTCCCGTTTGACCCAATACCCCCGGAGTCATGGCGCACAGATCAAATAGCCCCAGGTCTTCAAAGATGAGCGGAGTTTCTTTTCGGATGTGCCGGGTCACCACCAGACTTTTCACCGCGGCCGGACCGATGGCGTCAGAGGTGATGTTGCGGTTTCCCAGCCCTGCCACCAAAATCGAATTGGCCTTGGGAGAGATGTCTTGAAACAAAGGGGAGAGGATCTCTCGAAAGGCAAAAACCTTTTCTTTGAAGATCTCCCGGTCGTCCATCCAGAGTTTCCCTGTTCCCAGGGTGATGTATTTTCCCCGGGGCTTTCCCGATAATCTCTCGCCCGTCTGGTTTGTGATCTGCACTTCTTCCAAAATCATTCTTCCGCACCGGGTCCGTTTCCACTCTATTCCTTCCGGAGATGAATTATGCCGGAAAAGATCCTCGCAAATCTCTACTGCCAGATCGCTTCGAATTTGTTTCATTTTTTCATACAATCCTTTGTCTAAATTTTCTTTTCCAGGATATTCTTGACATTTTTTTGAAAAAATTTTCGCAAAAGACTTGTTTTTTCGGAAAAAGGATGCTATGATATTCTCGTTTAGTATCGTCAAGGAGGTGAATCGTTTGCCGAATATCAAGTCTGCAAAGAAGCGTGTTTTGGTTTCCGAAAAGAAAGCGGAGATCAATAAGGCTTTTGTTACCACGGTGAAAACCACCGCGAAGAAGTTTGAAAAGGCCCTGGAAGAGGGGAATCAGGAGGCAGCTCAGGCGGCCTACAAGGCGGCGGTCAAGAAGATCGACACCGCAGTTTCCAAGGGCTATGTTCATAAGAACACCGCAGCAAGAAGAAAGAGCCGCATGGCAAAGAAGATCAACGCTGCCGGGTAAGATGAGCCAAAAGAAAAAGCTACGAGATATTCGTAGCTTTTTTTCTTTGTCCGGCCACATCTTCCAGAAGAAGAGAGAAGGCCAAAAGAAGAAGGGAGCCGTTTTTGACTTCTATGAAAAGGAAAAGCCCCAGGCCAAGAAGAGAGAGAAGAAACAAGCGGCTGATCCAAAAGGAAAACCAGAACACCCATCCCACCTCCCAGTATAGACTGAGAAAGGCGGAAAGTGCGCGTTCTCCGTCCAGTCCCCGGATGGGTATGAGATTGATAAGACAAAAAAGTGTGTTGCAGAAGAAAAAGTAGAGAGATGGCTCTGAGAGTTGGGTGCGGATCCACAAGAAAGCCGCTGCGCAACCCAAAAGGTTTGCCAGAGGTCCGGACAAAAACAGAACGATTTCCCGACGGTAGGATAAGAGAGGGGCATCCGTTTCGATTTTTGCTCCTCCAATAGAAAAGGAAAATTTTGCCGGGCGACATCGTAGGCAGAGCATGGCGAGAAGATGCCCCAGCTCGTGTAAGGCGGCAGCCAGAAGAAAGAGAAGAATTTCAAAGGGCCGACATTGCCAAAATAAAAGCAAAAAAGGAATGAGAACGAAGGCTTGCGAAAAATAGCGCCTCACAGGAAGACCTCTTCCCCTACATCGCCAAAGACCTCCGCCGCTTCACAGGTTTCCAGATCAAAGATCTCTCGCGCGGTTTCTGATTGAAAAAGCTTTTCAAAAGAAGAAAGAGAGAGAGTGGCCAGGTCTCCCTTTTCTTTCTCTGTATTGCCAAAGAGAAGGAGGTAAAAAAGGAAAAGAACAACCAGAGAAAAAAACAATTGTCCAAGTTTGTTCATAGAACCTCCTGGGTGCTTTTTTACGGCGAGCGAAAGCGCTCGTTTACAAAATACATATTGACACTTTTTGCTTTTTATTCTATAATTTTCCTGTAGGGATTCATTCCCAAATAAAGAATATGAGAGGAAAGAACGATGAAAAAAGTATTGTTTTCCATTCTTGCAGTTTTGATGATCCTCCCTGTGATCGCATCTTGCAGCTCCGCACCTCAAGGAGAACCCGTGGAGGTTGCCAATGTAAAGATCATCAGCTATCTGAATGCTTACGAAGAAAATGAAACCGGTGCACTTACCTCCAAGGTCGATAAAGAGCTTGCCCAGACTCTCTTTGAAGGAGCAGTCAACGCTTATGTGACCCAAGGGGAGACCATGACACTTAGCGATCTGATGAAGGGCTACGCCTACGAGCTGGATTCTTCCGCTTACTACGATGAGGGAACCAAAATGTACACCAGATTGCAAAATACTGATGCCGATGAAGAGTCGGGCTGGTTCTGGAATTACTACGTAAACGGAAAAGAGAGCGGCTTGGGAACTGAAATCAAGGCGGAAGACAAAATCGAGATCGTTCTTGAAAGAAACGCCCGCGGCTAATATTGCGTTTTTATTTTCCCTTATTTGATCTATGAAAAAAAATCAACTTAAGGGTCCTCTGTTTTTACTTTTGGCGGCTCTGCTTTGGGGAACCACCTTCGTGGCACAGTCCACGGCGGCGGACTCGGTGGAGCCGTTTACTTTCAATTGTTGCCGCCAGTTTTTGGGCGGGCTGGTTTTGATCCCGGTGCTTTTTTTCAAGAACCGGGGACAACTGTTCCGCTACCTTCCTACGAAAGAGGATAAGAAACGGCTTTTGGTTTATGGCTTGATATGCGGCTTTTTGCTCTTTCTTGCAACCAATGCTCAGCAATATGGCATCACCATGGGAACCAGCGCCGGCAAGAGCGGATTTATTACAGCCATCTATGTGATCCTGGTTCCGCTGTTTGGAGTCTGTTTGGGAAAACGGCTTCGATGGCCGGTTTGGATTTGCGTGTTTCTTACCGCAGTGGGAATGTATTTTCTCTGCATGGCGTCCTTCGATGCGGGACTTCGTGGCCTGGCGGAAAGTTTTACTATGACAAAAGGGGACCTGGTAAGCTTTTTGTGTGCCATTTTCTTTGCATTGCACATCATGGCAGTGGATCGCTTTGTCGGGAGGACCGACGGCGTATTTCTCTCCTGTGTTCAGTTCCTGTTTTGCGGCTTTTTTGGCTTTTTGGCCATGCTTCTTTTTGAAACTCCCAGTCTTTCCGGGATCTGGGCTGCTTCCGGCTCCATTCTTTACGCCGCCTTTTTCTCCTGTGGCATGGCGTACACCTTTCAGATCTTGGGGCAAAAACACACCTCTCCGGTTCTGGCGTCTATGATCATGTGTCTGGAAGCGGTGTTTGCCGTGCTTTCTGACCTGATCTTTTTAAAGACTCCAATGTCTCCGGAAGAGGTTTGCGGTTGCCTTTTGATGTTTGTGGCCATTCTTAGCTCTCAGCTATTGGATGCTTTGCCTGGAAAGGATAGGAAAAAAATTTAGAAAAAGAAAAATCTCTGTATCCGATGGATACAGAGATTTTTTTCGGTTTTTTATGAACGGGAAGAAATATCCACGTCTCGGGGTTCTACCGGAGTGGAAAAAACGATCTGCGTGCTGGTTCTTCCGAACTGCTGCAACGATCCGATAAAGGATTCCAATTCCAAAGTGCAACGGAAGGCCGCCTTAATCAGCTGGGAATACTGTCCGGTGACGCAGGAGCACTCCAGCACGTTAGGACAGTTTTGAATGAAGGGGTAGAATTCGGCCTTTTGCTGGGGAGCCATTTCCAGGCTGATGAAAGCCGTGACGTCATATCCTAATTTGGTCCGGTCAATGGTCATGTGGTAGCCCTTGATCAGGCCCTCCTGAGCCAGATGATCGATCCGGGCGGATACTGCAGGGGAAGAGAGAAATACCTCTTTGGCAATCTCTTTGACCGGGATTCTTGCATTCTTTTGTAGCATTTGAATGATTTTTTCGTCAATTTTATCCATAACCGTTAGACCTCACTTCATGCTGCCGAAAAATATTTTCATCGCATTTTAGCACAAAGCTTTAAAAAAATCAAGGAAAAACCGATCATTCTTAATTATATTTTGTATAGGATTTCCTAATAGCTGATTTTATTCCGGATCATTCCGGGAAAAAAGGATCCAGGGAACCGTATCTTTCGGTGGAACGGAAAAGCTGAGCTGTTCTCCGGTCATGGGATGAGAAAAGCCGATTTTATGGCAAAGCAAGGCCAGACCGTGTCCGCTTCCACCGTATTTTCGATCTCCGTAAAGGGGCATTTTTCGGGAGGCAAATTGCACTCGGATCTGATGCGTCCGGCCGGTTTTTGGCCAAACCTGTACCAGCGCAAGCCCCTCTTTTTCTTCCAGAACCCGGTACGAGAGCAGGGCTGATTTTGTGCCACGGCGCTCCCTTTTGACGGGAAAGACCTTATTTTTTTGACGGTCGTAGTAGAGAAGGTCTGAAAGGGTCCCTTCTTTTTGTTCCGGAGGTGAGGTAAGAACACACAGGTATTCTTTTTGGAAATTTCCCCCACTGATGTCTCCGCTGAGAATGGCGGCAGCTTTGGAATGACGCGCGAAGACCATCACACCCTCAGTTTCCCGATCCAAACGGTGAACGGGAAAGATCTCGCCGCCAAGTTCCGCCTGAAGCCGCGCAGGGAGACTGTCTCGGCCCCTGTCATCCTTTTGTGAGAGGACTCCGGCCTTTTTGACCGCTACCACAAGAGCGTTATCTTGGTAAAGAATGGTTGTCATGTTACATCGTTTCGATCCATCCTGCGCACCGCCTTGGCGTGAATGATTTTTCTTCGCCGACTGCGTACGCAGTTTTTTCGAATTAGCCTTTCCAGAGAGAGAATTTTCTGTCGCGATAAATAAAAGGTTCCCGGCCTGGCAGTGAGAGGCACTTTCCTTTTGGTGGTTTTTCCTCCGCTTTTGATGTACGGTGCTAACTCTTCCAATCGGACCAAACCGGCCACGCGTTTGCTAAAATGGACTTTTTTTGAGGTGAACACTACGATTCCTTTTACCGGTATACCGGAAAGGGAACGGTTCTTCATTAAAACCCGGCGCAGGGCCTTTTGGTGAATTTCATTTTGTAGAAGCGGGGAGTGGAGACGAACCACTTTGTCGCCGTAAATTTGGACCCATTCTTTTTGGCCTACCCGGATCTTTCCGTTGTGACTCTTGGTCTCAATGACAAAAATACCCCATTTGCAAAGCAGAATGTGATCGATCTGCGTTGTTCCGCGATCCGTTTTTAAAAAGACGTTGTCAAAGAGGACCGATCCGGGGAACTCTTTTTGGATGTACCGGGACACCTTCTCTTCTGCCCGGTCTCCAAAGTGAAGGATCTTGTTGCGCTGCACTTCACGGTGGATTCGCAATCCTAAAAGGAACAAGAGTGCCACGGCGTCTACCGCAAAGAAAATGACAAGAGCAAGAATGATCGGATCGTTCATAGAGCTTTGCCGAGATCTAGGATTTTGTCGGTAAGCTGGACGATGTTTCCCGCACCCATGATGATCAAAAGACCTTCTTCTTCCGAATTGCCAAGGGCGTCGGCGATCCTGTTCCAGTCACCCAAATAGCTTCCGTTGGGGCATTCCTTGGCCATTTTTTCAGCGGTAATGCCCGGTAGCGGAGCTTCCCGTGCGGGATAAATATCTGCGAAGATTACCGAATCTGCCAAGGCGAGAGCCGAGATAAATTCGTTCCAGTACGCCCGGGTTCTGGAAAAGGTGTGAGACTGGAAGACCACTGTGATTTTAGGATATCCCAGCTTTTTTGCACCGGTAAGGGTGGCTCGGATCTCGTCGGGATGGTGGGCGTAATCGTCAAAGACGGTCATCTTTCCGATCTTTCCACGGTATTCAAAGCGTCTTTTGACTCCTCGGAAGGAGGAAAGCCCCTGTCTTACCGCTTCTCCCGGTATTCCGGAAAGATAAGCAGCGGCAGCGGCAGCCAGAGCGTTGTCCACGTTGTGGATTCCGGGAACAAAAAGGGAAGCTTTGGTATAAAGACCCTTTTCTGTTACGATGTCAAAGGAAAAAAAGCCCCGCTCCTCTCGAAGGTTTTCACACCAAAGATCCTTCTTTTCCTGTCGGGAAAAGAAAAACACGGGTGACTGGGTTTGTTGTGCCACCTGTCTTGCTCCCTGATTGTCAAAGTTTACGATCACCCGTCCGTCTTTTGCCAGATCCGCAAAGCAAATAAAGGAGCGTATGACATCGGAGAGGGTGGGGAAGAAGTCTGCGTGGTCGTGTTCTACGTTGAGGATGACAGCCAAATGGGGGAAAAAATCCAAAAAAGAATTTTGGTATTCACAGGCTTCAAAGAGAAAATCCTCGCCTTGTCCCAGACGCCAGGTTCCGTCCAGCGTAGGTAGTACCGCCCCGGCCATGATCGTGGGGTCGCGAGTCGGATCTGCTAAGAAAATGGAGGAGAGCATCCCTGTGGTAGTACTTTTTCCGTGGGTTCCCGCCACTGCGATGGGATTTTTCTTCAGACGCATCAGTTCTCCCAAAAATTGCGCCCGGGTCATTTCGCGGATCGCCATTTTTCTGGGGTAAGACAGAACCGGATCCTCCGGGTGAATGGCGCCGGTGTAAACGATCAGATCCACGCCGCAGTAGTGATCCGGATCAAACGTGTTGTGAACCGGGATCCCGGCCATCTCCAGTTTTTTTGTGGTCTCGGAAGAGACGGCGTCATATCCCGCAGGCCGCGCGCCGTAGACTTTTGCGGCAAAAGCCAGAGAGGACATGCTGACCCCACCGATACCCAAAAAGTAAATTTTGGGCCTTTGTTCTAGAAAATTGAAAAAATTGTCATAAATCATTGTACACTTCACCTAAAATTCACATTGGTATTTTAAAATAAAAGAAAAGACGAGGGAATATTTTAATCACAAACTAAGGAGAGGAGAATTTCTATGAAAATTACCGATGTTAAGATCCGAAAGATCTTTTCCGAAGGACCGATGCTTGCCATTGCCAGCATCACCTTTGACAACGTCTTTGTGGTTCACGACGTGAAAGTGATCTGCGCCAACGACCGATATTTTATTGTGATGCCCAGCCGCAAAAACGACGATGGCACTTACCGCGACATCGCCCATCCCATCCGTGCAGACTTCCGTGCGGAAATGGAAGCGGTCGTGATCGAGGCCTATCGGCAAGCAAAAGAGCTGGGGGACACCACGGATGCGGCCACGGACGCTCAATAATCGATTGCCTTTATATTTTTATTATATCTTTCATTTTATGATTTTGCAACACTTCTTAAAAAACTTGAGAAGTGTTGCTTTCTTTCTTGACGAAAACCATAGTTTTCCATATAATGAATAGGGAAAGAAGAGGATCGCGAAAAGGAGAAAATATGAAGAAAAACGCCGTGAATTGGAAAAATCTTTTGCTCGGGTCAAAGCTTTTTCGCGTGCTCTCTGCTACCTTGCTTTTGACGTTGGGGGTTTATTTTTCGTTTCCGGAACGGGGGCTTTTGGCTACCTTTCCTCTGTGCTTTCTTTTTTCTTTCGGTGCGTTTTGGCTGTATTCCTCGCTGGCCTTTTTGTCCACAGGCGCCTTTTTGATTGCGTTTTTTTACGGAATGTTATCTTCCTTTCCGGCTTATCCGCAATTTGGAGTTGTGGCATTTCTCTGTGCGCTCGCGGGTGGGCTTTGTGCCAAAGGACTTCGTAGTTTGCGTGGGGGGAAAAAGCTTTTGTTTTCGCTTCTTTTCTTTTTTTCCCTTTTCATGGGCATGCTCCTTCCCCTTCTTTACATGGGGACTCCGACAGCCTATCTTGCCGCAAAGGATAGGGCCACGGAATTTCTAAAAGAAAAATATCCGGACCAGCATTTTTCCCAAATGGTTTTCTATCGGGAAAATACCAAGGTCGGATATTTGGCTACTGTGTACTATGAGTACCAGGGAAATTGGCTTTCCTCTCAGCTTTTCTTTGGAGAAGAGGGAGTGGAAGACGGCTTTTTGACGGATTATTCGCTTTGGATGATGGAAAAATACAAGTCGGAGCTCATTGGAATTTTGCAGAATGGGAGTCAGGCCATTATGGCGGAATCCATAGGTCTTTTGCAAAACGACCAGGTCCAAAGTTATCCCGGAAGCTACGGTGTTTTCCAAGAGGCGTGGATCCCTTGGATGCACTTTTCCGTAGGTTATCGTCAGGAAAAGCCGGACCGCCGGGACTTTGCCTTGGCGGTTAAGGAGAGCTTTGACCTGTTAAGGCAGGCAGAGTTTGATTACGGACAAATTACCTTTTACGCGCTGGATGCAGGAAATGTTGTGTATGAATGTTGTGTGACTCCCGAAACCTGTCCGGAGGAAATCCTGGCTCTGGTGCGCTATGCCCGGTAAAACGTTGCTATTTCTTTGAAAAAAGACCGCCTGACGGTCTTTTTTCTTTTTCTCTTCTCATATAATGGAAAAAAACAAGGAGAGAAAAAGCCCATGAAATTTCAATATAGCCGGAAGGGCTTTGGAAAAAAGTTTCGGCGGTACCAAGTTTTCTTTTTTCTGTCGTTTTTCCTTTTTCTTGCCTCCGCGCTCGCAGAGATCGTTCTCTACGGTTCGGGAGGTGTGAAGGTTCTTGGATTTCAAGTCCGGACCGTACCCTTTTTTCAGCCTCTTCTCACCGCAGAGGCGGTTTTGCACCTTGTATCTTATCTTTTGGGGATCACCGTTTACGCTCCGGCCTTTTCTATTTTCGCATCTCTGATTCGCGGTGGTATTTCCGGTTATATCTTCTCTTGTCTTTTCGCTTCTCTCGGCGGCTCTCAAAGCGTTTTTCTTCTCATCCTTTGTACCCTCTATCTTCTTTCCTCCGCCTGGCTCTTTTGTGCTTATTCCAATTTTTGCACCATGGTCTCCCTTCGCCTTTACACCGACGGGATCTTGAAGAACGTAAAAAAAGAGGAAGAGAGACTCTTTGGCGGCACGTTGTTTAATTCGACTCTTTTTTGTAACACGGTCAATCTCCGCTTTCTCTGTACTTACACCCTGTTATTTTTAGCTTCTCTTTTTTCTTGTGCGGCTCTTGTTTTGCTGTACGCATTTTTTCGCAGTCTCATTTATTGACACCGATTTTGAAAAAGCAGCCCTCCGGGGCTGCTTTTCCTCGAATTTTGAGGAAAAAAACTTGTCAAAGAAAGGATTTTGGTGTAAAATGAAAAAAAGAATCTGGGGGCAGGGATGGAAGCGCTGGAACTTTTTCTCGAAGAAAAAAGAAAAACGGCAAAAGAGGAGACGTGCATTCTCTACCGCCGGGAGCTTTTGTCCATTCAAAACGCTCTTTCTCCCCGCCCATTAGAAAAGGCTGAGGAAAGAGATCTTGTGGCCTATTTTTCCCGTGCTTCTCGCCGCCTATCTTTCCGGAGCTTGATCAGAAGATTTTCCGTTGCAACGGGATATTTCCGTTTTTTGCAGGAGTGTGGAAGGAGAGCAGACGATCCCACCGCCCAGATCCGGATTTTGGATTTTCGCGGAAAAAAAGAGCCCCTTTTGAAAGAAGAGGACGTACTTTGTCTCTTTACCAGCTCCCTCGATGCTCTGCGTCATCGGCGGGATGAGGCCATGCTTCTTTTGCTTTGCGCGGCAAGGGTTCCACTGCCCACTCAGCTGACCCTTACCCGGAAAGATCTGGATCTGTCTGCAGGATGCGTTTTCACAAACAAGCAGACATACCATATCCCCGAGCCGGTACGGTCGCGATTGCAGACGTACCTGGCCGCCGCACCCGGAAGGGAAGAGGATTTTCTTTTTCCGGGAAACGGAGGAAAGGCTCTGACCAGACAGAGCGTTTGGCGGCGGATCCGGGAGCGGGCTATTTTCTGTGGAATCGATAAAAACGTTTCTCCCCGGACCCTTCTCCGCTTTTTGTCTGTTCATTCCATCCCCTGGGAGAAGGTGGAAGCACAGTGGGCCAGAAAGAATATATTGTAGTCTTTGAAACGACAAAAGAAAAGGAAGAATCAGATGGGATTTTGGAATCGTATGACAAGACCCGGTAAGGGAATACGAAAAGAAGACGTGTCAAAAAACTTCGGGTTTAAACGCTTCTTTTCTACCTTCGGTGATAAGTTTTGGAAGCTGGTGAGTCTGAACCTTTTGTTTTTTGTGGTAAATATTCCCTTTTTCGGATTGTTTGCCTACTTGGCAGGGGTGGGCGGTGTGCCCTATCCCGCGCCTACCAGCGTCCTTTTTCAACCCCTTCACGGCGTGATGCTTCACGGGGAAAACCCGGCGTTGAACGCGCTATACGGCGTGGTGGGAGTGCAGGTCCAGCATAGCTATCCGTCTACTGTAACCTACGTTCTGTTTGCCCTTGGGCTTCTTTCGCTTCTCACCTTCGGACTGGCCAGCGCGGCCATGACCTATGCGCAACGAAATTTTGTCCGTGGAGAGCCGGGGGATATGGCGGAGAATTTCTTCTCCTGCATCAAGCGCAATTGGAAACAGTCCATTCTTTTGGGGCTCGTTGACCTTCTTTTTGCTTTCGTCATAGCCTTTGATATGATCAGTTACCTTTACTCAAACCAAAGCTTTGGCTTTTTGTTTCTCTTGTATCTGACAGCCTTTTTGTTCCTGATCTATCTTTTGATGCGTCCGTACCTGTACCTTCTTTGTGTCACCTTTGATTTGAAGATCGTCAAGATCATAAAAAACTCCTGGATCCTGGCTATTGCCGGTATCCGGCGAAATCTGTTTTGCGGCTTTTTCTCTCTTTTGGTTCTGGCCTTAAATTTTCTCGTATTTTCGTTTATTCCTTCTTTGGGAGTGGGAATGCTCTTTGTGTTCACCGTTTCCATTGCCTGGTTTTTCCAAGTCTACGGCGCATGGCCCGTTGTGAAAAAGCATATGATCGATCCCTTTTATGAAGAAAAGATCTTAGGCCAGGGGACAAATGAGGAAAGCATCTTCCAAGATCGAGGATAAGAAAAACGCTGTGGGTTTTTCCCACAGCGTTTTTTTTGCGGTTTTAAGCTTTTGTTTTTTGTAAAACGGCCTCTTTTAGCAGCTTGAGTGTTTGCGTGGCCTTTTCCCGATTTTCCTCTCGGACCGCGTAATAGAATTTGATCTTCGGCTCGGTTCCCGAGGGCCGCGCGGCCACCCAGCTTCCCCCGTCCAGAATGAATTTTAGCACGTTGGAGGGAGGCAGTCCGCCTTCTCCTTTGGAAAAGTCTTGAACGGATCTGACACCGGGAAGGAAGGAGGGATCTTCCCGCATTTGGGCCATGATTTGCTGTATGCGCAAGAAGCCTTCTTTTCCGTGAAAGGTGAAGGGATCCATAGCATCCAGATAAAAACCGAATTCCCGATAAAGTTCTTCCAAGGCATCTATCAGGGTTCTTCCCATGGCTTTGTGATAGGCTGCCATTTCCGAGATCAGCATGGAGGCAACTACCGCATCCTTGTCTCTGACGTGTGATCCGGCCAGGTATCCGTAGCTTTCTTCATAGCCGAAAAGGAAGTGGTGGGCGTCACGGTCTCCTCTCTCCCGTTCCATTTCAAATTCGGTGACCTTTCCGCCGATAAATTTAAAGCCTGTAAGGACTTGCTGCACCTGACAGCCTCTTTTCTCAGCGATGTTTTTTCCCAGATCGCTTGTGACTACCGTGGTTACAAGGACGGGGTTTTCACCCAGAACCGTTTTGGTTTTGAGGAGAAAATCGACCAATAGCGCACCCACCTGGTTTCCGGTGAGAAGCTGGATTTCGCCCCGGTGGAATGCGGCACAACCGATGCGGTCTGCATCAGGATCGGTGCCAATAACAAGATCCGCCCCCTCTTGTTTTGCCAGGGCGATCCCCATTTCCAGCGAACCCCGTTCTTCGGGATTCGGGCTTTTTACCGTGGGAAAGTCTCCGTTTGGCATCTCTTGTTCTTTTACCGTGATGACCTGAGAAAAGCCGTCTTTCTCCAGAATTTGAAGAACGCTTTTTCGGCCTGTACCGTGTAGAGGCGTATATACCAGACGAAGGGATCGTTTGGAAAGCGTATCCTTAAAGGTGGATTGTCGAAGGACTGCAGTGGTAAATTGATCCAAGGTCTCGTCTGAAAGCATGGTCAAAAGGGTGTCGTCGCCTTCTTTTGGGATTTCAGACCAGTCAGAAATGGCCTCGATGTTCTCAAGAACCGCCTGGGCATCTTGGATCCCAAGCTGGCAACCGGTCTGATCAAAGACTTTGTAGCCGTTGTATTGAGAAGGATTGTGACTGGCAGTGATCACAATTCCGGAAACACAAGCAAAGTGCCGAACGGCAAAAGAGAGAGCCGGGGTAGGGACCGCTTGATCAAATAAATACACTAAAATTCCCAGATGGGTCAATACATTTGCTGCATTCCGGGCAAGCTCTGCGGAGTGATTTCGCGTGTCGTATCCAATGGCAACTCCTTTTTCCTTTGTTTGAGGAAAATTCTCTAAAAGGTATCTTGCCAATCCCAGTGTCGCCTTTCCTACGGTGTATGCGTTGATGCGGTTGGTGCCAGCCCCCATAATACCGCGCAGTCCGGCAGTACCGAATTCCAGATCTTTGTAAAAACGGTCCTCAATTTCTTTTTCGTCAGAGAGGGCCAGAAGTTCCTTTTTCGTGTCTTCGTCTATGGCATCGCTTTCACACCACGATTGGTATTTTAATCGATAATCCAAAGTTGCACCTCCTTTTTCTTTTTATATTTTAGCCATTTTTCTATTTTAAGTCAACAAAATGAAAGAAAATAACAAAAGATAATTTGATGGGTGGGGAAACAAAATCCCCCCCTTTTCATACAATGAAAGAGAGAAAACGAAAAAGGAGGGAAGAAAATGGAATTGGACCGTCATTTGCTGGAACAGATCAGTCTTTTAGACGACGACACCCTGGCTGCTACCATCAAAGGTGTTGCCCAGAGCATGGGGATGAATCCGGCGCTGGCCAGTATGTACTTGACAGATATGTCAAAAGTGAAGTCTGCAGTGCAGAATTTGACTCAGTCGGACCTGGATAGGATCACCGATGCCTTCGGGGAAGAGACTACGGAAAAATTGGTGGAAAATATTCGTCGGGAAGTAAAGGGGGAATAAATGGATTCTTTTTCCGATAAATTAAAAACCGTGCTCTCCGATCCGGAGAGTATGGCCAAAATTGCCCAGATCGCCAAAGATTTTGCATCCTCTGCGCCCTCCGGGACAAATGCACCGCTCCATCCATCCTCCGGCGGGCAGCCGGGAGATGAGCCCGGGGAATCGGTGAGGGGAACGCTACCGGAACCGGCTTTTGCAAATGGGTCTTTTGGAGAAAAGGGCGGCGGAGGCGTAGGCGAGCTCTTGCGCTCTCCTGCCATTGCCGGCGCACTGAAGCTTTTGAGCGAAGGGAGCAGGGAGCGGGTAGCACTTCTTCAGGCCATGCGGCCCTTTGTAAAAGAAGAGAAGAGAGCAAAGCTGGACAGTATTTTGCAAACAATGAAAATGTTGGATCTGATCTCGTCGGCTCAAAAGCTTTTGTAGAAAGGAGAATCCAATGTATTCCGGACCTCTGCGCGACATCTTTCAGCCCGATTCATCCGCTTGGAAGCATGCAGAACAAAGACAAGAATATATTCGAAAGCTCCAACAGGACTCGGAGCATCCCCCCATCCCCGGCGGTGAGGAACCACGATTTTTGCCGGAAACGCCGGTAGACCGGGAGGATCCCACCCCCCGGCCACCCCAAAATCTGCAGCAGCTTTTGGACCTGGTCTCGCCGGAGGATTCGGCTCTCATTGCACTGATCGTTTTTTTGCTGTGTGACAACACCAACAACGACGTGGTTCTTTTGGGAATCCTCCTGTACGTTCTCCTTTCCAAGTAAGGCGATTTTCTTTGAATCAATCAAAACGGTCGAGGCAAATGCCTCGACCGTTTTTTCTTATTTTAGATTGTTTTGTGACTTTACTCGTCTTCCTTGAGTTGTTTTAGCTCCTGGAGCTCTTCCCGAATCGCTTTTTGCAACTCCAGTTTTTGAAGCTCCTCTTTTTGGATCTCATCAAACTTTTCCGGGTTTTCGATCACCCCGGTATTCTGGCGTGCGCCTTTGCTGCTTTGGAACACCTTGAAGTCCACAAAAAGTACGACCAGTCCAATGAGGAGAACAAAGCATGCCGTCATAACTTTATCTCCGGTAAACATGACCGCACAAATGCCAAGGAGCGCGGAAATCGCATACAGGATCAATACCGAAGCCCGCTGGGAAAAGCCCATATCAATGAGCTTGTGATGAAGATGACCCCGGTCAGGTGCGAAGGGGCTTTGATGGCGCAGAAGTCTGCGCACGATGGAGGTAATGGTATCGCTGGCCGGCAATCCCAAGATCAAAAAGGGAACCAGGAACGAGATGAGTGCGTTGAATTTGAACACACCCAGGGCAGAAATGGTAGCCAGAGCATAGCCTAGCATCAAAGCGCCGGTATCCCCCATGAACATTTTTGCCGGATGCATGTTAAAAGGCAGAAATCCCAGGCAAGCTCCGGCTAGAAGCAATGCCAATAGGGACATATTTCCTTGAGAGGAACTGATGACCGCAGAGAGCACCAAGCAGAAGGAGGAGATGACCGAGACGCCGCAAGCCAGTCCGTCCAATCCGTCAATGAGGTTGATCGCGTTGGTAATACCCACGATCCACAAAACGGTAATTCCGGTACTGAACCATACGGGCAAGTCAAACCGTTCGCTGATGATGAAAACGTAGTCGATCCTCAGACCCATCCAAACGGGAATGGCGGCGGCAACGATTTGTCCCAGCAGCTTTTGCCAAGGCCGCAGGTCTTTCATGTCATCCCAGATTCCAATGACCACCATCAAAAACATTCCCAAAAGAAGTCCGATAATGGTCCGGTCGATCCCGTCCACAAACAGGAGCGAGGAAACCAAGAAGGAAATGAAGATGCCAAGCCCACCGGCCAAGGGAACCGGTTCTTTGTGCATGCGGCGGGCATCTTTCGGAACGTCCACTGCGCCGATTTTGATAGCCAGTACCCGAATGGCGGGAGTGAGGGCAAAGGCCAAAAGAACACTAAAGAGAAAAGCCAGAAAACCGTAGATCAGATCATTTGCCGTCAAGCTGGAAAGTTCAAATCCGGTAGAACTGGAAATGGCGGCATTCAGATGGAAGAATTTCATCTTTATCTCTGAGACTGATAAAAGCCAACCTTTCTATAAACTTTTGATATGGTCTTGCGAGCGATGAACCCGGCCTTTTCCGCTCCTTCCCGGAGAATGGAATCCAGGTAGGGCTTGTCTGCCGTGAGGCGATAAAACTCGGTTTGCAGGGGCATAAGAGCGTCGGCACAGGCCTCGCCCACGGCCACCTTAAAGTCTCCGTAGCCTTTTCCTTCGAACTCGCGCTGGATCTCTTCCCCGGTCTTTCCGGTGAGAGAGGAGTAAATGTTGACCAGGTTGAAAATCCCGGGACGGGCGGGATCCGCGGCTACCACGGCATCCGAATCGGTAACTGCCCGTTTGAATTTTTTGATGATGGTATCCTTCCCATCCAGTAAGAAAATGGAAGCGTTCTGGTTGGGATCGGATTTTGACATTTTTCGTTCCGGTTCCGCCAGGGACATGATCCTTGCTCCGGATCGGAGAATGTAGGCTTCGGGGACGACGAAGGTGGGGGAATAGGCTCCGTTGAAGCGCTGAGCGATGTTTCGGGCCAATTCAATGTGCTGTCTCTGATCGTCACCCACGGGAACCAGGTGAGCCTGATAGAGAAGAATATCCGCTGCCATAAGAACGGGATAGGTGAACAATCCCGCGTTGATGTTGTCTGCGTGCTTTTGCGCTTTGTCTTTGAATTGGGTCATGCGGGAAAGCTCCCCGAACATGGTGTTACATCCCAAAACCCAGGAGAGCTGAGTGTGTTCCGGCACATGGCTTTGCAGAAAGAAGACCGCCTTTTTCGGGTCGATCCCACTGGCCAGGTACAGGGCCAGGGTCTCCAGACTCTTTTTTCTCAATTCTGCCGGATCCTGGCGAACGGTGATGGCGTGCAGATCTGCCACACAGTAAATGCACTCAAATTCATCTTGCAGTGTGGCCCAGTTTTTCAGAGCGCCTAAAAAATTGCCCAGAGTCAGGTTGCCGGAGGGCTGTACTGCAGAGAAAATTCTTTTTTTATCGATCGTATCCATACAGGTTTCCTTTCAAAGGTGCCGGTTCCATGGAGGGAATACCCTCCAAATTTTTCCTATCATATCATATTTCTTCATGTTTTTCAAGGCTTCTCTCAAATTTTCAAAAACCGGGGGAATTTTGAACTTTTTATACTTTGTTTTGATATTTGTTTTGAACAAATGAGAAAATGCATTGAAAAATGCCCGGAGACCTTGCAATTCCGGGCGATCTATGATAGAATGAATGAAATATAATTTAAAGGAGTTGGTTTTTTCGTGGATCCTGCGGGTAGTAGTATAGACGGTAATTTGTTCGGCAGTATTGCCGGAAATGACACCGTCATCTACATGGTAATTTTCATTCTGTCACTTTTTCTCTCTGCATTTTTTTCCTGTGGAGAAACGGCGTTCACCGCCGCAAGCAAGGTCAAACTTCGCACCTTGGTAGACAAGGGAAATAAACGTGCCAAAACAGCACTTTGGATTTGTGAACGGTTTGACAAGACTCTCACCACCATACTGATCGGAAACAACGTGGTCAACGCTGTCTGCGCCTCGATCTCAGCTCTGATTGTGATGGAGCGATTCGCATCGGAGTACGTGGTCTACGGTACTTTGGTCACTACCCTGGTGGTATACCTGCTTGGCGAGGTTATTCCCAAAAATCTGGCGAAAGCGCGCAGCGAGGAGATCGCTTTGCTTTACGCACCCACCATGCGATTTTTGGTTCGGTTGTTCACTCCGATTTCTGCCGTGTTCAACGGATTGTCTTCTTTTTTGGCTCGGTTCTTTTCCTCCGGCGAGGAGAAAACGGTTACCGAGGAAGAGCTGATCAATCTGATTGAGACCATTGAGGATGAGGGTGTTTTGGAACCGGAAAAGCAGGCGTTGGTCAATTCCGCTATGGAATTTCGCGGAAAAGTGGCTCGGGATGTGATGACTCCCATGCAAGAGGTGGTATCCGTTTCCAGTGCCACCACGACCCATGACCTTGCCAAAAAAGTCAAGACCCTTCCTTTTTCCCGAATTCCTGTTTATGAGGGAAAATCCGATAATATTGTGGGGATCTTGCCGGTGAATCAGTTTTTGAGCCGTTACACCGCATCAAAGCCCATTCTTTTAAGAAAAATGCTTCTCAAGCCCTATGTTTTCCCCGGCAGTACTGAGATCTCGGTATTGCTTCAGAGAATGCGCCTCAATAAGCTCCATATGGTTTTCGTCACGGATGAGAAACGCAGAAAAATCGGCATTGTCACCATGGAGGACCTTTTGGAAGAGCTGGTAGGCGACATTCAGGATGAGAGCGACGCAGGCGAAGGCCTGCAGTTGGTCTAAAGGAGGGGAAGAGATGGAATATCTTGCAATTCTCGGCCTTCTCCTGGCTTCCGGATTTTTCTCCGGAACAGAGATCGCCTATACTTCGTTAAGCCGGCTCAAACTGAAAAAGGAGAGTGACAAGATCACCCGCATTCAGAGACTGGTCAATTTTATTTACAATCATTACGATTTTGCTCTCTCCACCATTCTGGTGGGCAACAATCTGGTGAACATTGCCGCCACGTCTCTTGCCACGGTGTTGGCGGTCAATCCCGTGGTGACTTCGGTCCTTTCCCGGGATCTTGCCTCCACCTTGAGTACCCTTGTTATGACGGTTTTGATCCTCATCATCGGTGAGATCATCCCCAAGATGATCGCCCGCCACCGTAGCGAGGCGTTTTCAAAGATGGCGGCGTATCCGCTCTTGTTTTTAATGATCCTCTTTTTCCCTGTGGTTTGGATCACCTCCGGCGTGGTTAAGCTTTTCGGTAAGCTTTGGGAGAAAAAGGATGGTCAAGTAACCATTACCGAAGAGGAATTGGAGAATCTTTTGGATACCGCCGAGGACGAAGGGGTCATCAATGAGGATGATACGGAGCTTTTGCAATCGGCCTTGGAATTTACCGATATGGACGCGGCGGATATCCTTACGCCTCGAATCGATGTGGTAGGTTTTGAGATCGGCGACAGCATCGAGCATATTTTGGAGGTGGTAGGGGAGACCCAGTTTTCCCGCTATCCCGTTTACGAGGGTACCATAGACCATGTGGTGGGCATCCTTTACGTGAAACACCTTTTAAAGAAATTGGTGGACCAGCCCCAGGTATCTCTTCGCGATCTTTTGCTGACCCCGGTATATATCCCAAAGACCATGCGCCTTCATGATATCATGAATCAATTCCGGATCCATCAGACACATATGGTGATCGTAGCCGATGAGTATGGCGGCATCATGGGAATTGTCACCATGGAAGACGTTTTGGAAGAGCTGGTAGGAGAGATCTGGGACGAAAATGACGACATCGTCAACGAATGGCAGGAACTGGATCATCACCGATATGAGTGCGCCGGAGAAATGAATCTGAGCGACTTTTTCGATCATTTGGAAATGGATGATGATGAATTAGAGACGGACTGCGCTACGGTAGGCGGTTGGGCAACGGAGAACATTGGTGCTATGCCCATTCCCTTTGATTCCTTTGACTATAAAAATTTCACTCTTTTGGTAAAAGAAGTGGACGAACATCACCGCATCACCCGTCTTCTGGTGCTGGAGCACGAGAGGATGGAAAAAGAAGGATAAAAAAAGACCCGATGCCACGGCATCGTGTCTTATGTTTTGTATGATGGAAACTTACTCTTTCAGTTCCGAGGTGCAGTGAGGGCAACGGGTGGCATCCAGCGCTACAGTGCTCTTGCAGTAGGGACAGGTCTTGGTGGTGGGGGCGGCGGGAGCCTCCTTCTTTTTGCCGACACTGGCAAGCTTGTTGATGAATTTTACCAACATGAACACCACGAATGCCATAATGATAAAGTTGATAATGGCGGTGATGAAAGCGCCGTAGTTAAAGGTGGTTACACCCAGTTCTTTGGCAACTGCAAGAGAGGGGACCAATTCTGCAGTAACGCCCTCCGGCAACTTCAAAATGATAAATTGATCCTGGAAGTTGACGCCACCGGTGATAAGACCGATCAGCGGCATGACGATATCGTTGATCAGCGAGTTGACGATGGCCTGGAAGGCGGCACCGATGATGACACCAACAGCCAGATCCATGACGTTGCCTCGCATAGCAAACTGTTTAAATTCGGAAAAAAACTTTTTCATATCCAATTCCTCACCTTTTTTTGATTTTTTTTATCATATCATGTCAATCAGCATTTTTCAAGCATTTCTAAAAAACTTGTAAATACTTTTTCAAAAACCTTTTGGATTCCTCTTGACAAAAGAGAGGGAATATGCTAAGATAATCGGCGCTGAATCTAATATTGCGGAATAGTGTAACGGTTAGCACGACAGACTCTGACTCTGTTTGTGAGGGTTCAAATCCTTCTTCCGCAGCCAAAAGATCCAAGTCTTCGGACTTGGATCTTTTTATCTTGCACACCTATGCTTTTCTTGACAAAAACGGACATAAGTATTACAATAAAAAGTAGGGAGAGATCCCTAAAATCAATCATCAATAGGAGGCGTCTATGGT
>JAZOQB010000017.1:0-15483 GCA_045655865.1 Eubacteriales bacterium
CTACGCCCAGTTTGCTCCCAAGGCCGCCAGCCGGGGCGCCGCGCTGTTGGTATTATTTTTAAAGGAAGAGATTCTGTAGAAGAAAAACGGGCGCCGTGATCACCGAAAACCCCTTTCGGGAGAGAATACAGAAAGAAAAAGTGTGCGAACAGTCTGTTCGCACGCTTTTTGACATTTTTTAAAGGCAGAGACAGGGGATCATTTCTTTTCCTGCTTCTTTTCCTGCTTTTTTTCCTGCTTTTTTTCTTTTTTCTTTTCATCCTCCGGCGCGTTTTTCTCTCCTACGGCCACGTCCAGAACGATGCGGGAATAGGTGACAAAGGCAAAGGCCATACAGGCGGACCGAACCGCGTTTTCAACGGGATCGGAAAGGGAGAGGGGTTTGGGTTCGCCTTCCCGGAAGAGATCTGAGATGGCTTGTGTCAGCTCCCGGGCAAAGAGCCGATAGCTTTCCTCTTCGCCCCTTTTTCTCAGGCAATCCAGAAGAAGGGCGATCTCCGAGAGGGGCATAAACTTTTTCCAAATGCACACCATGAACAGAAGCGCCACCTGGGATCGGGCGTAGCGCTTGTTTTGGGGAGCCGGGATGATCTTTTGCTTGACGTAATTGTTGATCATGGCGGAGGTGATGCTCTTTTCCTCCCCCCAAAAGATCGGCTCAAGAGAGCGTTCCAGCACGCTGATGACCTGGTCCATATAAAGCTCAATATCGGGAAAATCGTTCCAGTCGGGGCAACGGTACTGGCGGAAAGATTCCGGATTCATAAAAGTCTCCTTTGTTTTTCTGGGCTTGATTTTTTTTTCTAGATGTGATAGTATAGAAAATCATATCATGTTTTGCCCTGTCAGTCAAGAGGACAAAGCCAAAGAGGTGGGACCCCCTTTCGCTGGATTGTTTCGACTCCCCCGGTCCGGGCGTTTTCAAAATCAAGCGAAGAATGAAAAGGAGTTTATTATGACCAAAAAGTTTAAAAGCATGCCCCTGAACCAGGTTTCCCCCATCAACCGTATTCTGGATATTCTCACCCAGGCGGAATCTGAGTGCCCCGACAAGGTGGCTTATAAGCATAAAAACGAAAAGCAGGAAGTGGTGGACGTCACTTTCCGCCAGTTTGGCCGCGCAGTTCGTGCGCTGGGCAGCGCTCTGAGCGATCTGGGAGTGGATCAGGAGCACATTGCCTGCGTTGCGGAAAACAGTTATAACTGGATCACGCTCTATCTGTCCGTGATCTGCTCTCGCGGCGTGTATCTTCCTGTGGATAAAGAGCTTCCCCCCGAGGATATGCTCTACGTTCTCAATTCCGGAGAAGCCAAAGTTCTCTTTTACTCCAAGCGCTTTGAGAATTTCGTTCACGAGAATCGTAAGGCTCTTCCTCAGGTGAAGTACTTTATCGGCTTTGACCGTCAGGAAGACGAGGGAGAATACCTCTCTTTTGCCCGTTTAAAAGAAAAAGGAGAACGCCTTTTGGACGAGGGCTACGACGTTTACACTTCCAATATGACCTCTTCCGACCCGCTGGCGCTCAAGCTCTTGGTTTACACCTCCGGTACCACCGGGATCGCCAAAGGTGTTATGCTCTCTGAGGAAAATTTGGTGTGCGAGGTGTATCACGGTCTGCAGGTGGCAGACATTCTCACCCGTGGCCTGTCCGTTCTTCCTTATCACCATACCTATGAATTGGTGGTAGGCATTTTGGTCTATCTCCACCGTCACGCCACCACTTGCATCAACGAGTCCCTGGCGGCCATTTTGAAAAACCTAAAGCTCTATCAGCCCGATTTCATTTACCTGGTTCCCGCCTTTTTGGAAATGTTCTACAAGAAGATCCTTGCCAACATGGAAGAGCAGGGAAAGCTTGCCACCTTCCAAAAGGGCGCCAAGATCTCCAACTTCCTTTTGAAGCTGGGAATCGACGTGAGAAGAAAGCTCTTCCGGGAGCTGCACCAGGTCTTTGGCGGCGAGCTTCGCCTTATGGTGGTGGGTGCCGCACCCTTGCGCCCGGAGGTAATTCAGTTTTTTGAGACAGTGGGCATCACCGTCTGCCAGGGCTACGGCATTACCGAGTGCTCTCCCTTGGTGAGCGTAAACCGCAACAACAAGTATGCCGATCCGGAGACGGTAGGCCTTCCTTTGCCCTGCTTGGAAGTGAAGATCGAAAATCCCGGAGAGGATGGCAACGGCGAGATCTGCGTGAAGGGAAAAACCGTCATGCTGGGCTATTACAACAACCCCGAAGAGACCGCGCGCGTGATGCGGGACGGATGGTTCCACACCGGTGACTTGGGTAACATTGATGAGAGAGGCTACCTTTCCATTACCGGCCGTTGCAAGAATCTGATCGTTTTGGATAACGGCAAGAACGTGTATCCCGAGGAGCTGGAAAACTACATTATGAAGATCCCCTATATTGCCGAAGTGGTGGTGCGCGGGGTGAAGGACGAAAAAGGCAAGACCGTGATTTTGGCAGAACTGTTCCTTTCCTCTGAAAAGGTGAAAGAAATGGGAGAGACCCCCGAAGAGAATCGGATCCTTGGGGATATCCGTGCCGTGACCGAGCACCTTCCCACGTATAAGCACGTCAGCCGGGTTCAGATCCGGGAGAAGGAATTTGAAAAGACCACTACGAAAAAGATCCGCCGCGTGTAGTTGCACACGGCTTGGGGACAAGACTTTTTCCCCGATCCGGCGGAAAAAGAAAACAAAAAAAGAGAGGGAAAGGGCATGGGCCCTTTCCCTCTTTCGTATCGTTCAGGGGGTCGTTGGCGCTTCGTTCTCACCGGGGTCTGCCGGCGGCGCCGGTGCGGTGGCCGGGTCTACCGGAGCTGTGGGAGATGAGGCGTGAAAATAGAAGCCGGGAGATACGCTCTCGTTATAGGTGAGAACGTTGGCAGACAAGGCGGAAGAGTGGGTGAAGGTAAAGCAATTCATTTTATCGGAAAAGAAATCCACAGGGAGATAGAGGACCTCGTCCCGGAGAAAAACGGCCGATCTGAGAGAGACCTTCTCTCCGTTGACAATGGCGTTACAGCTTCCCAGATAAAAGGTTGCCCACTCCCCGGTGTCGCACAGAAGAAAGGAACGGGTCTGATAATCGCCGAACTGGCTGATGGCCATGTAAGGCTCTAAAAAGGTCACCGGAAGGTAGGAGGAACCGTGAAAGAAAACCTCCTGGGCTTCCAAGCGCGTATCCTCTTTGCGTTGGCCGTCCCGGAAGATCAAAAGGGGAAGGGCGTCCTCAGAAGCCTTGTCTTGTCGGTTGCCGATGGACAGAGCCACCCAGCCCCAATACAGCAAAACAAAGACCAGAGCAATGGAAAGAGACACTCGGAAAAGCACGCGCCGCCGTTCCCGACGCTCGGCCTTTCTTTGAGAGGCCAAAGCTTCTTTTTGACGCTTTGCCTGGAGGTGCTTTTCGGCGGCCCGGCGCGCCGCGCTTTTGTCGGCCACGCCTCGGCTCATGGGATCGGTGCTACGGGGCAAAGGAGACATTTTTCCCGGATTTTGTTTCACGGTACCGGGCTTTGCACTGCGTTGCCCTGTACCCTCTCGGTATCGTTCTTGTGCCATATCCCTTTCCCCCCAAAAACCTTACTGTTTTCTTCAGTTTATCACAAACGGTGTCGCAAGTCCACCCCCTTTGGCAAAACAAGCAAGAATTTTTTTGTAAACTATTGCATCTTTTCCCAAAAAATGGTAAACTTGTGGCGAAAAGAGAAGAAATTGGCCCAAACGGCTTGAAAGAGAGGAACGTTATGGAGAACCAGGTTCGGAAAAAGAACGTAGGCGCCATTGACCACTTGGGCAGAGTGGTGATCCCCAAAAAAATACGCGAGGATCTGGATCTTCGGGAGGGCACGCCGGTGGATTTTGTTGCCGATCCCAAGGCAGGGGGCGTGCTGGTAAAGAAAAAGGGAAATTTTTGCCTGTGCTGCGGGAGAAAAAAGGATCTTGTGGAGATCAAAAAGCATTTTTGTCTTTGCCGCGGTTGTTTAAAGGAGCTTGCGGAAAAGGAAACCGCACAATAGCAGAATAGCAGAACAAAAAAGAACCGATGCGGTGGCATCGGGTCTTTTGTTTTTGGGTTTAATTGGCGTCCAGGATCTTCCAGTCGCCCTTGTATTTGACCAGGGTGAGGGTCATGGTGGTGTAATCGGTGTGGTCGTCCTTGCCTTCGGCTCTGAATTTGATCTCCACGTCCACCACGGTCTTGATGTCGGCAACGTCGATCTCATATTCGTCAAGATCTTCTTCCCACTCCTCGGTAAATTCTTTCATTTCCTTGGAAGTGTACTCGTCAGCGTCCTTGACTCTCTGGATCTTGACCTTGGGATTTTTGCCGCACTCGTCTTCCAGTGCGTCCAGCATGTCCTCTTCCTGCTCTTTCCAGTACTCCTTCATGCTCTCTACGTCATAGGAGTCTTCCAGAAATTCGTTCAGCTCCAGATCCTGGTCTTCCGCATTGTTTTTAAACCGGGTCTCGGTATTGATGAGCATGTAGGAATCGGCCTTCTGGGGATTCAGCAAAGATTTTACGTAATCCTCAGCAACGCTCTCGGGGCCGCCGCCGGAAAATACGGCAATAAGAACCACGACCAAGATCACCGCCGCAGCGATTCCGGCAACCACGGGAATGTGAGTCTTGGCGTACTGGATCAGATCGCTAAAGGAAAACTTTGGGCTTTCCTTTTTGCCGCCTTCTTCTTCAACGGGGGTGCCGCAAGAAGGGCAGATCTTTTCTTCGTCGTTGATCTTTTCGCCGCAATTGGAACAAAACTTCATAAAACTTTCCTCCTTAAAATGTCACTAGACAATGAGACTACCCCAAGTTTACACAAAAAAAGGGACGATGTCAAGGGAGAAGGGGGATTTTGGAGGATTTTCGCGAAAGAGAAAAAGAAAGAGCGCCCGGATCTCTTTGGGCGCTCTTGACGGGAAAACTATTTTTTATGATCCTTGAAGGTGGGAATGGGACGGAGCTTGTGGAGGGCTCTTGCGTGGTAGCGGTCGATCACAGATCGGTCCTCTTCTGCCGCTTTGCCCGTGAGGAGAAAGTCGTCGATGGCCCGGTATGTTACGCCCATTTCCTGTTCATCCGTCTGGCCTTCAAAGAGCCCGGCAGAGGGGGCTTTTTCTATAATGGAAGAAGGGGCGCCAAGGTGGCGCAGGAACTGATACACCTCCGTTACGGTCAGATCCGAGATGGGATTGAAGTCGTGGCCGCCGTCCCCCCATTTGGTAAAATATCCCATGTATCGCTCGCTCCGGTTGCCGGTTCCGGCCACCAGGCGTCCTTCTGCGGCGCCGATGGCGTAGAGGGTGGTCATGCGAAGCCGGGGGGCGATGTTGGAGAGGGCGGCAGGGCTTAGCTCCGTGCAGTTTTTCAGTGCTTCCACTTCCGCCGCCTTGACCGCCGTCAAGTCCACGGTGCGGTTCTCAATGCCAAAGGCCCGGCACAGGTTTTCGGCATCTTCCATATCCTTGCCGTAATTGACGCTGGAGGAACAGGGCATCATCACGCTTACCGTATCGGAGCAGGCCATTTTGGAAAGAATTCCCACAAGGGCGCAGTCCTTCCCACCGGAATTGCCGAACACAATGCCCCGGGCGCCGCTTTCCTTCAAAAGGGAGCGAATAAATTCCACTCTTGCCTCTGTTTCTTTCTGGTAATTCCGCATAAGTTCCTCCCGAATGTATTGCTTGAATCCTCCTTATTTTACCATCCCGCCCCTTGGCCGTCAAGGGCGAGGGATTATTTTTTCCAGACTCTTGAAAAGAGGATTTTTTTGGTATATACTAAAGAGAAAGAGATGCTTGACCCGAAAAGGAGAACAGCTATGGAAAAACCAAAGTATTATATTACCACGGCCATTGCCTACACCTCCCGCAAGCCCCACATCGGAAACGTATTGGATCCGGTGCTTGCGGATGCCATTGCGCGGTTCCAGCGCATGATGGGCAAAGACGTGTTTTTCCTCACCGGCTCTGACGAGCACGGTCAAAAAATCGAGGAATTGGCCCAGGCGGCAGGTGTCCCCCCCAAGGAATTCGTCGATGGGGTGGCCGCCCAGATCCGCGGCGTGTGGGATTGCCTGAACATTTCCTACGACCGCTTCATTCGCACCACCGATGAAGACCACGAGGCGGCGGTGGAGGCCATTTTTCAGAAGCTTGTGGAAAAAGGTGATATTTACAAAGGAGAATACGAGGGCAAATACTGCGTGCCCTGCGAGTCCTTTTTTACCCCGTCCCAGTTAAAAGAGGGGGGTCTTTGCCCCGACTGCGGCCGTCCTTGCATAGACGCCAAGGAAGAGGCGTATTTTCTCCGCCTGTCCAAATACGCGGATCGGCTCATGGCATACTACGAGGAAAACCCCGATTTCTTTGCTCCTCTTTCCCGGAAAGCGGAGATGGTCAATAACTTTATTAAGCCCGGACTTGCCGATCTGTGCGTGTCCCGTTCCACCTTCCGTTGGGGCGTAAAGGTGAAAGAAGATCCCAAGCACGTGATCTACGTGTGGATCGATGCCCTGTCCAATTATATTACCGGCATCGGCTACCATCCGGAAGGCTCCGGAGAAAAGTTTGAGCATTACTGGCCGGCGGATCTGCACGTGATCGGAAAAGATATCGTACGGTTCCATACCATTTACTGGCCGGTTCTCCTGATGGCTTTGGATCTGCCTTTGCCCAAGAGAGTCCTGGGTCATCCCTGGGTCTTGGTAGGGGAAGACAAAATGAGCAAGTCCAAAGGAAACGTGCTTTACGCTGACGAGCTGGCGGAGATTTTTGGAGTGGATGCGGTGCGCTACTACCTTCTCTCCGAGATTCCCTTTGGCGCAGACGGCTCCATCACCCACGAAGCCATGATCGCAAAATTCAATTCCGATCTGGCCAACGTTTTGGGAAATCTTGTGAGCAGAAGCGTGGCCATGGCCGCCAAGTACTTCGGCGGAAAGGTGCGCCGTCCGGCCAATTTCGACAATGAATTGGATCAGGATCTGATAAGCTGTGAAAAGGCAGCTTTTGCGGCTCTCTGCCAGGGAATCGAAACGCTTCACGTAGGGGACGGGATCTGTGCGGTCATGGACTTTGCCAAGCGTTGTAACAAGTATATCGATGAGACCATGCCCTGGGCGCTGGCAAAAGATGAGGCGCAAAAAGAGAGACTGGAGGCGGTCCTTTATAACCTTTTGGAGGCCATCCGCCGTCTGGGTGCCCAGCTTTATCCCTTTATGCCAGAGACCGGAGACCGGATCCACAAGGCGCTCCACATCCCCACCGATCACCTTTCCCAGGAGATCACTTGCGATTGGGGAGCGGTGGAAGAGTTTTGCGTTTCGCCCGGCGCTCCCCTCTTTGCCCGGATCGACCCGGAAAAGCTTCTTGGTGAATTGGCGGCCAAAGAGGAAGAAAAAGCTGCGCCCGGGGAACCGGAAACGCCCCCTTGCAGCTTCGAGGATTTTTGCAAGGTAGAAATGGTGTGCGCCCAGGTTCTGGAATGTGAAAAAGTGAAAAAGAGCGAAAAGCTCTTAAAATTCCGTCTCGACGTTGGCGACGGGGAGAGACAGGTCCTCTCCGGCATTGCCAAATTCTATGAGCCGGAGGATCTTTTGGGAAAGAAGCTGATCGTGGTGAAAAATTTGCCTCCCCGCAAACTTATGGGTCTGGAATCCCACGGAATGATCCTTTCCAGCGAAAAAGACGGTGTTTTGCGAGTGATCCAGCTGTCTGACGAGACGCCCGCCGGCGCCAAGATCTGCTGATGGCTCCTTTTTCTCCCTCCTCCCAAGAAAACACTTGTAATTTCGGACTTTTTGACTCCCACGCTCACTACGACGATCCTCGCTTTGCCGGGGATCTGGATCGGGTGGTGGAGAGTATTCGGGAAAAAAGCCAGATCTGCCCTTGCGGGGTGGAGTACGTGGTGAATATCGGGTGTGATATTCCCACAAGCCGTCTGTGCCTGGATCTTGCGGAGCGGTATTCTCTTTTTTACGCCGCCGTGGGGATCCATCCCCAGGACGCGGCCACCTTTGACGACGGATCGATTTCGGCGTTAAAAGAAATGCTCTGTCACCCCAAGGCGGTGGCCATTGGGGAGATCGGGCTGGATTACAAGTATGAAAATGCCCCAAGAGAGGTGCAGAAAGAGGTTTTCTGCTCTCTTCTGGAACTGGCAAGAGATACAGGTTACCCCGTTTGCATCCACGACCGGGACGCCCACGGGGACGTGTTCGACATCATCCGCAAATTCCCTGACGTGCGTGGGGTCATGCATTCCTTTTCCGGTTCTCCGGAGATGGCCCGGCAATACGTGTCGAGAGGGTGGCATATCTCCTTTTCCGGCACCGTTACCTTCAAAAACGCCGCCCAAGTTCCCGAAGCGGCCAAGGCGGTACCCCTGGATCGGCTTCTATTGGAGACCGATGCTCCCTATCTTGCCCCCGTTCCTTATCGGGGAAAGAGAAATCAGTCCTCCTACGCCTTTGCCACCGCAGAAAAATTGGCTCAGCTTCACGGGGTATCCACAGAGGAAATCATCCAAATTACCCGAGAAAATGCCCTTCGTTTTTTTCAAATGTAACAAAAATAAAAAAATTTCAAAAACTCCTTGTATTTCTTGGAAAAATAGAATATACTAACCTTTGGTAAAAAATTTAATTAACATAAAGGAGAATAAAACCATGTCTGTTAAAGTTGCCATTAACGGTTTTGGCCGTATCGGCCGCCTCGCATTCCGTCAGATGTTCGCTGCGGAAGGCTACGAAGTGGTCGCCATCAATGACCTGACCAGCCCCAAGATGCTGGCTCACCTTCTGAAATACGACTCCTCCCACGGCCGCTACGGGAAGCCCGTTCAGGCTACCGAGGATTCCATCATCGTAGACGGAAAAGAGATCAAGATCTACGCAGAGAAAGACGCTGCGAATCTCCCCTGGGGACAGATCGGCGTAGACGTAGTTCTGGAGTGCACCGGCTTTTACACCTCCAAGGAAAAGGCCTCTGCTCACATCACCGCCGGTGCGAAGAAAGTTGTTATCTCCGCTCCCGCCGGTAAGGATCTGCCCACCGTCGTTTACAATGTAAACCACGACATCCTGACCAAGGAAGACACCGTTATCTCCGCTGCTTCCTGCACCACCAACTGCCTGGCTCCCATGGCCAAGGCCCTCAATGACTACGCTCCCATTCAGAGCGGTATCATGACCACCGTTCACGCTTACACCGGCGACCAGATGATCCTGGACGGCCCCCAGAGAAAAGGCGATCTGAGAAGATCCCGTGCCGGCGCTGTGAACATCGTTCCCAACTCTACCGGCGCTGCCAAGGCCATCGGCCTTGTTATCCCTGAGCTCAACGGCAAGCTGATCGGCTCCGCTCAGAGAATCCCCACCGCTACCGGCTCCACCACCATTCTGGTTGCCGTTGTGAAGGGCAAGGATGTGACCGAGGAAGGCATCAACGCCGCTATGAAGGCTGCTGCTACCGAGAGCTTCGAGTACAACGAGGATGAGATCGTATCTTCCGATATCATCGGCGCTACCGCCGGCTCTATCTTCGACGCTACCCAGACCATGGTAGCCAAGATCGACGAAGAGACCTATCAGGTACAGGTTGTTTCCTGGTACGACAACGAGAACTCCTACACCAGCCAGATGGTCCGCACCATCAAGTATTTCGCAGAGATCTAAGAAACAAAAGAGAAAAGACCGGCTTTTTGCCGGTCTTTTTTTGTGGAATCGGGAAAAGGAGGCAGAGCAAGGCGTTTTTCTCCGGGTCATGTTTGCAAAAAACTGTAGACTTTCAGAGTAGAATATGATACAATACAAAAAGAATGTTTGAGGAGGAAAACGGATGGCATTTTTGTGGACGACCTTTTGGGGGAAACTTTTATCCACCTTTTTGATCTCGATGGTCCCTTTTGTGGAATTGCGGGGCGCCATCCCCGTGGCGGCGCTTCACGGTCTTCCTTTTGCCTTGGCTTTTCCCGTGGCGGTGCTTGGGAATATGGTGCCCGTACCGTTTATTATTTTATTTATTCGTAAGATCTTCGCCCTTTTCCGCCGTCATCTTCCCTGGTTGAACAATCTTGTGGACCGATTGGAAAAGAAAGCGGAAAACAAGAAAGAGCTGGTGGAAAAAAGTTCTTTCTGGGGGCTTTTTATCCTGGTGGCCATTCCCCTTCCGGGGACCGGTGCTTGGACCGGTGCTTTGGTAGCGGCGATGCTGGATATGCGCATGAAAAGAGCGTTTCCGGCCATTTTTCTTGGCGTGGTGGCGGCAGGAGTCATTATGGCGGTCTTGTCCTATTTGATCCCGGGACTGTTTTTTTAAAAGACAAATCACGCCTTGTTCGTCCCCGGTGCGGCGCTTGAAGGCAAAGGAAAGATACAGGATGGAAAAGAGTTGGCAAGGGTTTTATCCCTTGCCAACTCTTCTTAAATTTGTTCCGTAAATTTGCTTGTATTTTTTCTCTTCCTATGATATATTGAAACAAAGAAGAAAAAGGGGTGAGAGAATGGATCTGCCGGAAGGATTTCAAAAGCGAATGTCCACCCTTCTGGGCGCTGACGCGCCCCATTTCTTTCGGGCTCTGGAGGATCCGCCCCGCCGCGCTCTGCGCTGGAATCCGGAACGGGTAACGCCCGAGGCCCTCTTGCCGCTTCTCTCCGGCAAGATAGAAGAGGTCCCCTTTGGGGAAAACGGCACCTATTTTTCCTTTGCCGGCGTGGGCAATCACCCTTTGCATCACAGCGGCGCCGTTTACGTTCAGGAGCCGGCTGCTATGGCCCCGGTGGCATCTCTTCCCCGGGAGAAGGTTGGGGCGATTTTGGATCTGTGCGCTTCCCCCGGCGGAAAAAGCCTGCAGGCCGCCTCATTGCTGCTGAAACCGGAGGGAACTTTGGTTTGTAACGAGCCCGTCCCGGCCCGAAGAGCTACCCTGATGCAAAACTTGGAGCGCTGTGGGGAGATGCGGGCGATCGTGACCGGATTTGACGGCACCCATCTTCCCCCGGAGATGGAAGAACTTTTTGATCTGGTGATCTGTGACGCCCCTTGCTCCGGGGAGGGCATGATGCGAAAAAATCCGGAAGCGGTGACCACCTGGAGCGAGGAAAAGGTATCTTGTTGCGCTCTGGTTCAGGCAAAACTTCTGGAGAGCGCCGCCAGGGCTCTGGCCCCGGGCGGACGGCTTTTATATTCTACCTGTACCTGGTCTTTGGAGGAAAACGAAGACCGGATCGCCGCGTTTCTGAAAGAACACAGCGAATTTTCGCTTCTTTCTCCCAGAGAAGAGGTGGCCGCCTGTGCCACCCCCGGCTTTTCCCGGCCTGAGTGCCCGGAGCTGGTTCGCACCTTGCGGTTTTACCCCCACATCTTCCCCGGCGAAGGGCAATTTCTTGCCATTTTGCAGAAAGAGGGGGAGAGGACGAGCGACAGGAAAGAAAAAAAGCAGAAAAAAGACAAAGCCAAGCCCAATCCCAACCAAGCGCTGGTACGCGCTTTTTTGAGCCAGGTTCTGAAAACGCCTCTCCCGGGAGAGATCCTGTTTCGGGGAGAGGATGCTTATTTGCTCCCCTCTTTGCCTTTTCCTTGGGAATTGGCAGTTTCTCCGGGATTGAAGTTGGGGTGTGTTCGTAAAGGTCGATTTGTTCCGCACCATAGGCTCTTTTCTGCTCTGGGTGCGCATTTTAAGCAAACGCTTTCCCTTTCCCCGGAAGATCCCCGGGTGGAAGGATATTTGCGGGGAGAGGAGATCCCTCTTTCCCTGCCGGACGGCTGGGCGGTGATTTGCCTTGGGAAAAGTCCCCTGGGCGGCGTGAAGATCTCCCAGGGCCGAGGGAAAAACTACTATCCAAAAGGATTGAGAAAGGGGCCGGAATGTACGACGAGTTGACCCGGGTAGACATCCAAAAAATGCAGGAGGAGATCGACTATCGCATCTCCCTTCGCCCTCAGCTCCGCGCCGACGTGCAGCAGGCTCGGGAATTGGGGGACTTGAGCGAAAACGATGAATACCGTACCGCCAAACGGGAAAAGGGAAAAAACGATTCCCGCATCCGGTATTTGCAGAACATGATCGCCACCGCCAAGATCATTGACCCCAAGACCGCAGAGGATCAGGTGGGGCTTTTTGACAAAGTCACCCTTTACATCGAAGAGGACGACTGTGAGGAGTGCTATCGGCTGGTGACAACCTTGCGGGAAAACGTTCTGGAGGGCTGTGTCTCCAAGGAGTCTCCTTTGGGCAAGGCCCTTATGGGGAAAAAAGTGGGTGACCGGGTGGAAATTCGGCCAAGCGCCACGTATTCCTATACGGCTCAGATCCGTTCTATTGAAAAAGGGGAAGACGACGCCAGCCTTCCCATTACATCCTACTGATCGGGAGGTGTGAAAAATGAAAAAAGCGTTTATCGCCATGCTGGCATTGGTGATTCTGATGCCCTTGGCTTTTTCCGCCTCCGCCGCGGACGGACAGCTGATCTCCATTTCCGTTACCGCCACCCTTCCCGTGGCCGGAAAGATGCCAAAAGCGGTGCAGGAAAAAGACATTAAGATCATTGCCGAAATCGACGACAAGTTGGAGACTTTGACGGCGCGCCAAGATTTTGAATTGGCCATGGCCGGCTCTTGCTGGAAGGAGAAGGGAAGTAACGCTGCCGTTACCGCCCCTTTCGTTGCCGGGCGCGAGTATTGCCTGGTGGTGCCCATCAATCTGATCGGGGAGGGTCTGACCGTTATCGATGAGCCGGAGATCACGGTAGGCGAAAAGATCGCGACGCTGAATACCATGGGGACTGACGGGAAGAATCTTGAGATCGTGTGCAATTTTGTCTGCGCGCCCCAAGATATTACCCCCAAGGTGTCTCTTACCGTGGAAGGAGAAAAGGCCAAAGAATACGACGGCCAGGGGATCACCCTGAAGGCTCTGGTGGAGCGGCACGACGGCGTGGAGTACCGCTTTGAGTGGTATAAAGATTCCGTTTTGGTGCCCGATGCCCAGGAAAGCCAATTGGTGGTAAGAGACGTTCTGGATTCCGGAAAGTATTACTGCAAAGTTTTGGCCCGGGTGTCCGGGGAGACAGAGGGGGAAGTGTATACCTCCATCACCGCCGCTCACACCATTGAAATTTTACCTCGCACCGTCACGGTCATCATCGGAAACGCAGAAAAGAATCTGTTTGATCCGGATCCTACCTTTACCTATAGGTTTTTGGGAGAGGTAGATGAAAATGACAAAAAAGCCATAACGGGAAGTCTTGCCCGGGTGCCGGGAGAGGACATCGGAAAATACGAAATTCTCATTGGGACACTGGCCTTTCCCGAAAAGATCGCCGCCAATTACCAGATCCTGGTAAAACAGGGAACGCTCACCATTCTCAGTGCGGGAGAGCTTCCTTTTTCCGACGTGGCAAACGTTGCGGATCTGTCTTACATCAAAGGTCAGAACGGATCGAAGATCCGGATCAGCGCGTCCAAGGGCGCCATTCCGGAGGGTGGGATCTTATCTCTGGGGACCGCAGACGAAGAGATCCGCCTTACCCTTGTGGATTATATGAACCGGGATCTGATGAAGAGCTTTACCGTGAATCTTTTGGATGCCGACGGTCGGGCGGTCAAACTGCCAAACCATGCATCCCTGCGGATCCAGATCCCTCTGACCCAGGAAGAGGGAGATCAAGACCCCGAAACCATTCTCGCCGCTTTTTACGACACCTCTTCCAAAAAGCTTCCGGCCCAGGTGGTATCGGGGGACGGGGTGACCTATATTGCCGTTGAGATAAAGGCTCTGGGAGTGGTAGCCCTTTTTGACGGAGAACTGCTGCCTTCCGTTTCCCAAGGGGGAGAGAATAAGACCCCGCCCGGAAAGGTATCCGGCTCTCTTTGGATGTGGATTCTGATTGGAGTATTGAGCTTTTTGGCGCTGGGAGCCATTGCTTTTACCGTGGTTTGGACTCGCATGAACGCCCCTGCAAAAAAAGAGCTCGGCAAAAAGCCCAATGCCGATAAAGGCTCTGCCCCCCGAAAAGGCGTCAAGCCGGTTTCGGGTGCACTTCTTACAACAAACCGGGAAAAAGAAGAAAAAGAGCGGGTGCGCCGCATTGCAGAAAAAATCAACGCCATGCCTCCCGTACCGAAAAAGGAAGAGAAGCCCAAAGAGGAGAAAAAGCCCGAAACGACCTCGGCCCATCGCATTATTTCCTTTGAGGATCTGGAGGATTAAGTGATCTCATTTGCAGTTTTTGATTTGGACGGGACCTTGGCCCCTCTGGGCCGGCCTTGCCCGGAGGAGGAAGCGGCCCTTCTTCACAAGTTGCGCCGTGCCGGCGTGCGCATTGCCATTTCCAGCGGAAAGCCCACCTATTACCTCTGTGGCTTTGCCCGACAGCTTGGCCTTGAGGACGCGTGCCTTGTGGGAGAAAACGGCGGCGTTTTGCAGGATGGAATCGACTTGCCACCGCGGCATTATGAAGCGGCGGCCATCCCCGAAAACACCACCCAAGCTTTAAAGCGGTTGCGGGAGAAAATGGAAAAGAATTTTCCCGGTCGAATTTGGTATCAGCCAAACGAGACCGCCCTTACCCCGTTTCCCGCCGACCGGGCGGATCTTGTGCCTTTGATGGAGCTGATCCGAGACTTTGTCACCCCGGACATGGAGCTTTCCGTGTATGAACATTCCGACTGCATCGACGTGCAGTACGCCCACCTTTCCAAAGGGGAAGGCATCCGCCTTTTGTCCCGGTATACCGGTGCGGATCCGGCTACCATGGTAGCTGTGGGTGATTGGGTGAACGACTATGCCATGTTTGAGCGGGTGGGCCATTCCGTAGGGATCGGGCTTCCTGACCCCGGTCGCGCCACCGTGAACGTTGCAAGTCTCAAAGAGGCGCTTGTACACATTTTAAATAGGATAAGCTAGAAAAGATTTTTTAAAAGAGAGAAACCCCAACCGGAGAAGTATTTTTAAGTACCAATCTACGCTTTCCCCGCGAAATCAAAAAGGAGAAATCCCATGAATTGGAAAAAAACACTATCCTATTCCCTGGCGGTGACCCTTCTTTGCGCCCTTGTTGTCACCATTTTTATTTTCGGGGCCCAGGCTTCCGATTCCGTTGCAGAGTACTTTGTGGATGCCGACTATGTGACATCTAACAACTCTTTCCCCTCCGTTAAAGATGCACTGGATGCGGCAGCGGAAAGATCCGGCGAATGGGGAATCAACGACTCTCTGGTGATCACCGTAGATCCCGACTTCCTTTCTTCTGAGAAAACCTATGAAGATATCTACGGCGACTCCTACGGAGACCTGCTCTTTGGTGTCCACACCATCTTCCGTGCGGACAAGACCCGTCTTCCCATTACCATTCAGGCAAAGAAAAGCGATAGCGCTACCTTTACCTTGATTCCCGTTGAAAGCGGTAACATTGCTTGTTCCAACAGCTACACCTTCAAAGACTTGATCTTCCCCTTGGATAGCT
>JAZOQB010000018.1:0-17152 GCA_045655865.1 Eubacteriales bacterium
TTTGATTTTTACAAAAAAATTAAAATAATGCTCGTTGTTTTTATAGAAAATGATGAAAAATGAAAAAATATGCATAATCCTCTTGACGAAATAGGAAAAGGCGTGTATGATAAAGACATCCTAATTTTGACTAAGGAGAGAAAACAATGAAAAAGATTATTGCTTTGTGTTTGGCTTTTACCATGCTTCTTGGATCGGCGCTGGTGCTGACCTCTTGTGCTAGTGATAACGAAATTTTGGTTCAGACCAACGCTTTCTTTGCTCCTTTTGAGTACTATGAAGGAACTGAGATCGTTGGCGTGGACGTGGAGATCATGGCCAAGGTTGGTAAAAAACTGAACAAGACCGTAAAGTTTGAGAACGTAGAGTTTGCCGCCATCATTGACAACGTGGCAGCCGGTAAGGTTTGTGATGCAGGTGCCGCCGGCATTACCATTACTGACGAGCGTAAGGAAAAGGTGGATTTTTCCATTCCTTATTACACCTCTGTTCAGTACGTCATCTACGCTGCGGATTCTGATATTGCCACCAAAACGGTGGACGGAAAGAGCTACATTGTTTGGGACGCCCTGAAAGGTATGACCATCGGAACCCAGACCGATACCACCGGTTGGATCTACACCGACGGTGAGATCAACGCTACCGAGGATAACGATTACGGTTACGCCGGCGTTCTTTACGGAACCAATACCCAGTTGAAGAATTTTGACAATGCTCAGCTGGCCGCTGACGGTATCGATGCTAACCAGGTTGACGTGGTCATCATTGACGAGCTTCCTGCCAAGTTCATTACCTCTAAGAACACAAACCTTAAGTGCCTGCCCTTGTATTATTCCGGCGATACGGATGCGGAAGACGCCCCCGTGGAAGAAGAGTACGCCATTTGTGTTACCAAGGGTGACAAAAAGCTTTTGGAAGCCATCAACGAAGTCTTGACTGAGATGATGAAGAAGGATGACAACAACCAGTCTGAAATTGAAAAACTAGTGATGAAACACATGGGTATGGAGTAAAACCTGTCACGGTTTTTTTAGAAAAAAGAACGATGCCTTCGTGTCGTTCTTTTTTCCTCTATAACAGGATAGGAATGGGCATATGAATTTTTTTGAAGGTGTCTATCAGCTGTTTACCACAGCAAAATACGTAGAAAGCCTTTTCGAAGGACTCAAAATTACTTTGATCATCTCCGTTCTTGCCGCCATTTTGGGTCTGCTGCTGGGAACGATGGTAGCGCTGGTGTCCATCAGCCCCGATTCGGCGGTGATGAAGGTACCAAAGTTTCTCTGCAAGATTTACATTACCGTGATCCGAGGAACGCCGATGGCGCTACAACTGTTTATCATGTTTTACGTGATTTTCGCCATTCGGGGCTTTCCCAATATTGTGACGGCAATTCTGGCTTTTGGTATCAACTCCGGTGCCTACGTGGCGGAGAATATTCGCGCCGGTATCCTTTCTGTCGATATTGGGCAGACGGAAGCCGGTCGGGCGTTGGGACTGACGGCGGGAACGACTATGACCAGAATCGTGATTCCTCAGGCCATCAAAAACGTGATCCCTACCATTGGAAACGAACTGATCGCTTTGATCAAAGAGACTTCGATCGTCAGTATGATCGGAATGTACGATCTGACCATGGCGGCGAAAATCATTGGCAGTGGAAACAACATGGCAAGCTACCTGATCCCCATGAGTGTGGCAGCACTCTTTTATCTTGCCATTGTGTACCTTCTGACCTTCGTAATCAAGTTGATTGAAAGGAGGCTGAGAGCCGGTGATAAGCGTTAGGCAGATCCATAAAAGTTTTGGAGACGTAAAGGTTTTGCAGGGCGTTTCCTGCGAAATCGAAAAAGGGGAGCGAGTTGTGATTCTCGGCCCTTCCGGTAGCGGCAAGAGCACGTTGCTGCGTTGTATGAACCTCTTGGAAACACCGGAGGCCGGAGAGATCTGGGTAGACGATCATCTGATCACTGCGGCAGATCCTTACCTTTCTTCTCAGATCCTGAAAGAAAGTGCCACCTTTCATAAGCTCTCTTCTTCCGGCATGGAGGAAAAGGCGGCTTTGGATCGTATTTGCCAGGAACGGTTGCTGAAAAAGAGGGAAGGAAAGCCTTTTTCTGAGGCGTTAAAAGCCTATGAAGCAAACCATCGCCTGGACATCAATCTGGCCCGAAGAAGAATGGGAATGGTGTTTCAGCACTTCAATCTTTTTAACAATCTTACCGTAATTCAAAATCTGACTCTGGCACCGGTTCGCTTGAAGCTTAAAACTCAAAAGGAAGCGGAAGAGAGGGCTATGGAACTTTTGAACCGGATCAATTTGGCGGAAAAGCGGGATGAATATCCCTCTAAGCTTTCCGGAGGGCAGAAACAGCGGGTGGCCATTGTTCGCGCCCTGGCTATGGATCCGGAAGTAATGCTTTTTGACGAGCCCACCAGCGCTCTGGACCCGGAAATGGTAGGTGAAGTGCTGGACGTTATGAAAGATCTGGCTATGAGCGGGATGACCATGGTGGTAGTTACTCACGAAATGGGCTTTGCTCGAGAAGTGGGGAGCCGGATCATGTTTATGAATGAAGGGATTATTGCGGAAGAAGCAACTCCGTCGGAGTTCTTTGAAAATCCCCGTCATCCGCGTCTGCAGGAATTTCTTTCTAAGGTGCTTTAAAGATTTCTTTTGAAGGAAAAAACAAGGTCGAAGCAATGGTGCTTCGACCTTATCTTTTTGAAAAATTCAATTTTAGGATTAGGGAATAATGGGGATAATGGGAGTTTGAATTCCGCTACCCAGAATTCCGTCCTCGGGGTCGATGACGCCAGAGCCACCGTTTCCGTTGCCGCCGCTTCCGTTAGTACCGTTACCGTTGCTACCATTGCCGTTGCTACCGTTGCCGTTGCTGCCATTGCCGGTGCTGCCATTGCCACTGTTGCCGGAACCGGTGCTGCCATTGCCACTGTTGCCGGAACCGGTGCTACCGTTGCTACCATTGCCGGAGCCAGCGCTACCGGCGTTTCCGCTTCCGCCGTTGTCTCCAACGTTGCCGGAACCGTTGTTTTCGTTGGAATTTTCTTCATTGCCAGAGCCTTCGCCGTTGTTGTTTTCTTGGGTGGACGGAGAGGAGGCGGGAGACGTTTCATTTTCCTTGTCTGCGCATGCGGCAAGAGAAAAGATCAAGAGTATCGTTAAAAGAATTGCAATGAGTTTTTTCATGTTTTTTCCTTTCCTATATGATTACGGATTCTTTTCCGTTATAATTGATTCTTATCATCGCAGCAGGGATCCGGTTTTTTGGGTTGAGTTGGAATCTGGCCGGGTTTTGTTACGTCCCCCAAACCGGTTATTTCCGAAAAAAGCGCCGCGTTGGTAGTGGTATTTACCACGTCCGAGGGAATAATGATCTTGGAAGCAGTGCCGTGAGAGAGCTGCACCAAAGATTCGTATTTTTTCAATTCTAAAATTGCCGGAGTGGGATTGGCCTCTCTCAGGGCGAGCAGACCATCTGCCTCCGCTTTCTTTGCAAGGAGAATTGCCTTAGCTTCGCCTTCTGCGCGTGCGATGCGGGCATCACGTTCGCCTTCCGCGGCCAGAATCATGGCCTGCTTATCTCCTTCTGCACGGGTAATGGCGGCGGCTTTGTGCCCTTCTGCCTGCAAAAGAGCTTCTCGCTTGTCCCGCTCCGCCTTCATTTGCTTTTCCATAGCGGATTGGATTTCTTTGGGAGGTATGATGTTTTTCAATTCTACACGGGTGACCTTGATGCCCCACTGATCGGTAGCCTCATCCAAGAAATGGGTCATTTGGGCGTTGATCTGATCCCGGGAGGTGAGGGTTGCATCAAGATCCAAACCGCCAACGATGTTTCGCAGAGTAGTGGCGGTCAGAGTTTCCAGCGCGGAGATGGGGTTAACAACGCCGTAGGCGTAAAGTTTTGCATCAAAGACTTTAAAATATACCACGGTGTCGATTTGCATGGTGACGTTGTCCTTGGTAATCACCGGCTGAGGGGGCGAGTCTAAAACCTGTTCCTTTAGCGTGATTTTTTTTGCCACTCTTTCCAAAATTGGTACGCGGAAATGAACTCCGGCGCGCCAGGTAGCCCGATATTTCCCCAAGAGCTCGACAACGAACTCCGAAGCCTGGGGAACGATGGTAAAACTGCGAAAGAAGAGGACGACAACAAAGAAAGCGACAAGAAGATAGGGAATAAAGCCCATAGGTATTTCCTCCGATTTCATGACTCTATTTTTATTATAGAGGAATTTTTGAAAAAAATCAATAGGAATTCTATGCAGGAGAGTGGATTTGTGTGCGAACTGACGAAATTTAGAAAAGAGACGATTTCGCGAAAAAAAGAAAACGGCTTTATATTGAACATGCGCCAGAAGGTGATGGTGTAGCAAAAAGGGAAGAAAAAAGCTCCCGGAATATTTCCGGGAGCTTTTTTGGTAGAAAATCGATTACTTCAGTTCGGCAGCAGCGCCAGCCTCGGCCAGCTTCTTGACGATCTCTTCGCCATCTGCCTTGGAAACTGCTTCCTTTACCTTGGAAGGAACGCCTTCCACCATGTCCTTGGCATCCTTCAAGCCAAGACCGGTGATCTCGCGAACCACTTTGATAACATCCAGCTTCTTGTCGCCGAAAGAAGTGAGTACAACATCGAACTCGCTCTTCTCTTCAGCAGCGGCAGCAGCGGCAGGAGCAGCAGCGCCGGCAACGGCAACGGGAGCGGCGGAAACGCCGAATTCTTCTTCCAGAGCGGAGACCAGATCCTTCATTTCCAGGATGGTCAGGGATTTGATTTCTTCTAAAATCTGAGTGGTCTTTTCAGTAGCCATTTTCATTTACCTCCGAATTCAATTTTAATTGATTTTAATAAGTTTGAAATTGAGTAAGCTTAAGCTTCGGCTGCTTCGCCGGATTCTTCTTTGTCGATCTTTGCCTGCAACACATAGGCCAAACCATAAAGGGGACCCATCATGCTGCCCATGATCTTGCAGAGCATTTCTTCCTTGGAAGGAGTGCTTGCCAGTTCCAGAACGGCTGCTTGATCGATCACGCCGCCATCAATATAACCGGCTTTGATCTGGAAGGATTCGATCTTGTCGGCATATTCCTTCAGAATCTTGGCGGGAGCGATGGGGTCGTTTGCAGAGACAGCAAGTGCGTTCATGCCTTCCAGGTGAGCCTTCATGTCGCCGTAGCCACAAGCTTCACAAGCTCTTCCGGCAATGGAATTCTTGTAAACTTTGTAGTCTACACCGGCTTCTCGCAGAGCTTTACGCAACTGAGTGTCTTGTTCTACGGTAATGCCTGCATAGCTGACCAGGACGCCAGAAACGGAGTTTTTAATTTTTTCCGTTAAATTTGCGCACTCTGCCTGCTTTTTTTCCAAAATCTTTGCGCTGGGCATCGTTTCTACCTCCATTTGAATTTTTGACAACAAAAAGGGCATTCCTTCTGCCGAAGAAATGCCCTTCCAATCATACAAGAAGAATGCAAGTTTCCTCGACAGGCGCTAAGCTTTCAGAGGGGAACCCTCACCTGTTGTCTTAGGTAACGGACAAATTCTAGCACACTTTGGTGCTTTTGTCAAGTGTTTAACCGAGCTTCGCGGCGTTGACTTTCACGCCGGGGCCCATGGTAGAAGCCACGACACAGCTCTTAATGTACTGACCTTTGGCTGCGGCGGGTTTTGCCTTGATGATGGCAGACATAATGGCTTCAAAGTTTTCCACCAGCTTTTCCTTCCCGAAGGAGGCTTTGCCGATGGGGCAGTGGATGATGTTGGTACGGTCAAGACGGTACTCGATCTTACCTGCCTTGGCGTCCAGAACTGCTTTGCCTACATTGGTGGTAACGGTGCCGGCTTTGGGGTTGGGCATGAGGCCCTTAGGTCCAAGAACACGGCCCAGACGTCCGATGACACCCATCATATCAGGAGTGGCGATCACAACGTCAAACTCAAACCAGTTTTCATTCTGGATGCGAGCAACCAAATCTTCTGCTCCTACGTAATCGCTTCCGGCTTCCTCGGCGGCTTTGGCATTGTCGCCTTTAGCGAACACCAGGGTGCGAACCGTTTTACCGGTACCGTTGGGGAGAACTACCGCACCGCGGACCTGCTGATCAGCCTGGCGGGAGTCAACGCCCAAACGAACGTGGAGCTCAATGGTTTCATCGAATTTTGCTTTGGCAGATGAGACCACATTCACAAAAGCTTCTTCAGGATCGAAGAGCTTGCGCGTGTCAAATGCGGACACGCTTTCCATGTATTTCTTGCCTTTTTTCATGTTCCGTCGCTCCTTTCCTTACTCTTCCACCGTAACGCCCATGCTACGTGCGGTGCCGGCAATCATGCTCATGGCAGCTTCAACGGAAGCGGCGTTCAAGTCGGACATTTTTTGGGTGGCGATGGCACGGAGCTGCTCCTGGGAGAGCTTGGCCACCTTGGTCTTGTTGGGAACGGCAGATCCGGACTCAATACCACAAGCCTTCTTCACCAGAACAGCCGCAGGGGGAGTCTTTGTGATGAAGGAGAAGGTGCGGTCCGAATAAATGGTAATAACGACGGGGATAATCAGACCCGCATCGTTCTTGGTGCGCTCATTGAACTCTTTGCAGAAGTTGGGGATGGCGACACCGTGCTGACCCAGTGCAGGACCCACAGGGGGGCCGGGCATTGCCTTTGCAGCCGGGAGCTGGAGCTTGACGTAAGCTACGATTTTTTTTGCCATAATGGTACTCCTTTCGTGGTCTGGCGGGAACCGCAGTTTTGATTCCCTCCCACGGCCGCCCTATGGCGACCATTTCAAGCCCTTTTGGGCACGAAACCGATTAAAATAATTGAACCCAGGAAGAGTTCAATTCGATCTTGGTGCTTCGACCGTGAAGATCGGCCGTAACCTTGATCTTTTTGAGATCCGGGGAGATCTCTTCCACCACCGCGGTGGTGATGTGTGCGGCAAGGGGACCGTCAATCACGCGGACCTTGTCTCCAACCTTGTAGGGAAGGGACTCAGTGGCGGTCTCAACGCCCAATGCGGCTACTTCCTCGTCAGAGAGGACGACCGGCATGGATCCCGGGCCTACAAAACCCGTAACGCCGGTAGTGTTGCGCACGATATGCCAGCTTTCATCGTTCATGATCATTTTGACCAGAACGTAGCTGGGGAAAATTTTGCGCTCGGCCTGGCCGTCTCCCCCTTCCGATTCCGGAATTTTTTCCATGGGGATCTTAATTGCCTGGATCAGATCGCCTACCTTGCGGTTTTCCACGATCTTTTCCAGGTTGACGGCAACCTTGTTTTCATAACCCGAATAGGTATGGACTACATACCAATGGGGGGTGAGATTGTCTTCCAGCATGGTAACTCCTTCGGTGCTTGTTTAACCGATGTTGCCCAAAAGCAGAATGAGGTTGGTGAAGAGAAGGTCCAAAAGACCGATGATCAAACCGCAAACGGTCAGTGCGGCCACGGCAATGCCTGTGTCATGCAGAACCCGATCTTTGGGATACCAAACCACCTTTTTCAATTCGCTCCGGTACTCCCGGAAAAAATTGACAATACGCTTGCCAAAACCGGGTTTATCGGATTTTTTGCTCTTTTTTTCTTTTTTCTCAGGAGTGGCTTGGACGGAATCCTTTTTCGTTTCTTCTGCCATGTCTTTTTCTCCTAAAACTTTCTCTTATTTGGTTTCCTTGTGAGGGGTGTGCTTGCGGCAGAACGGACAGTATTTGTTCATTTGGAGACGGTCGGGATCGTTCCTCTTGTTTTTCATCGTATCGTAATTTCTCTGCTTGCACTCACCGCAGGCTAGGGTGATTCTTTCTCTCTTTCCGTCTTTCTTCATGGTATCCTCCGAATGGTAACCGCGCAGTTTCGCGGCGTATTCTCCCTCTGTTTTGAGTCTTTCCATAAAAAAAGACCTCGAGAGGTTCTATCATTGTAGCACTTCAAGATTAGTTTGTCAAGAAGAAAGTGATGAAAAATCAACTTTTTCTTTTTCGAGCCAAAATTTTGAGAAATTCAGCACCGATGATCACCCGCGAGAGACATATGACTGTTTTTTTGACTCAAAGGGCATGGAAAAATAGGGAAAAGCTCTTGTTCTTTCCGCGGTTTCGTGGTACAATATATATAATAGGAAAAAGTCTCCGAAAGAAAACGGAGATGGAATAGGGAGACGCTTTGTGAAGACTGCATTTTTGGAAGCCGGAAAAGTGAGAAACACCCACGCTTTGAGAGGTGAGGTGACCTTTGAGTGCTGGTTGGGGGGAGAAAATCCTCTTGCCGGGATTCGACGTTTGTTTTCCTCTCCGAAAGGAGAAGTGGCTTGGGAGCTTGGGGGTTACCGCCGGCACGGCGAGATCTTTCTCCTTTCTTTTCGTGGGATCGATTCCATTGAAAAGGCTTCCTTTTTGAAAGGAAAGATCCTGTATGTAGCCCGGGAGGACGTGGACCCTGAGGGTGACAAGGTGTTTTTCGCCGATCTTTTAGGCCTTTCTCTGGTAGAAGCGGAAAACGGACAGGTATATGGAAAAATCGTGGATGTGATGGACCGCGGAGGCGGAGATCTTTTTCTCATCGCTTTGCCCGACGGGAGAAAGGAATATTTTCCGGTGGTCAAGGAGTGGATCGTAAAAATGGATCCGGAAACGGGCGTTTTTGTTCACGCACCGGAGGGGATTTTTGACTGATGAGTGCCATTCGTTTTGATATTATGACACTGTTTCCTGATTTAATGGAAACGATTTTGTCCGAGAGTATCATCGGCCGGGCACGGCGGGCGGGGATCTTGGAGATTTGCAACCATAACATCCGTGACTATTCTAAGGATAAATTTCGCCGGGTGGACGATACTCCCTACGGCGGCGGCAAGGGAATGCTATTAAAACCCGATCCGATTTGTGACTGTTTTGATGCGATCACAAAAGATCTGGAAGAAAAGCCCTACACCGTGTACATGTCCCCCAAAGGAACGGTTTTGACTCAGGAGAAGGCAAAGCTGCTTTCCCAAAAGGAGCACATCGTTATTCTCTGCGGTCACTATGAGGGTGTGGATCAGAGGGCCATTGACGCCATTGTAGACGAGGAAGTGTCGGTTGGGGATTACGTTCTCACCGGCGGAGAGTTGCCTGCCGCCATTCTGGTGGACGCGGTTTCTCGCCTGATCGACGGAGTTTTGGCGGACGCGGAGTGTTATGAGAAGGAGAGTCACTCCCAGGGCCTTTTGGAATACCCTCAGTATACTCGGCCCTATGAATTTCGCGGCATGACGGTGCCGGAAGTGCTCCTGAGCGGGCACCATGAAAACATTGATCGATGGCGTCTTCAGATGGCAGAAAAAATCACTCGTGAACGGCGTCCGGATCTGCTAAAAAAAACGGAAGAATGACCAGGGCAAGCGATTAGGAAGGAATGAGAATTATGGCAAAGGACGGCAAATTCCCCTCCTTGTCCCGCTTTTTGATTCAGGTGGGAGAGGGAGCACTCTTTCGTCCGGCCAGCACCTTTTCATCTCACCGAGCTGAGGAGGAAAAGGCGGAAAAGACCGGCTGGCTGAAGGGAAAACTGTACGGGCGAAAAGTGAAGAGTACCTTGGCAAGTCTGTGGGAGCAGAGCTTTTTCGCAGGGTGTCTCCACGGCTTTGTGTTACGCTTTTTCACCTTGCGGTTGCGGTCTCTCGGAGTTCTCTTTTTTAGCTGCGGTTTTTTGCAGATTCTTTCTTACTTTTTGTTTTCCTCGGTTTTCGGTGTTTCCGGAAGAGAAGAAAATCTTCTCTTCGGTGTAGTTTTGATTTTCTTGACCTTGATCTGCTCCTTTGCCCGAGGGGATGTGGCGGAAGGCTTGAAAAAGAGCTTCCTTTTTCGAGGTGTTCTCCGTCCCATTTTCGGGATTCAGGATTGGCAGATCCCCTCGGGTACGAGCCGTGACGGACTCTGGGGCGTTTTTCTCTCCGGTTTGGTGTTGGGGCTTTTTTCCGTACTGATCTCTCCGATCAAGGTGATTCAGCTCCTTTTGGCTCTGGCGGTGACTCTTTTTGTCTTTTGGCGGCCGGAGGCGGGAATGGTTCTTTGTGCCACTCTCCTGTTTTTCTTGCCTCTGTCTTTGTTTTGTGCGCTGACACTGATCGTGGCTGTGTCGTTTTTGATCAAGTGTGCGGTGGGGAGAAGAAGTCTGTCGTTTTCTCTTTTGGACCCTGCCATGCTTCTGGCGCTGATCCCTCTTCTTTTTGCCGAGAGCAGCCGGGCCTATTTCTTGTTTCCAACGCTTTTTGCACTCTACTTTTGCACTTCTTGCCTCCTCAAAACGCTGGACGGTATGCACCGATTGTTCTACGCACAAAGTCTGGTTGGGCTTTTCTTCTCTCTTTCCCTGTGTCTGCGCCAAGCCCTTCTGTTTTTTTCGCCGACGCTGTTTCTTCGCTTTCCGGAAGCCGGTAGCCTTCTGTTTGTGCATCCTCAGGTAGAAAGCGGCGCTTTGCTTGCTCTGCTTTGCCCCTGGACTCTGGCCGCGGCCCGATCGGCTTTTTCTTCGGGAAAGCGTCTGGTCTGTCTTCTTTCCTTCGTATCTTTGCTGGGAGGGCTTGCGGTGGTCAGATCCAGCGGCGTTTGGCTGGCAGCTTTTGTGGGCGTGGCGGTGTTTTTGCTTTTCTCCTACCGCTTTACTCTTCTTGGAATTTTGATGGGCGGAATGGGGCTGATTACGCTGTTCCAGGTCCTTCCGGAGGAAATGTCTGCAAAGATCCTGGCCGTTTTTGGAATTTTTAACGGTGTTACCGTGGAATCTCTTTCGCCCGGGCAGGGGCTGTTTTCGACCCTGTTTTCCGTGGCGGGCCCATTGGGTTGCCTGGTGCTAGGTTTTCTTTTGGTCTTGTTTGTCATTGGTGTATATCGCTTTGGTGCGAACACCACGCGAGCTGACATTCACCCCTTGGTTTTGGGAGCGTTGTCTTCCGGAGCGTCGTTTTTTGCCTTGGGGGTGCAAGCCCTTTCTTTTGATCACCGTCTTCTGGCGTTTTTCGCTCTGCTTTGCGCCCTTCCCACAGCGGCCCAGCGCGCCTGTCATCGGGAAGAAGTCCGGTTGCCGTATTAAGGGGATGAGGGTATGAACAAAGAAAAAATGACTGAAAAAAAGTCTGTCTCCCTTTCCTATATTGATCTTTTCTTTCTCTTGCTTGCAGGATTGATCCTGAGCCTGGGTATCTACGCTATGTCTGAATCCAGAGCCCAGTCGCAAGAGAACCCTCAGTACCGAGTGGAACTTTCTGCCATAGTGCCAACGGAATTTTCCGATTGGATTCCCCGGGAAGGGGAGGAGATATACAATAGGGCCGGAGAAAAGATCGGGCAAGTGCAGTTTTTATCGACTTCCCCCGTTTATGAAGGAAATCAGGTGCATTGGATCTGCCTTTTGGATCGGGATCCTCCAAAGCTTGGGGAGGAATTTGTGATGGAAAGTACCCGTAGCGTTTTGAAAACGTCGGTGCTTTCCGTGACCGAGCAGAAAAGAGAAGAAGTCAACGAGAGGGAGTGAAACCATGAATGAAATGAAAACAGGGCGAAAGATCGGTTTTTCTGTGCTGGATCTGATCCTATTGATCCTGGCGGCTTCCTGTGTTCTTTCTGCGGTGTTTCAGACCCAGATCCGCGCTTTTTTGGGAGCGGATGCCGGCGAGAAGATCGAATATACTTTTTTGATTGAAAACGTGACCAAAGAGGCGAGAAATCACCCTGTGGCCGGAGAAGAACTGATTCTGGCGGAAAATTTGGCGTCCTTTGGCACGCTGACCTCGGTGGAGGAAAAAAAGAGCGTTTTCCAGAGCATCGAGAACCCGGAAGAGCAGGTGGAAATTCTGATTCTTACTTGCCGAGCTACAGTCAAAGCCAAGGAAACGCAAGCAGGCTGGGAAGTTGCAGGGTGTCGCATTAAGCCCGGAGCAGAATTTTCGGTGCAAACGCCCACCGCGTCCTTTGTAATGCTCATTACTATGGTAAAGGTCGTACAAGACGCATAAAATCGTGAAGAACAAAAATGACAGAGGAGAAGATGATGAGTGAACGTGAAGTGAAAAAAGGCGGGATCAGCGTAGATACCGAGCATATTTTCCCGGTAATTAAGCGCTGGCTGTATTCTGATAAAGATATTTTCTTGCGGGAATTGGTTTCCAACGGTTGCGACGCCATTACCAAAATGAAGCGTCTGGTTTCCCTGAGTAAGGCGGAAAACACCGAGGATTATAGGATCGATGTAGTCATCGACAAGACCCTTTCCACCCTGAGCATTCAGGACAACGGCATCGGTATGACCGAAAAGGAGATCGACCGCTACATCAACCAGATCGCCCTTTCCGGCGCGCTGGAATTTATTGAAAAATACGAGGGAGAAGGGGAAGGTGCCGGCGGCATTATCGGCCATTTCGGACTGGGCTTTTACTCTGCTTTCATGGTGGCAAAGACCGTATCCATTGATACTCTCTCCTTTGAAAAGGGCGCCGAGAGCGCCTATTGGAGTTGCAGCGAAGCGGGAGAATATGAAATGCGCTCCGGCTCCAAAAGCGACCGCGGAACCAAGGTGACCCTTTTTATCACGGAAGAAGAAAAAGAGTACCTGGATGAGAAAAAAGTGCGGGAAGTGCTGGAAAAGTACTGTGCCTTTATGCCCGTTCCCATTTATCTTTCCGTTGTGGGCGAAAACGAGGGAAAAGAGTGCATCAACGATCCCGAGCCCCTCTGGCTGAAAAGCCCTTCCCAGTGTACCGAAGAGGAATACAAGGCATTTTACAAGAAAGTGTTCCGCGACGAGAGGGATCCGCTGTTCTACATTCACATCAACGCCGAGTTCCCCATCAATTTCAAAGGAATTTTGTATTTTCCCAAATTGCAGGATGAATACGCCAGCCTGGAGGGCCAGGTGAAGCTGTATTACAATCAGGTGTTTGTAGCCGATAATATCAAGGAAGTGATTCCGGAGTATATGATGCTCCTGCGGGGCGTTCTGGATTGTCCCGAGCTACCTCTTAACGTATCCCGAAGCTATTTGCAAAATAGCGGCTACGTGACGAAAATCGCGGCACACATCACCAAAAAGATCTGCGACAAGTTTACTTCTTTGTTCCAAAATGACCGCCCGGCCCTGGAGGCCATCTGGGACGACGTCAAGCCCTTCGTGGAATACGGATGCACCCGGGATCCCAAGTTTTTTGAGAGAATCCGAAAGATTATTTTGTTTAAGACCACCGACGGAAAATATCTGACCGGACCCGAGTATCTGGAAGAAAACCGGGGCCGTGGCGAAGAGAATACCGTGTATTACGCCAGTGACGTGCTTCAGCAAGTAGGCTATATCAACCTTTTCAAAGAACAGGGCATGACCGTGGCCGTGATGGACGGGATCATGGACCCCCGATTCCTTTCTTTCTTGGAAATGCAGGATCAGGCTATGCGCTTCGTTCGCATTGACGCTGACTTGGGAGACGCCTTGAAGGGGGAAGAAAGGGCAGAGGAGAGCCAAGTCCTTTTCGACGTTTTCCGCCAAACGGTTCCGGAGAACGTAAAGCTTGTGCAAGAGGTGATGAAGTCCACCAAAACCCCGGCCATCATTACCCTTTCCGAAGAAAGACGGAGAATGGGAGAGATCCTGCGGCAGTACGGCGCCTCTTTCCCGGGAGTCACCGTTCCCGAGGACGAGGTAACCCTGGTGATCAACCGAAATTGCCCCCTCATTGCCCGGATCGAAAAGCTTGCCTCCCAGGAAACTTCCCGGGAAAAAGCCAAGACCTTGGCCCGTCAGGTGTACATGATCGCCGTGATCGCTCAGCGTAGCTTTACCCAGGAGGAGCTGCAGGAATTTATCGATTCCAGTTTAGAGCTCCTCTATCACGCATAACGCTTAAAAAATAGGAGAAGAAAAATGGGGAACATCCTCCAATCCATCAAAGATTTCTTTTATTACGTTTGGAATCAGCTCCTCTCCATCGGCTTTGCCGATTTGGTGGACATTCTCATTGTGTCCTTTTTGGTGTACTGTGCTTTCGGCTTCGTTCGGCAGAGGAGAGCAGGGAGACTGGCCTTGGGGATCCTGGCGGTGTTACTGTTCACCTGGATCAGCGAATTCCTCGGGCTCAATGCCTTAAACTACATTTTGCAGACCCTTTTTGACGTGGGATTGATCGCTCTGATCGTCATTTTTCAGCCGGAATTGCGCTCGGCTCTGGAAAAAATGGGAGCCAACTTCCGAAATCTGAAAAACATTGCCGAGGGTCAGGAGAGCCGGGAGGAAAAATGGGCAGAGGAGGTATGCCTGGCCGTCCAAAACCTTTCCGAGAGCCGTACCGGCGCGCTGATCGTCCTGGAGCGCACCACCCGCCTGGGGGATGAGATCCGCACCGGGATCGAGTTGGATGCGGCGGTCAAAAAAGAACTGATCGAAAACATTTTCTTCAACAAGGCGCCCCTTCACGACGGCGCCATGATCATCCGGAACGGCAGGATCCACGCCTGCGGCTGCTTTCTTCCTCTTACCGGAAACCCCAATCTCCCCAATGAATTGGGCACTCGTCACCGGGCGGGCATGGGCATTTCCGAGATCAGCGACGCTTTTGTGATCATCGTATCCGAGGAGACCGGCGGAATTTCCGTTTGCAAAAACGGCGAAATGGACCGAAACCTTTCGTCCCGGGTTCTCCGACATCGCCTGAACAACGAGTGGGGCGTAGGCAAGAAAAAGACCTTGATGAAGAGAAAGGAGGGAAAAAAGAGTGGTGAAGTTTCCTTGGAAATTAACAAAGACCGCTGAAGAAGGGGTCGAAAAAAAGAACGGAGGAAGTTATTCCTTCCTGGCCATTCTCTTTTCCGTATTTTTGGCGCTCATGCTCTGGTTTTACGTCCAGGAGGCAGAGAGCCCCGATTACAAAAAAACCTTCACCTCGGTTTCCGTGGAACTGCAGTCCCTTTCTTCCTCATTCTCCGTTATCGAAGGAGGGGAGAATACCGTTGATATCACCCTGGTGGGAAAACGAAGCGATTTGAACAAAATGAAAGCCGCCGACCTGGAGGCCTTTTTGGACCTTAGGGATGTGACCCAGCCCGGAAGCTACCAGGCCCAGATCAGCGTTTTGCTGCCGGAAGGTACTGAGCTTTTGGAGTGCTTCCCCAAAGAGGTCAACCTCTTTGTGGATCAGACCGTTTCCACTACCGTTCCGGTTCGGGTGGAATTGGGCCGGTATACCGTAGGCCAGAGCGTTGGCCTGGATGCCAAGCCCATGGCAACGCAGATCTCCGTGAAAGGCCCCAAAACCATTTTGGACCAGATCGACTGCGCCAAGGTGATCACCGGTGACCTGGGAGAGGTCACCTCCAGCTTTGAGAAAAATTTAAGCTACGCTCTCTACGATCAAAACGGAGAGCAGATCTCCCCCCGGTATCTGGTTCTGCCGGAGCCCAATCTCCGGGTACAGTTCACCGTTTATAAAACCAAATCCGTGCCGCTTACCGTTCAGTGTAAAAATGGATGGTGGCCGGCGGAAAGTATGAACTACACGGTTTCCCCCGCAAACGTCATCATCAAAGGTGACCCGGCGCTGATCGATACCATTTCCAGCGTCCCTGCCGCCATTTTAGATGAGACCCAGGTGGATACCACCCGCTGGAACGCCACCTTGGCCCCCTCACAGCTTCCTCTGCCCAATGGGGTGAGCCTTGGAGAGACCCTGGGAGATATTAAGGTATCCCTTTCCCTTTCCGGAAACGCTTCCCGAACCTTGCGAATGAATTTCAATTCCAACCACGTGGTGATCACGCCGCCGGAGGGAGGGCTTTCCTATCAGTTTGTAGATTCCCACGTCCAGTTTAAGATCCGCGGCAATCAAAGCACCATCGGTCAAGCATCTATTAACGATTTCTATCTCAACATTGATCTTTCACCCTATACCTCCCCCGGTCAGGTGGAGGCAGAGGTGCACTTTGTGCAAACCTCTGCCAGCGAGGGAAAATTCTACCCCGTTGGCACCTACAAGGTGAAAGTGCAGATCAGCTGATCGCAAAAGAGCAGACGCTTCGGCGTCTGCTCTTTTTTGCCTGCGTAAAAATGGAAACGCTTATGTTATAAAACGCCTATTATATAAACTAATATATAAATAGGAAGAAAACCGAAAAACCAAAGAAAGATCCGCCCCGATTTCCTCCGTTTTTCTCCTTTTATTTTCTGCGGTGAAAACATTCATTTTTTTGAAAAAAAGCCACCGGTTTTTTTCCAGATTATATTGACAAATCAAAAATGCTAGGCTACAATAGGATTGGTATCAATATATATTCGCATAAGCATGGGTACCCGTCATTTGTTGATTTTTTTCAGAGAATCGGCAAATGTTCCCCCGAAGAAAGGGAAAGCGCCCGGCCTGTCCCCCCGGTTTTTTAAGGCTTGGTGTCTCGCTTTTTCACTTGAAGGAAGCTTTTGCGGAAAGGGGCTTTTCGGCCCTAGTAATATTTTTACAAAGGAGACAACACATGAAAAAAGCAAAAGTATGGTCAGTTCTTCTCGCCGTGCTCCTGCTCTCTCTGTGCGTAGTTGGCGTGCTGTTCTTTGGTGCGTCTGCCGCAGGGACCACGTGGTATGTGGATGGTCAGTCCGGTGACGGACACTATTCTACCATCAAGGCCGCGTTGGATGCAGCGTACGCGAAGTCCGGAGAGTGGGGAAATGATGATTCACTGGTTATTTCCGTGGATTCTTCCTTCCTGGCGTCTGAGCATGCCAACCAGGATGCGCAAGGCAACTCCTACGGAGCGCTGCTCTTCGGCGTCCACACCATCTTCCGCGCGGATAACACTCGTCTTCCCATTACCATCCAGACCAAGGATGGCAACAGAGATAATTTTACCATCAATTCTTTGGCAAGCGGTAGCTTTGCTTTTACTAACAGCTACACCTTCAAGGATTTGACCTTCCCGATCGATACTACCGCTACCAGTCAAGGCGGATTAATTATCTACGCCGGTTCCGGCCAGGTCCGCTTTGAAAACGTAGCCACCGGCAAGGGAACAAGCTATTACAGAGCTCGTTTCGCTGGCGACAACTTCACCAAAGAGGCCTTTGTTGGCTGGGAACAGAAGCATATTAATGCCAACACCGAAAATGGCTTGATCACCAC
>JAZOQB010000019.1:0-2254 GCA_045655865.1 Eubacteriales bacterium
TCCTAGCGCCGTGGTCGTGGTTGCTACCGTTCGCGCTCTGAAAATGCACGGCGGAAAGGCCAAAAACGATCTTGCTGATGAGGATCTGGTGGCGCTGGAAAAGGGAATTCCCAATCTTTTACGCCACGTTGCCAATATCCGAAACGTTTACGGTCTTCCTTGCGTGGTAGCTGTGAACCGTTTTCCCACGGATACGGATGCCGAAATTAACTTTATTATTGAAAAGTGCCAGACGCTTGGCGTCGACACGGTTCTTTCCACCGTTTGGGCGGAAGGCGGAAAAGGCGGCGAAGCGCTTGCCCGAGCTGTGGTTCGTCTCTGCGAAGAAGAAAAGGGCGATTTCCGCTTTTCCTATGAATTGGACGGTACCATCGAGGAAAAAATTGAAAGCGTTGTGAAAAAGGTTTACGGAGGCGCGGGCATTTCCATTCTTCCCAGCGCCAAAAAGCAGATCGCGCAGCTTTCTTCTTTGGGTTTTGATAAACTGCCTGTTTGTATCGCAAAGACCCAGTATAGCTTTTCTGACGACCCAACCAAGCTGGGCGCCCCCGATGGCTTTACCGTAACGGTAAAGAATGTTAAGGTTTCTGCCGGCGCAGGCTTTGTGGTGGTGCTCACAGGAGACATTCTCACCATGCCGGGACTTCCAAAAGCTCCTGCGGCGGAACGGATCGACGTGGACGATAACGGCAAAATTACCGGACTATTCTAAATTGATAACTATGGAATTGAAAATAGCCATGAACACTTTTCGGGTTCATGGCTATTTTTTGACAAGATCTGTGATTACAGAAAAAATATAAAAAACGCTTGACAAATAGGGTGAAAGTGCTATAATGTCCACAGAAAGGCAATGACGAAGACGGCACGAGATGATCTTTTACAGAGAGTCGGTGGTTGGTGAAAACCGATGAAGAGAGTTTCAAGGTGCCCATCCCTTCTGAGCCGGAGACCCGAACGCCGCAAGGTTAGTAGATATCTCCCGTGATTGCTGCGTCAAGGCATAGGGATTGCTTGATCCCAAGAGTGGCAGTTTATCTGCAATTTGAGTGGTACCGCGAGCAAGTTTTTGCCCGTCTCAAAGGAAAACTTTGAGGCGGTTTTTTGTTTTCAGTCACAAGAAAAATAAGGAGGAACTGATATGGCTACGCTCTCAGAAAATCAATTAAAGGCGGTTGCGCTGCGAATCCGGGAGATGAGAGAGATTTTTAACCTGTCTCAGGAAGAAATGGCGGAACGCACGGAAGTCAGCCTGAAAGATTATAAAAAGTATGAAAATGGCGAGTTGGATTTCCCTTTCTCCTTTTTGCACAAATGTTCTTTGGAATTTGGCATTGGCATTACCGATCTTCTGGAAGGTAGGAGCGCGAGTCTTTCCTCTTACACAGTAACCAGAAAAGGTAACGGGCAGGTGACGGCAAAAGAGGACGGTATTTCTATCCAAAATTTGGCTCCAAAGTTTCGAGAAAAGATTGCAGAGCCCTACTGGGTTCGATATGAATACGATCCTTCTTTGCAAAACAAACCCATCCATTTAACAACCCACAGCGGTCAAGAATTTGACCTTGTCATTAGCGGAAAGCTGAAGATTCAGATCGGTACGCATACGGAAATCCTTGAGGAAGGGGATAGCATCTACTATAATAGCTCCACGCCTCACGGAATGATCGCCGTGGACGGACAAGATTGCGTATTCTGCGCAGTTGTGCTCCCCGGTGAAAACACCAAGGAAGAGGTGCTTGCCAGAAGCTTTGTGTCTGAGAAAAAGTCACAAGCTTTGATCTGCGAGAAGTTTATCAAAACGGAAGAAGACGAAAACGGATGTTTGCGGAAGATCTCCTTCCAGAATACCGATACCTTTAATTTCGGATTTGATATTGTGGATGAAATTGCTGATCGTTATCCGGATAAGCTGGCCATGCTCCATCTGGATAAAGACAAAACCGAACGCAGATTTACATTCCGGGATATCAAGCAGTATTCCAACCAGTGTGCCAACTATTTTACCTCACTGGGCATCAAGCGCGGCGATAAGGTAATGCTGGTTCTAAAGCGTCATTACCAGTTTTGGTTTGCGATGCTTGGCTTAAACAAACTTGGGGCTGTAGCAATTCCTGCACCCAATCAGCTCAAGGAGCATGACTTTGTTTACCGCTATGAAGCCGCCGGCGTTTCTGCCATCGTGTGTACCGCAGATGGAGACGTTTCGGACATTGCGGCGGCTGCTGCGGAAAAATGCCCTGGCGTGAAAACG
>JAZOQB010000020.1:0-8616 GCA_045655865.1 Eubacteriales bacterium
TCTGCTTTGCGGTGGCAGGTCTATCAATTATCGTGGAGAAACTCATTCCCGGTGAACTTTTGGGGGCATCCATCATCGCGCTGTTTCTGGGAACGATCATAAATCGTTTTTTTCATCCCGAGTGGATACAGCCCGCGCTTAAATTTGCATCTAAAAAAATACTGAAGGTTGCGATTGTTCTTTTGGGCGCATCGTTATCTGTCAATACCGTTATGTCGGTTGGTAAGATGACATTCTTGGTGATGATATTTACTTTTGCGATGTGTTTTGGAGGCGGTTACTTCATTAGAAAAGCCTTTGGGCTTAACTGGAAACTGTCCAATCTCATTTCTGCCGGAACCGGCATTTGCGGAGGATCTGCCGTAGCAGCGATCGCTCCGGTAATCGATGCCGACGATAAGGATATAGCATTTGCTATGTCCTCCACTTTTCTGTTTGATATGGTGATGGTCGCGCTTTATCCTATTATGGGAAAGGCGTTGGGGATGACTGATATTGCTTATGGTATTTGGGCGGGAACGTCAGTGAACGATACTGCAAGTGTTGTAGCTTCCGGATATGCATTTTCAGAGATTGCGGGAGATTTCGCCACCATGGTAAAACTCACTCGCACCATTGCCATTATTCCAACGGTCTTGGTTTTTGCATGGATCAGTACTCGCTTGAAGCGGAAGGAAATGAAAGCACAAAATAACGGTAAAAAGGTAAACCTTGTGAAAATCACACCTTGGTTTATCGGCGGATTTTTGCTGTTGGCAATTTTGAATAGTGTTGGTTTGGTTCCCGTTGCAGCCTCAGGGGTTATGAAAGGGATCAGCAAATTTTTAATGGTAACTGCTCTGGCCGCCATTGGCTTGGGTACGAGCATCGCTGATTTCAAAAAAGCCGGCCTGAAACCAATGTTTTACGGAATCACAATAGACACCTTAGTAAGCTTAACAGCTTTGGTTGTTATTTGGTGTATGGGTTTCATGTGAGCATCAAAAAACAAACAGGCATCTCTCCTCTTGAATTTAAAAATTAAAAATCGATCCTCATGGACGCGCAAGATACAAAACAATAAAAAACGTAAGGTGAGATTGTAAACAACGGTAGGTTGTGGTATACTTTTCTTGGAAGGTAGGTGCAGAATTTTGAAGATTACCGTAGTACAACCGCCCTATTTTATGGGCGAGCATCCTGATGAGAGCATTGCAAAATTTTTAATTTGCCGGCTGGAAGAAGCCGAAAGTGATTCTCTTATCGTTTTGCCCGAATACTCAAATGCGGGCGGGATTTCAGATCCCGAGAAGGAAAAGGCGGCCATGCCGCGCGCCAAGATGATGCTGGAGAAGGCGGCGTTGGTAGCCCGGGAAAAGGGCGCTTACGTGGCGATCAACGTTTTGGAAGAGCGAAACGGAGTGATCAAGAACAGCAGTTATTTATTTGATAAAAAGGGAAAGGTGGCATTTGTTTATGATAAGATCCACCTGCCTCCTTCCGAGATCAGTTTGGGCGTTGAGCGCGGAGAGGGCGCGTGCATTTGTGACCTTGACGGGATCCGCTTTGGCTTTTTGACCTGCTACGACGTTTATTTTAATGAACAGATCGAGTATTTGGCGTCGAAAAAGCCTGATATTATCCTGATTCCCGGTTATCAGCGCGGAGAAAAAACGGATATTATCCGTGCGCAGACAAAAATGATCGCCTTCCGTTGCAATGCCTTTGTTGCCAAGTCTTCTTATTCTATGGATAGCGATGAAAAGGGCGGCTGCTCCATGATCATTGCCCCGGACGGAAGCGTTCTGAAAGATATGGGTAAAGAAATCGGCAGCGTTTCGGAAGAAGTGGATATAAAATGGAAGTATATGCGTACGGCCGGATTTGGCGGGAACGTGATCCGCAACGACGATTTTATCAACCAGGGCCTGTGGCCCCAAGCATTTGAAAAGTAGATCGGGCGATCGGGCGGCACGTGGCAAAGAAAAGCACTCCTTGGAGTGCTTTTCTTTTTGGAATGACGTTTGCCGGGCTACTGCGTACTCCGTTGCGTTGCAGCAGAGCAGCGACCCGGTTTGGGATGCACGCAAAACACCCCTTTTTTTCTGGGGCGCTCCCTTTACAAAACGGAAAATTTTTGGTATACTTGAGAGAAAAATGGGCATCGGGAATCGGTGCGGATCAAAGGAGACAGTAGATGGAACGAGAAAAGCTGGGAAGCCGACTGGGTTTCATTCTGCTTAGTGCAGGATGCGCCATTGGGTGCGGCAATGTTTGGAAATTTCCCTGGATGGCAGGGCAGAACGGCGGTGGCGCTTTTGTTTTGATTTACTTGATTTGTCTTGTTGTGCTGGGACTTCCCGTGATGGTAATGGAGTTTGCTCTGGGCCGCGCCAGCCAGGCAAGCCCGATCGGGATTCATAAGAAATTGCAAAAGCCCGGTCAGAAGTGGCACTGGCATGGAAAAATGGCGCTTCTGGCAAATTTTATTTTAATGATGTTTTACACCTGTGTTACCGGCTGGATGCTTTACTATTTTATCAAGTTTGTCATGGGAGATATGACCTCTCTTCCCGCCAATGAGGTGACAGCGCAGTTTGACGCTATGCTCTCCAGTCCCGCAATTATGATAGGCTTTATGGCCATTGTAGTGTTTTTGGGCTTTTTGATCCTTTCGCTCGGCTTGCAAAAGGGCGTAGAAAAGGTTACCAAATACATGATGCTGGTGCTCTTTGGTCTGATGATCGTTCTGGCGGTGAACAGTTTTACTTTGGATGGCGCCAAAGAAGGACTGTCCTTCTATTTGAAGCCCGATCTTTCCAAGATCGACAGCAGTGTTGTGGTAGCTGCAATGAACCAGGCGTTCTTTACTTTAAGTCTTGGAATCGGTTCTATGGCCATTTTCGGAAGCTATATCGGAAAAGAGCGCTCGCTTGCCGGCGAATCGCTGAATATTTTGGGTCTGGATACCTTTGTTGCCCTAATGTCCGGGCTGATCATTTTCCCTGCCTGCTTTACTTACGATATTGAAGTGGGTGCAGGTCCCGGCCTTCTGTTTAATTCCATGGCAACGGTATTTCATCACATGTCCGGCGGCCGATTCTGGGGAAGTTTGTTCTTTCTCTTTATGTTTTTTGCGGCGATGTCAACGGTGATCGCCGTTTGCGAGAATATTTTGGCAATGATCCGTGAAATGACCGGCTGGAGCCGGGCGAAGGGCTGTGTTGTGGCAGGAATTTCGGTATTGGTGCTTTCTTTGCCCTGCGCCTTGGGATTTAACCTCCTCTCCGGTTTTACTCCCTTTCAAACCGGTTCTGGCGTACTGGATCTGGAGGACTTTTTGGTATCCAATATCTGTCTGCCCCTGGGCGCACTGGCATACGTTTTGTTCTGTGTCAGCAAAAAGGGCTGGGGATTTGACAAGTTCTTGGAGGAAGCCAATACCGGTAAGGGACTGAAGATGCCCCGCATCTTAAAGCCCTATCTGACCTACGTTTTGCCTGTGATCATCATTGCAATTTTCATCATCGGTATTTTTACCTATCCCTTTTCCGACAACTTTACCCTTTGGCAATGGGTAAAATCTATGATTTCTTAAAGAAAGAACGAAACAGAGACAGTTCACAAAAGAAACTGTCTCTGTTTTTTTACAAAGAAAAGGAGAGGCTTTCCCTCTCCTTTTTTTGCTTTATTTATTTTTCCTTGCAGGCGTTTAGAAGGCGGAGCAGTTCGTCCCGGAATTCTTCTCCGCTTCCATCTACAACGCGGGAAACGTAGTTTTCATAGCAACCGCTCACATCGTACTGACTTCCCGATACGGTGCATTCCCAAGCGGGAACGTAGCCGTGGGAACCGTTGGTATAGCCGCACACAAAAGTCATTTTAAAGGGGCTTTTTTCGCGGAGCTGAATTCCGTTTTGGTGGAACATTTCATAGGGCGCGCCGGCAAATCCGATCTCGCCGAAGGAAATGGCGGAAAAGCGCATGCTGATCTTTTCTCCTATGCTCTTGTTGAGATTGCGATACACGCAACTTTCTGCGGCTGAAGCATTGACAAAGGTACTCTGATTTGCCAACAGCTGCTGCTTTTTGACGGGATCCTTTTCATTGTAAATTGCGGATGCCAGTGCAACGGTGGCCGCATCGTCTTTGCGAACGGTGCCCTCGTAAAGACTTGATTCTTTTTGGATTTTGCCGGTTTGAACTTTGGTCTCCCCGTTGAGTGCTTCGCGCACGGTGGTCATGAAGGCGGGAATGGAATCCATATAGGTGTTATAAACGCGATCCCCTTTGAGCGCGCTAAATACCGTGCATCCGGCTGCGCCCTGATAATAGGCAAAGTGAACGTCCAGTTCTTTTTCGGCCGCTTGGCGGAAATCGTGAATAAAATCAGCGGAAACCACGTGGCCAAAATATTTTGTGGCAACGCCGTAGTGGGTCTGATAGTTGACCATCAATACGTCTTTTTTCTCCCCACGGTCAAAGCGCATGGTGCGCAGCTCGGTATCGGGCTGGGATTCATATCCTACCACGTTTTGAGTGGAATCGGTGGTGACTCTGCCGTCGGAAGTGATATAGCGGCGGACAAAGGAAATGTCTTTGGTATTGCCCTTGCCGACAAATGCTTCCGCGGGAGTAAGGTCGCGAAGAGATTCTTCGGTCACTTCATTTAATTTTTGGTAGTAAAGGGTATACCAAGCCTGCATACCGGAGGCGGTTTCCGTGCCTGCATCCGGCGAGGAATGGTTGTGGGTGGCGGTGAAAAACATGCTATCCTGTCCAATGCCAAGGTGCCCGAATTTCTTTTCCACCATTCTCATGGACGGTTCTACAATAGCGGAAAAGCTCTGGCGCAGATCCAGCGAATAGAAAAGAGCGGTCTCTTCCCCGTCGGAAATGGAAATACAGGTGATTTGCACCGGATCGTGGATCGTGTTGGTGACAGCGCCTTCATAGGTGAGAACGGGGATTTTTGGCGACATATCTTTTCGGGCGTAGCCTACGCTAAAGCCCTCAGGCAAGGTAATGGGGCCGTCTTTCTTGCCGGAAGAGCTGGCCGGATCGTTTGTTCCTTCGCCGGAAGAGCCGGTTTGGGTTTGTTCTCCGGTTTCCTTGGGAACTTCCAGCTGAGTGGAAGCACAACTTGCAAACGACAGAACCATACAAGAAATCAAAACAAGTGCAAGAATTCGTTTCATTCTTCTTCTCCTTCTGCCGCTAAAACGGCATTTTTTTGTTTAAAGGCGGCGCGCACGACAAATTGGAAGCACACGCTCACTCCGATCAGCACAACGCTGAAAAACCAAAAACAGTTGCGGTAATCCCCGGTGAGTTTGCGGAACAGTTCGCACAAGGGGGTTCCCAAACACAGTCCCAGGGAATTCATTGCCATAAAAATTCCCAAGACCTTGTTATAGGCTGCAGAGCCAAATAGATCGCCGGTCAGCAAGGGGATCATGACCGTTTCCAGCGGTAAGGCCAAATAGCCGCATACGGTGGCGATGATTGCCATTGCCAGGCCGAGCGTAGAGTTTGTAAGGGAGCCGTTTAAAACGAAGGCGATAATACCGGAAATCTGGCACACCATGAGAGCTACCCTCAGACCCCATTTGTCATAAGTTGCACCGGTGGTCATTTTGGAAAAGGTCAGCGTCAGGGCTCCAATCGTGGATGCGGCGGCAATAAAGGTGGGAGACAGGCCAAGGTCTGTCAGATAAACAATGGTTGTGTTGCCAACGCTTTGCAAGCTGATACCGGTGAGGAATATCATGGCTGCGGTGACGTAAAAATAGGGCTTTTTGATTACGTCACTGTATTCCAGACCGCTCCAAATCGCCCCCTTTTTTGATGTTTTCTTACCGTTTTCGGCAGGGCTATGGGTAGGATTGTTCCGCAAAAAGCAGAGAATGACAACGCTGATGACCACGTTGAGCGCGGCCATCAAAAAATAGGCTTTTCGATAACCAAAGGTTTCGCCGTTGTTGATGATCGGGGTGACGATCTGGGCTGAGATGGCACTGCCGACACCGTTGGCAGACATTACGATACCGGTATATCTTCCGATGTTTTCCTGAAACCAATGCCGCACAATGGCACCGGCCATGGTGCCCCCTACGAAAACAATGCCAAAGCCCAGCAAAGCGCCGGCCAGATAGAAGTGATAAACGTTGGTGCCGACCATGCGCAGAACGGTGGAACCGATCATTGCCGCAAGGCCCATGGAGACCATCTTCCGAACGCCGAAGCGGCTTACCAGTGTTCCGAAAGATAGGGCAACAAGCACCTGCACGGCATAGCGGATGCTGTTGGAGTAAGAGTAGGCCAGACGGTCGATCTGCAACGCATCGGTAATGGGAACTGTATATAGGCCATTATTACTGCTGCAAAAACCAAGGACAGCAAATTCCATTAAAAAGCAGACCACCAAGATGACCCATTTGTAGTCGATGGAGGAGCGTTTTGCTTTCATGCACCATACCTCTCATGTTACGTTTCCCCGACATTATAACACAAAAAAATTTGTTTGGCTATAGATAATAATTTGTTTTTATTTGAACTTTATTTGAACGAAAAGTGTACGGATTTTGGCCGGACAAGATCGGTCTTGGAACTGGTATCAGCGACTTTAAGAGCGCGGGACTGGCGCCCATGTTTTATGGAATTACCGATACACAGGTAGCATGGACGGCTCCGGTCTGCCTATTTTTTACGGAAACGCCTCCGAAAACACACAGAGCTCTTCTTTGGCTAATTTTCTTTACGGTAACAGGACGGCGATACGCCAAAATGCGCCTTAAAACAACGGGTAAAGTAGTTGGCGTCAGCAAAGCCGCATTCTGCCGCAACGTTGCCGATACTGTCCTCTTGATTTTTAATTTTTTTTCGTGCAATTTCCAAACGGTAGAGCTTTAAATACATCATAGGTGTAAGACCTGTGATCTTTTTAAATTTCCGGCACAGGTGTGCCGCGGTATACCCGAATTCTTTACACAGACAGGCCACGGTGATCTCTGACATATAATTTTTTTCCATATAATCAATGATGTTTTTCACCGACGCGGTCTTTGGTTGATCTCGAAATTCTAAAAGGCTATGCTGATAAAGCAAGTCCAGCAGCAGATACACATTTGCGATGGTCTTTAACGAACCGGTTTTTCCCTCCTGAAAGATTGCATCAAAGCAAGCGATGGCATCTTTGTCGTCTGTGACGGTTTTAAAAACAGCCCTTCCGTCAAAAACTGCCGAAAGATAGGACTGGCACACCGTGGTTTCGTTGTAAAAGAATCGCAGGTCAAACATAAGAACGTCGTATTTTACGTCCTGATCGTGCGGATACCCTTTGTGTAACATTTTTGGGGGAATGATCACAAGTTCCCCCGCCTTGGCACAAACGGTACGCAGGCCGTCTTCTACCGTCAGGACCCCTTGATTGATGCGCAAAAGCTCCATGCGATCGTGCCAGTGCAGAGCAAATCCTTTTGCATCTGCCCGACAGCTGCAGTGCAAAGTTTTGATGGCACACGGATTGTATTCCACGGGCGCTTTTTCTAAAAAAACAGCCTTCATATTTCCTCCAAAATCAATGGTGTGCTAAAAAATGCTGGTTTTGTTCTTCCATATTGCCATATTCTATGCTAACATAAAAACATCCAAAAAGCAATACGGAGGGAAAAAAATGAAAACGTATTCAGTCATTTTAATTGGTGCCGGACAACGCGGCAAGGCATATACCGATATTATGAAAACGATTCCGGAAAAATTTCGGGTGATCGCCGTTGCCGATCCGTCCCAGGCGCGCCGGAACGAGATCGGGGAGATTCACCAGATCCCGGAGGAGATGAGATTTTCTTCTTGGGAAGAGATTTTGGCAAGACCCAAGATGGCAGATGTGGCTTTGATCTGCACCATGGATCAAATGCACTATGAGCCGGCAATGAAGGCCATTGAACTGGGGTACGATCTGCTCCTTGAAAAGCCTGCCGCGCAGACGGCTCAGCAGTGTGTGGATATTGCTCTTGCGGCAAAGAAAAAAGGTGTTAAGGTCCTGGTTTGCCACGTGCTTCGCTACGCACCGTTTTTTAAGAAAGTCAAAGAAATTTTAATGGATGGCGTCATTGGCGAGCCTATGTCCGTTTTGCAAGTAGAGGCGGAGGGAAATACGCACCAAAGCCATAGCTACGTCCGCGGTAACTGGCATTCCGAAGAAGAAACCACGCCCATGTTATTGGCAAAAAGCTGTCATGATATTGACATCATCCAGTGGCTTTTGGATAAGCCTTGCAAAAAGGTTCAGTCCTTCGGCAGTTTGGTGCATTTTAAAAGTGAAAATGCACCGGAAGGAGCACCTATTAGATGCTCCGATGGCAATTGTCCGGCGGGGGATACTTGCCCTTATAACTGCATCCGCCACTATTACGATGATAAGACAAACCGTCGGCGCAAGATCATTACCACCGGCATCGCTGCGAACTATGAGCCTACTGATGAGGAAGTTATGCTTGCGCTTAAGACAACAGATTACGGCCTGTGTGCGTATCATGCCCATAATGACGTTTTGGATCATCAGACGGTTAATATGGAGTTTGAGGGTGGCGCAACTGCAACATTGAGTGTAAACGCCTTTAATCGGGGCGGTCG
>JAZOQB010000021.1:0-2892 GCA_045655865.1 Eubacteriales bacterium
AAATTAGTGTGATCGGCGCAGGCGCTGTTGGCGCAACCATTGCCAATGACCTGATGATTCAGGGCGTTGCATCTGAGATCGTTTTGGTGGATGTTAACAAGAAGAAAGCAATCGGTGAGGCACTGGATGTATACCAGGGCGCGCCCTTTGTATCTCCTGCGATCGTTCGCCCCGGCGAGTATGAGGATGTGGCGGACTCTGATATCGTGGTCATTACCTGCGGTATTGCCCGGAAACCCGGTATGAGCCGTTTGGATCTGGCCCAGACCAATGTGAATATTCTAAAGGATGTGGCAAGCAAGGCTGTACCTGTTGCACCTAACGCGATTTATGTCATCGTTTCTAACCCCGTGGATATCTTGACCTATGTATTTACAAAGATCTCCGGTCTTCCCGAGCGGCAGATCATCGGCAGCGGCACTATTTTGGACACCAGCCGTCTGCAGTCTGAGCTTGCCCGTCGTTTCTGCATCAGCCCCAAGAATGTCCACGCCCATGTTTACGGTGAGCACGGCGACAGCCAGTTTGTACCCTGGTCCCTGGTGCATATTGCCAATAACCATATTGATTCCTACAAGGAAAGCTCTCCCGATAAGGACCGCATCCACTGGGATAACGACTATGCTGAGGTTGAGGAGTTCGTCAAGAAATCCGGCGGCAAGATCATCGAAAATAAGGGCGCTACCTTCTACGCAGTTGCAATGTCTGTCTGCCATATCTGTAAGGCGATCTTTGCAGATGCAGGTACTGCCCTGACGGTTTCCACAATGATGCACGGCGAGTACGGCATTGACGATGTATGTATCTCCACATTGCACCTTGTAGACCGCAGCGGTGTCCGTGGCAGAATTATGAATAAGCTGACAGAAGAAGAAAATGAAAAGCTGAAGCTGAGTGCTGACAAGCTGAAATCCGTCATCGCCCAAATCGAAATCTAAGAAAAAGCCGCCCAACCGGGCGGCTTTTTTAGTTGACAGTTGACAGTTGACAATTACCCTCTGTCATCCTGAGTAAGGCGAAGCCGCACCGAAGGATCCGTTCCCCAAAAAGAATACGGATTCTTCGACTTCGCTAACGCTACGCTCAGAATGACACCCTCTTTTGATAGTGCATCGTAGGGGCGGATACTATCCGCCCGGACCCCAATGCCATCGATTGACTTCCATAATCATTGGGAGTATAATTCAGTTAGACAAACTTGAATTTGACGGGATGATTGAAATGATTATATTAATTACAGGAGCATCGCACACAGGCAAAACAGCACTTGCCCAGAAGTTACTCGAAAAATATAAATACCCATATCTATCAATAGACCATCTCAAAATGGGGCTGATTCGCAGTGGAAATACAGAACTCACACCAATGAGCGATGATAGGGATTTGACTGCATATCTATGGCCGATTGTTTGCGAAATGGTTAAAACTGCTATTGAAAACAAACAGAACCTAATTGTTGAAGGTTGCTATATTCCGTTTGATTGGCAAAAAGACTTTGACTCCAAGTATCTTGAGCATATCAAATATTTTTGTCTTGTAATGAGTAAAGAATATATCCGAAGTCATTTTTCAGATATAAAGAAATATGCAAATATCGTTGAAAATCGTTTGGACGATGAGTGGTGTACTATGGAAAGTGTATTGGCAGATAATACAGAAATGTTAGACCTTGCACAAAAGCATAATGTAGACTATATACTCATTGATGATAAATACGAAATCAGCATTGATTTATAAAAACCAATTCCAATTTGTCTAACTGCTCAGCAGTAACGATACCGAGCGGGTCAGGGCAGTAACGAAACCTACTGCACCAAGCACGAATTGCCTGCGGGGGCATCCCCGCCAAATTCCAATATGCCGAACTGATAGCAACAGCGGGTTGCTTGTGAACTTGAACATCTCGTATTAAAATATTATCGAGGTGATGATTCTATGCAAACAAAAGATATAATTCTTGAACTGAGAACCCAAAAAGGAATGTCGCAAGAAGAACTTGCAGAAAAAGTGTTTGTAACACGTCAGGCAGTTTCTCGCTGGGAAACAGGAGAAACTGTACCCAATACCGAAACATTAAAGCTACTTTCAAAACTATTTGATGTTTCGATTAATACGCTACTTGGCTCACCAAGACAGCTTGTTTGTGAGTGTTGCGGTATGCCCATTGATGATAGTAATGTCAGCCACGAAAAAGACGGAGCTTTTAACGAGGATTACTGCAAGTGGTGCTATGCAGACGGAGAATATACCCTTGACTTTTTTGAGAAATATAGAGAACTCGGCGGAAAAGAAACGTTTGAAGAGTTCAAGCGGCAGCTTATCCACGAATTTAATACCTTGCTTCATATTGAGGGTTTACCCAAGGTTGAAAACCTTAATGTCTTGTCTGGGAGTTTTATCAATCTGGAATATCGACTCCCGAACGGTCAGACCGTAAAATTCCTTGATGATAACGCTACCTATCTTGGAAGTCAGCTTGAATGTGAATTTGGCGACCGTTGTTTCGGTATTGCCGCTAATATGGATTTTTTACTCGTTTGCACTTATGAAGAAAACGGAGAAAATCCAGAGTTGGTTATTTACAAAAAGCGATAGGTAAATTCTTATTTATCGAATAGATGATATTTGTTTAAAAAAGGGTTTTAGGTTCTCCTAACAAGTGGAAAATGTGACATACATTTTCCCTGCTTGTTACGGTATGAGACAAAATTAAAAGGAAGTACGAGATTTTCGTACTTCCTTTTTTAGTGTCCTTAAGAGTACACCCCCAAGTCAGGTCTTTTTTTGTTAGGCATTTACACAGGAGATAAAGCGCATAAAGCCTTCCTTGCCGGCGCTTGTGTTTTTATAAACACCGGCATCTTCCAAGACGGCGGCAAAGACTTTGCCGGT
>JAZOQB010000022.1:0-20100 GCA_045655865.1 Eubacteriales bacterium
CAAAATGCACCGGTTGTCTTCTCTGCAAGCGGTGGCTCACGGTTCGGATTCGGTGCAGTATTTTCAGTGGCGCAAGGGCAGAGGAGGATCGGAAAAATTTCACGGGGCCGTGGTTGACCATTGCGGGCATGAGAACACAAGAGTTTTCGGTGAAGTTAGCCGGCTCGGTGCCACGTTAAAAAAACTGGATGAAATTGTAGGAACGGTAACGAAATCGGAAATTGCGATTTTTCATAATGTTGAAAATTTTTGGGCATTGAAAGATTCTCAAGGGTTTTCAAACGTTGATAAAAAATATTTTGAAACTTTATTTTCTTTCTATAAACCGTTTTGGGAAAAGGGAATCAATACGGATATTATAGGAAAAAATGATGATTTCGCAACGTACAAAGTAATCATTGCGCCAATGCTTTACATGATCGATGAAGAGCTGAAAAATAAAATGTGTGATTATGTAAAGCGTGGCGGAACGCTGATCTGCACTTACATGACAGGGTATGTTAACGAAAATGACTTATGCCATTTGGGAGGATTTCCTTTTGGAGAATTAAAGGAAGTATTCGGCATATGGAATGAGGAGATCGACACCCTTTATCCTCAGGATTCCAATATCGTTCGGCTAGAAAACGGAAACGAATATGAAGCGGTTGATTACTGTGAGATCATTCACTTACAAGGTGCCGATTGCCTTGGGAAGTATGGGAATGATTTTTACGCAGGAAATCCCGCTGTAACCGTAAACGATTACGGAAAAGGAAAAGCTTATTATATCGCCTTTCGCGATACGGGCAATTTCACTTGCGATTTTATGGATCAGATTATGGAAAAAGCCAATTTGAAATCCGACTTTGACGGCCGCCTTCCTTCCGGTGTTACCGCCCATAGCAGAGAGGACGGGGAAAACACTTACGTTTTCGTGGAAAATTTCAATCACCACCCGGTATCCATCCAAACAAATCGAAAATGGGTAGATGTGGAAAAGAACGTGACCGTAACCGGGAAAATTGATCTGGCGCCCCTTGATACCGTTATTTTAAAAAGAATATCTTGTAGCTGAATGGGTGAATACGATCAATAAAAGAGAGAAATCGGGATTGCTTTCTCTCTTTTTTAGCAGATGTTAAAGAAAACAATACTGGCGGAAACCGGAGTATTTTTTTAAATTTTTATTGCAAAAGTGTTTTCTTTGTGTTAATATGTTAAGAAGGCTATGGGATACGGATGAACAGATCGCCGGCGTCCTTGCTGCCTTTGTTTGAAGATGACAATGAAAAGGAAGAGAGATAAAGAAAAGTGATTCAAAGCGAGAAGAGGAGACCCAGATCCGTCGATAGGATTTTTCGAAGCCTTCTGTTTGTGGCTATGGATATTCTTTGTATTTGCGCGTCCTATTTTGCCGCGCTTTTCTTGCGTTTTGATTTTTCTCTGCAAACCATTATTGTTGAACACCGGGAATACCTGGACGGGTATTTATCTTCCATGCCCTTTTGGGTGATCTCGACGGTGTTGGTCTTATATGCATTTCATCTTTATCACAGTGTTTGGAGCTATGTGGGCGTGATTGAACTGAGAAATCTGATGATCGCTCATCTTTCGTTGGTTCCTGTTTATGCGGCCGTTGCTCTGATCATGAAATTGGATATGCCCGCTTCTTACTACATTGTTGGCTTCTTCTTCTGTTTTGCGGGAACTGTGGCCATTCGCTTTGGGTACCGTTTGACCCGCTCTTTATCCAAGGATAAAAATTTGAAGGCGGCCAACCGAAAGGCCAGGGAGCGCGTGATGATCATTGGCGCCGGCAGCGCTGCCCATATGATCATCCAGGAATTGACGGTTTCCGGAAGATTTTCCGACAAAGTTTGCTGCGCCATTGATGACAATCCTAACAAAAGAGGCCGATTTATCGAAGGCGTTGAGATCGTTGGAGATCGCTTTGATATTGTCAAGGCCGTTGGCCGCTACGATATTTCCAAGATTATTTTCGCCATCCCCAGCTGCGATGGCCAGGACCGAAAAGAAATTTTGAATCTTTGCAAGGAGACCGGATGTAAGGTCCTCACCGTCCCCGGTATTTATCAATTGGTCAATAACGAGGTGACCGTTCGGCAACTGCGAGACGTGGAGATCGAAGACCTTTTGGGCCGAGAGCCGATTTCGGTGGACAATGGGGAAAGCTTTGCTGCCATTGCCGGAAAAGTGGTTTTGGTTACCGGTGGCGGCGGATCCATTGGCAGTGAACTTTGCCGACAGATCGCCAGGGCAAAACCAAAGCAGCTTGTCATTTTGGATATTTATGAAAACAACGCCTACGAGATCCAGCAGGAATTGAAGCGGAAAGTGCCGGATCTGGATCTTGTGGTGCTCATTGGATCGGTCCGCAACACCTTGCGCATGGATGAGATCATGCGTTGCTACCGTCCCAATCTTGTGTTCCATGCCGCGGCCCACAAACACGTTCCTCTGATGGAAGACAGCCCCAACGAGGCCATTAAAAACAATGTGTTTGGCACCTACAAGACCGCTGTGGCAGCGGAGAAATACGGAGTGGAAAAATTCGTCCTTATTTCTACGGACAAGGCCGTCAACCCCACCAACATCATGGCGGCTTCCAAGCGGATCTGCGAAATGGTGGTGCAGATGATGGACCGCAAGAGCCGGGGAACCCGCTTTGTGGCGGTGCGTTTTGGTAACGTTTTGGGGAGCAACGGAAGCGTCATTCCTCTGTTTAAAAAGCAGATTGCCCAGGGAGGGCCTGTTACCATCACCGACAAGCGGATCATCCGTTATTTTATGACCATTTCCGAGGCGGTGGCTTTGGTTTTACAGGCGTCGTGCTATGCCAAGGGGGGAGAGATCTTCGTTTTGGATATGGGCGAGCCGGTGAAGATCGACGATATGGCAAGGAATCTGATCCGTCTTTCCGGATTGAAGCCGGATGTGGATATCAAAATCGAGTACGTGGGTCTCAGACCGGGAGAAAAGCTGTATGAAGAGCTTTTGATGGACGAAGAGGGCTTGAAAGAAACGGAAAACAAGCTGATCCACATCGGAAGAAGCATTGAAATGGACGACGAGCTCTTCGGTCAGCGGCTCAGTCGCCTCTATGAGGCTTGCAAGGGAGAGGACGACCAGGTCCGCACTTTGGTGGCAGAAATGGTTCCCACCTATACCTATAAACAAAACTAAAAAACAAAAAACAGGTCTTGTTTTACAAGACCTGTTTTTAATTTCTCAATAGACAGTGTCTGTGGAGATCTCATTCCAGAGATCGCCAAATTGGACTTGGATCGTTTCTGCCCGCTCCCGGTAAAGCTGGAAGAAAACTTGGTCGTATGCACCGGCGTGCCACTGATCCAGAGTGTCTCGGTATCCGAACAGTGCGGTCTCGCGGTTCTCCCGCATCCGGACCTCTCGCATTTCCATTCGCTTGATGATGTAGATCCCGCTGTCGGTTATAACCGGCTGACCCACCTGTCCGATCTCCAGAGCTGCGGACGCTTGGTATAACGCCTCTTCCGCTTCGCCTTTTGTGAAATAATAGCCGTCGGGATGATCCAGCATTTTCTCGTCTTTGCCATACTTTTCCACAAGACTCCAGAAATCTTCACCATTCAGAGCCTTTTGATAGATCTGTTGGGCGGATTCTTTTGTATTCGGGCAACTTTCTCGGTTTTCATTCTCCTCAAAGGGAAGGAACACTTCCTGAACCGCTACGTAATGTTCCTGGTAATAGCGGTAGAACTCCTCATCCGACCAGGCTTTTTCCCCGCCGTCCTTAAAAAGCGTGTTGAAAAGTTTCAGATAAAGGGAAGAGTATTCCATCATGGTTTGATACAGGTAAAAGGACATATACGATTCGTGGAGGAGTTTTACAAAGTTGTCTTTTCCGCCGTAAAATTCTATGGTCTGGTCAATGTCCTCTTGTACGGCCTGCTTTTCTTCCTTGGAGAGGGAGACTTTGTATTCTTTTGCCAGCATGCGAACAGCAAAGCTATCGCGAAGGCACTGGAGGATCTCCTCCTTCAGTGCTTCTTTGGCGCCTTCTCTCTCAAAGTAGGCCGCGTCTTCTTCCAAGTACATGTTTTTATAATTGAGGTAGTAATACCTAAATTCGTTGAAAGAGATGGCTTTGCCGTCAAAGTGCAAAAATTCTTCCGGATAAACATCACCCGAGGAGGAATGAATCCCCCCCAACCGTTCCGTTTCCGTCATCTCGGTTTTACAGGCGGTCAGGAGAAAGATAAGGGTGAGCGCACACAACAGCGCCAGAGATCGTTTCATGAGTATTCCTTCTAACTTTGATTTTTGTAAAGATTTTAGACTCTCTTTGTGATGATTGCATGAAAAAATTGAAAAGTTTAGAATGTTATTTTTCTATGATAGCAATCTTTTTTGGAAAAATCAAGCATCTTTGCCGCTTTTTTCGGGGGCTTGCTTTTCTCTCGCTTTTGTGATAAAATAACAGGGCAGTTTTGACGAAAGGAGGAGGGAAAACTGGAAAATAGAAAAAAAACAGTGGGCTCTCGTTGGCGCTCTCCCACCGCTTCAAAAAAGAATAAAACGCCCTCTTCTGTGGAAAGACCGCGCTTTGAAAAACAAAAGAAGCTCTTTGGAAGAAAGAGTTTTGACCGCCAGTACCGTATTTTCCGGGAGGGAGGCCTGGGAATCTGGGACTCCTTTTTTAATGCACTGTACATCTCACTGAGCGAGGACAGTGTGGAAAGGGAAAAAAAGAAACTGGAGCGGGAGGGGGAGAGAGAAGTTCGGGAAACCCATTTCTTGGAGCTTCACACGCCGCTTCTTCGCCTCTTTTCTGCTTTTCCTCGGACCTTGCGAACTCTGGGCTCGGGTTTTTGCTCCTTCTTCCGGAGAAAGGATCATTCCGGGGCACATCGGTCAAAGATCGAGTTTTTGAAGGCTCATCGGACCCATTGTATCATTGCGGCTCTGTCGCTTTTTATCATAATCTACATCTCGCTTACGCTCCAGGTCCCCGTGGTGCTTCACGCCCAGATCAACGGAAAGACCATTGGGGTGGTGGAAAGTGAGAGAGTGGTGGACAGCGCCATCAGCAATTTGGAAGACCAAGTGGAGATCATCCTGGGAGAGAGATTCCGTTTTCCTTACGAGGTCAGCTATACCTTTGCCCGACAGCAAAAGAGTACCCTGACAGAAAAAAATAAGATCTCCGAGGAGCTTTATACCTACATTTCGGATTTGATTTGTACCGCCAGCGGTCTGTATGTGGACGATGTGCTGGTGGCGGTATGCCAGGATGCCCAGACCATTCAGGAACAATTGGCTCTTTTTGTTGGGGAAAGAGTTGGAAGCGAGGATACAGGTATCCTCAACGAGATCTGTATCATCACCCAGGCCTATCCCCGGGATAGTGTTATTTCCGGCCAAGAACTCTATGAGCTTTTGAATCAAATGTCTCTTCCTTTTTCAGAGAGAGAGCAATCGACGGAGTTGGGAGAGTCCACCGATTCCAATGAGAAAGAGCCCTTGGATCCCGGGAAAAATGAGACGGTGCCGGCCATGGCACTTTTGGCCGATACCCAATACGCCAAAAAAGAGGCGCCCCGTTCCCGATCCAATCGACCTCAAAGCATCGATTCCATCAAGCTGGACGTTTATACAGCCCGGATCAAGAGTTATGAGGATACGGTGCCCTATCGCACGGTTTACCAAGAGAGCGACAGGCATTATACTTCTATGGCAGATGTCACTCGGCGCGGTGCCAACGGGCTTGCCCAGGTGCAGGCCAAAGTGTATTACGTCGATGGAAAAGAGGTTCGCAGGGACATCATCTCTCAAACAGAACTGAGAGCCCCGGTGGATCAGGTGATTTCCATCGGTACCAAGATCCTTCCTGAAGAGCTGGGGTATACCTCTGTCACCAGCTATCCCAGACGTTTTATTCCTCCGTATATTGGTTTTGTGTTTTCCGCTTACGGAAACCGGGAAGACGGATTTCACGGTGGGTGGGATATCCCCGGAGCAGAGGGAGATAACATCTATGCTGCCGCTTCCGGTAAGGTGGTGGTGGCCATCGGACAAGACGGGAGCTTCTCCCACGACTCCAATCTCTATACCGGATACGGGTACTGTGTGGTCATTGAGCACGAGAATGGGTATCGCACAATGTACGCTCATTGTAACCGGATCAACGTTACCCTGGGTCAGGAAGTGAAGCAGGGAGAGAAGATCGCAGAGATCGGTAACACCGGTATTTCGGAAGGCAATCACGTCCATTTTGAGATCCGCCGTGGCACGACCCGTTTGGATCCGGCCCTCTATATTTACGACGGAAATAAGACGATTTACAATTAAAGGGTGATAAAAATGTTAAACAAGAAACTGTCACAGATCGATTGGAAACGGGTGGGGCTGATCGCCCTTTTGCTCCTTGTGATGCTTCTTGCCGTAGCCTGCGGCAGGGGAGAAGTTGCTACTACAGGCGATTCCGTCAAAGGAAACGATCCTCTGACCCCACCGGTCAGCGAAGAGACCACGCCAAAGGTAACTGAGCCCCATGCAGTAGCTACTGCTTCGGTGGGTGTCATCGGCGATATTCTCATCCATGAAACCAATTACAATTCCGCTCGGCGTGCAGACGGAAGCTATGATTTTACGGAAAATTACACCCATGTGGCCCCCTATCTCCAAAAATACGATTATACCGTGGCAAATTTAGAGGTTACTCTCGGTGGGCCGAATCCCTCTGTAGGCAGATATCCTTCCGCATATCCTTTGTTCAATTGCCCGGATAGCATTGTGGATGCTTTGAAGGGTGCGGGAGTGGATATGCTTCTTACTGCCAATAACCATAGCTACGATACCCGCAAAGCCGGTTTGGTCCGCACCGTGCAGGTGGTACGGGAAAAAGGACTGGAATATCTGGGTAGCCGGGATAATACCAACGAAAGCTTTTACAAGGTCAAGGAGATCAACGGAATCAAGATCGGCATGGCCTGCTTTACCTACTCCACCGTAAATAGCGCCGGAATTAAGGCGCTCAACGGCATTACCATGACCGCGGATGCCGGCCCTTTGATCTGCAGTTTCGCCTATACAGATCTTCCTGGATTTTATAACGAAGTGCGGACCGCCATGGCAGAAATGAAAGAGAATGGCGCGGAATTTTTCATGTTTTACATCCATTGGGGAGATGAATACCGCTACGTTCCCAACTCCTATCAAACCCAGATCGCCAAGACTTTATGCGAGATGGGTGTGGATGTGATCGTGGGCGGCCATCCTCACGTTATTCAGCCTTTTGAGACCATCCAGGCCGATAATGGCAACCAGACCCTTTGTATTTACTCTACCGGAAATGCCATCTCCAATCAGAGAAAGTTTTTGATGGACAGTGACAATTATAGCGGCCACACCGAGGACGGCATGATCTTTGGAGTCACCTTTGAGCGTTGGAGCGACGGTACGGTGCGCATCGGAAAGGTGAATATCGAACCCCTCTGGGTCATTCGGGAATCCCGCGGTGGCAGACTTGTTTTTCAGATCATCCCTCTGGATCTTTCGATACCGGATTGGAAGGTTTTTGATTTGACGGATGCTACGGTTCGGGAAGCGAAAGCCTCTTACAACCGCACCCTGGAATTGGTAGGGAAGGGCCTCAATGAGGCCAGGCAAAAACTGGGGTTGGATCCGTTGCCCCTGAGAGTCGAATAATCGCGAAAAATAAGGATCAAATTCAAGAGAAAAGGGAGGAAGATTGGTGGAAGAACCCAAATTTTCCTCCTTCTTTTTTCGTCAAAGGCTGAATGCGGTTGGAATCCCTTTTCTTGCCGGCGTTCTGATTTTTGTGATTGCGCCTGGGCCTTTGGGACTGGCTGGAGTAATCGTTTTTGCTCTTTTCTTTTTGGGTATGGCCTTTGTTTGGAAAGGCTCGGAGGGAAGGGCGACACTTCTTTGCGCGGCAATAGGATTGGCTTTTTGCCTCATTCTTTCCGGAATGACCCTGATTCAAGAGTCTTGCGCCCGGTCGCTCTTGGGAAAACAGGTCTCTGTAAAGGGAACGGTTACTGCAGTGGACAACGAGGGCTTTGATCTTTCGTTATGTTCGTTGGAAGACCGGCCCTTTTTTTGGAATATCCGCTGTGAAGGGGGAGAACGGCCGACTGTGGGAGACCGACTCTCCGGTAGTTTTCTGGTGTTCCGTGCTTCTTCCCGTGCAGAAGAAAAGAAGGAAATTGATCTTTTCGGCACGTTTGCTGAGACTCCGACGAAAACCGGAACAAACTTTCTTTTCTCATCTGCGGATTCGATTCGCAGCACTCTGATCCGGCGTTTTGGTGCATCCCGGGAGGCCGGTTTTCTGCGAGCCGCATTATTGGGAGACCGTTCTGCTCTCTCTTCTCGGGATAAAGATGCTTTTTCGCGTACCGGATCTTCTCACCTTTTGGCTATTTCCGGTTTGCATTTGACTCAAATGATGGGCTTTTTTATTTTCGGTTTTCGTTTTCTTCCCCTTTCCCGAAGGCAAAGACAATGGCTTCTTTTTCCCTTGGTCCTTTTTCTATTCCTGTTGACCGGAGCTTCTGTTTCGGTGTTCCGAGCAGGATTTATGTTCTGTTTTTCCATGTCGGCTTCTCTGTTTCGACGCCGCTCGGACTCTGTCACCGCTTTGATTTTGGCGGCCTGCCTTCTCACTTTTTCCAGTCCCTATGTATTGTTGGACGCTTCCTTTCTCTTTTCCTTTTTCTCCACTTTTGCTATTTTGGTGGCAGGGGCGCCCTTGAGCGATGCACTGCGCCGCACTGTTTTTTCTCGTTTTCAAAAGAGCACAAGACTTACGATTTCGATGCTTTCCAATGTGGTCTCAGCGCTGGTTCTGGCTTCTTGCATTTCGGTTTTCACCTTTCCCCTCCAGCTCCTCTTTTACGGAGAATTTCAGCTGCTTTCGCCTCTTTATTCCGTCATTCTGATCCCTCTGTTTTCTCCCTGTCTCTTCCTGGGGTTGCTGCACGCCATCGTATTGCTCCTGCCTTTTTCCATTTCTTTTGTGGAAACGGTCTCGCAATTTGCCGTCCGAACTTTTTTGTTCTTGGTATCTTTACTTTCAAAGGCATCGCCGGAGTCTGTTTCTTTGGGAGCGATATCGCCAGCAATGGCGCTGTTTTGGTTTTCTCTTCTCCTTGCTGCTATGATTTTGCGCAGACGGATCCGAGGCCTTCTTTATCTTCAACTTGTGTTCTTTTTTATCCCGGCTTTGTGCGCCTTGTTCCGGATCTTTCGGATCCTATAAAGGGCGGGGTAACTTCGTAAAATGCACAAATTTTTCATCAGATTTCGTAAAAAGCGCTGAAAAATCAAAAAAACTTTGTGTGGCAGAAAAAACCAGGGATTTTCCTCTTGCAAAATCCGGCGCTTTCCGTTATAATATTGACATGCTATTATGGGTAGAAGTCTACCCTAAAACATAGGAGGTTCTGCCAATGTTTAAGAACTCGAAATTGCTGAAGGGTGTTGTGCTGACTTTGGCTTTGGTGTTAGTGCTCTCTCTGGGCGTTGTGCTAAAGTTTCATGCCGACGCTTCCTCTAACACTGCTGTTTATTATCTCTCCAAACAAGGAGATAACACCACGGGAAAGGACGAGGCCACTGCTTTCACCTCCTTTATGACGGCCTGCGAGACCTTGAGCAAAGAAGAGTTTGCTCCCGGCACCAAAATCTATTTCTTGGTGATAGATCAAGTGGTATGCGATACGGAAGAGTTTAACTCTCATCAAGTGAAGGATACCGACGGTAACGTGATCACCATTAACGTTACCTCTCTGTTTGACGATTCTGCGGAAGATTACGCGGAGATCTATCTGTCTTATATCAACATGAATATGGCGGATTCTTCCCAGCGAGTCATCATGAACAACAGCTTCTATTTTAAGAATATCAATATCTTCTCTCACGTTCATGAAGAGCGCAACTCCTCCAACGTTCGTCGTGCTGTGAACCGCATGTATTTCAACGGAAATGACGTTACCTTTGATAACTGCGTGATCCGATACGATGACACCACCCATACCGCTGAGTGGTTCGTTTACGGCACTCATGTCCAGGACCACGTTGAGACCGCTGCAAGCCCCACCATAACCTTTAAAGATGGGGACTACTCTCTCTTTAACTTCTGCCTTCAAGATACCATTAACCCCAATTACGATATTACCATAAACCTTGAGAACGTCAACGGTAATATTATCTATCTTTTGGGAGATACCGATGGTGGCATTGACTTTAAAGCCAAGTCCCTTTCCCTCAATGTTACCGGGTGTTACGGCAACAAGCCGTTTGCTCATATTCGCCCTGTGAGTAACGGGCAGTATATGGTTTCTGACGGCATTGAGGTCAACTTGTTCAATGGCGCTCAGGTAAATAACATTAAGAGCACGTCGGCTGCAAGAGGCGCTCACTTTGATATTACCTACAATTTCTATCCTGGCTGCCGCGTGGGTTACGTTGCGGCAAACCCTGTTGAATTGGGTCCCTCCGGCGGAATCACCGGAAACATCACCAACAACTTCTACGGTGGTACCATCAACGGTACCGTCTACGCTGGTGGCTCCTCCACCGGCACCACGAACGCTACCGGAAACATCACCAACAACTTCTACGGTGGCACTTTCGTATCCCCGGTTTACTGCGGTGGACACAGCGGAAATTATTACGGCAACATCACCAACAATTTCTATGGCGGAAAGTTTTCCGATTCCGTTACCTGTGCAGGTCCCAAAGGTAATTACGGCAATGTGACCAACACCTATTTTGCTCCCTCTTCAGAGTATGCCGGCGCAGTTTTCCAAGGCGGTGTTTACGGCGTGGGCGGTCAGCAGGGGCATACCACCGCGAAGGTGGTAACGAACACCTACAACGGAGGTACCTTCAAGAACGTTCTTTACGGAGCCGGCGTTGATGTCCGTTGCACCAGTGTTACCAATACGTATCAACCCAATACCTCCTTTGCCGGAGTTGTCTACGGTGTGGCAAATACACCCCAAAGCGGCGCCGACGCTGTGACCAATACCTACAAAGGCGGTTCCTTCCTGAATATGGTCTACGGCACGGGCCTTGCCGGCAACTACGGCAACGTATCCAACACCTATTATCCCGGAACCAACTTTGGAAACCAGGTATTCGGAAGCGGTGGAGCGGATCCTGAAAACAATAGCACCAAATCCATCCAGAATATCTTTTACGGCGGACACTTCCAGGCCAACTGCTTTGCGGCAGGTCGTGGCGGTTCCAGCGGAAGAGTGACCACTTATGTTTACGGTGGCACTTGGGAAAGAGCTTTGAGCTGCGGCAACATGAGCGGCGTTTGCGATAGCATTTACAGCATGATCGCCGGCGGAACCTTTATCGGTAACGTTTTGGGCTCCAACACCGGTACTCCCACCGCTATCTTGGAGATCAAGCCCGGGGAAAGCGAAGAGCCGCTGTACTTTGGTGCTTTGGTTCGCAAGATGAATGATCTGTCCACCATCTTCTACGGTTCTGAAAAGGTGGTTGGTATCGGTCAGAAGACTGCCATTTATGCCACCGGCACCGCCGGTAGCGGCAATGTGACCTTCCAGCAGAAAGATTGCTGGGAAACTCCCGATGATCACGTGAAGGGATACTACCTCCAGTTCCCCGCGGGAACGGATGTCAGCCAGATTAAGACTAGCAATGCCAGTGCTTCTGTGACCGGTTCTGCTGTATGGCAGGATACGGCCCAAGGAAGAGAATTGGTAGGCTCGGACGTTGTCAGATACGCCATGCGTCCTACCGTGTACGGCACCAGCTTCGTTCTGGAAGAGGATATTCAAGTTCGATTCTTCGTTGAAAAAGCACTTGTGGAAGATTACATCCGTGAAAACGGTTCTTGGAGCTACGCTGTGCAATACAAGGATCAGGTGATCACCAAGACCTTCCACTCTGTGGAAGAGCTCAGTCAAGCTACCGTGGAAGGCGAGTATATCGTCTTTGCCTTAGAAAGCGGAGTTACAGTAGCGGATTACGATGAAAAAATCACAGTGACTCTCACCGGCGAAGAGGCGCTTGTCACTTCTGTAAATGAGATCCTGGATCGCGGCATTTCCCACTATCAGGAGGAAGATCCCGAAGTCGCAGCCATGCTGAAGTCCATTCAGATTTGTGGCCAGAATGCAGCTGTACGCTGAAAGATCATGACCGCATCAAAGGCCCCGTCGCAAATGACGGGGCCTTTTTCACCTTTTCATTTTACTTTTTTTGTGCTACAATAGAAAAAACGATTCTTGAAGAGAAGTCTTCAAAGAAAGGAGAGCCATGGTAGAATATAAGCCAAAGAGATTGTATGGAGCTATTTTTATTACCGCCCTTGTGTTGGTATTTTCCTTGGCTCTTTTTCTTTTCTTTTTTATCGAAGACGCAAAGAACAGCCCCTTTTATCGGTCTGAAATTTCCTTCTCCGTTGAATTGGGGGATCAGATCTTGCTCTCAGAGGACGTAGCAGAACCCGTTCGACCCGGGGAACAGGTTTTGATCCTGAAAAACGGTGAAAAAAAGGATCTCTCCTTCACCCTCTATTTTGGTGACCGTTTGCTGGAGACTGTGGCTGTGCCTGCCGGTCAAGAGAAACACCTGACCGTTTCTTTCCGGGAGGAGGGGACCCTCAATCTGCTTTTACAGATGGATGGGCATGATACTTTGTATCTGACAGATAGAAGCGCTATGGGAGCGGCTATCTTTCAAATGAAAGATGGTGGCGACGTGGTCTTTCTGCGGAAAGTTGAGTGGGAAAGCGAGCATTTTACCGCTCCGTTTCGGCTATTCGGGTCTTTTTCCTTTCAGGAATTGACGCTGGAAACGTCTGATTTCGGTCGGGTGGTATTGGCTCCCGAGGATGCTTTTTGCGCAACGGTGTACCTGGAAGCGCCCCTTTGCCGAGTGGATTGGAATTCCGGTTTTTCTCCCGCTTTTTCCGAGGAAGAAAACAATTTTTACGTCAAAGCCGCATCTTTAAACGGAAAACAGCTTTCCCCCGGCTCTTTTCCCATTCAAAGCTTCTCACAGCTCTCTCGCCTGGCCGATGACAACCTTTTGCCTCGCTTATCGGAAAATGCGACTTTGACCTTTCTCTCCTCTTTTACTGTAGAACGGTCCCTTTCCTTTGAAGGCGATGCTACTCTGGAATTTCTCGCGCCGGTGCTCTTTTCCGGCAATACCCTCACTTTTTCCTCTTCTGAAAAGGTAAATTACCGTGTCAAAACCGTGCAGGGAGCCAGTGTGGACTGTTCTGCGCTGATATTTGATTCTCCTCTCTCTCATTTGATCTGGGAGAGTGCTGGTGCCGTTCCGGCCGTTTCCACCGTGGCAAAGCAAAACAATCTGCATAGCTACAACAACGTGCGCTTACATCTTGGAGGCGAAGGGACGGCCCTTCCCAGCCTTGTTCTGTTATCAAATGGGAATGATCTTTTGGAAGAAGACGTAGTTTTTCAGGTTCGTGGGAATACCCTGGAGGCAACGCTTCCGTATTTGGTCTCTCAAGCGTCTTTGGATGAGGCTGCCGTCACACTGACTTGCCCGGACGGACAAGTGCGTTTGGAGGGATCCTTGTCTACCGGAATCATTGTAACAACGGACAAAGAGGGCAGGGAACATCGCTTCGCTCTTTCGATCCTTCGGGAAGATCTGGGGATTCCTGTGGTATATCTGGAAACGGAGAAAGGGGCATCGATCACTTCCCGATCTCAATACGTTTCTGCCACCTTTTCTTTTGACGGTGGGAAAGGCGGTTATGAAGAACGGCCGGAGACTCCCATTTTGATACGGGGTCGGGGAAACTCTACCTGGAAGTGGGAGAAAAAGCCGTACAAGATCCATTTTCAGGAGCCCACCTCCCTTCTTGGACTTCCCGCGGCAGAGGAATGGGCTTTGTTTGCCAATTACGCCGACAAATCCTTGATTCGCAACCGACTGGCTCAGGCGATGGCCTCTGCTCTTTCTTTTCGGTATTGTCCCACACAGGTTTTGGTGAACGTCTTTCTTAACGGAGAGTACGTGGGTGTATACGGACTGGGAGAGCATCTGGAAGAAGGGGTAGGTCGTGTGGAAGTCCGGCACGATATGACCCAAAGGGACTGCGGCTATTTTTTGGAGGCTGGCGGCGTGGTCAGCGGTGTGGATGTGAAGGGAATGAATTATTTCCACGCCGGATTGGTGAAATTCGTCCTGATTAAAGGGCCGGAGTATAATTTGCTTACTTCCGAGCAATTTGCTTTTATTGATGAGTATATGCGCGCCGCAGACCTTGCAGTGAAAAATGGAGCAGGGTACGAGGAATATTTGGATCTGGAGAGCCTGGTGGATTGGATGATCATGACCGAGCTTTCCAACAATACCGACTGCGCATGGCGAAGAAGTACCTACTTTACCAAAAACCCGGGAGAAAAGCTGGTCATGGGACCTGTTTGGGATTTTGATCTGGCTTTCGGCAATTTTTCCAAGGACGTGGCGGGGTTTGATACCTGGGTCAGCACGTCAGAAGATGACTACGTGGGTGTGACATGGTCTACTTACCTTTTGGAGGATCCGGAATTCCAAGCACTGTTTAAGAAACGCTGGGAAGAAAAGCGTTCTGAACTGTTAGAAATTGCCACGGAGGAGATCTGGGAAAATTACCACCTGCTGAGTCGTTCGGCCGATGAGAATTTTCAGCGATGGCAGATCTTGGGGAAAAAAGTGGCATTTGAACGCTTTGATACGAAAGACTATCCCACCTATTTTTCTCAGATGGTTTACCTGGAGAACTTTCTGATTGACCGCGCCGCCTGGATCGACAGCCAAGTGGAGGCGTGGTAAAAAGAAGAAACCACGCTGCTTTGAGGAGAATCCAATATGATTTCCGTAATTGAAAAAAAGGTATCCTCTTCTGACGGGATCCATCAGTTGTCCGGTAAAATTTATCGCCCGGACGGAGAGATTCGCAGTCTCCTTCACGTGGTCCATGGGATGAATGAGTATATTGGCCGTTACGACGCGTTTCTTCGCGCCATGGCCCAAGCGGGGATCCTTTCCTTCGGCTTTGACAATTTGGGCCATGGCAATACGGCAAAGGACACATCGGAACTTGGTTTTCTTGGGGAGAAGGACGGCTGGAAATACCTTTTGAAGGACGTCCGACTTTTTTCTGATGCCGTCCGGGAGGAATACGGAAAAACGCTACCCTATGATTTAATGGGGCATAGCATGGGCTCTTTTATCGTTCGCTGTGCCGTGTTGCATGAGGTGCATCCCAGGAGATTGATCCTTATGGGGACCGGAGGGTACGAGCCTGCGGCACCGGCCGGGATCCTTCTTGCCGATGCAATTGGGAAAATCTACGGCAAACGCCACGTTTCCCCTTTGTTGAGATCTTTGATTTTCGGGGATTACGATAAAAAGTTTGAAGGAAAACATCCCTATCGGTGGTTAAGTGTAGATACGGAGAATTTGAAAACCTACCGAAACGATCCCTTTTGCACCTTTTCCTTCACCGTCAGCGCCTTGGGGGATTTGATTCGATTGAATCGCCAGGCCAATTCCAAGGCCTTTTTCCGTGGAGTTCGCGACGATCTTCCCATTCTCCTTCTTTCCGGCAAAGAGGATCCCGTGGGCGATTACGGAAAAGGGGTCTTATCTGTCTACAAACGTCTTCTAAAAGAAGGAAAAAACGGAAAGATGCGTCTCTATGAAGGCTACCGCCACGAGATCCTGCATGATTACTGCCGGGATGAGGTGATTCGTGACATTCTAAACTTTCTGACATCACCGTAAAGGGAGAAAAATATAAATATGCAAAAAAATAGCAAGCCCAATGGCTTGCTATTTTTGTAATTTAAAATTTAACGAAAGAAATCCTCGCCGTATTCCGCCAATACCGTCTGATGGGCAATTTGTTGCAGCTCTTCAAAGGAGCCGTGGGCCAACTTATAATTGGGCCGGAAGGTGTTTCCCACACAGCTTTGACCGGTGAGCACTTCAAACCAAACGCAGGCGTTCAGATATTGTCCGCCGCCGATGTCACCGTCGTGACAATAGTCGCCCAGGTCACCGTTTACGCCTTTTCGGGCGGTGAGATTCTTATAACCGCTTTCCCGCGCGAGTTTCCAGGCTTCCCCGGAGGGAATGCAGGCAAGAGAATACGTGTCACAAAGTTCCAAAGAGGTGGTACGGATGTTGTTGTGGTAAAGCAGCTGGGTTGCCAGATCGGCAATGCGACCGTTGGACTGATCGTATCCAATCTCATAAGCCCAGGTTTGGTGCCAGCCAAGCTTGGAGAGCGGGAATCTCTCCGTCAAGTATGAGATCAATAGCCCTGCATATGGCTCGCAGTTTTTGCGGCAACTTTCAAGATCGGAGGCAAAGCTGAGGCTGAAATTCTGCTGCAGAGTAATCACGTCCCAATTGCCGGCCTTGAGACATAAGTCAAGGTTATAATTGTTTTTTTTCAATACTCCGGTTTTGCTATGGGTGACAAATTCGTAATTATATTGGTCTTTTTTCAACCAGTCCCAGTGTTGCGAAAGCAAGCACCCGGAATAGTAAACGTTGCACACCTTCATATTGATCCCTGCGGCTTCGGCCATGCCGGACAGTTCATCGTTGTAGTAATAGCAAGCGCTGTTTCCGATCATCAGAACGCTTAAAACACCATCTGCCTTGGGATCTTCCGTACCTTTTGTTTCTGTAAGGGTCTCCAGGGTCTCGTTCTCTTCTGTTGTCTCTTCCTCCTGAATTAGCTGGGTGGAGCAGGAAGAGAGAAGACAAGATAGCAGAAGGAGAAGAGAAATAAAAGATGACAAAACTCTTTTTTTCATTATACAAACTCCGTTTCGCGTGTTTTGTGAGTTGAATTTATTTTTCAAATTTGTATTATCTTTTGGCTTCTTCTACCGCCTGGTGGGCAATCTGCTGAAGCTCTTCAAAGGAGCCGCGGACCAACTCATAATTGGGCCGGAAGGTGTTGCCCACACAGCTTTGACCGGTGAGCATTTCAAACCAAACGCAGGCGTTCAGATATTGTCCGCCGCCGATGTCGCCGTCATGGTTATAGTCGCCCATGTCACCGTTTACGCCTTTTCTTGCGGCAAGATTGTGAAATCCATGCGTGTCAGCAAGCTTCCAAGCGGGTCCGGTAGAAATAAGGGGAAGCTGATATTTTTCCTGTACGTCCAGGCTTACTCTATGAACAATGTTTTGAAGGTCGTCCCGCTCAGTGGCGTTGGAGATCACATAACCGTTTCCGTCATCAAAACCTATCTGCCAAGACCAAGTATCGTGCCAATACATATCTGCCATAGGGAACTTTTCCCGAATATAACCCAGAAGATCTCTCAGGTAAGGCTCCATATTCTTTTTGAGCGCTTCGTATCCTCCGCGTTTGAGCCAATAGCCGCCGTCCTGGAGAGTGATGACGTCCCAATTGGCGGCATTCAGGCAAAGGTCAAGGTTATAATTGGTTTTTTTCACTTTTCCGTTTTTGCTATGGGTGAAAAATTCGTAATTATATTCGTCGTATTTCCACCAGTTCCAGTGTTGCGCTAGGGTGCATCCGGAATAGTAAACGTTGCACACCTTCATCTCGATTCCTGCGGCTTTGGCTAAGCCGTATAGTTCATCGGCATAGTAATAGCAATAGCTATCTCCGATCATCAAAACGTTCAACACATGATCCTCCTTTGGATCTTTTGCACCTTTTGTTTCTGTAAGGGTCTCCAGGGTTTCGCTCTCTTCTGTTGTCTCTTCCTCCTGTACAAGCTGGGTAGAGCAGGAAGAGAGAAGTACAGAGAAAAGAAGGAAAAGAGAAACAAGAGAGGACAAAGTTCTTTTTTTCATCATAGAAACTCCGTTTCGCGTGTTTTACAAGTTCAATTTGTTTTTCAAATTGAGTGCTTACCTTTTGGCTTCTTCTACCGCCTGGTGGGCAATGCGCTGGAGATCCAGAACATCCTCTTCACTCAGATTGTAGCTGGGCCGGAAGGCGTTGCCCACACAGCTTTGACCGGTAAGCACCTCAAACCAAACACAGGCGTTCAAATACTGTCCGCCGCCGATGTCGCCGTCGTGGAAGTAATCGCCGTTGTCATCGTTTACGCCTTTTCTGGCAGTAAGATTTTTATGTCCTGCAGTGCGAGCGAGCTTCCAAGCATCGCCGGAGGGAATGCAGGTAAGAGAATACTTGTCACAAAGTTCCAAAGAAGTGGTGCGAATGTTTTCGTGGTGAAGTAGCTGGGTAGCCAGATCGGCAATGCGTCCGTTGGACTGATTGTATCCGATCTCATAGGCCCAGGTTTGTTGCCAGTACATTTTGGAGAGAGGGAATTGCTCCTTTAAGTATGACACCAAAAGTCCCGTATATGGCGCACAGCTCTGGCGGCAACTTTCCAGATCAGCGGCAAAGCTGGGGCTAAAGTGCTGTTGCAGAGAAATCATGTCCCAATTTCGATAGGCCAAGCATCTTCTCAAAGAGTAATTTTCCCGGACGGTTCTTCCTTTTTCGGTATGGGTGACAAACTGATAGGAGGTCTCGTCGGATTGAAGCCATTTCCAATGGAATTGCACAGGGCAACCGGAGTAGTACACGTTGGAAATCTCCATTTTGATTCCGGCGGCTTTTGCCATGCCAAACAACTCATCGGTATAATAATAGCAAAAACTATTGCCGATCATCAAAACCTGGATCACGCCGTCCTCTTTCGGATCGCTTTTTTGCATGATGTTTACCGCTGGCTCCTTTTTGTTTTCTGTGGTGTTTTTTTCTTGGGTGCTTTTAGAATCGTTGTTGCTTTCCTGGCTGTCCCGGGTCTGAGTTTCTTCCTCCAAAGTAGGCTGAATGAGCGCCGTAGAGCAGGAAGTGAGCAGGGTAGAAAGCAAAACCAAGATGGTTATGCCGGCAAAAAAATAGCTTCGTTTCATTAGAAAGCAAAACCGCCTTTCTTTCACAAGAATCTAAATTCATTGTAAAGGCGCTCCCGTTTTTTGTCAAGATTTTCGGGGCTTAAATAAAGAAGAAAAAAGGCGCGTGCAGAGCACGCCCCTTTTTCTGAGAAATATACAATTAGAAGAGCTTGTTGGGGCCGTTGGAACGGAAGAGATCAACGGGAGGGCTGACCTCAACGCCGCCGTTTCCGGGAGTGGAAGGATCCACTACTGACACTTCCAATACTGATTCTACCCGGAACAAAACCCTTTCCAATTCGGGGGATGAGTAAGTTTTTTTCATGGTCATATCTCCTTATCTTCCCTTTAGTCCTTCTTCAACTGGCCAACCTTCTGGAGATATACCAGAAGAGCAGAGATCTTTGCATTGTCCGGATTCTCTTGTGCCAGATCCTGTGCAAAGGCATCCAGCTGCTCGTACAGGTCAAGGCAAACCTTGTCGTTCTTGTCCAGAATCTCAAGGTGGAATTCATCGGTAATGCCGTATACGGAGAAGAACAGATCCAAGGTTACGTTGGTCCCGTCCAAACGGATCAAGGTAAGAGCGGTAACGTCCAGATCGTTCACGAGGACACGAAGTCCTTCCAGATCGGCCTCGGCGGTCACCGTACCTCCCAGACGGAAGCCTACGGTATCACTCATCAGAAGAGCTTTCTTGGTGATCTTCACCAGGGCATTTTCATCCTTAGAGGGAGCTTTGCGATCGTATTCTACCGTTTCGGGTGTCATATCAAAGGAAAGCTCTTCGCCGGCCATGGCTTGTTTCAGGTTCACAATGGCTTTGGCCACGTCTACCCACTTCGCGTCTTCTTTCTCGGCCCACTGGTTCACTGCACTTTCAGCCAAAGAACTGATGGTGAAGCTGACAGGCTCGTCAGCCAGGCCGGGAAGGGTAGCGGTAATGGTCGAGCCAAATTCGCTGATACCCAGTGCGGGAAGATTCAGTACGTAGTACTCGGCATTGTCGATGATAACGGTATCCTTTTCAAAGTCTGCCTTGCCGCCTTCTTTCAGAACCACATCTCCTGCGGAGAAGTTGTAGCTGAACGCATCGCCCAGAGCATCTACCTCTGCCTTGTTGAAGTACATCTGGAGAGCAATGCGGTTGGTGATCGCCATAGATGCGCTGAGAGTCGC
>JAZOQB010000023.1:0-20301 GCA_045655865.1 Eubacteriales bacterium
TGACACAAATTCGTGTAATGCGAATTTGGTTCATTTTGTATGATCATAGTTTACATAGAAAGACAAAAGTAGTATAATGCTTTGTAAGGGGTGATAAAATGAATTCGGTCATCTATAATCCGCTCGAGGAGTTTGATCATAAATATAGGGATATCCACTCTGAAAACACGAACCAATTCTTTGACAATCTTGTGAAGCGGTCGGGTGTTGATATCGAACAAAACCGCAAAACCGTAAGATTGTATCACGAGTATAAAGAAAATTTGTCTAAGTTAAAGAAAAAGCTGAATTGGTGGCGCTTTTTGAGAGTGTTGATGTGTATCACCGTCCTGTTCATTCCGCTTGTTATCCTGAAAACGACACCGAAGATTAAAGGAATCAGGGCAGAGATCGAAGAAGCCGATCGACGCGCGGAAGAGGTGTTATCTCAAGCAAAAGAGCAGATGCTTGGGCTAAATGAGCTCTTTACCGATCGGGATGCCTTGCATCTTGTTGAATCTGCTATCCCGTTGATTTCTTTTGATCCGTGTTTTTCCGTAAAACAGGAAACGGACATGAAAATCAATTATGATTTCAGCGAATATAACGAAGATGAACAATCCGCACTCGACGTCTTAGCAGGCAACTATAACGGAAACCCGTTTTTGTTTGAAAACAAACTGATACATACCATGGGCATGGAAACTTATCACGGTTATAAAACGATTCATTGGACGGAAACGGATCGGGATGCCAACGGTAAATTGCGAACCCGGACAAGATCGCAGACGCTTCATGCCACAGTAAGAAAACCGAAACCGTTCTATCACACGCAGATCGTTTTAAATTACTGTTCGCAAGGCGGACCGGACTTGTCTTTCAGCCGCGACGCTACGCATCTGGAACAAAAAAGTGAAAAAGAAATTGAAAGATATGTCAAACGCGGAGAGAAGAAACTGAAGAAAAAGACTGACAAGGCAATCAGAGAAAACGACGACTTTATGAGCATGTCAAATTCCGACTTTGAAGTTCTCTTTGATGCCCTGGACAGAACAAACGAAGTTCAGTTTAGAGCTTTGTTTACCCCCTTGGCGCAAACCAACATGGTAGATCTCATTCTTTCAAAACTTGGCTACGGCGATGATTTTAGTTTCATAAAATCAAAACGAACAAATAGAATCATTTCCAATCATAGTCAAGGCAGAGGCATCAATCTACTCCCAGACGATTACATTTCCTATTCTTACGATATTATAAAAGAGAATTTTATTGAAAAAAACAGAGAATTTTTCAAAGCCGTATATTTTGATTTTGCACCTGTCTTAGCGATTCCGGCATATCAAGAACGGCCGGTCCATTCCCTAAAACCCATACCGGACCCTTCTCAGTTATACTCGCTTAAGGAAAGCGAAGTCCTTGCAAATGCAGTAGATTTAAAACACGTGGTACATCCAAATACGAAAACGGCGGCAATATTGAAATCTTCTTTTGTCCGTTCAAAGGATAGCGTTGATGAAACCTGTATTACAGCATATTCTTATGACATTGAAAAACGTGTGGATACCGTTTCGGTCCTCGGCGATGACGGGCATTATCATAACGTATCGGTTGAATGGGATGACTATTTGCCTCTTGAGGCACGCAACAGCTTCTATATTTCAACAAACAAAATAGCAGAAAATAAATCTGTGATAGCAAGGCGTAATGGCCTGTGCATATTTCAATCTTGATTTGAAAAGGAGAAATGAAAATGGCAAATCAATTAGATGAACTCAATCCCGAAGTGAGAGAAGAAGGTCTTGACACCCATGTGATCGTGAAGAAAATTCCTGCAGAAGTTGGAGCGGGTTCTAAATTTTTTGAAATTGTTCTATGGGTCTGCGGAATCTTTCCCGGCTTGATTTTCTTGTTTATGAAGATCGGTGCGCAGAAACATTTTGATCAATTGCAACAAAAGATTCAAAGAAACGCATCTCAGATCGATAACTATCTTGAGCAGAGAGTCATGGTACTTCAAAACTGCGCCCGACTCTTAGACAAGGCTATCGATCTTGATAAGAGTACCTTTGAGAACATTGCTAAATTCAGATCCGGAAGCGCATCTGATGTGGATGACGCACGGAACGAACTTGGCGGTCAAATTGAAACAATGTCAAGAGATATTAACGTGGCTTTTGAAAACTATCCCGATCTTCAGGCGCATCGTGAAATTGCGGATGCCATGCAACAGAATATGTATTTGCAAAGAGAGATCACTGCCGCTCGCGAACTTTACAACGATACCATCAACCAGTGGAATAAAGATATTTTCGCGTGGCCGACAAAGAAGATCGTGGCAGCAAAGAACGGTTATACCACGAGAATCCCGTTTGTCGCTTCCAAAGAAATCAAGGAAAAAGCGAAAAGTGTTTTCTTTTGATCGCACATAAAATATAACAAAGCGCAGATGCTAAAAAGCATCTGCTTTTTGTTTACTTGTGGATTAATTTGTGTTATAATAAAGTGATAGGCATGTTCTTTTTCTTCTTGCTTGAGTCTAAGTTGCCTTTTTTGAACGATCAAGCGTTCTTACTATACTATCATAATCATAGGGAAAGGGGTGAGATGAGTGCCGGACAAGTTTATTTTACATTCTGATTACAAGCCTACCGGAGACCAACCGCAAGCGATCGAAGAATTAAGCCAAGGGATTAAAGACGGCTTGAAGGAACAGGTTTTGCTTGGTGTTACAGGTAGTGGTAAAACCTTCACAATGGCAAATATTATTGCAAACGTGAACCGCCCGACTCTCGTTCTCGCTCACAACAAAACCCTTGCCGCACAGCTCTGCTCGGAGTTTCGTGAATTCTTCCCGGAAAATGCGGTGGAATATTTTGTATCCTATTATGATTATTACCAGCCCGAAGCGTATATTCCCGGGAAGGATGTTTACATTGAGAAGGATTCCGCTATCAACGAGGAGATTGATAAGCTTCGCCACAGCGCCACTTCCTCACTTTTTGAGCGGCGGGATGTTATCATTGTGGCGTCGGTGTCCTGCATCTATACCCTGGGTGATCCCCGGGAATACTCTTCCATGACTTTGTCGCTGCGACCCGGTATGGACATGAGTAGAGACGCACTGCTTCGCCGGCTGGTGGAGATTCAGTATGAGAGAAACGATCTGAATTTTGTCCGAAATAAATTCCGTGTGCGTGGGGACGTAGTGGATATTTTTCCCGCAGGAAATAGCGAGACCGGGGTTCGTGTGGAATTTTTTGGCGACGAGATCGATCGGTTGGTGGAATTTCATGTGCTAACAGGAACCACGGTGGCCACCTTGAATCACGTTGTCATCTATCCTGCCAGTCACTATACTACCAGTCCGGAAAAACGGGAAAAGGCGATCCGGGAGATCGAGGACGAACTGCAGGAACGCATCCGTTATTTTGAATCCAGAGGAAGGATTCTGGAGGCGCAGCGTATTCGGGACCGGGTAAACTACGACATGGAAATGCTTAGGGAGATCGGGTATTGCAGTGGGATCGAAAACTATTCCAGAGTCTTTGCCGGGAACCCCCCAGGGAGTACACCCTTCACTCTTTTGGATTATTTTCCCAAAGATTTTCTTTTAATGATCGACGAATCCCACGTTTCTATCCCCCAGGTTCGAGCAATGAGCGCAGGCGATCGGGCTCGGAAACAGAATTTGGTGGATTATGGGTTTCGTTTGCCCAGTGCATTTGACAACCGGCCTCTTCGTTTTGATGAATTTGAACAAAAAATCGGGCAGACGGTGTACGTCAGTGCCACACCGGCGGACTTTGAGCTTTCCCGCGCTGAGAATGTGGTGGAGCAGATCATTCGCCCCACGGGCCTTTTGGATCCGGAATGCGAAGTGAGGCCAACCCAGGGACAAATCGACGACCTTGTAGGTGAGATCCACAGCCGCGTGGAAAAGAAAGAGCGAGTTCTGGTGGTCACCCTCACCAAAAAAATGGCGGAGGATCTGACCGATTATCTGACAGAAAAAGGGATCCGCGTTCGCTATATGCACCACAATGTGGAAACCATGGAGAGAGTGGAACTTTTAAAAGACCTTCGCCGCGGAGAATTTGACGTTTTGGTGGGAATTAACCTTTTGCGGGAAGGTTTGGATCTTCCCGAGGTGTCCCTGATTGCCATTTTGGATGCAGACAAAGAGGGCTTTCTGCGCAGTGAACGAAGTCTTATTCAGATCATCGGCCGAGCTGCCCGACACGTTTCCGGTAAAGTGATTTTATATGCCGATACCGTTACAGAGTCTATGAGCCGAGCCATGGAGGAAACCTCCCGTCGCCGCGCTCTTCAAAGTGCCTATAACAAAGAGCACGGCATTACCCCCAAAGGGATCACGAAAAAAGTACAGAGCCTTCCTAGTGTCACGGTTAAGGAGAAGCAGAATACCCGGGTAGGAAAGGGAAGGGAAAAGAAACTCAGCGCGGCGGAAAAAAGCCGTCTTTGCGAGAAAATTCGCTTTGAAATGATGGCGGCCGCCAAACGATTGGATTTTGAAACCGCCGCCGCCCTGCGTGACAAGCTTCGAGCGTTGCAAGGTGAAAAATAACTGAAAGAAAGAGTCGTAAGGAAGAAAAAGTGTCAAGAGAAAACATTGTTATCAAAGGGGCAAGAGTCCATAATTTAAAAAATATAAGCTTGGAGATCCCGAGAGATAAGCTGGTGGTATTCACCGGCCTTTCCGGCAGCGGAAAGTCATCTCTTGCTTTTGATACCATTTTTGCGGAAGGGAACCGCCGTTTTGTAGAGTCTCTGTCTTCTTACGCGAGAATGTTTCTGGGTCAGGTGGATAAGCCCGACGTTGACAGTATCGAGGGCCTGTCTCCTTCCATTTCTATCGATCAGAAAACCACTTCAAAGAATCCTAGATCCACTGTGGGGACCGTCACGGAGATCTACGATTACCTTCGTTTGCTGTATGCCCGAGTCGGCGTTCCTCATTGCCCGGTCTGTGGAAAAGAGATTTGCGCCCAGACTGTCGATCAGATCGTTGACCGCATATGCCAGCTCCCCGAAGGGACCCGCTTCCAGGTGCTCTCTCCGGTGGTGAGAGGGAAAAAGGGCCAACACGAAAAAGTCTTTGATGAAGCCAGAGAAGGAGGCTTTGTCCGAGTCAAGGTGGACGGATACGTTTACGATCTTTCCGAAGTGCCGGAATTGGACAAAAAGAAAAAACACGAGATCGAGATCGTGGTTGACCGTCTTGTGATGAAACCGGACCTTCAGATCCGCCTGTCCGGATCGGTTGAAACAGCGTTAAAGCTCTCCGGCGGTGGGGTAGTCATCGACCTTGTTTCCAAGGAACAGGGAGACCCGGAAAAATATCTTTTCTTTTCCACGGCTTTTGCCTGTGAGGAGCACAATTTCAGCATTGGCGCCCTCCAACCTAGGATGTTTTCGTTTAACAATCCTTACGGCGCCTGTCCCGGCTGCGACGGTCTTGGGGTGAAGCCCACCATTTCCCCCCAGCGTGTGATCCCTGATTTAACACGCTCTCTTTCCGACGGAGGGATCCAGTGCAACGGATTTAAGACCATGAAGGAAAACAATTGGTCGGGATTGCTCTACAAGCAGGTGATCGCTCCTTGGGGCTGTCATTTGAATACGCCCTTTTGTGATTATCCGGAAAAGGCCATGCAAGCGCTTCTTTACGGAACGGGGGAGAAGGAATATACGATTCCTTTCCGTGAAAACGGGATGATGCAGAATTATACCACCCGTTTCCCCGGGGTAATCAATCGGATCCTGGAACGTTACCATCTCTATCACGACTCTTATTATGAGGAATTTTTTGAAGACGTGGTTTGTTCCGAATGTAACGGTCACCGCCTCAAGGATGAGATCCTGGCCGTTACCGTTGGTGGAATCAGCATTGCACAGTTTTGTAATCTTTCCGTGGAAAAAGAATTGGAGTTTTTGGATAGCCTTGTGTTTTCTGAAAAGGAAGCCATCATTTCCCGGGAAATTATCAAAGAGATTCGCTCTCGTTTGGAATTTTTGCGAAGTGTTGGCCTGGGATATCTCACCTTGTCCCGGAAAGCCGGAACTTTATCCGGCGGAGAGAGTCAGCGGATTCGGCTGGCAACTCAGATCGGTTCCAGTCTCATGGGAGTTTTGTATATTTTGGATGAGCCCAGCATCGGCTTGCACCAGAGAGATAATTCCAAGCTGATCCAAACCTTGAAGAAATTGCGTGACACGGGCAACACTGTGATCGTGGTGGAGCACGATACCGAAACGATGGAAAATGCCGACTATATCGTTGACATTGGACCGGGCGCGGGAGTCCACGGCGGCAAAGTTGTGGCCGCAGGGACCTTTGATCAGATCTGCCGGTGCCAAGAATCCATTACCGGCCAGTACCTTTCCGGGGCAAAGCGAATCACCGTTCCGGAAACGAGAAGAGAGGGCAACGGAAACAATCTTGTGATCCATGCGGCCCGTCAGAACAACCTGAAAGGGATCGACGTGACCGTCCCCCTTGGAAAAATGGTTTGTGTCACCGGTGTTTCCGGGAGCGGAAAAAGCTCTCTGATCAATGGTATCCTCTATCCTTTCCTGGCCAAAAATTTAAACCGAACCAACGCTGTCTTAGGAAATAGCGGCCCTATTGAAGGCGTAGAGTTTTTGGATAAAGTCATCGCCATCGATCAGTCTCCCATCGGGAGAACTCCCCGTTCCAATCCCGCTACCTATACGGGACTGTTTACTGAGATCCGATCGGTATTTGCTAAAACGCAAGATGCCAAAATGCGTGCTTTTGGCCCGGACCGTTTCTCTTTTAATTTAAAGGGTGGGCGCTGTGAAGCTTGCCAGGGAGACGGTACTGTAAAGATCGAAATGCATTTTTTGCCGGATGTGTATGTCAATTGTGACGTGTGCCACGGAAAACGCTATAATCGGGAGACTTTAGAAGTCAAATATAAAGGAAAATCCATCGCTGACGTGCTTGAGATGACCGTCTCTGAGGCCTTGCTGTTCTTTGAAGCCATCCCATCATTGGCAAGAAAACTTCAAACTTTGCAAGACGTCGGTTTGGGATACGTGAAATTGGGTCAGTCCTCAACCACGCTCTCCGGCGGAGAAGCTCAGCGAGTGAAGCTCTCCTGCGAGCTTTCCCGACGTAGCACGGGGCGGACCTGCTACATTCTTGACGAGCCTACAACGGGCCTTCACTCGGACGACGTCAATAAGCTTTGCACAGTTCTTGACCGTTTGGCAAATGATGGAAATACCGTAGTGGTCATTGAGCATAATCTGGACGTTATTAAGCGTGCGGACTACGTTATCGATCTTGGACCGGAGGGTGGAGACGCCGGAGGCACCTTGGTGGCCTGCGGCACGCCGGAAGAAGTTGCTAAATGCAAGAAGTCATATACCGGTCAGTATCTGGCGCACATTTTAGAAAAGGAAAAGAAAGGGAAAAAAGTATGATTCCGGAAAAACTTCAGGCGCTTTTGCACCGGGTGGAAAAGCCCGGTCGCTACATCGGCGGGGAATTTAATGAGATCATCAAGGATAAGGCGGGAAAGGTTCGTGTGGCGTTCTGTTTTCCGGATACCTACGAGATTGGAATGTCCAATCTTGGCATGAAGATTCTCTACGGCGTTTTGAACGAAATGGAAAACGTATGGTGTGAAAGAGTGTTTGCACCTTGGCCGGATATGGGAGAACTGCTCCGAAAGGAGGGTGTTCCTCTGTACGCTCTGGAAAGCGGGGATGGTCTTAGGGAGTTTGACTTTTGTGCTTTCACCCTGCAGTATGAGCTCTCTTACACCAACGTGCTTTATATGCTGGATCTGGCCGGTATCCCTTATTACGCCAAAGATCGGGGAGAAGAATATCCCATTCTTCTCTGTGGCGGCCCTTGTACATATAATCCCGAGCCCTTTGCGGATTTTTTTGATATTATGTCCATTGGCGAAGGGGAAGAGGCTTTGCCGGAATTGATGAATCTTTATAAAAAATGCAAAGAAGAAGGGAAGAGCAAAGCGGAATTTTTGCGTCTGGCTTCTCATCTGGAGGGCTTTTACGTGCCTTCTCTTTATGAAGTGACCTATAAGGAAAATGGCACCATTGCCACGTTTTCGCCTCGCTATCCTGACGTTCCCGCAAAAATCAAAAAGCGCATTGTCAAGGATTTTGAAAATTCCTTTTATCCAACCAATCCCGTGGTTCCCCATGTGGAGGCGGTTCACGACCGAACGGTGCTGGAGGTATTCCGCGGTTGTATTCGAGGCTGCCGCTTCTGCCAGGCCGGTATGACCTGTCGACCCATTCGGGAAAGAAGCCCGGAAAAGCTGGATGAATTGGCTCGGAAGGCTGTGCAGGGAACTGGCTACTCGGAGATTTCTATGTGCGCTCTGTCCATCTCGGATTATACGGGCCTGTCAGAGATGTGTGCCAAGCTTCTGGAATGGTGTCCGGAATCCAAAGTGCGCCTATCCCTTCCGTCTATGCGGGTAGACAGCTTTTCTCAGAAGATCATGGATGAAGTCCCCGGGCTGAAAAAGGGTTCTTTTACCTTTGCTCCGGAAGCAGGAACACAACGCCTTCGGGACGTGATCCATAAAGGGATCACGGAAGAGGACATTACTCGTAGCATGAATTACATTTTTTCCGCGGGAATGACTGCGGTCAAACTCTATTTTATTGACGGACTTCCCAACGAAAAAGATGAGGATGTCGTGGGGATCGCGGACCTATCTCAGCGCATCGTCAATCTTTATTATCAAAATCCGGAAAAACCAAAGGGAAAGAGCGTCAGCGTCAACGTCAGCGTCTCTTGCTTTATACCAAAGCCCCAGACTCCGTTTCAGTGGGCGGGCCAGAATTCTCTTGAAGAAGTGGAGCGCAAGCAAAAGCTGGTCCGAGAACATATCAACACGAAAAAAATCAGCTATCATTGGCACGACGCTCGCTCCAGCCGCCTGGAGGCGGTTTTGGCGAGAGGGGACCGTCGCCTTTCCCGAGCCATTGTTCTCGCCTACGAAAAAGGGCAGATTTTTGATTCTTGGGACGAATTTTTCCGTTTGGATACTTGGGAAGAGGCGATCCGAGAAGCAGGACTGGACTCTTCGTTTTACGCCAATCGGGAGATTCCTTTGGATGAAATTCTCCCTTGGGATCACATTTTTGCCGGTGTCACTAAGACTTATCTGCAGTCAGAATACGAGAAAGCTATGAACATTTTGTAAATTTTGCGATCTTTGGAAAAAGTCAGCGTTTTTTTCTTAAGAATGCCTTGATTTTTCCTTGATCTTGTGGTAGAATTCAACGAAAAAATAAATTCACACACGGTCCTTTGGGGCAAAAAGGGTCGGTGCTTTTGCGCCGTTTTTGTCTGTACGGGCCGTGGCGGGGAAAACCCGGAAAGGAAACACTATGAGCAACATCATCTCCATGAAGCAGCTCCTGGAAGCGGGAGTACACTTCGGCCACCAGACCAGAAGATGGAACCCCAAAATGGCAGAGTACATCTTCACCCAGAGAAACGGCATCCACATTGTAGACCTGCAGAAGACCGTGAAAAAGATCGAAGAAGCTTACGCTTTCGTTCGCGATCTGGCTCAGGAGGGTGGCAACATTCTTTTTGTAGGAACCAAGAAGCAAGCCCAGGACGCTATCAAAGAAGAGGCCCAAAGATGCGGCATGTACTATGTAAATGTACGCTGGCCCGGTGGTATGCTTACCAACTACAAAACCATCAAAAAGAGCATCACCCGTTTGAACAAATTGAAGAAGTTTGAGGAAGACGGTACGTTTGATCTGCTTCCCAAAAAGGAAGTTTTAGAGCACAAGAAAGAAATCGCCGATCTGGAAAAGAACTACGGCGGTATTAAGGAAATGGACGGTCTCCCCAGTGCCATTTTCGTAGTAGACCCCAAGAAGGAAAGAAATGCCGTTCTGGAAGCCAAGAAACTTGGAATTCCCATGGTCGCAATCGTTGACACGAACTGTGATCCCGATGAAGCGGATTATATCATTCCCGGTAACGATGACGCCATCCGCGCCATCCGCCTGATTGCCTCTGTTATGGCCAACGCAGTGATCGAAGGCCACCAGGGTGACGACGCCGTGGTCCAAGAGCAAGCCACTGAAGAAGTTGCTGCCGCTGAGGAAGTTGCCGCACAGACCACCGAGGAATAATAGAGAAAGGAATATTTGACATGGAAATTACCGCTAAGGCTGTTGCCGCTCTCAGAGCGAAGACCGGCATCGGCATGATGGATTGCAAAAAAGCGTTGGTTCAAGCCCAGGGAAACGAAGAAGAAGCCATTAAGATCCTGCGTGAGAAGGGTCTTGCTGTTGCTGCGAAAAAATCCTCTCGAATTGCTGCAGAAGGTCTGGTATCCATCCTGTTGGATGAGGCTACCCACACCGCTGCAATGATCGAGGTTAACATCGAGACTGACTTTGCTGCTAAAAATGCAGTGTTTGGTGAGTTTGTTGATGACCTTTTGAGCATCATTCTTAAGACCCGTCCTGCTACGGTAGAGGAACTTTTGAAGAAGGACTTCAAAGACGGTCTGGATGTAGAAGCTGCTTTGAAGGATAAGATCTTCACCATCGGCGAGAACATTAACATTCGCAGATTTGTTATCATTGACGGCGCCGCTTCCTCTTATGTTCACGGTAAGGGTAATATCGGCGTAGTAGCGAAGATGACCAAGACTCTGGATAACGCTCTGTTTGTGGAAGCTGCCAAGAACGTTTGTCTTCAGGCAGCGGCAATGAATCCTTTGTATCTGGATCCCGCATCCGTTCCTGCGGACGCTGTTGAAAAAGAAAAAGAGATCATTGCGACCCAGATCAAGAACGATCCTGCCAACGCCAAGAAGCCTGAGCAGGTCATCGAGAAAATGGTACAAGGAAAACTGAACAAATTCTACTCTATCAACTGCCTTACCGAGCAGGCCTATGTAAAAGATGATAAATTGACCGTTGGTAAATACATTGCCAGCGTCGCCAAAGAGATCGGCGAGGATTTTGCTATCGCGCAGTTTGTCCGTTATGAGAAGGGCGAGGGTCTGGAGAAGAAGGAAGACAATTTTGCAGAAGAGATCGCAAAACTGACTGCAAAATAAAAAAGAAAATATAGTGTTTAAACGGCGTGGGAATAACCCGCGCCGTTTTTTAATGGCGTTTTTCGCAAATTTCAACTTTTCTATTTACAAATGATTCCATTTTCGGTAAAATAGGAAGAAAAGATATGCTATCATGGAGGCGTTATGAAACCAAAGTACAAAAGAGTGCTGTTAAAGCTCTCCGGAGAAGCTCTGGCACAAGGAAGTAAGTCAGGTACGATCTACAACTTTGAATTGTTGCATCACATTTGCACTAAAATCAAGGAATGTTTGGATTTGGGAGTGGAAGTCGCCATTGTAGTAGGCGCCGGTAACATTTGGCGTGGCAAACAAGGAACGGATTTCCAACGGGTGCGCGCAGATCATATGGGAATGCTGGCTACCGCCATCAACGCCCTGGCCCTTCAGGACACCTTAGAACATCTGGGAGTCGATGCAAGGGTTATGAGCGCGGTAGAAATGGAAACCTATACCGAAACCTATATCCGCGACAAGGCGGTTTCCCACTTGAAAAATGGGAAAGCGGTGATCTTTGCCTGCGGAATCGGTAGCCCCTATTTTTCCACAGATACCGCCGCTGTTCTTCGTGCAAAAGAGATCGACGCGGAAATCGTTCTTTTGGCAAAAAATATTGACGCAGTGTACACCGCAGATCCCAGAAAGGATCCGGAAGCCCGCCCCTTGGAGAACATCCGGCACAAGGATGTTTTGGAACAGAACTTGGGTGTTATGGACCTTACCGCTACCAGCTTTTCGATGGATAACCAGCTTCCTGTTCTGGTGTTTGGCCTTAGCGATCCGCAGAATATTATTCGTGCGGTCATGGGCGAAAAATTAGGCACGATCGTGGAAGCATAGATCATTTTTTAATTGAGAAAGGATAACGATTATGAAATTGCAACTTCAAGAATATGAAGAGAAAATGAAAAAGTGTTTGACCGCTGTGGAGAGAGAATTTTCCTCTGTCCGCGCCGGGCGCGCCAATGCCTCCGTTTTGGACCGTATTTCCGTGGATTATTACGGAACTCTCACCCCGGTACAGCAGTTGGCTCAAATTTCTATCCCTGAGGCCAGACTTTTGGTTATCACCCCTTGGGATGCCTCTTGCGTGAAAAGCATAGAAAAGGCCATTTTGGCTTCCGACCTGGGTATCGTCCCCCAAAACGACGGAAAAACCATTCGTCTGTCCTTCCCCCAGCCTACTGAGGAAAGAAGAAAAGAGCTGACCAAGCAGGTCTCGCGCTTGGCGGAGGAGGGAAAAGTCGCTGTTCGCAATGTGAGAAGAGACGCTATGGATAAGATCAAGGCAATGAAAAAGAATAGCGAAATGACAGAGGACGAGCAGAAGATCTCCGAGAAGGAAGTTCAAGATCTGGCGGATAAATATGTGAAAAATCTGGATGTTATGGCCGCAGAAAAATCCAAGGAGATCATGAGCGTTTAATGGCGTTTTTTTCTTTAAAAAAACCAAAAATTTCAAACGACCAGGAGAAAATGCCCCGTCATATTGGTATCATCATGGACGGAAATGGGCGTTGGGCAAAAAAGAGAGGTCTCCCTCGTCTTGCCGGGCATCGGGAAGGAGCGGAGAATTTTAAGCGTATCGCCGAATACCTGGTGGATCGGAATATCGAAGTTTCGACCTTTTACGCTTTTTCCACCGAGAACTGGAAACGCCCTCAGGAGGAAGTGCAGAACATCATGAGCCTTCTTGTGGACTATCTGGAAGAATGGATGAGCATGCGCAAAGACAAAAATATGCACTTTCGTTTCATCGGTGATCGTTCTGCCTTTTCCCCTAAGATCTGTGAGCTGATGGAAAAGGTGGAGATCGAATCCGCTCAGTATCCAAACCAGCTGAACCTGGCTCTCAATTACGGAGCAAGGGACGAGATTGCCCGCGCTTGCAGCCTTCTTTGCCGGGAAGGGAAGACAGAGGTTACCCCGGAGGACATTGCATCTCATCTTTATACTCATTCCCAGCCGGATGTAGATCTTATCATCCGTACGGGCGGGGAAATGCGATTGTCAAATTTTCTCCTGTTTCAATCTGCCTACGCGGAATTTTACTTTACCAATAAGCTGTGGCCTGACGTCACAAGCGAAGACATTGACGATGCCATCTCCTATTTTCTTCACCGGGAGAGAAGATTTGGTGGGGTCGTCGAAAGGAAATCGTAAACTTATGAAGCGAATTATTACCGGAATTGTAGGAATTTTAATTTTGATTCCGGCCTGTATATTTTCTCATACCGTCATTTGGCCGATTCTTGTATCGGTGTTTTCTTGGATCGCTGTCGATGAGATCTTGGAGTGTGTGGGCGAAAAGAAAGATCGTCCCCACGCTCTTCCGGCTCGATTTTTCTCTCTTTTACCACTACTGACTTGGCTTTTGTGCCACCATTTTTCCGCTATTGATGAATACCGTTGCATTTTCCTATTTTCCGGCGTTTTCTTTTTAGCAGAACTGATGGTTGGCGTTTTCACCGGTAATCGTCTGCATTCGGAGAAGCTTTATAGCCTTGTCGGTCTGGTTATGTATGTGGTAATCGCATTTACCGCCATTTCTCAGATCCGTTTTCTGGATAACGGAAACCGTGAGGGGGCATACCTTTACCTTTTGATTTTTCTGGGAGCCTGGATCTCTGATACTTTTGCATACTTTACCGGCAAAGCGTTTGGGAAAACGCCTCTTGCACCTCAGCTCTCACCGAAAAAAACCGTGGAAGGTTCTATGGGTGGAGTCGTGGCGAATATGATAGGTTTTGCAGGATATGCCGTGATCCTTCGCAGTGCATTTTGCGTGAATGCCAACTTTCTCTTTTTTGCGATCTTGGGCGCATTGTTCTCCGCTGTGGGACAGTTTGGAGACATTTTTGCCTCTTGCATCAAGCGCCATTACGGCATCAAGGACTACGGTGTGCTTTTTCCGGGACACGGCGGTGTTTTAGATCGGTTTGATTCCACTCTTGCCATCGCTATGGTCATGTTTTTGCTGAACGCCGCCTTCGGCTCGGCATTTCTCATTATTTGATATGGAACAAAAACAAATTTGTATTCTCGGCTCAACCGGATCCGTTGGGCAGCAGGCCATTGAGGTTGTTCGGGAGCACAGCTTTCGTCTTACCGGCATCTCGGCCGATCGAAACATAAAAAAATTGGAAGAACAGATCCGGGAGTTTCATCCGCTGTTCTGCGCTGTTCGCGACCCGGAGGCTGCAAAAGAGTTAAAGATTGCCGTTGCGGACACCGATACTAAAGTTTTGTCCGGGGAAGAGGGGATCCTTGAACTTTGCCGCTCTTGCCCGGCGGACATTACGGAAAACTCTTTGCTTGGCTCTTGCGGAATTCGTCCCACCATGACACTCTTGCAGAGCGGTAAGAGTGTTGCTATGGCCAATAAGGAACCGATTGTGGCCGCAGGAGAGTTGATCCTCTCTCAGGCAAAGAAAAGCGGTGCGCGTATTCTACCGGTGGACAGTGAGCATTCTGCAATCTTTCAGTGTCTATCCGGCTCATTTAACGACAAAAAGTTTGTATCCGAGCTTGTTTTGACCGCTTCCGGCGGTCCTTTCTTTGGGAAGACTCGCTCGTTTTTGGAAAATGTAACCCCGGAGATGGCCCTGGCCCATCCCGTTTGGAATATGGGTCAGAAAATTTCCATCGATTCTGCAACCCTCCTTAACAAAGGTTTGGAATTGATCGAGGCGGTACGCCTTTTTGATGTGCCCGCAGATCAGGTACGGATCACGGTTCACCGGCAATCCATCGTCCATTCCATGGTCACCTTTGTAGACGGGGCTACCATAGCTCAAATGGGACATCCGGATATGCGTCATTGTATCCAGTTTGCTCTGACATATCCCGACCGTACTCCCGGACTTTGCCGTCCTTTGAATTTTTCCGATCCTCTTCAATTGACTTTTGAAAAGCCAGATGAGGTGAATTTTCCCCTTCTTCGCGTGGCAAGAGATGCCGCACGGAGAGGTGGAACTGCAACCACCGTTCTCAATGCAGCCAACGAGTCAGCGGTTGCCCTTTTTCTACAAAGAAAGATCTCCTTTTTGGATCTTTTTTCCATTGTGGAGGAAGCGGTTGCAGATCACGATCTGCTATCTGTCACTGGAATTGATGACATTTTAGCTTTGGATGAAGAAGTGAAAGCAAAAGTTTTCGAAAAATATGGGAATTGAGCCTGACTTTTGGAACAAAAATAAGTAGAGTAAAGCCTGAATTTTGTTAGAAAGGAAAGCGGTATGCAAACCATATTTGGAATCCTTGTCGCCATTCTTGTATTTGGCGTGATGATCTTTCTCCATGAATTAGGTCATTACCTGGCAGCTCGTGCTTGCAAGGTAAAGGTCTTGGAATTTGCAGTTGGCATGGGTCCAAAGATCTTCTCCCGTACCTCTAAAAAAACGGGTATCGTTTATTCTTTGCGCGCCCTTCCCATTGGAGGATTTACTGCCATGCAGGGAGAAGATGGGGAAGACCCGGATCCCGGCGCCCTTGTAAATCGTCCCCGATGGCAGCGGCTTATCGTCCTTTTTGCCGGTTCCTTTATGAATATTGTCTCCGGTGTGTTGGCAATGTTTATTTATCTTTCCATGACCGGTCTTCTCGGCACTTCTATCATTGCGGATTTTCGCGAAAATAGCGTTTCCAACCGGTGGCTACGGGAAGGCGACGAGATCGTAGCCATTAACGGTAAAAACATGATCGACTATACGGATATCATCAACGTGATCGGTATGGACGGAAAAGATCCGTTGGATATTAAGGTGATCCGTGACGGTCAAGAAGTTCTTTTGGAAGACGTACAGTTTTCCACCGTGGAAGAGCAAGGCATGACGATCGGTCAGCTGGACTTTGTCTTTTACGGAGCCAGACCCTCTCTGGGCACCCTTATCAAACAAACCGGAACTCAATCTGTGGCCACGGTGAAATTGATATATAAGACCCTGGGAGACCTTGTTACCGGCCGTTTCGGTATGGAGAGTGTCTCCGGCCCTGTGGGGACGGTCTCTGTCATTTCCAAAGCTGCTAACAGCGGGTTCTCTACTGTTTTGTATCTGTTTGTATTTATCAGTTTGAATCTGGGAGTTATGAACCTTTTGCCCCTTCCGGCTTTGGATGGCGGCAGAATATTGTTTATACTGATCGAGTGCATACGCCGCAAGCCCTTAAATCCAAAATTTGAAGGTTATGTGCACTTGGCCGGTATGGCGGTGCTCCTGTTATTTATGGCGGTGATCACGGTGTTTGACGTCATGAAGTTCTTTTAAGCCTTTGAAAGATTTTTATGACAATTTAGACCGGTTTTTAAAGAGAAAGTTGGAGAAAAACTGTCATGATGTCATCAAGAAAACTAACTAAAAAAATTCAAATTGGCTCCCGCACGATCGGCGGGGGCCTTCCGGTTTTGGTGCAGTCAATGACCTGCACGCCGACCTCTGACTTTGAGGCTACATTAAGCCAAATTCGTAGTTTGGAGGAGGTTGGCTGCGACGTGGTTCGTTTCACCGTTCCCGATGGGGATGCGGTTCGAAACATCGCAAGATTGAAGGAGAATACGAACATTCCATTGGTTGCTGACATTCATTTTGACCATCGCCTGGCTATGGAAGCAGCCCGTGCCGGGATCGACAAGATCCGCATCAATCCCGGGAATATCGGTGGCCGGGAGAATGTGCGTGCCGTGGCAAAGGTCTGTCGGGAGAAGGGAATACCCATTCGGGTGGGCGTCAATTCCGGTTCTGTGGAACGGGAATTGTTACATAAATACGGCGGTCCTACGGCTCAAGCTCTCTGCGAGAGCGCTTTGAACCAGATCCGCATCTTGGAGGAATGCGATTTTGACCAAATTGTCGTCTCTGTAAAATCCAGCTCCGTTCCTACCATGATTGCGACCAACCGTCTGCTCTCAGAGCGTACCGACTATCCTCTTCACCTGGGAGTTACGGAAGCGGGGACTCTTTTGACAGGTCTTACCAAATCTGCCGTTGGGATCGGTTCGCTTCTGGCGGACGGCATCGGAGACACCATTCGAGTCTCTCTCACTTCCCGAGATCTTAGCGAGGAAGTGTATGCAGCTCGCCGGATTTTGTCTGCATTGGATTTGACAGAAAGCGGAATTGATGTGGTATCTTGCCCTACCTGCGGAAGAACTAAGATCGACCTGGTTGGGATCGCAGATGAATTGGAGAGACGTCTGGCATCGCTGGCACTAAAACCTAATCGAAGACTTAAGGTAGCGGTGATGGGGTGCGTTGTCAACGGACCGGGAGAAGCAAAAGAAGCTGACGTTGGTATCGCAGGAGGCAGAAACGAGGCTATTTTGTTCCGCAAGGGAGAAGTGGTTCGTAAGATAGCGGAAAAAGATGTTCTGGATGTGCTGATTGGCGAAATAAAACATTTGGTTGAGGTTTCTCATGATGAAAGACCCAAAGAAAAAGCCATTTGAAGAGCTTTTTTTCAAATATACTGCAAGCGCTTCCGACCGAGAGATCTTTGATCTCTTGGAAGATTATTCTTATCGCCTTAACAAAGAAACCAGAGAGATTCGAATCGATTTTCACCTTTCAAGACTTGTTCCGAAATTCAGGCTCTATGAGTTGGAAGCTGGACTTGTGAAGGCGTATGATCTGAAAAGCTGCTTTATTTTTCCAAAATATCCGGAAGAGCTTTTTGACTCTTCCTATAAAAACGAGCTTCTTTTAGAGCTTTCCCGCAATACTCGCCTGGCCAAGGGTTTTTTTGATGATTGTACCCTCACTGTCGCAGAAGACCAGGCGCGCTTTGACATGCGTGCGGGCTACGCCAAGCTTCCGCAAAAAGGACAGTGTGAGAAGATTTTGGAGAACATCATTTTTTCGGAATTTGGCAAAAAGCTGACAGTAACTCTGGTCTCTGAAGAATTTGACGTGGATGAATACAACAAAACCTTCCATCACGCCATGCTCTTTGACCAGGTGGTTCCGAAAACCCAGACCTCGACTTTTGCCGGCAATAGTGCTTCCCCTTCTTGGAATACAAGAGATGACACCGAGCAGATACCGGCTTCCATATCCGATGAAACACCTTTTTCTTTTGATCCCGAGACCAAAATTGTAAAAGCAGGATACGGCACCTTCGACTATAGCCAGCCGGAGGTACTGTTTGGAAGAAAAATGAAGGATGACGATTGGAAAAATCTTCATCCTATTCGCGATTTTTGTAATAATTTGGAAGAGGTCTCCTTTTGCGGCCGTGTCCTATCTGTAGAAGAAAAAGAAATGCGCGGTGGCGATGGCTATCGATTGAAAATTTACGTTACCGACGGTGCATCCTCCATTACGCTCAAATGCGCAGGTAACGGGGAGAAGGTAGGGACTTTACGAAAAGTCAAAGCCGGCACACCGATTTTTACAGTAGGGGATCTTCGCTTTGACAGCTTTGAAAACGAATTTGTAGTAAAGCCCCGTTCTATATCTTCCATCAAAGAAACATTAATCACGGACCCCGCACCGGAAAAGCGGATCGAGCTTCATTTACATACAAAGATGAGCACGATGGATGCCACTATTGACCCGGCAGAGATTGTGGAATTGGCTCATTCTTGGGGTCATCGTGCCGTAGCGATCACTGACCACGGCAACCTTCAGGGTTATCCGGAAGCCATGCTCAAAGCGGAAAAATTGGGCATGAAGGTCATCTATGGCATGGAAGGCTATTTTGTGGATGATACCGCCCGCGCTTTGTTTGGAGAGGCACACGGCAACTTTCAGGAAACTGAATTTGTCATTTTTGATATTGAGACCACCGGCCTTTCACCGTTATCTTGCCAGATCACGGAGATCGGCGCCGTTTTATACAAAAACGGTGAGATACTAGATCATTTTTCCACTTTTGTAGACCCGGGTATGCCCATTTCGGAAAAGATCACCGAGCTTACCGGGATCACTGATGACATGGTGAAAGGTGCGCCGAAACCGGGAGAAGCGGTTAAAAACTTTTTGGATTTTGCCGGAGATCGCCTTCTTATCGCTCACAATGCCAATTTCGATATGGGCTTTATTCGAAAGGCGGCTGAGGACAATGGCTTTGCCTGCAAAAATCCCTTTTTGGATACGCTGGCACTATCCCGTTTTCTGAATCCGGATTTGAAAAAGCATAAGCTGGACACCCTTCAAGAATACTACGGCCTGGAAGATTTCAACCATCACCGAGCTTTTGAGGATGCTCAAATGCTTGGAAAGATCTTTGATGCCATGGTTGCAAAAATGCAACAAGAGGGGATAAGAGACCTGGATGGTATGATGTCCGTCATGGCAAATTCTTGCGATCCAAAGAAACTGGATAGCTATCATATTATTCTTTTGGTGAAGAACCAGACAGGCCTTAAAAATCTTTACAAACTGGTTTCCCGTTCCTATTTGGATTACTACTATCGCAAACCCCGTCTTCCCAAAACTCTACTGCAGGAATATCGCGAAGGACTGCTCATTGGCTCTGCTTGCTCGGAAGGCGAATTGTACAATGCCATTGTAGAAGGAAAGAACTTCGGGGATCTTTTGCGCATCACGGAGTTTTACGACTATCTGGAAGTACAGCCCATCGGGAACAATCAATATCTCATACGTTCCGGACGTGTCTCCGGTGAGAAAAAACTTCAGGAAATTAACCGTACCATTCTCGATCTGGCCAAGAAGAAAGAGAAACTGGTGGTAGCCACCGGCGACGTACATTTTCTTCGTCCACAAGATGAGATTTTCCGACGGATCCTTTTGACCGGAATGAAATTCCGGGATGCCGATGAGAAAATTCCCCTTTATATGCGTACCACCGAAGAGATGTTGGCAGAGTTTTCTTATCTTCCGGAAGAGGTGGCAAGGCAGATCGTCATTGAAAATCCCAATCGTATTTGCGATATGGTGGAAGAGGTACGCCCGATCCCGAAGGGATTCTATCCTCCCGCTCTGGAAGGTTCTGTGGAGGAATTGAACCGGGCTTGCTACGAAAAGGCTCACACGATGTACGGCGATCCGCTCCCGAAGCTTGTGGCGGATCGATTGGGCAGAGAACTGGAGTCCATCGAAAAGCATGGCTTTTCCGTGCTTTACGTCATTGCCAAACGCCTGGTGCAAAACAGCGAAGAAAAAGGGTATTTGGTAGGATCTCGTGGCTCCGTCGGTTCTTCTTTTGTGGCCACCATGGCGGG
>JAZOQB010000024.1:0-3834 GCA_045655865.1 Eubacteriales bacterium
TGGTCAGCGTCCAGCAAAACACCGGAGTACCGTCGCTGAAATTTCCAAAAATACGTTTTGAAATAGCCATACGCATTTTCCCTCTCTCTATTGCCCGGATCGGCTTACTCATCCGCTTTCATTTCCACGCCCCCCTGAGGACGAATGTTCAGTACGTGGCAAGCGCCTTCTCCCAACACACCGTCGATCCCTGTCCGGAACGATTCCAAAATTTCAAAAGGAACGAATGCCTGCACCGTACCGGCAAAGCCGCCGCCGTGAACACGGTACGCACCCTTTCCCTGAAGAAGGTTCTCACACAGACAAAGAGCCAGAGCTACGTCCTGGTGTTTTTTGTAGCCCGAGGGGATCACGTTCTGCAGATACATATAGGAAGAGTAACCGCTCTCTTTAACAAGCCCAAGAAAATTCTCAAAATCCCCTGCCTTCAAAAAAGCTACCTGCCGGGAAACGCGGGCATTCTCCCGGTAGAAGTGGATAGCCCGGAGCACAGCGCGATCCCCACACGTTTTCCGCAATTGGGGGATGGCAGTAAAGAATTCGGCCTCATCGACCTGGGTCAGCACTTCTTTTCCAAAATAGGCGGCGATCTGTTTCATCTCGCCGGGAACTGCGGCATATTCCTCGGTCAGATCCGCATGGTCAGCACCGGAATCGATGATGCACAAAGCGTGTCCGCAAGAAGAAAAATCAAAAGAGATGGGCTGGATCAAAGGATCATCCTTGTGGGAAAAGTCAATGGCTACAAGGTTTCCCACAGCGCAAGCCGTCTGATCCATCAGGCCGCAGGGCTTGCCAAAAAACACGTTCTCCGCATACTGACCGATCTTGGCAACCTGTGCGGCCGTAGCCACGGCACCAAAGAACAGATGGTTGATCACAGTCCCGGTGAGCACCTCAAACGCAGCAGAAGAGGAAAGTCCGCTACCGGGCAGAACGGTGGACTCGCAATAGGCGTCAAAGCCCCGGACAGGACAGCCAAGCTGAAGGAATCCGGCAACCACACCGCGAACCAGAGCCGGCGTGGAATTGATCTCTTCTTGTTTTGGTGTCACCTCTTTGATATCCACCTGGAACATCGGGTAACCCTTGGAGAGAATACGGATCTTGTCAGTCCCGTTTTCGCAAACCGCTGCCACCGCAGCCAGATTCACTGCGGCTGCCAGCACGCACCCCCGCTGATGATCGGTGTGATTCCCACCGATCTCCGTTCGTCCCGGTGCAGAAAAGTACCGGGTGGGTTTGCCCCCGAACGCTTCTTCAAAGCCGGAGTCCAACGCGTTTTTCATCTTATGGTCCATAACAAGAATCGCTGTATCCATAACCACGCTCCCATTTTGTTTTGTGTATTATAGCACGGCCCACTGTTTTAAGCAACCCATTTTGATTTTTCTCCCCTTGGAAAGCTTTTTGATTTTCCGGGGCGATAAAATGCCTTTTCCGATCTGAAAAAGCAATGCAAAAAATGGGCCGTTTTTCTTGACACCACCGCTTTTTCTATGATATTCTTGCCATAGCATCATCGTTTGATAGGGGTTTTCTTTTTCCATACTACAAAACACATCTTTCTTTTCGGAAAGGCAGAGAAAGAATATGCTCAAAACGGAAAATAAGCATCAGTTTCGTGAAAGACTCAGTGTCCTGCACAGAAAAAACATCCGCAACCATAGCGCGGTGAAGGGGGAAAATGAATTTGAGATCCCCGACGGCGCAGTCATTGCCCTGCCCCTTTCTGCAGGCTCGGTCGCCGTCACCGCCGCACGGGACTTCTGCGAGTTTTTGTTTGATTCCATGAATCTTTCGGCCCGTGTGGCAAGAAGCGATCGGGGCACGGTCACGATCAAGATCGACGAGAGCTACGGTCAGTATAAATCCTTTCGGCTGGCAGTGTGTGACAGTGAAATCTCCATCACGGCCCACGACGAGCGCGGCGCGGCGCAAGCGCTGTTTTATCTTGAGGACCTGATGAACGCCTCCTACACGCCCTTCATCCCCCATGGCGTCACCGAGCGCACGCCTCTGTTTTCACCAAGAATGTCTCATTCCGGTTATATGCTGGATGAGTTCCCCGATTTTCACTTGGCACAGATCGCCCACGCAGGGATGGACGCGATCCTGGTTATGACAAGAGGCACAAACCGCTCCCTGAAGGGCTACACGGATTTTAACGATCTGATCCGACGCGCGGCTAAATGGGGACTGGACGTGTATGCCTACAGTTATTTTCGCAGCCTGTGTCATCCCGACGATGCCGGAGCGGATGCTCATTACCACTCCACCTACGGCGAGCTTTTCCGCCAATGCCCCGGCTTTAAGGGCGTGGTGCTGGTAGGCGAGAGCGTTGGATTTCCCACCAAAGATCCCGATGCCTCCCCCTTGCCTTATGACCAGAACTTTGTGGACGGGATCCCCGTTCCTAAGCCCTCAGCGGACTTCTGGCCCTGCAAGGACTACCGTGAGTGGCTGATGAAGCTTCAAAGCGTCATCTATCAATACAAGCCCGATGCCGATATCGTTTTTTGGAGCTATAATTGGGGTTGGGCGGATACGGAAGCCAGAAAAGATCTGATCCGGAACATCCCCGGCGGCATCAGTGTTCTTGTGACCTTTGAGACCTATGAACCCTTAAAATACGCCCCGGGCGTTTACGAGCAGGTCTACGACTACACCCTTGCCTACACAGGTCCGGGGCAGTATTTTATCAGCGAAGCGGAAACCGCAAAAGAATGCGGCGTGCGGCTGTATGCAATGACCAACACCGGCGGCAATACCTGGGATATGGGAGGCATTCCCTATCAGCCCATGCCGATGCGGTGGCAAAAGAGAGCGGCGGCAGTCATGGAATGCAAAGAAAAATACGGTCTTTGCGGCATCATGGAATGTCATCAGTACGGTTTTACCCCTTCCATCATCAGCGAAATGATCAAATACATGTACGATACCGGTTGTACCGAAATTGAAGATGAGATGCTGCGGATCTGCCGCCGACACTTTGGTTTCGGATCGGAGAGGGCGATCCTTGACGCTCTGGAATACTGGAGTCAGGCCATCGGCTATCTCCCCCCCAGCGGAGAGGAACAGTGCGGCGCTTTCCGAGTGGGGCCGTCCTTCCCCTTTAGCATCGAAGGCACGTATATGTACCCTGCCGACAAGGGCTCACAGGGCTATTTTATGACCTCGGCCTATGCTCCCCAGAACGGCACCAGCCAGTCCTCGGTCACGCCTTCCGGCGTGCGTTTGCCATACGAAAAAAAGCGTCTTGAGACCATGTTGGAACTGCTTGTGAAAGGCAGAACGGCGCTGGAGAGCCTGGGGGATATCAACGAAGAGTTTGAGCGCCTGATCAATTTGGGCCATTTCATGGAATGTATCGTGACCACGGGGATCCATGCCAAGGATTGGTTCCTGGTCTGCACCAAGCTTCCCATCGCTTCCACATCCCAAGAGGTGGAAGATCTGATCTGTCAAGGGGAGAGGATCCTTGAAAAGGAAGAAGCAAACGTCAAAAGGGCAATTCCCTTGGTGGAACGTGACTCCCGTCTTGGCTGGGACCCCCGCATGGAATACGTTTGCGACCCGGCAAGACTTCAATGGAAGCTGAAACTTTTGGATTACGTGAAAAATACCGAGCTGGACCGATTCCGGCAGACCTGCCGTTTTGCTCAAAGATTTGACCCCACCGTCTGAAAAAATACCTGTAAAAATAAACTCAGCACACAAATTGTGTGCTGAGTTTTTGTGTTTTCCCTTATAGAACGATCTCAAAATACTGTTCCGGTTTCAGATCCACAACGGTGCAGTCGTTGGCGTAGGTGCACTCCGGAAGAATGATCA
>JAZOQB010000025.1:0-2568 GCA_045655865.1 Eubacteriales bacterium
AGGTAAACAGACCAAATACAATTACCAAGCAAGGAATACCGTCGGGAATGTACTTCCAGATTCCCTTTTTCTTTTCACTCATAGTTATTTAAAGATTTTATTTGTTAACGAAAGAATGTCTACCTTGAACTTCACACCCATGTCCACGAATGTCTGTTCATCCTGCATGGTACCTGCCGGATTACCGTTCTTACCGAATGAATGACAAGCATAAAGGTGGAAACGGAGGTTGCGGTTTCCTTCCGGCAACGGATAATATTCCAAACCGGCACCCAAACGAGTAATCTCTGTACCCGGCAACACGCACATATCGCCTACACTATTGGTCTTGTTTACGTCGTAAGACATACGGCCGAATACATTGAGCTTTCCATTGACCATGCAAGAAAGTTCACCCATTACCGAGAAATCCTTCAAGAAGAACGCATGATCATCGGTAGCACGGTTCATGAAGTCGAGTTGCAACTTGGTATTACCGAAACGGAACTCGTTACCCAAAGCGAGGTAATAGATGAATTCACCCGGAGCAAACTCCTGTGCATTGACAGACCAGATGCTGTTGAACCAACCGTGAGAACCATACCACATCAAGTTGTAAGCATAGAGGTCTTCATTCTGGAAGTTGAAAGGACTCTCACAAATCTGAGCCAAGAAACTATCATTTCCTTTATTAGTAGTATAAGTAGTGCTGACACCCAACTGGTAGCAAGGAATGTTGTCCCAGTATTCCGAGCAGAAATAAAGGTCGATTGGTGCACGGTCGTATTCATAACCACCGATACCTACCACCTGCTTACCTCCATTGAATGACCAGTTATCATTGAGCTTATAAGTAAGGTGCACCCAGTCGGTTGCATCAAAGAAGCTCTGGTCAGCATGTGCTTTATTCAAGCGCTGACGATAAGAATAAGACCAATGATCGTTGATGGTACCATTCAGAATCACGTTCAGATACTTTCCCTTGAAGCCGGAATTCGATTTGACAGCATCTCCGTCGAGATATTCACGTTGATAGTCCATACGCGTTTCAAATTGCAAATTGACTACCTTGCTTTCTTGTGCCATGACACAAAGTGTGCTTATCACTAGGCACAGCGTGCAAATGATTTTTTTCATTTGAATAGATTACGTTATTTAAAGAGATTTTCGGTTTTTAAACGGTGCAAATTTAATATATTTTGCGGAATTTTTCGTAGTTTTTATCTAGTTTATTTACTCTTTTTTTGTTTATGCTCTCTTTACTTTTCTTTTGCCTTGATGCAAAAGAAAAAGTAACAAAAGAAAAAATCAAGGCTGCACTTTTTTGGCTACTCCGGTCGGGGGTTACGCTAAAGAAAAAGAACTCGCTTCGCTCAAACAGCTTTTTCTTTTTTACGCTCCACCCCACTCCCTCCGCTTCACGCCCAAAAAGTGAGGCCAATCTCTGACGCAACATCGCTTCGCTCGTTAAAGTGTATGCTCTCTATTTCCAAAGTATGTCTTCTGATGACCTTGCTTCACTCGTTGGAGTGGATGTTTTCTAATACATTATAATCTCCCCTCTTCCCAATATGTCATCCTGAGCGAAGCGAAGGATCTCGGTAACACAAAGTGTGGATGTTACCGAGATCCTTCCTCCCTCCGGTCGTCTGGATGACATTATTACCTAAGCGAACCGCATTCTACGCCCCACAAAAAAAACACCCACATCAAACAGCGAAGCGCATTTGAGTCCCCCGTTGGGGGACCGGCCTTTAGTGGAGGAGCGTGAAGAATTTTTTGCTCTTTCCCGTGAAGAAGAAAAAGCTGTTTGAGCGTAGCGAGTTCTTTTTCTTTAGGGAAAGAGTGAAAAATTTAGCCCCGGAACGGCAGCCGGCGCTTTTTGTTTCTTTTTTCTTTTGTGCGCACAAAAGAAAAAGAAAGAAACCATCCACAACAAAAATCTTTTTTATAATTTTGCCCACCAAAACTATAAAAAACACACCATGATACATTACTTCAAAAACGACATCAGCCACATTGAATTGCCTCACCAATTCACATACCCCTTCCGCTATACCCCTCACGCCTTGAGCAGAATGGCAGCCGAAGAGGAACAGCACTATCTACAGACCCGTCCAGAATGGCAGGAAGAGCTCCAACAAGGCAAAATGTTCGGTGTATTGATTATCCGTACTCCTCAAGAAGAAATCGGCTATCTCGCAGCCTTTTCCGGCAATCTGGCTGGTAGCAACCACCATTCCTTTTTCGTTCCTCCTGTATATGATTTGCTGAATCCCGATGGCTATTTCAAAGAAGAGGAAGAACAGATCTCTCTCATCAATCAGGAACTGAAGGAAATCGAAGCCTCCGCCTACTCTTCCAAAGCCTATCAGCAAAAGATGGTAGACCTTCATCAGGAAGAAAAAGAAGCCATCGAAAAGCAGAAGCAACTGATGAAAGAGGCGCAGCAACGGCGAAACGAATTGCGAGCAACGGGTACACTGACCGAAGAAGAACTGGCCGCTTTAATTAAGGAGAGCCAGACTGAAAAGACCCGCCTGAAACGCATCAAAAACGCCTGGAAAGACTATATCGACTACCAGAAGA
>JAZOQB010000026.1:0-16381 GCA_045655865.1 Eubacteriales bacterium
GTGCACTCACCGTTGAAGTTTGCGCGCAGCCCGTCAATGATCTCCTGGCTGACACCCTCAATGATACCAACTTCGTGCTCAGTGGCCCAGGTCATTTCGTTTTCTACAACCTCAACAAATTTTTCCCCGCCGGCTTTGCAAAGGGGGCAGACTTCAGGTCTGTTTTCGGATACTACGATTTCTCCGCAAATGGTGCATTTCCATTTTTTCATTTTATTATTCTCCTTCATTTGTGATGATTCTTAATAAGAATTGTTCTTTTTAAGATTATAACATCGGTGACAAATTTTGTCAAGCATTTTTATAAAATATTTTATTGCACGCCTTTTCTTTTTATGGTACAATTGATAAAGAAAATTTTGGAAGGAGAGAGAGGATGCATATTCCACAAAGCGATACATCGTTAATTTCGATTTTGTCGTTTGAAGATGCATTGACCGGCAGCGCAGAAAAACATTACGATCCTCTGCGCTGGATCTATGTTCCTGATTTCTATTCTGAATACCGATATATTTTAGGCACTAGGGGGAACAAACCGCTAATTTGTATCGGAATCAATCCTTCCACGGCGGAGCCGGATCATCTGGATAACACCCTCTCCTCAGTTCAGCGCATCGCCCTTTCAAACGGTTTTGATTCTTTTCTCATGTTTAATGTGTATGCTCAGCGCGCAACAGACCCGGATCACATGGAAAAAAACATGAATCGTTCCCTTCACGAAGAAAATTTAAAAGCGTTTGAATATGTTCTGTCCAACATTTGCGGTTCGGAACCTGCCATCTGGGCAGCGTGGGGAACGATTATTGAAAAAAGAGACTATCTCTCTGCATGTGTTCGAGACATGATTGAGATTGGAAAACGATACTGTGCCCGATGGTACACCGTAGGAAACCGATCCAAAAAGGCTGGTCATCCGCATCATCCGTTGTACTTGAAAAAAGATTCTCCGATCGTGCCATTTAATATAGAAGAATATCTTGAAGGATTCTAATTATTATGAAACGAACAACCACTATTTTGCTTATATTCATTCTCACTCTCCTTTTTTCTTCTTGTGGCAACACCATCCCCAACTCCCAAGAGGCAAAAGATAAGTTGGAGGATTTGGGATATGCGGTAAACGTTTCCCTGTATTATGGGGAAGAGGCAAAAAAACTTTTTCGTGTAGATCAAATCACCATTTTAAATGCTGAAATTGATAGAGAGCAATTCATTCAAGTTTACTTTTTTACAAACGAAGCCGATACCCAAACTTTCTATAATGAGTATTCCGCCACATTAACTTCAGGTGTGGAGGTTGTCAAAAAAAATAAGTTTTCTATTTACCGTGGTTCCCAAGAAGCGGTAGCTGATTTTCTAGGTAAGGTATAAGAAAATCGTTTTGAAAAGCAATTATTCCGGCTTTGCTTGACAAACCAAGCGCTTCGACCTATAATCAACCATGTCCTTTAAAAGCCGATTTTGTCTAATGACAATTATTTTGCATTTTGTCCCCTTAGTTAAATGGATATAATAAACCCCTCCTAAGGGTTAGTTGTGAGTTCGATTCTCGCAGGGGACGCCAAAAAGTGCCGAAACGCTATGTTTCGGCACTTTTGCTTTTATTTTCATGCATTGTAGAATAAATTGTTTTGAATGATAACTTTTTATCCGTTCAAAATTTCCTCTATTAATGAGGTGCTCATGGCGCTTAGTTTCTCGAAATCCATTGCTTCAATGTAGATTTCTTCAAGCTGAGAATGTGCTTTGCTGGCTTCATGGAAAGCATCAACGGCACCATTGATGAGCATTTCCGTGCACTTTCTTCCAAAGCGTATTTTCTGGCGGTTGTTTGTGATTTTTTCCTTATCTACAAAACGCTGCATATTGATGTAGTGATAGTTTTTACTGTTATCTTCTGAATCGTAGTCTTTTTCACCAATGACAAAAGAGCATTTTAACCGTGGGAAATATAAAGCATCCAAAAGCTCCGGAAACAGAGGGGAATAGCTTTTCCACACCTCTTGCTCTGCCACAATTGCCTTTTCATAGATCATTTGAAGGTAATGATAGGATGTAAATGCTATATCTTCAATCAAATAAATATCATTACTGAGCTTTTCAAAGCTATCAAGCCTTATAACTCCTCTAAGGTTTACTGTTGAGGTGAGCCTGGTTTCTTCATAAAAGCCGGATCCCTTTTTTAGAAACTTTCCGGATAGTCTTTCGATGCTATGTTTCATCTTGTCTGGGATGAGTGCACTTTCGCCGATTCGATAGATCTCGTTATCAATTTCCCCTGCAGCTTTCAGAAAACGATACGCTCTTCTATAATAGCGGTTTTTTTCTTGAATGGAACGAATGATATTTCCTTTTTGTTTCAAAAGAATTGATTTATCCCAAAAAGCACCGGTATTTACAATATTTTCAACTACTCCGGGATACTTAGGGTCGGTTGTGTGAGGACTGGTGCCATCCAAAATTGCAACGTTTTTTTCGCGGATCAAAACACCGTCCAGAGATTTTGGGTCAGAAGAACAGAGAAATTGATCGACTGTAAACCCGCGCTCTTGTGCTTGGTTTGCCAGAGACCGCATGAGACATGATTTTCCGGTTCCGGGTCCTCCTTTAATGATATAGATAGCTTGGAGCAAATTAGGATTGAAAACTTCACTGAAATGATTGGAAAAACCTTGTGTGGTATTGGCAGAAGCCAAAAAAATCCGGTCGGTGTTAGTTAACATAAAACGCCCCTTTTCACGAAAATACTTAGTGTATCTTATGAAAAAGAGGCGTTTTTGTTACTATGCTTTTGTAAGCTTGGCGTAACTTGCCATTAATTTTTTTGTTCCTGTAAAATCAAATTGAATTTGATAGAGTACATCGCCGCCGTAATCTTTGGCGCTTTCAATGGTGCCTGCACCAAAAAGAGGGTGTATTACTCGATCACCCGGATAGAAGCGCGGAGGCTTTTCCTTTTGGGGGGAAGGAGAAGAAGATCTTGGCTTTTGTGCGTTGCGGATCGGATCAGAAGAGGGACTTCTTTCAAAGGAGGAGACGGAGTAAATTTTAAATTTGCGCTCATAGGGATTCAGATTTGACATGCTATCCTGTGAAAGGGGAGTGTACAGGTTTCGATAAATACAGTCATCCGGAATCTCTTCAACAAAGCGGGAGACTTTGTTGCAGTTTGTACGGCCGTACAGCATTCTTTGATAGCAACAGGTCATAAATAACTCCTCCTTTGCCCGCGTCATGGCGACGTAGGCAAGGCGCCGTTCTTCTTCCAGATCGGCAGCAGTCAGAGCTGATTGAGAGGAGGGGAACAAATTTTCTTCCATTCCGGAAAGAAAAACAATGGGGAATTCCAAACCTTTCGCGGCATGTATCGTCATGAGGACCACAGAATCTGAAGTCTTGTCATACTGGTCCACATCGCTAACCAGGGCCACCTCTTCCAGAAATTCAGCTAAAGATCCGTTGACACTGCGTTCTTCAAAAGCAACTGCAGAAGAGATGAGTTCTTCCACGTTCTTTCTGCGTTCTTCGTTCAACTCACCTTGAAGCGAAGCCCAATAACCGCTTTTGTCTAAAATAGCGTGAATCGTTTCGGAAGGGGTATGCTCTGATGCGTATTTTGAGAGATATTCAATAAGATCAATAAAGTCTGAAAGTTTTCCGTGACTTCTTTTAATTTCTTCAAAGTCTGCGCTGTTGGCGAGAATCTGATAAAGAGAGATCCCGTTTTGATTTGCCAGTGCCTGGGCCTTCTCCAAAGTGGTGGATCCGATGCCGCGTCTTGGAACATTGATAATTCGATTTAAACTTACAAAATCGTTTTTGTTATTTAATAATCGAAGATATGCCAAAACATCTTTGATCTCTGCGTGGTCATAGAAACGTAGTCCTGCTAAAAGCCGATGGGGGATTCCGGACTTGGTAAATACAGTTTCTAATACGTTGGATTGTGCTTTGGTTCGGTATAAAACGGCAAAATTTCGATACGGTCTGCGCTCGTTTGTAACGATCTTGGCAATGGTATCTGCAATGAAAGAAGCTTCCTTTTCTTGATCCTGGAGCTGATGCATACTGATGCGTCTGCCAATTCTGTTTTTGCTCCAAAGTTTTTTTCCACGACGTGCCTCGTTGTTGGCGATGACCGAGTTGGCTGCCTCTAAAATGTTTCGGGTAGATCGATAATTTTGTTCTAAGAGGATTACATTGGTGTTGGCAAATTGCTGATCAAAATTTAAAATATTTTCTACCGCGGCACCGCGGAACTTATAAATGCTTTGGTCATCATCGCCAACCACCATCACGTTCCCGCATTCGCCGGCAATCAATTTCATTAAAAGGTACTGTGCGTGATTCGTGTCCTGGTATTCATCTACAAAAATATAGCGGAACTTATTTTGGCACCATCTTAGAGCTTCATTGTTTTCACTCAAGAGAAGCACGGTGTTAAAAATCAAATCATCAAAATCCATGGCATTCGCATCCACCAAGCGTTTTTGATATTCTTGATAGATTCTGGCACAAATGCGACGTTTTTCGCTGCCTTGATTTTTACTTTTAAAATCCTCCGGTGTCTGCAGAGCGTTTTTTGCACGAGAAATTACGTTATTGATGAATTTTGGGGTTAGTTCTTCGTCGTCAATTTCATTTTCTTTTAGGAGAGTAGAAATAATTTTTTTACTATCATCTTGATCATAAATTGTAAAATCTTTACCGTAGGAGGTCAAATCACCAAATCGTTTTAAAAGTCGAACACAGACAGAGTGAAAAGTCCCGGACCAGATGTCTAATGCATTTTCACCCACTTCACTCCGAAGTCTTTCTTTAATTTCTCCGGCAGCTTTGTTTGTGAACGTGATGGCTAAGATTCGATCGGGAGGACAGGGATTGTTTGCAAATCCCATTAAAATTGGTTCTAAGATCGAACGATCATAGAGCTCCGAATTCTCTGCCATTGTTCTGAGCATTTCAAGTTCTGCCGGTGAGGCTTGAATCTCGCAATCGGAATGATAGGCGTTTCCGTATCGAATCAGGTAGGAAATTCGATTAATCAGAACTGTGGTTTTTCCGCTGCCGGCCCCGGCAATCACTAAAACCGCTCCGTCGGGAGCTAGTACCGCTTTTTGCTGTTGCTCGTTCAAAAAAGAATAATAATTTGAAAAAAGTGCCTTTTTAATGTCTTGTAATTCGCTTGACATGACTATTCTCGCTCCTTTGTTTTCAAGCTTATTTTACAATAGAAGATAAAAAAAGTAAAGACGGAAAAAGAATTTGTGCTTTTTCTTGAAACAAAAAGAAAAGGATGATATACTACTGCATGAGGTGAGATAGAAATGATTGATAAAATCACTTCCTGCGCGTTTACCGGGCATCGGCCCAAAACCTTTTCATTTGGTTATGATGAGTCCTCTCCGGAATTTGCGGAATTATATTCGAAAATTAAAAATCTTATCATTCAGGTATGTAATCATGGCTGCAGGACTTTTTTGTGTGGAATGGCGGAAGGTGTAGACCTTTGGTGCGCAGAGATTGTTTTAGAGCTGAAAGATCAATTCTCTCCGCCGCTATCGATTTGCGCTGTGGTTCCTTATTTGACGCAGCCTGCACCTATGACGGCGAAAAATAAGGAGCGCTACCGTAAAATCATGGAGCTTTCCAAAGCTCGCTTCTTGGTTTCCCGTCGCTATTCCAAATTTTGTTTTCAAAAGCGCAATCGTTTTCTCGTTGATAATTCCGATGCTGTTATCGCTGTGTTGAAGCCGGGAGAAGAGCACTCCGGTACGGCTCAGACCATTCGGTATGCACGCCGAAAAAAGAAAAAAATTTGGATTATTTCTGCATAAAACTTTGGGATGAATGTTCTGTTTTTAGTATAAAGAAGGCCAAGCGATATTGCTTGGCCTTCTTTTATGAAAAGTTCTCATTGAGAAATTTTGCAAGAAAGATTTCAAGATTATAACAGGAAGATTTATAGATTTTTTCTTCTTTCTTATCCGGAAAGCGTGCTGGGAGAGCAAAGGAGATGATTGGGATATCCGAATAGGAGATTACCGTTTCTGCCTTGGTTACACTCTTATCAACCACCAAAGAAAGCAGGGGAAGCGTTTCTCTTTTTTCAATATCGAGGGCACGTTGCAAAAGAGTTTTCTGTGCAAAAGCTTTTCCGTCTTTTATCAGCAAAAGCGGGCTGTCTTCTGGATTTTCGGTGCGCCCAAGCAAAACTACAAGATCCGGTCTTTCGCGTTTTATGAGATTCACTTCGCTTTGTGCGCGCGTTTCAAAGCCTGTCGTAAATGCAAAACAAACATCGTTTTGAAAATTTGTTTCGATCAGCCGACACATAATGGCCAAAAGAGCGTAGCGGGAAGCGAAACGCCCGAAAATACAGTCAACGTCCTCTTTAAAATCTGTCTTGATTCGAAACGCTTCGCCCGGAATTGGAGAATTTTTCACATAATAGCTGTTTTTTTGCTTAGAATGAAAAAGAGAATATCTCACACCTTTGGAATCGGAAAGTTCTTCCCCTGTGATCGATTCCAGAGAGAGAGAACCGGTTGGAGCCAAATATCCTTTTCCTTTTTCTGAATACAGACACAAAAATCCGGGAACATCCAGCGGGGCAGTTATGAGGATTTTTTTTGGTTGATTTCCGCATCCTTTTTTTCGAACGATAAGGTTACCGGAAGCATCAAAAAAAGTTGAAAAAGTTTGGGAAAACTTAGAATTCAAGTGCCTGGAAAGGGAAGATTCAGATCCGGAAATGTTAAGAGGAGCCGAAAGTTCATTGATTCTATTAAGCATCGGTTGCCTCCTTTTTCGAAAGCATTTCACAGATTGCCAGTAAAGCTTCTTCTGTGCTGTTAATGTCTTGGATCTGCACAGAGGCAATCGGGCCGTGAATGTATCTGCAGGGCGCTGACAAGGAGATCACCTGTTTTCCATAAAGACTTTTTTGTAACGCCGATGCTTCATTTCCGCCGGTGCGCTTCGATTTTGTTTGTGCACAAATCTGTTTTTTATTTAGCTGCTCAAAGATGGAAAGGATCAGTTCTCTGTTATAAACAGTCGCTCCGTCTGCAAAAGATATGACGCCACCTTTGCCCTGGCTACAAACCCGATCCGCTCCCCAAACGCAAGGAAGATCGTTAGCGGTCGTGGAATCCAGAACGATGCAGAATTCATGCTCCAAAGTTTCAGCTACTGCGGCTGCACCGCGCAAACCGGTTTCTTCCTGTACGGTGAAAGCAAATGTCCCGTTGCTTAGAGTGCCGCTTGCGATCAAATGGCAAAGGATATAGCAACCAATGCGGTTATCTAGCGCTTTTCCTTTCAGTGTTTGTGTCGGATACAGATAGTCGAAAGACGTGTCAAAGACCGCGCAGTCACCGACGGATACCATTCTCTCCGCATCCTTTCGGTCTTTTGCGCCGAAATCCAGGTATAAATCGCTAAAGGAAAGTTTTTTTTCTTCTTTCTTATTCAAATGAACGGGTACTGCTCCTACGACGGCGGGAATTTTCTTTGTGCCGATCACGACTCGTTTTGATGGGAGTAATTTCGGGTCTATACCACCAATAGAAGAAAAACGAAGCGTGCCATTCTCGCAAATCCCGGTAATCATGAGCCCAACTTCGTCCATATGAGCGCAGATAAAAACGGAATCCGCCTTGCCCTTTGTAGCGATAAGATTGCCCATCGAATCAATGCGTAGGGTATCTACATGGTCGCAAATATAAGCAGAAATGATATCTCGTATCTCATCTTCCTGACCGGAAGGACCGAAACCTTCAGAAAGTCTTTTCAAAAGCGAAAAATCAAATTTATCCACGAAGGATCGCCTCCTCTCTTGGAAGATCACAACTTGATACCAACGCTTCGATAAGCTTAGATGTGTCTAAAATATCTTTCTCCAATACCACTTCTGCGGGAGTGTGCATGTTGTGGATAGGGATGGATATCACAGCACAAGGTAGACCGCCGTTTTCCAATTGTAGAGCGGTGGCACTGGTTCCGGTTCCGCCCGGTTCCGCAATGACTTGTAATGGTATGGATCTGTCTTGGGCACGTTTAATAGCCCAGTTGCTCGCTTTTCTGGAAAGGGTGTCTGTATAGGAGATGGAAGGCCCTTTACCCATATCAATACACTGCGTTTCATCCAGTCCCGGAGCATGCGCAAAGCCGGCATCCAGCACCAAAGCCAGATCTATTTTTCTCCCCTTACAGAAGGCGCGAACACCTCGTGAAGTGGACTCTTCACTTACCGAAAAAAGAACCATAACATGATTTTCGCAATCAGTAATCGATTCCATTGCCAAAATCACAGCAGCAACCCCTACTTTGTTGTCCAGTCCTTTCCCTGTAATCTTTCCGTTCAAGAGGGGAAGTGGCGTGGATTTAAAGACAACCGGATCCCCTATAGAAATAAGCTTCTTTAAAGTATTCTTGGAAGAAATTCCGGTATCCAAGTAGATCTTATCAAATGAAATCTTCGCCGAACCGTCCTCTTTTTTTGTCAGATGCGGGGGGAGAGACGTGGCAATGGCTGAAATTGGATTTTTACCAAAGATGATACACTCTGTCCCCGGCAAAACCGAGGGGTCGATACCTCCGCAGGGAGAAACGGAAACAAAGCCTCCGTCCAATATTTCTTTTACACAAAGCCCAATCTCGTCTCGATGTGCCTCCAAAAGAACGGTCTTTGCATCTGGATTTTTTGACGGTTTTAAGAAGAAAATGTTTCCGGATGCATCTGTTTGAGCTTCTTTCAACAGCGGAGAGATTGCAACAAGCTCCTTGCCAGTTACAGAAATCTCCGCTCCCGTTACACAAGGGATGGAAGCTAGGGCGTTTAGAATATCAAAAATGCGACTCATTTATAAGGACATAACAAGCTCTTTGAAGGCTTTTCCTCTCTCTTCAAAATTTCGAAATTGATCAAAACTGGCACTGGCCGGCGTGAGAACGACACAATCTCCGTTTGTGGCAAGACGGGAGGCTGTTTCAACAGTTTCTTTAAAATCGTTTAACAAATAGATCTTTGGACAACCGTTTTCATAGCGTGCAGAGCTTTCTACCGCCCTTCTGATTTTTTCTGAAGTCGTACCGCAGAGAATCAAAATTTTAACATGATCGCAGATCACATCACCCAAAGGGGTATAATCCAGATGTTTGTCATATCCGCCGGCGATCATAATGATCTTCTCTTGGAATGCGTTTAATGCTGCTGTGGTTCGGGAAGGGGAAGAGTCAATGGAACTGTTATAGTATTTCACACCATTGAGAATTCTAACCAGTTCGATTCTATGCTCAACACCGCGAAACGATTTAGCAACCCGTTCTACGGCATCAACGGAAACAAGGCCGGCAGTTGCGGCGATAGCGGTCATATAGTTTTCCACGTTGTGTCTGCCGGGTAATAAGATTGCATCTTCCCGAATGACCGAGCGAATGTTCTTTCCTTGTCGAAGAACGATTTCACCATTCAGAGAGAAAACACCGTCGCCGGCTTCTTCTGGTAGAATTGAATTTTCTTTTCCCGAAAAATAAAGCTTTTCTCCGTTTACTTGGCAACTTTTTGTATGTTGGTTATTAAAATTTAAAACCGCCCGTCCGTTTTCTCCTTGATGTCGCAGAATATTTTTTTTGGCATCTAAGTATTCGTCCATTCCTTTGTGCCAATCCAAATGATTTTCTGCAAGGTTGGTTATAACGGAGATATCAGGACTAAAATGACAGCTCATCAGCTGAAAACTGGAAAGTTCAAGGACGGCAACACACTTTTCATTTGTAATTTCCTTGAGCTGAGGTAGCATTGCCTTTCCAATGTTACCGCCAAGCTTTACGCACCAACCATCTTCCTGTAAAATTTTGGCAATGAGAGTGGTTGTCGTGGTTTTGCCGTCGCTTCCGGTAACAGCTATGCTTTTTGCCGGACAGAATTCTAAAAAAAGTTCCGTTTCGCAAGTAATCCGTGAGCCAATTTTGGCCGCTTCCAAAAAGGCAGGAATATCGGGTCGAATTCCCGGAGAACGAATAATTACCTCTTCCCGCAAATCAGAAAGGTACTCTTCACCGAGAAAAACATCGGCATTCCAACGCATAGCTTCTAATACTTCCGGGTCCGACTCTCGTTTTTTTAGATCTCTCACCGAAACCGATTTTGCACCGGAGGAAAGAAGAAAAGGGATCAGTGGGAGATTGGAGACGCCGAGTCCGATAAGCGCAAAGCTCTTGCCTTTTGCATAATTTAAAAATCCTGCATAGCCACGTTCATTTTGCATGAAAATCACCTCTGAATTATTAAAAATTCAAACAAAGATAATTTATTATATCCAATGAAATTTAATTATTCAATATATTTGACAAAAATATATTTATCGGGTATAATTGCATTGATTGATGACTAGGCGGAGCGATCGCGCTTTGCTTTCGAAAGGAACAAAGTGAGGAAAGTCCGGGCTTCATATGGCAAGGATAACGGATAACGTCCGCCGAAGGTGACTTTAGGGAAAGTGCAACAGAGAAATACCGCCGGGTAACCGGTAAGGGTGAAAAGGCGAGGTAAGAGCTCACCGGCTTCTATGGTAACATAGAAGTTCTGTAAACCCTATCCGAAGCAACACCGCATAGAAAACAGGTCTTAAATGACCGATGCCGGCCAGGCAGTTTTATAGGTGGCTAGAGGCAGAAAGTAATTTTTGTCCCAGATAGATGATCGCTGGTGCGCAAGCATTACAGAACCCGGCTTACAAGCCTAGTCATGATCAAAATTGGATAGCGGAAAAAGGCAAGGAGGATCGTATGATCGGCTTTGACAAGGAAAAGACAATCACTTACAAAGTGGCCAAGGAAGAAGAAGATTTCGTTCGAAGAACACTCTCTTCTGTCTATGAAGCTTTGATCGAAAAGGGCTATAATCCCCTCAATCAGTTGGTAGGCTATATTTTAACGGAAGACCCCACTTATATCACCAACTACAATAACGCTCGTACGCTGATTGCAAAAATTGAGCGGGATGAGTTGCTTCGTCATCTTCTGAAAAGCTATCTGAATATTTAAGAGGAGGCAACGATCTATGTCACAAAAAATAGCAGAATATACCAGTTATTGTGGGAAACCGCTGGTGAAAAACGGGAACATTATTTGTTACGGTAACCCGGCGAAAAGGGCAATTCTGGTGTTAACGGTCCTAACTACGAAAGATTTTCATGGAGAAGAAATTCCTGATATGATCTTTGTTCAGGTACAGGATACCAAAACCGGAGAAGTTTTGAAGCAGTCCGAAAAATATGGTCTTTATCAAGCGCTTGACTTTGGAAAGGTTTGGTTGGAAAAGGAATTGAAAAAATAAGTCCGTCTTTTCGTGCAAAAATCTCAACGCATGTGGGTTTTTGCACGAAAATTTGTATTGGTGAGTTTATGATTTTAAATTTTAAGGTTGGCGACAAAATTGAACTAAAGAAAGATCACCCCTGTGGTTGTCGGCACTTTATAATAAAATTTGCCGGAAGTGATGTGAAATTTTCGTGCTGTGGATGCGGACGGGAAATGATATTGCCCAGAATCAAACTGGAAAAGAGCATCAAACGGATCATACCTGGAGAAGCAAATGATTGATAAATTGAAAAAAACAGAGGAAAGATACCTACAGATAGAAGAGCAATTGGGCGATCCTCTCATTATTGCTGACGGTGAAAAATCGCGCCAATTGATGAAGGATTACAAAACCTTGTCTCCGATTGTGACATCCTACAGAAAATATCGGGATGTTTTGTCTGCGGAAGCAGAAGCGAAAAGCATTTTAGAAGAAAAACCGGATCCGGAATTGGCTCAGCTTGCTCAGGAGGAGATAAATAAGGCCAAAGAGGAGCAAGAAAAGCTCTTGGAAGAAATTAAGATTTTGTTACTTCCAAAGGATCCTAACGATGATAAAAACGTCATTGTAGAGATCCGCGCGGGTGCCGGTGGGGAAGAGGCTGCACTTTTTTCCGGCGTTTTGTACCGAATGTATTCGATGTATGCGCAAAACTGTGGTTGGAGAACCGAGGTGATCGATTCTAACGAAACAGAACTTGGCGGAATCAAAGAAATTTCGTTTATGATTGAAGGCGAGGGAGCCTACTCCAAATTAAAATTTGAAAGCGGCGTTCACCGTGTACAAAGAGTTCCTGAGACGGAATCACAAGGGCGAATTCAAACCTCTACCGTCACCGTTGCGGTGTTGCCTGAAGCTGAAGAGGTTGAGGTTCATATCAATCCGCAAGATCTTGAAATCGATACACATCGAGCCAGCGGTGCAGGCGGTCAGCATATCAACAAAACAGACTCCGCCATCCGTATTCTACACAAACCTACAGGGATCGTTGTGGAATGTCAGGACGAACGCAGTCAATTAAAAAACAAAGAGAAAGCCATGAAGGTTCTACGGTCCAAAATTCATAAGGCTGAAATGGAAAAGCTTAACGCGCAGATTTCCAGCACCAGAAAAAGTCAAATCGGTACGGGTGATCGAAGCGAGCGGATCCGAACCTATAATTATCCTCAGGGAAGAGTGAGCGATCACCGAATCGGTCTGACGCTTCACACGATTGAAAATATTCTTAATGGCCGCTTAGACGAACTGGTGGAAGCTCTTGCAACCGCTGATCGGATGAAGCAGTTGGAGAACGGTGAAATTACATGAATACCAAAATCGTTTCTATTGATCCAATGTCTTTCTCGGATGATGAGTTATCTTTAGCTGGTAAGACGATCGCCGCTGGTGGATTGGTTGCTTTTCCCACTGAAACCGTCTATGGACTGGGAGCCAATGCATTGTCGGGCGAAGCATGTGATCAAATTTTTCATGCAAAAGGAAGACCCCATGACAATCCTTTGATCGTCCATGTATTAGATCCGGAAGATTGTCAAAAATATGCTCACATTCCAAAAAAATCACTATTTTATACGCTGGCGGATCGGTTCATGCCCGGTCCCTTGACCATTGTCCTTCCAAAAAGAGAGATCATTCCGGATTCGGTCACGGTAGGTCTGTCAACTGTTGCACTCCGATGTCCATCCCACCCTGTGGCTCGCGCTCTTATCAGAGCATCAGGGGTTCCTATTGCCGCACCATCGGCAAATCTCTCCGGAAAACCGAGCCCAACCTTAGCTTCTCATGTTATTGCTGATATGAACGGGAGAATCGACATGATTTTGGACGGGGGACCGTGCCAAGTAGGACTTGAGTCTACTGTGATTTCACTGAAGGACGAAACCATTCATCTGCTACGCCCCGGGTACGTTACGGCGGAAGATCTCCTTTCTGTGACTCCCAACGTTGTTGTTTCTCCGGCTGTGCTCTCCGCGTTATCACCTGATGAAAATCCTGAGTCTCCCGGAATGAAGTACCGCCACTATGCTCCTTCTGCTCCTGTTACTATGGTAGAGGGAAGAGAAGACGATGTTTTGCGTTTTTTTCAAAAAAAGCTACAAGAAGGTTGTGGAATTCTTTGCTTTGAAGAAGATCTTCCCATTCTCTGTCCGGAATCATCTTCTGAGCTTGTGACAAGCTTTGGTTCCAGAAAAGATCAATTATCCCAGGCAAACCGTCTCTTTGATGCTTTGCGTTATTTTGATTCGGTACGCGTTCCGAGAATTTACGCTCGGTTTACCTCAAGGGATCATTTGGGCCTAGCCATTTCTAATCGCCTTCTGCGCGCTTGCGCCTTTGACCTATTGAAACTTTGAGGATTATATGAAAATCATCGGAATCTGCGGCCCAAGCGGCGCCGGAAAAAGCACAGTTTCCCGTTATCTTTTTGAGAAAGGGATCCCGGTTCTGGATTGTGACGTGATCTATCATGAACTGGTAGACTCGGACACGCCTTGTTTAAAGGCCATCGAAAAACGTTTTGGAAGTGGTGTGATTCAAAATAACACCTTAGATCGCAAAGCACTGGGAAAAATTGTGTATTCTGATCGCACGCTTTTAAATGAATTGAATGCGATTACTCATAAATTTGTTTTGGATGAATTAAAATTTAAAATCAACGACTTAGAAAGCCAGAAGAAAACCGTTTGCATTATTGACGCTCCGCTTTTTTTTGAAGCCGGACTTGAAAAATGGTGTGATTTTGTGTGTGCAGTTATCACCGATCCATCCATTCTGATTCAGAGAATTTGCAATCGAGATAAGATTGCGCCTTGCGTGGCAAAAAAAAGAGTGGAAAATCAGCTGTCTGCTGAACAGTTAAAAGATAAGGTGGATTTTATCATTGAAAATAATGGCGACCGTGAGGCATTGAACCGGTCGTGTAAAAAACTGTTGGAGCTTTTACGATTGAAAGGATGGTTTATAGAAAATGAAAAATGTTCAGAATGATGCACTTTGCTACGTATCAAAGGATGCAGCAAAAGTTTTTTCGCTTGAAAAGAAGGCCGAGGCTTTTGACTTTGCCGAAGGATACAAGAGCTTTTTGGATCAGGCAAAAACGGAAAGGGAAGCGGTTGCATTTGCTGTCGCTTTGGCCGAGAAAAACGGTTTTGTTCCCTTTGAATACGGTAAGAAGTATGCGCCCGGAGATAAGATTTACTATGTGAATCGCAATAAAGCCGTTATTTTGGCACGTATCGGCAAAAAAAGTGTCGAGGAAGGATTTGGCATCATTGCTTCGCACGTCGATGCGCCCAGGCTTGATTTGAAACCGAATCCCCTCTGTGAAAAAGATTCCATCGCTTATTTTCGTACCCATTATTACGGAGGAATCAAAAAGTATCAGTGGCCAACGGTTCCGCTTGCTCTCCATGGCGTTGTGATTTTGTCTGACGGAACAAAAGTCGAGCTTTCCATTGGCGAAAGTGAAAATGACCCTATTTTCTATATCACCGATCTTTTGCCTCATCTTGCGCAGGATCAAATGCAGAAAGGAGCCAGAGAGCTTATTCCTGCTGAAAATCTTCAGATCATTGTCGGTTCCTTGCCGGTTGAAGATGAAGAGGTAAAGGATGCTGTTAAACTAAATGTTCTTCGTTATTTAAATCAAAAGTACAACATGACCGAAGAAGATTTTATTTCTGCAGAATTGGTTGCGGTTCCGGCCATGAAAGCCCGCGACGTTGGTTTCGACAGGAATTTGATTGCCTCTTATGCACACGATGACAAAGTATGCGCTTATCCGTCCATGATGGCGATCTTAGATGTCAAAGATCCCGTTTATACCTCAATTATGGTTTTGGCAGACAAAGAAGAGATTGGCAGTTCCGGTAACACCGGTCTGAACACCAATTATCTCTACGATTTTCTCTCCGAGCTTTGCGGGGAAAAGAATGTGCGTAAAGCAATGAGCCATTCTTGGTGTCTTTCTGCTGACGTAAATTCTTGCTATGATCCCATGTTTCCTGAAGTATATGAAAAACAAAACAGTTCTTTACTCAATCATGGTGCAGTTATAACCAAGTATACCGGTTCTCGCGGGAAAAGCGATACTTCTGATGCTTCTGCAGAATTCGTTGCAAAGATCCGCACTCTATTGAATCAAAACCATGTTAACTGGCAGATCGGAGAATTGGGAAAGGTTGATCAAGGTGGCGGCGGTACTGTTGCCCAATATATTGCTAAGCTTAATATCGATGTTGTCGATCTCGGCGTACCGGTTCTCTCCATGCATGCGCCCTATGAACTTGTTTCAAAATTGGATCTATACAGCACTTACCAGGCTTGTCTTGCCTTTTATAACAGGGATTAAATGAAACGTTCTAACATCATCCTGCCGGAACTTTTGTCTCCGGCAGGAAATTTCGAAAAGTTAAAGTTTGCGATTCGTTTTGGTGCAGATGCGGTTTATCTGGCCGGAAAGAAATTTGGGATGCGTGCATCCTCGGATAATTTTGACACAGAAGAGCTTTCTCTTGCCGTTGACTTTGCTCATCAAGCAAGTAAAAAGGTTTACTTGACACTCAATGTAATGCCAAGACAAGAAGAGCTTTTTCAATTGGAAGAATATCTAGAACAAATCGCACAGATTCCTCTTGACGGTGTTATTGTTGCGGATTTAGGTGTTTTTACACTTTGCAGCAAGAAAATGCCTCAGGTTCCGCTACATATATCGACCCAGGCAGCTACGGTCAATTCTTATAGCTGCTTAAAATGGCATGAATTAGGAGCAAAACGCATTGTTCTGGCTAGGGAACTTTCTTTGCGTGAGATTTATAATATTCGCAATAACATCCCGGATGATCTGGAACTGGAAACCTTTATCCATGGATCTATGTGTGTTTCTTTCTCCGGTCGTTGCATGCTTTCGGAATATTATACGGGTAGGGATGCAAATAGGGGAGAGTGCGCTCAACCGTGCCGATGGCACTATCGTTTTTTCGAAGAAGGAAAGCCGGATGATATCCTCAGTTG
>JAZOQB010000027.1:0-8522 GCA_045655865.1 Eubacteriales bacterium
CAAAGGCGTTGTACCCGTAAGGATACAACGCCAGTTTTATTCGCCTTACGGCGAGTTCTATTGCTACGCAGTGATATTTGGACTAGAGTCCAAGTGATATTGCGTTCGGCAGTTATTGGCGAATAAAATATCACTGAAACCGCAAGGTTTCAATAACACTATTGCTGTAAGGCAATAATAACACTCCGACAAAGTCGGAATATAACTTGAAAGCCTATCAGTTTTTATGTATAATAGACTTAGAGGTGATAACTGTGGCTGATAGTATTTTAAGAGATAAAGCAAAAGAGTTTGCAAAGAAAATCGTATTTCTTTGCCGCGATATGAAAACAAACCACAAAGAATCCGTTTTAATAAATCAGTTGCTCCGCTCAGCGACCTCTATTGGAGCAAACCTACACGAAGCCCAATATGCTCAAGGAACAAAAGATTTTATTTCAAAACTTGAGATTGCTCAAAAAGAGTGCTATGAAACGGAATATTGGTTAGAACTTCTTTTTGAGACAGGTTGTATGACTGAAGAAGTTTATAAGGATATTCAAAATGAATGTGGCGCGATCCGCAGAATGTTGATTTCTTCACTTAAAACGATAAAATCGAAATAAAAAGGTATGAATTATGAGAAAGAAATTATTTTCGATAATTGATTCGGCAGAAAACGATAGTAAGTTAAGCAATGTTTATGATTTTATAATGATGGTAACTATTGTTGTAAGTGTTGTTCCACTTGCCTTTAAGGAAACAAATACTATTTTTCAGTGGATTGATTACATAACTGTAACCATTTTTATTTTAGATTATTTTTTGCGTTTAATAACCGCCGACTATAAACTAAAAAAATCAGTGATTTCCTTCTTTGTATATCCAATTACACCAATGGCGGTTATTGATTTAATTTCAATATTACCATCTATAACCATTTTGAACAGTAGTTTTAGATTGCTAAAGCTATTTAGATTGTTGCGAACATTAAAAGTGTTACGTGCTTTTAAATTTTTGAGATATTCGAAAAGTTTTGATATCATAACAAATGTGTTCAGAAAGCAAAAAAAGGTTTTGTCTGCAGTTGCAACAATGGCGGTTGCTTACATCTTAATTTCTGCGCTTGTAATATATAATGTTGAGCCCGAATCATTTGAAACATTTTTTGATGCAATCTATTGGGCGACCATCTCCCTAACAACTGTTGGTTATGGTGATATTTATCCAATAACAACAATTGGCAGAATTGTCACAATGATTTCTTCGGCTTTTGGTATTGCAATAATTGCACTACCATCCGGCGTTATTACAGCCGGTTATCTTGAAGAAATCAGCAAAGACAAATAACGTTTTTATATATAAAGGGTTTTAGGTTCTCCTAACAATTGACATTTAGGCGCCTAAATGTCCTGCTTGTTACGGTATAAGACAAAATGAAAAGGAAGCACGAATTTTTCGCGCTTCCTTTTTTACTGTCCTTTAGAGTACGACTCTAAAGGCGAGTTGTCCTTTGCGGCTTCTTCCTCTTTTTCTCCACCGGTGTTTGTGAACTTTTGTATGCATGAACCTTTATGGCTTTTCAGGATTTTAAAAGTTGGAGGAAGGTAAATCAATTTTTTGGGATCGCAGTGGGAATGCGGTGTATAGCAAGCCCGGATTTTGTGTACTTTCTTCCTACACCGGTGCGGTATAGATTGCAATAAGCGGCTTTTGGGGAGATCTTCATGGCACCCGAAAGCTCGGCGATTGAATCCCAAACGCCGAGGCAAAGCTCCGCTTCCGTTTTCAGATCGTATGCTGCATATAAAAAACCTTTCATTTCCTTTTTGCTGCTCCTTCCTTTGTGTTCACATTATATCACGAAATATCGTAATTGTCAAGAAATAAATTATGTTTTTTCGTCTTTTTTTCCTCGTAGCGAAAAAAACGTGATAAAATCCAGGCAAGATCGAGAGGTGCTTGCGCTTGACTGTGACATGCGAGCGCAGGGGACCGAACAAAGAAAGGAAAAAGCTATGAGAAATGTAAGTTTTGATCTGTCCGCGGATGCGGCCTTTCCCCAATATCAATTTGGAGGCTTTGAAGGGGAGCACAATGCTACTGTGCTGACGGTGATCTTGCCTCAGCGCATGCAGGCTCAGGCGGACGCAGAGTACCGATTTGTCTTTGAGACTGCAGGAAAAGAGGAGATTTTTTCTGCACCCATGCAGTGGCAGGAAGGGAGACTTTCCGTTACCTTGCCACAGCAGTTGATGGTGGCGCCTCAATTGAAGGTGTACGTGGGATGTTACGCCTATGAGGGTGAGAACTTATTTCAGCTTTCTAAAAGCGGTCAAATGATCCTGAAGATCCAAAGACCGGCAGCCATTGAGGGAGTTCTTACACAAAACGTTGCGTGCGTACCGGGTCTTGTGATCGAGGATGAGATTTTAGCGGATAGCAAAAATCCGGTGAAGGGCGGGGTGATTTTTGAAGCACTGACCACAAAAATGGATCAAGATTCCCTGGTAGGTTTTGCACAGGGCGGCATCGCCCCGGCCGACAAGGCCCAGGATGACCGTCCCGTTTCTGAAAAGGCCGTTTCAAAAAAGCTGGAGGAATATCTAAAAAAAGAGGAGTATGAAATTGACGGGGATCTGGATCCTAGGAGCCAGAATCCGATTCAAAATCGGGTCCTTACCGCCCAGGTAGCCAATGCCTTAAAAGGGAACAAGAGCGCGAAGGGCGCACTTCGTTTGGATGATGTTTGTCCCATTTCTCATAGCATGAAGATTTCTGCTTTTAATTTTTCCGGTGATTCGGCGGAAGGGGAAACAGTTCTTGTTTGCGGAAAGAATTTGGATCCTGTACCGTCACCTGCCGGCTCTGCGGTTTATGGGACCGTGGAAAACTGCGCTTTTCTCCCCAAAGGACGATACACGGTTTCCCTGGATGTCTCCGGTGCTAAGTCCTGGCGCTTCCTCTATACGCTCCTTGATAAAGAGGGAAATCGGGTAATGGAGACAGATAACACCGCTACCCACTTAAAGAGTCTGAACGAGGCTACCGGCCTTTATTTTAATACCGGATCCGGCGGGTATTATCTTTGGGGACAAAATCTTGCTATCGGAAGTGATACCATCGAGACGGACGGGGACTATTACCTAGGCCTCTCTTTTGCCGCTGATGGGGCCACAGTTTCTAACGCCCAGGTGGAATTGGGAGAGACGGCAACGGGTTACGAGCCGTATCGGGAACCGATCTCTTACACCACCGCAGGAGACGGAAGGGTCGAGGGTGTGATCGTCGGGGGAGAGACGGTCACCCTGTTGGCAAGAGAGGGAGTTACCCTTTGTTGTGATTATAACCGAGATTTGAATCGCGCTTTGGAAGATGCGGCAGAAAAACTTTTGTCCAACGACCGGATCCTCATTCCTGTTCTGGTCAAAGGCTTTGGAATGAAAGAGGCGTTTCGTATGTTCGCCCAGGCAAATGCACAGAAGGATACGCTCACGGGGATCACTGGGCGATTCTTTGAGATTGCCGCTGAAACGGCAAATGAAACCTACGCCTCCCAGTTTTACAAGTTTTCTACCAGCAACACCCCGGTGGGGGAAAAGAAACAGGACAACACAGGTTTGGTATGCCTCCCGTCTACCAATACGGTGGCTGGGCGGGATGACTACGCGGATCTCCCGCTCTTTGCCTGTTTTGATTGCAACTACACCATTGATGCCGATACCTTGGAACCCGAGATTTTGGCGATTCGGGATGTGTACGGCCGCTTTGAAAGTGCACCGGAAAACAGTTTTGTAGGCGTTTTGCAGATGACCGGATGGGTGCGCCGAAGCGCCACCTCTACAACCAAGACAGTGGAATACCGTTCTCGGAAATCGGAAGGCTTTCGTCCGTTGCCGGAGTCGGTAAGGGCAAGAGACAATAGCGTTCGCCCCTTTGTGATCCATGCGAAGTATGCCGCAGGCTACAACAGTGCCGGTCGGCTTTCCAGCATTTCCGGTGTCCAGCCGGCCTCCAGCCGAAGCGTCGCTGTGGGAAAGAGCGCAATCAGCCGCAACAGCCAGATTGCCCTTTGGAGACAGTGGGGGCGGCAGTACGGCGGCTTTGGGCTTTGCGATATTGCTTTTTTACAGTTGATGTTGGAGATCAAATACGCCACGCTTGCCAGTTCTCAAGTGATGCGTGGATGCAGATCGTATCCTGCAAATGGGGAAACGGCAGCCCTTTCCGAAAGCGGAGTGAAAAGAATTCTTCTTGCACAGGGGCAAGGGGAGAATTTTGTAATTGGGTCCAGTGTCTCCTTGGGAACCAGTAGCACAAGAACCAATGATGCTTGCTACAGTATCTGCGATATTGCAAGAGTTCTGAGCATCGATTCGATACAGGTGGAAGGTGTAAATTACGATGCGATTACTCTTGAAACCGAAAACGCGTTTGATACACAGCAAGGGATTACCTACATCACTACCCATCCCTGGCGGACCGGATCTACCGACGCCGTTCAGGGGAGCGATGGCAGCCCAATCGATAATGAAAGCGGCAAAGAGCCTTTCAAGCTCCAGGGAATTGAAGTGATGCTAGGCTCCTATGAGGTGCTTGGAGACGTCATATGTAACAGCAGTTCATCCGGATATTACACCATTAACACGAACCGTTTGGCCACAGAAATTGCATCCGGAAACTCGGGAACGAATCCTGTAGCTTTAGGCACGATCCCGAAAGAGGGAGCCGCGAGCACCAAATATATCGCGGAGCTCAATTGGGAGGCCAACGATCAGGAAAGTTATATGCTCGGAAAACAGTTCGGAGCGTCCAGCACCACCGGGTACTGTACTTCTGTGTACCTGGTTGCGGACACCAAGTCCGGATTGTACGAGTGGCTGGCCTTTGGACATCTAGACGGTGGTATCAAGGCCGGATTTGCCGGGGCGGATCTGCACAGTGCCACGTCTACAAGCGCGTGGAATATTACCGCTCGTGCCTGCGGTACCGGTGGAAACCGTGGCGAATATCAGGAATGAGAAAGGAGAAGAAAGATGCAGACCAAAGCATTTTACAGCGAAAAGCCGGAAAAGATCCACTTCATGACCCTTCCTACGGGGGAGGCGGATCTCTGGCTTCGAAAGGACGTTAAAAAGACCTCGGAGGGATACGAAGCTGTGGAGGTCTACATGAGAACCGTTGCTACCCGGGCCGAGGTGGAAGCAAACTTCGAAGACTTCTATGAAAAAGCTTCCGCTTGGAAGCCCGGCGAAAGAGTCGAATCTCTCTCTCAGGAAGAACGGATCCGAATTCTGGAAGAGGAGCTTCGAGCCGCAAAGATCCTTTTGGGGGTGGAGTAAATGAAGCTTACGGAACTTGCAAAAAAACTGCGTCCCATCATGGAGAAGGCTGTTCAGAGCCTTTCCCACGAGGATGCATTGGAAGCGGTAACCCTTTTTCCCACCTGGGATTTTGGAGTCAATTATGCCAAAGGACAGAAAGTGCGATACCACGGTATTCTGTATGTTGTTCTGCAAGAGCATACCTCACAAAAGGATTGGACGCCGATGTCATCCCCGAGCCTTTTTGCAAGGCTCATGATACAGGATGAGAATATCATTCCGGATTGGCAGCAGCCTTCCAGTACCAATTCTTATCAAAAAGGAGACCGAGTGCGATTTGAAGGAAAAGTGTACGAGAGTCTTGTTGACGGCAATGTGTGGAGCCCGGCGGATTATCCCGCCGGGTGGCAGGAGGACGTAGAATGAGTACCTCTTCTCTTGCAAACCTTTCCTGCCCCGCATATTGGGGGAATTACACTTGCGGGAGAAACGGGAAAAAAATTCGTGCTATTACCGTCCACCATATGGCCGCTCGGATGACCGCCCAGCGTTGCGGAGAACTGTTCCAGGCTCCCGGAAGAGAAGGATCTGCCCATTACGGAATCGGTTACGATGGCAAGATCGCCTCTTATGTGGATGAAAACGACACTGCGTGGGCCAATTCCAATTGGGATTCTAACTGTGAATCGGTGACCATTGAGTGCTCCAATTCTGCCGAAGGCGGCGACTGGCCCGTCAGTGATGCGACCCGGGAAAGTCTCATCCGCTTGATGGCGGATATTGCGATTCGAAACGGTTTGGGAAAATTGGTAAAAGGGGAGAATCTCACTTGGCACCGAATGTTCACATCTACCACGTGTCCCGGAGAGTATCTGCTTTCTCAATTGGACTTTATGATTCAAAAGGCCAACGAAATGATCGAAAAGGGGAAGGTTCCGATTATGGAAAAGAAAACGCCTGTCAATATCAGTTATCAAGCCTATACTTATACCTGGCTTCCCAATGTGCAAAATGCCCAGGATTTTGCCGGGATCTACGGTCAGCCGATCCAAGCAATCTATGCTCATTCTGATAGGGGAGAATTGATCTATCAGGTCCATGTGAAAGGTGGAGACTGGCTTCCTGCGGTAAAAAACAGAGAGGACTTTGCCGGGATTTTGGGTGAGGCGGTGGATGGGATTATGATTCGCCACGATACGGCACGCATTCATTATCGAGTGCATACGATAGAAGACGGCTGGCTTCCTGCGGTTACCGGTTTTGATCCCTCAGATCCCGTTATGGGATATGCCGGAATTTTAGGTCACAGTATCGACGCTGTTGTGATCTGGGCGGATCCTGTGATCGAAGAAGAGACTTTTTGTGTTGAAAACGATTCGGGGGAAAATCAGACTTTTGACGCAGGACCGGACGATATGTTGAAAAAAAACAGAGAGGGATTTCTCGCCTTTTTCATCCGACTGCTAAAAAAACTGGTGGCATTTTTGGAAGGAGGGAGCGAAACGTGGGAATAAGCATGATTTGGGCCATTTTCGTATCTTGCGGAATTCCGTCCGCCCTGGTTGGTATTTTATTTAAAAAGATGGAAAAGGCCAACCGTGAACGGAAAAAATATGAGCTTTGCATGGTGAAATTGATCATGGCTTCTACCAAATTGGGTGAGGCCAATGCCATTGCCTTGCAGAAGGGTTCTTGCAACGGAGAGACCCAAAGCGCCTTAAAATATTTGACTGAGACCAAGCATGAATTAAAAGATTTTTTAATGGAAGCGGGGATCGATCATATCTTTTGAAAGGAGAATTATGAGCGGAATCGTGTTGATTTTGACCCTGGCTGTTACTACAGAAGGCCTGGTAGAATATGGCAAGAGTTTGGTGAAGGCCGTTAAGGGACAGAACAAGGGGGCGGCAATGAAGCAGCTGTGCGCCATGGCGATTTGTGTAGGCCTATGTTTTGCTGCGCAGGCGGATATTTTTCGAGAGTTGGGTATCACCCTCCAAAGTCCTTGGGTTGGGGTGGTGATCACCGGTATCATTGGAAGCCGGGGATCCAACTACGTCAGCGATTTTTTGGGAAAGATTCAGAAGACGCGTAACCAAGAAACGTTACTGTCAGAATGAAACGGCATCAAAAATTGCCCGGAAGGTGTATTCCGGGCAATTTTTTGTTTTTTACGGCTCTCAACAAAGTGGGAGTATCTTTTGGTAGACGATATGACGACAAGCATTTGATCTCCACATACGATGCCAAGCGCGCCGAAAAAGAAAAGCTTGAGAGCAACTTAAAATATCACATTGAGTTTTTCAGAAACGGACTCAATGCCATTATTAAACTTTGGCTTGCAGGTGGCTGCCGGGAATCCCCCGAAGAAATGGCCGACGTGTTAAAGCAAGAATACCGAGGGAGATGAAAATTTTATATGGTCCCAAAGATCGGATCTGTATTTGCTTTACAATAAAAAAATCCCCACTCATTTTAAGTGGAGAAAAAAATAAAACTTGACGAAGCGATGGTGGAGATAAGCGGGATCGAATCGCTGACCACCCGATGCCATTCAAGCGCTCTCCCAAGATCCGCCACCGCGCCACCGAAATCATAAAATACGATCTCCTATGTGCCTAAAACCAAACCTCGACTGATGGCTGGGCCGAGGTTTTTCTAAATACAGGATTGAGGAATTGCCTTGAAAATGTTATACTAAAAAAAGAGGTGCAGATACTATGAGAAAACTAAAAGGATGGATCATTATGCTTTATATTTCACTTTCTCTGTTTGGTATGACCGCTTGTTCCGATGGCGGCGCCAATTCTTATAAGCAAATCACGCCCCAAGAGGCAAAAACGATGATGGACACCGAAAAGGACTTTTATCTAATCGATGCCCGCACCACAGAAGAATTTGCCGAAGGGCATATCAAGGATGCGATCCTCATCCCCGAATACGAGATCACCGCTCGCGCCGAAAAGGAACTGCCCGATAAGGATGCGCTGATTCTCGTCTATTGCCGCAGCGGTAGACGGAGCAAAATCGCCTCCGAAGAGCTGGTGAAACTCGGCTACACAAACGTCAAGGAATTTGGCGGCATCATCGACTGGCCGTATGAAATTGTGAAGTGAGGACGTCGTTTAGGAGGTTTATATGATCGAATGCAAATTTAGTGATGTTTCTGAAAGAGACATGGATTTATTGTTTCTCGAAGAAATGGTAAGTTCGCAAGAG
>JAZOQB010000028.1:0-24186 GCA_045655865.1 Eubacteriales bacterium
CCGCATAGTGCCCCCCCAAAAAAACACAGCACTTCCAAAACAAAAAGACCTCCCGCCACAGCGGAAGGTCTTTCTCTCTGCACGAGCCCCCAGTCCTCATATTTTTCCGGCGGTTCTTCTTACCCCAAGTAAAATTTCAGCCGGAGCGTTTCAAGCATCAAAATATCCGTAGATCTCATTGACTGGGCTCACGTAGGAAAACGTTCCCGGATGGGAGGAAAGGATCCCACGCAGTCTTGCCAATTTGTGCTTGGTGATCACGCATACCAGCATTTGGTTATCCTTCCCGGAATACATCCCACGAGCAAACAGAGATGTCACCCCATGCCCCAGTTTTTCCATGATCTCCCGACTCAAATCCAAAGATTCCGGCGTGACGATCTCCACCTTTAAAAGGGCATTGCCGCCTCGCAAAATACCGTCGCTGATTCTTCCGGTGACAAAAGAATAAAGGATACACAAGATCACCGGCTCCAAACGGTAACCGTATACAAAATAGGAGGCACCCGCCACAGCGCAGTTAAGGGCAAAAATGATCCAAACCAGATTCCAGTGCGGCCTGGCAGCTCGCACACAGGCGGCCAGAATATCGGTTCCCCCGGTGGAGCCGTTCTGCCTTAAAGCCAGTCCGTACAAAGCTCCATCAACCACACCGGCCGCTATGGGAGCAAGCAAGGCACTGAATGGAGTTTGATACTGAAAAGCGCTCAAATCCATCTTTTCCACCGCCAGAAGGAAAACAGAAAAAAACAGAGAAAAGAACAAACTTTTGACTACATATTCCCGATCCACCAGAAATTGTGCCGCCAAGCACAAAGGCAGATTCATAATGAGCGTAGAAATCCCCACGGGAACCCCCCACCTGTATTGGATCATGGTAGCAATCCCGTGAAGTCCGGAAGGCGCAAACTCATTTCCAAAGATCAAAAGCTGAAAATTTACGGCCATACAAAAGGCCGAGATCAAAAGCAACACATAGGATCGTATCGTCCGCCTCACGTTCATCTTCCCCTTCCCTACCGATTTTGTCGCACGCTTTGCAAAAATATGAGCATCTCTCCGCACGTTTTTGATTTTTTTTGAAAAGTCTTGATTTTTCTGCCATTCGGTTTTATACTAAATCTATAATTAAAAATTTTATTTTCTTCGTTTTCGATTCAAAATTGAAATAATTAAAATCATTGTGGATGGAAAAATGGATATTAAGGTTTTAAAGAATTTTGTAGAGATCGTGGACAGCGGATCTCTCACCGCCGCCTCCAAAAAGCTTTTCATCGCCCAACCGGCACTTTCCAACCAGCTCAAGACCTTAGAGCGGGAGATGGGCACCACCCTTTTGGACCGCAATTCTCGCCGGCAGAAGCTGACCGATGCAGGCCGACTCTTCTACGAGCGCGCCAAAAGCATTCTCTTGTTGGAGAATGCCATGTTACAGGAGATCCGCGACGCAGGAGAAGGCGAGCTTGGATGTTTGAAAATCGCCACCATTCAATCCGGAGAAATTGATCTTCTGCAAGAAATCATTCCCCTTTTTTCAAAAAAATATCCTAAGATCACCTATGAGATCAATGAAAAACTGTCTGATGACATCCTGCGCCTTCTGGAAGACGGCGAAGTGGAGATCGGCGTAGTAAGTACACCCTGTCCTCTCACCCCGGAAATGGACGCCTTTTACATCAGCGACGAAAAGCTTGTCTGCGCCTATAACCCGGACTTCTTCGATTTTTCCGAAGAAGATGACCAAATTCCACTGACAGCTCTGGCCGACGCACCGATCCTCATCATTCGACGCTACGAGGAAATGTTTCGCTCTCTTTGCGAAGAAGAGCGTTTTTGCCCCAACATCCGAGCAGTAAATAAGCAGCTGACCATCAACCTCAAGTGGGCAGAAGCCGGCTTAGGGGTCGCCATCGTCCCGGAAAACGGTCTCTCCTACTGTGCAAGACCCATGAAGTACAAGCAACTGCAAGGGGAAAAGCTGGGCATTCGTCGGGCTATCGTCACCATGAAAAACAGCTTTCACTCGAAAGCCGCGCAAAATTTCCTGGCCTTGTGCAAAGAAAAGCTGTGAGGCCACCCGCTCACCCCAAAGCTTTGCCAAAAAGGGTGATCAGAGAAAAAAACGGCACAAAGACCATTTTGAAAAAAGAAAAAGATCGGGGCAGGTTCTGCCCCGATCTTTTTTTCTGATTGTTTGATTTGCATATCTAAAAACATCAAAATACGCCTTATTCCTCGATCCGTACCGCATTTTCCAAGATCACCTGGAGGCTTTTGTCCCAGCGAACGCTCTCCCAAATGATCTCCCTGGTGTAGTAGGCCTCAAATTCCTCCACAGAGGCAAACTCTGTCATTTCGCTTTGATAATACTTCTCCAGCCCGGCCCGGTATTCTTCTTCGGATAAAGTGGTCCCTAAAAGCCGAGAGACCTGAATACAGACCATGTCCACTTTTACGCGGCTCTCAGCATCCTCCCGAGCCATGGTCTCGATCTGCTCCAGCGTATATCCCAGATACCCCGTAACGTATTCCTCATAGCTCATCTCATAACTCTGGGCTACCGTGTTGATGTCGTTTTTGTATTTTTCAATGTACTGCTCAATCTCTTTTTCCGGATACTTTTTCACCTTCACCGTTTCCATAAAGGCGTCAAATACCGCTTGGTTTTTGTTGTTTTCCTTGGTGCTGAGAATGTCCTCTTTCACAGCGTTCCGAAATTCCTCTACCGTGCCAAAGCCATAGTCTCCCAGCCCCATAACAAATTCATCGGTACATTCCGGTATTTTAGGCTCGTACACTCCCAAAACCTTTCCTTGCACCGAAACCGTCTGGCCGGCCCAGCTTCCCAAAGAACTGTCACCCTCAGGAAAAGTGTACTCCGTCTCTCTGATATCTCCTGCAGCAGCGCCCTCCAAAACACGGGCAAGCGCCCGAAGCAGATCCCCGTTTGTTTCCAATCCCAAAATCAAATCCAGGCCTGTTTGGGAGAGATCCTCCAGATATTTCCCATCCATGAACATAGAAACGTCGATCTTTACTTTGTCATAAAGTGCCGCCGGCTCATCGGTCGGAGTAAACTGAGCTTTGGTAAGCAGCACCTGAAAAACAACGTCGTCGATCTCCTCTTCCGAGCAAACACCGGGAGGATCAAAAGCGGCACGCACGCCCATATAGTCTCCAAATTCCACGTATTTGGAAAGATCGTAATCGTACCGTGCCTGCGACTCGTGGGAGCAAGCGATCATCGCCACGCCCAAAAGCGCTACGGTCAACAGCAAAGAAAAAATCTTTTTCATAAAAACCTCTTGATTTCTATTTTTCCAAAGGGATCGCACGTTCCGCCAGCATCAAAAGCGCCTTGTCCCAAATCAAATTCTGCCGGATCTTGTTTTCTCCCAAAGCAGCAACGAATTCCTCTGCTGAGGAATAACTCCCCGCTTCCTTTTGAAAATATCTCTCCACACCGGCCTGATATTCTTCCTGGGTCAGGGTAACGGTGAACACCCGGGAGAGCTGGGTTAAGATCATATCGTTCTTTACCATCCCTTCCCCATAGCTGCGGGAAGAACTTTCAAAGGTCTCCTGGTCAATACCGGACTTTTGGAGATAGTCGGAAAAACTCAAGCCCTGCCTTTGAGCCTGGTTCTGATAGTAACTTTCAAAATCATCCATATACGCCTGCAATTCCTTTTCCGGGTATTGCAAGACCGTCACGCTTTCCAAAAAGGCGTCCCAAACGGCTTGGACTTTCTTTTGCATTTTGTACTCCAAAATGTCCTGCCGAACCGACTCCCGAAACTCGTCTACGGTTTTCAGATCTCCCAGCCCCATCGTCTTCACCAACTCGTCGTCCAGCTCCGGCAAAAGATGTTCATACACCACGTTCACCTTCGCCACCGCACTCACCTTTTTTCCTGGTACGGTGGAGGAGAGAAGAACGTTCTCATGGTAAGTATAAGCCACAGTTCTCTCTTCCCCCGGGGCAGCGCCGATCAGCTCCTCACCCAAAAGGTCGTCCAGTTCAAATCCTGTGACCTTTCCCGTCACAAGCTCCACTCCGTCCTGAGAATACTCTTCCCAAATTTTGCCGTCCAAATAAACGGTCAGGTCAAATTCCACTTTATCAAAGCGATCGGCCGGCCCATCTTTTCTGGTAAAAGAAGCCTGTGAAAGAAGGATCTGAGTAATAGCCTCCTCCCACTCATCCGCCGTGCAAACCTCGGGGTCCTCGAAGGATGCCTGCACCGCTGTATAGTCCCCCAGCACAATATATTCCGAAAGATCGTATTGGTATCGCTCATCCTTCGTTTCTTGTCCCTGGCTTACTTCCGTTTTCGGCTCTGTTGCCGTTCCCATTTCTCTTTCTTGGCTTTTACACCCGGAAAAAAACGCGAGAATCAGGGAAAAAGCAAGAAGAGCAGACAAAATCTTTTTCAAATCTTCGTCCCCTTATCCCGCTTTCACGGCCAGCTCTAAAACCCGCTCCATGACAGCGGCTCTCATAACTTCATTTTCAAAGTAATCCGCCCCATACATTTCCACGTAATAGGCGATAAACGCTTTTAAGCTTCCAAAATACATGGCTTGAGGGCTATTTTCATACAGTCCGCGGATCATCGCCTCGATCTGTTCGTCCTGACAGACGATCCCCTCTGCCTGAGCGATCAGACGGATCATCACGTCCTCCTTAAAAGCATCCTGAGAAGCCAGAACCACGTTTTTGGAAAACTCCTCGTAGCTGACGCCCAATTGCTTTTGGCAATAATCCTCAATGGTCATCTCCATGCTATCAGCTTCCTGCTGAAACAGGCCGGTTAACTGCTCCTTGTAATAGGCCAATTCCGTTTCCCCGTATTCCAGCACCGTGCTGTTTTTAAGGATCTGTCTTTGCAAGTAGCGTTTCAAACCGGCTCGGGCCTGTTCGGCCTGGTTATCATCCAGACTCTTTTTCACGTCCGCCCGAATCTCATCCATTGTTTTAAACTCAGTACCGAACACTTCGTTGAACAGTTCCGCCGTCAATTCGGGTATGGTAGGTCTTTGAATGGACTTGACCTTTATGAAAAAGCTCACGTTCTTTCCCGCAACCTCTGCCGATTCATAGTAGGGAGAAAACGCAAGATCCAGGCGAAACTCCACTCCTACTCGAGCGCCCAGAATCCCTTCTTCAAATCCGTCAATGTAGCTACCGCTTCCAATGGCAACTTTCTGATCTTTGGCAGTAGCCTTGGGGTCTTCCACTCCATTGATCACGCCCCGGTAATCCACAACAACAACATCATACAGCTGAACCGTCCCATCGCTGACCGTTTCATACTCATCATCCGGGATATAATTTTGCAAAAGAAGAAACACCAGGTAATTGTCCAATTTCTCCTGGCTCACCTCTTGAGCCAGAGCCGCATCATCCGGATAGGTGATCCCTTTGTATTCTCCCAAAGTCAAAAAACGAGAAAAATCGTCATACTGGAACAGCATCTTGTCCCGGTATACCCCACTGCGATAATCAGCCAAAAAAGCCCGGATCGCCTCATCGTCAGCTTTCTTTTGGGCCTCCTTCTTATCCTCCTGAGAAGTCTCTCCCGTAGTCTGGGCCGTCTCTTTTTCTTCTTCAGAACAAGCAGCAAAAGAAAGGATCAAGGAAAAGCACAAGGCGCAAACCGCCAAGCGTTTCCAAAGCTTCATTTGTTACCTTCTTTCCGCTCAGCAAAAAGTCTCGCTGAGGTCAAGGTGTTCTGTAAAAGCAAGGTAATGGTCATAGGACCGACACCCCCGGGGACAGGAGTGATGAAGGATGCAAGGGGAGAGACCGTCTCAAAATCTACGTCTCCGCAAAGAACCCCTTCACTTCGGTTCATACCCACGTCAATAACAACAGCCCCCGGTTTCACCATGTCTGCTGTCACAAACTTGGCTTTTCCTACCGCCGCCACCAAAATATCCGCCTCGCGGCAGATCTCCGGAAGATTTTCGGTGCGAGAATGGCAGATGGTCACCGTGGCGTTTTGATGCAAAAGGAGCATCGCCATAGGCTTTCCAACGATATTGCTTCGTCCGATCACCACGGCTCTCTTTCCGGCAGGATCGATCCCGTATTCTTTCAAAAGTGCCATAATTCCCGCAGGTGTACAGGGGAGAAAATCAAAGTCTCCCACCATGATCCTTCCCGTATTCGCGTAAGAAAAGGCATCCACATCCTTGTCCGGGCGGATGCGCTCGATCACCTTTTTGGCATCGATCTGGGGCGGCACGGGAAGTTGAACCAAAATTCCGTGGATCTGGGGATCCCGGTTGAGATCATCGATCAGCTCAAGCAGCTCCTCCTGGGAAGTTTTTTCCTCCAGGCGGTATTCCCGGGAGAGAAAGCCCACTTCATCACAGGCCTTCTTTTTATTTTTTACATAAATACAAGAGGCAGGGTCTTCCCCAACAAGGATCACAGCAAGACCGGGTTGCACGCCGGTCTTCTCCAAGAGAGCTCGGCTCCCCTCTCGAATCTCTTCTCTGATTTTTTGGGAAGTTTTTTTGCCATCAATGATCTGTGCCATGAGAATCCTCTTTCTTTTTTACTGTTTTTTCTTTGTTTGTCTTTTTTCTTTCGGCGATCTCATCTTCCGTTTTTTCCATCACGCCGTCCTCTTCCGGAACAGCTCCCTGATCGGCCGTTATTGTTACGTTTTTTTCAGTGATGGCAGTCTCTTTTCCTTGGGATTCCTCCACAGGGGCTCCCTTTCCTTCTTTTCGGAAAAGTAAGAGCGTCACCAAAAGCACCGCGCCCGCCAATGCGGAAAGTACGCCGATGCACTGCGCCAATCTTAACGATCCGATCATCAAAGAATCGGTGCGAAGCCCCTCTACTAGGGTACGACCGATACCGTACCAGATCAGATAAAAGCAGAAGATCTCTCCATGAAACTTCTTTTTGCGATACAAAAGGAAGGCGGCGATCAAGAAACCGGAAAAGGTAATAACAGATTCATAAAGGAAGGTGGGGTGCACCGGACCGATCCCATTGACCTTCATTCCCCAGGGAAGAACATTTTTCATCACTTCCCCGTGGGCCTCGCCATTCACGAAATTTCCCCAGCGTCCGATGGCCTGAGCCAGAAGAAGCCCGGGCGCCATGACGTCGTAAATCATCAAAGGGTTTTGCTTTTTCACCTTCGCCACAACAAGTACCGCAATCGCACCGGCGATCACAGCCCCGTAAATGGCAATCCCCCCTTCCCAGACGGCAATGGCTTTATAAAGGCCCTGGAAAAAGGTGCGCCCTTGGAAGTAAATGTCCAAATTGGCCAAAACATACATCAGTCTGGCACCTACAATCCCGGAAGGGATGGCGGCAATGAAATAATCCAGGAAGGAATCGGTATTCAGCCCTTCTTTTTTCACTGCATTGCGTAAGATCAAAACACAGGCCAAAAGCATGCCCACACAAATGATAACTCCATACCAAGCCACGGAAAAGACGCCGAAAAGGTCTTCAAAGAGATATCGATTCATGGTAAAGGGCCCGATTCCCAATTCCGGGAATTCCACAATGGTGGTAGCAGCGCGAATCATGATTTCTTCTCCTTTGCTGGTTTTACAATCGACAAAGCGAGGCGGTCCGGCCGGTAGGAAAGATCGATCCGATTCAAAAGATCCTGGAACGTTACCTTGGAAATGATCTTAGAATAGTCCAGCATATCCGTACCCGAAAAAGCAAAATCCATAAAGGTTTCCGCGATCTGGGTGGTGGAGTTCCAGTCCTGAACCGATCGGGCGTATACCGCTCGGCGACTTCTTTCAAAATCCTGCTCGGTGAGAAGCTCTGCCGCCCGTTTTACCGTCTCCCGGATCCTGCGATACACCGTTTCCGGCTTTCTGGACTCTCCGGAAAGGAAGAGATATCCGTAGCTATGGGAGAGATCGTACTCCACCGAAAAACGGTCCGAGATGAGTCCCTTGTCGTAAAGCTCATTGTAAAAAGCACTGGACTTGCCGAAAAGGATGTCGGAAAGGATCTCGTGCTCTGCCTCTTTCTTTAAAACTTCCTCCGGGCGAATCCGTTTTTTCAGATCCCCCTCCTTCATTCCCACCGCAAACAGGGGCAAAGCCACAGCCGCCGTCTGAACCACTTTTTTTCGATGGAGACGCCGGGGTTCCCGGGGTGTCTGTTTTTCAATTCGGATCTTCTCGTTTTCCTTCAGGTTCCGGTCCAAAACAGCCTTCACCCGAGCTTTTTCCCAGGGTCCGCAAAGAACCAAAAGCATATTGTTCAAATTGTAGAACGTGTTATAACAACGGTAGAGGATGTCACTTGTGATATGGGAGATCGTCTCTTCGGTCCCGGCGATATCCACCTTCACGTTGTGATTGACGTAAAGAGCGTCCAGAAGTCCGTAATAGAGACGATGGAACGGCTCGTCCTGACCCATGCGAATTTCCTGGCCGATGATTCCCATTTCCTTCTGCACCGTCTCCGGAGTAAAATAGGGGCTGGAGACGAATTTCAAAAGCACTTCAAGATTTTCATAATAATGATCCGTAGCAGAGAAAAGGTAAGCGGTCATTTCATTGGAGGTAAACGCATTGCAACTGGCCCCCAAAGCCGCAAAATGGGAAAAGGTGTCGCTCCCGTCCTGGTTTTCAAACAACTTATGCTCCAAAAAATGGGCGATCCCATCAGGCACAGTCAGAAAATCGGAGTCCTTCTGGGTCTTGAATACCCGGTCAATGGAACCGTACCGGGTCCCAAAGAGAGCAAACGCCTTCCGATGGGCTTTGGGAATCAAAACCACTTCCAACCCGGAAGGGTGTTTGGCCCGATAGTATTTTTCACCGATCAGAGCATTTTCCTTAGTATAGAATCTCATTGCTGCCCCTCCTTTGCGGTCAATGTGTAAACGGTGTCCAAAACGATCTTCTCCGACACCTTCACCACATCTTCTTTTTGGATCCGCCGCAACTGAGCAACGATCTGGCCGGGCGTTTGGATCTGCCCGATCAAAACTCTTGGCAAGTACCACTCCGCCAAAACCGATGGATTGTCTCCCAGTCCATTCATGGCGTGAATGAGCGCGCCACGAGCGTTTTCCATTTCCTCGTCCGTAATATTGCCCGCCCGGATCTCATCCATCTGACGGAGAGCCTCCTTCACAGCAACGTCCCGGTTCTCGGGAGCGATGCCCGCATAAATGAGCATGATCCCCTTTAAAGCATCGGGAGACGAGGAAACGTGGTAACAAAGGCTCATTTTTTCTCTCAAGTTACAAAAAAGCTTGGAAGTGAGAGATCCGCCCAAAATGGAATTGTAAACGCTCATCGCCCGCCAATCGGAATCGGCAAGGGAGCATCCCGTGCGAAAGCCCATGACAAGGTTTGCCTGGGCGATATCCATCTCTTCCGTCACTTCCAGAACCTCTTTTACCTGAGTGCGGACCGCAATCTCGGGAAGCGCCCGGGGTTCCCGAACGATCTTTTGAAACATATCTTGCGTTGCCTGCCGCATGTCCTCCCGGCAAAAGCGCCCCACAAAGAAAATCTCCACCCGGGCCGTGCGCAAAAGTTCATGGTAATACTCCGCCAAGGATTGGGGTGTGATCTTTTTGATCTCCCCCTTGTGCCCGATCGCCAAGGTGCTGTACGCTTCCTTCCGGCACATCAGCTCCGTCATTCGTTCTTTGGCCCAGCGAGCCTTATGATTGACAAGCGAACAGATCTCATCCAGTGCCAGTTTTTTTTCGCTTTCCACATGAGAGGGCAAAAAGGCACCGTCTTGTAAATTGGGACGAAACAGCACTTCTCTTAAAATCTCAAGTCCCTGCGCCGTAATATTCTCCCCTTCCAGCGCGTAGGCATTATCCAAAGTGCAAAGAGAGACTGCCAGGGTATGCCACTCTCCCACTTTCGCAGTATCCGCAGTCAGATCCGCATCAAAGCACAAGTCCAGCGCCTGATTCAATTCTCTCTGGGTGCGATACTTTTCACTGCTGCGGGTCAATACCCTGGAGAGCAAAGTATTGTAAGACGCGGTTTTTTTATTCAGAGGCGTAACAAAAAAGAAGCTGATATAATTGGTCTTGTACCGATCGTTTTCCACAAAGTTTACGTAAATACCGTCGCCGATGGCACAACGCTCCAGCTTTTCGTGATTCACAGTCTCCCTCCTCTTCTCCTAAACAAAACTTCTTTCTATTATACTACACTCTTTGGGGCTTTTCAAACCTTTTTGTGATTTTTTTGTGAAAAAATGGATTTTTCCCTCCGTTTTTCCAATCCACCTCCCAAAACCATTTGTGCAAAAATTTTATTTTTTCTTCGAATCCTGCTTGTATCGGGCAGTGCGCTGTGTTTTTCGTTTTAAAACATTTCTTTTTGAAGAAAAAAGGGCGGTTTTCAAAAAAAAGATAACTTTATTGCATTTTTTTCTTCCAAAAAGAGAAGAAAACGCCGCTTTTGCACATCTTTTTCTTTTTCAAAAAAGAGACTTGCAAAAATGGTATTTTTTGATATAATAGATTTGAATTTGAATGTTTTGAAGAAAGGAACTTCATCATGACTGCAAACAAAACCGTAAATCAGTGGATCGAAGAAATGGTCGCCCTCTTAAAGCCCGATAAGATCGAGTGGATCACCGGAGAAGAGTCCCAGCTGGACGCGCTCCGCAAAGAGGCTGTTGAGTCGGGAGAACTGCTCAAACTGAATGAGGAGAAGCTCCCCGGTTGCTACCTGCACCGCACCCGTCAGAACGACGTTGCCCGAGTGGAAGACCGTACCTTCATCTGCACCAGCGAGAAAGAAAACGCCGGCCCCACCAACAACTGGTGTGCCCCCGCGGAAATGTACAAGAAGCTCTATGACATTGCCCGTGGAAGCTACCAGGGACGGACCATGTACGTAATCCCCTTCTCCATGGGTCCCATCGGTTCTCCTCTTGCCAAAGCCGGCATTGAGGTTACCGACTCCATCTATGTCGTTCTCAACATGGCCATCATGACCCGCGTAGGAACAAAGGTCTTGGAAGTGCTCGGCGACTCCAACGACTGGGTTCGCGGCCTTCACGCCAAGTGCGACGTTGACCCCGAGAAGCGTTACATCTGCCAGTTCCCCGAGGACAACACCATCATCTCCGTAAACTCCGCTTACGGCGGAAACGTACTTCTGGGCAAGAAGTGCTTCGCTCTCCGCATTGCCTCCTACCAGGGATGGAAGGAAGGCTGGATGGCCGAGCACATGCTCATTCTGGGAATCGAGAATCCCAAGGGCGAAGTGAAGTACGTTGCAGCTGCTTTCCCCTCCGCTTGCGGCAAGACCAACTTGGCCATGCTCATTCCTCCGGAATACCTGCGTAAGCAAGGCTACAAGATTTGGACTGTGGGTGACGACATCGCCTGGATGCGCATCGGACAAGATGGCAGACTTTACGCCATCAACCCCGAAAACGGCTTCTTTGGCGTAGCACCCGGTACCAACGAAAAATCCAACTATAACGCTCTGGCTTCTACCAAGAAGAACACCATCTTTACCAACGTAGCCCTGGATCTGGACGACAATACCGTTTGGTGGGAGGGCCTGAACAAGAATCTTCCCAAGAACGCCATCGACTGGACCGGAAAGAAATGGGATCCCGAAAAGTTCAACAAGGCGGATAAGTCCACCTGTGCCGCTCATCCCAACTCCCGCTTCACCGCTCCCGCTGTCAACTGCCCCTGCATCTCCGAGGAGTTTGATAAAGGAGCAGGCGTGCCCATCTCTGCCATCATCTTCGGCGGCAGACGTGCAAAACTTGCTCCCCTGGTATATCAATCCAAAGATTGGAAGAACGGTGTGTTCGTAGGAGCCATTATGGCTTCCGAGACCACCGCCGCCGCTGCCGGCGCTGTGGGTGTGGTTCGTCACGATCCCATGGCCATGCTTCCTTTCTGCGGCTATAACATGGGCGATTACTTCCAGCACTGGCTGGATATGGGCGAAAAGCTCGGCGACAAAGCTCCCAAGATCTTCAATGTCAACTGGTTCCGTACCGACGACGAAGGCAACTTCATCTGGCCGGGCTTTGGTGACAACATGAGAGTTTTGAACTGGATCATCGACCGTTGCGAAGGCAAGGCAGAAGCCAGCGAGACCGCCATCGGTTACATCCCCAGACCCGAAGACATCGATCTGACCGATCTGGATCTGGATGTAGAGACCTTGAAGTCCATTCTGGCTGTTGATCAGGACGCTTGGCAGAAAGAAGCGGCTGATATTACCGAATACTTCAAGAAATTCGACCGTCTGCCCGCAGAGCTGGCTGCTCAGCTTGAAACTCTTAAGGCGAACCTGAAGTAAGAAGCACACCGTTACTGCATTTCGTGCTATCTTTCGTCTTCGCTTTCCAGCGATTCCCATCATCTTGACTGTGGCCCCTGTTTGCAAGCACATCATGCTGTGATCTGCAAGCGGGGGTCACTCTTTTTTCAAGCAGAACCGACGGACTATCCGAGTCTTGCCGGTCTTTTCTTTTGATACTCCGGCGCATGGTCAACCATTCCTACCAACATTTCGGACACAAAAAAAGGCGCCCGTTCGGGCGGCTTTTCAAATTCTCAAATTAATGGCAGAAGCAGATTTCGGTATCTTTGTCGAACAGGTGCAAACGGTTGATGTCGAATGCAACCTTCACAGAATCTCCTACCTTCGCCTTGGATCTGGGTGAAACGCGGGCGATCATGTTCTGCTGCTGGCTGCTCAGATACAGGAAAATTTCTGCACCCATCAGCTCAGTTACCTCAACGTCGGCATCAATCACCCAATCGGAGAACTGAGACAGATACAGGGGCTCGTCATGAATGGCCTCAGAGCGAATACCGGCAATGACCTCCTTGCCAACGTACTTCTGAACTTCTTCATTCTCAGCCTTCTCCTCAGGAAGCTTGAACTGGTTCTCGCCAAAGGTGAAGTAGATCCCCTCTTCTCCTCTCTTCTTCTCCAACTTGCCGTTGATGAAGTTCATCTGAGGAGTGCCGATAAATCCGGCAACGAACAGATTCACGGGGTAATCATACAGATTTTGAGGAGAATCCACCTGCTGGATGATACCATCCTTCATAACCACGATTCTGGAAGCCATGGTCATAGCCTCGGTCTGGTCGTGAGTAACGTAAATAAAGGTGGTCTGCAGCTTCTTATGAAGTTTGGTCAGCTCGGTTCTCATGGAAGCACGAAGCTTGGCATCCAGGTTAGACAAAGGCTCGTCCAAAAGGAAGACCTTCGGTTCACGAACGATGGCACGGCCCAGCGCAACACGCTGTCTCTGACCACCGGAAAGAGCTTTGGGCTTGCGGTCCAAAAGGTGAGCGATGTCCAGAATACGGGCCGCTTCTTCCACTCTTCTCTTGATCTCTTCCTTGGGAACCTTGCGCAGTTTCAAACCGAACGCCATGTTCTCAAACACAGACATGTGAGGATACAGTGCGTAGTTCTGGAACACCATTGCGATATCTCTGTCCTTGGGAGCCACATCGTTTACCAATCTGTCTCCAATGAACAATTCGCCCTCAGAAATCTCTTCAAGGCCTGCCACCATACGAAGTGTGGTGGACTTACCGCAACCGGAAGGACCAACCAAAATAATAAATTCCTTATCCTTGATCTCCAGGCAGAAATCAGTTACCGCAGTAACACCGCCGGGATACTTTTTGAAAATATGCTTTAACGATACGCTAGCCATTTTTTCCCCCTAAAAATCGTATGTAAAGTGATTCTTCTAACAGAAACGACTTTATCATACCAAAAAAAATTTGAAAAAAAAAGATGTTTATTTCCCAAAAATACAAAAAACGATTTATGTATTTTAAACAAAAATACATCAAAACATTACCTGTCAATCGAAATTATATTGATATTACAGCGCTTTTTCGTTTCTTATTATAAAGTTTTAATTTCTAGTTTTTAATTTCAAAATATAAATCAAAACATTTTTTACACAATAAATTCTCATTTTATTCATAAAGCATTTTATTTTCCCCCTTGAAAGAACCCCCAAAGCCTTGTTATAATAGAAAAAACTCGTGAAAGGAAATCGCTATGCCGTTCAACAAACGAATCTTCTCCATCCTTTTAGAGCAAGCAAAAGGAGATCGTTCCTGGCGTCAGTTTGCCATGGATTGTGATATCAGTTACATTCAAATGAGAAAACTGGCTCTGGGCCAACAAGAAAACTCTCCCCGGCCAAAACTCATCAACAAGATCGCCCAAAATGCCGCTCACGGCATCACCGCGGAAGATCTTCTGTTTTGCTCCGGCGCCTTTGACGAAACGAAAACGAAAAAAACCGACACCATCGCACGCGGAGGAGAACTGGTGGGAGAAAAATTCCAATCCCTCTCCATGGGTCAGCGTAAAATGGTATTGGACTTTATTGATTTTCTTTTAAGCCGATGAACCAGTCTCTTCTTTCTTATCTGGAAGAAAGCGGCAAAGCCGTTCTTTCCTACTACAACTCCCATCCTCCTTTCGCCCTGACCCCGGCGGAATTGATGGAGGGGACCTTTGTGTATTTTCAGCGAGGTGGAAAACGCCTCCGCCCGGCCATTTGCCGTTTGGCAGCAGGAGCTCTGGGAGGAAAAGAAGCGGAGGAAGCCGCCGCCCCTTGCGCCCTGGCCCTGGAACTTTACCACAATTGGACCCTCATTCACGACGATATGATTGACCACGACGATACCCGCCGTGGGCAAAGCGCTGTGCATAAACTCATCTCCGATCGCTTCGCTATGGATCACCCTCAAAAGATCGCCCGGGAATACGGTTTTGACGCCGCCCTTTTGGCAGGGGATGCCCTCCACAGCGCCGCCGTTTCCTATCTTTCCCAGCTCTCGGATTCCGGGTTTGTCCCCCCCAGCGTCACTTTAAAGATCCTCTCCCTACTGGAAGGAGAATACGGTCCCCGGCTCATCAGCGGAGAAACGGTAGATACCAAAAACGGCCTTCTTTACGGGAAAGGAGAATTTTTCCGTCTGACAAAAGAAGAGGTCCTTTTCATGATGGCAGGCAAAACCGGGGCGCTTTTCGGGATCAGCGCTCTTTCCGGCGCTCTCATCGGTCTGGGCGTCCCCGATCCCGCACAAGCACAAGCCGCCGCTCTCACCCGCTTTGCAGAGCACTGCGGTATCGCCTTTCAATTGCAAGATGACATTTTGGGCGTCACCTCCACGGAAGAGACCCTGGGAAAACCCATTGGCAGTGACATCCGGGAAGGAAAGCCCACCCTCCTTCTTCTTTCATCCTACCGGAACAGCACGGAAGAAGAGCAGGCCTTTCTCCGCCGCACAGTGGGTTCCGGAGCGGACGAGGACCAGATCCTTCGTGCCCGACAGATTCTTCTCGATCGCGGCGGCGTAGAGGAAACCGAGGCCCTTGCCGTCAAGTACTTAGAACAAGCAAAAGCAGACCTGGATCTTCTTCCCGATTCTCCCTGGAAAGAGAAACTGGAAGCCTGGCGAGAATTCATGCTCCGGCGGAAAAAGTAAAAAGTGAGGAAACGACTATGAAACGAATCTCCGCGCTCCTGGCGGCGCTTCTATTGGTCTTCTGTTCACTCCCCTTTTCTGCCTTTGCGGAAAAAGATGCTATTTACGATCTTGAACTGGATTCCCAGGGAGTCTATGTGGTCAACTTGGAAACGGACACCGCCCTTTACGAAAAGGCCGCCGATGCCAGAATGTTCCCCGCCTCCATTACCAAGATCATGACTGCCATGGTGGTGCTGGAAATGTGTCCGCAACCACAAGACGTGATCATCACCGTCCCCCAAACCGCAATGTTCCAGCACATTATCGACGACGGCGGAGTCAACATGCAACTAGAAAAAGGAGAGAGCTTCACCGCCTACGATCTTCTTGCAGGTCTCATGCTCTACTCTTACTGTGACGCCGGCGAACTTCTCGCCTACCACTTCGGCGGAGAAAACGTTTCCGCCTTCGTTGAAAAAATGAATGAAAAAGCCAAGGAGCTGGGGCTGGAAAAAAGCACTCATTTTGCCAACGCTCACGGCCTTCATCATCCCGATCACTATTCCACTCCCCGGGATGCCGCCCGCTTTTTTCAGGCGGCTCTGGAAATTCCTCTCTTCCGGGAGATCATCTCCACCCGCTCCTACACCATCCCCGCCACCGAATGTCACGGGGCACGTTCTTTTAAAGCATCCGTAGGGATTTATCACGAAACGGATCCCTATCACCTGGACGCCTTTGTTGGCGGCAAATCCGGTTTTACCGATCAAGCCGGAAGGTGTCTTGCCACCTACAGTGAAAAAGACGGCGTCTCTTACATTTCCGTTCTCCTTGGCGCCAACATGGATGCAAACCGGAACTATACCGGCAACATGGCTCAGGTCGAAACCCATCTTCTCATCTCCTACGCCTATGAAAACTATCAGATCCAAACCGTTCTGGAAAAGGGCACCGAGGTGGCAACGATTCCCGTCACCGATTCCGACACCGCCCTCCCCGTCCTTGCCGGAGAAGAGATCCGGGTGCTGACCAGAAAAGGTACCACTCTTCGTTATTCTCTCGTCCTACCCGAGGCCATTCCGGTCACAGAGGTAGCCGACGGAAAGCAGATCGGTCACGCCAAACTCATTTCCAACGAAGAGGAGGCAAAAGGGAGCTATCCCCTTCTCCTTTCTTGGAACAACGTTCCTATTGTCACCAGATCCGTCTTAGAAAAAGGCGCCCAAAATGCAGCGAACGCCGTGACGGGAATTTTTCGAAATGATAAGATCTTTGTCACTCTTCTCATCATCCTGCTTTTGGTCATCGCCATCTGCATCCCCGCCTTTCATCTGGCCCGCAGGATTCACAGCAAAAAATCCCACCGTCCAAAGCATTGAGACGTTTGATAAAAAAGCGTTTTGCAAAACGCAAAAGGCTTTTTTCGTTGTTATATTTATTTTCGTTTTGAAAAGACCGCTCCGGACGGTTTTCCAGAACTAGAACAGATCAAAAAACTTTTTGTCAAATGGCAAAGGAATCACAAAACGCAGCTCCAATTCCGGATCGGGAAAGGGTATCAGTCCGTCCCGGAACTGACGCCGATCATCCACGAAAATAAGGCTCATTCCCGCCGCTTCCACACTTCTCCGTGGAATTCCCCAGCCCCCTGCCAGTACGCGCCCGCAAAGACGGGCGGTGCACAGAAAGAGAACCTCTCCCTTTTCATCGGGTTCGGAAAGAGGACGAGCCAGAAAAAGCTTTGCCGGATCGATTCCCATTTCCCGGAGAAGATCCAGCGCCTCCCGAGGGGCTCGCGGCAGGTGGTAGCGGAACATCCGACTTCCCACGTCTCCACTGATCTTATCCGGTAAAGCAGCATACTGAGCCTTTGTATCCTCGCAAAAAAGCTCCAGTTTGTAGGAGTCCAGTTCAAATATTTTCCCCGTTTTCTTCTGCAAAGGTATCCCCCACAATCTTGAAAATAATTTTGCCCCCGGAAAGGTCAGAAAGAATCTCCTCCAGCTTCTCCCGGTCACCCCTTGATACCAAAAGATCAAGGGTCACATCTTCCCCGAACGCCTTTTTCCCCATGCGGTATCCTCTGGCGTTCAATTCAAATTCCACCTTAGAAAAAAGCGAATAGGGGATCTGTGCTTTGGCCTGATGAAAAAGAGAAAAACGACAAATGCCCGCGGCAGCCACCGCATCTCTGGCTCCTCTGGCATAAGCGCGAGCCAGCCCCCCGGCTCCCAAAAGGATCCCACCAAAATACCGGGTCACCACAACGCATACGCCGGTAACTTCTTCTTTTTTCAAAACCTCCAGCATAGGGATCCCCCCGGTCCCTTTGGGTTCTCCATCATCGTCAAAGCGTTGAATGTTCCCCTCGCGGTTAATGAACGCCAAAACGTGGTGATTGGCCCCGGGGTGTTCTCTCCGTAGTCTCTCGCGAAACTCCAGCGCTTCTTCCCAACTCTCACAAGGGCATGCCGTTCCGATAAATTCACTCTTTTTTTCCGTAAAACGGCTTTCGGAAAGGGAGCGAACCGTGCGATAACTCTCCATCAGTATGCATCCGCCAGATCAATATAAAGATGCCCGTTCTCGGAAATATAGCGTTTTCTTCCTTCCAGATCATCCCCCAACAGGGTCTCGAACATTTCTCTGGTAGCCAACTCATCCTCCGGCATAATGCGGACCAGCCTTCGGGTAGCCGGATCCATGGTGGTGCGACGCATCATATCCGGTTCGTTTTCACCCAAGCCCTTAGACCGCTGAATCGTGTATTTTTTTCCCTCCAGCTTGGCCAGGATCTTAGCCTTTTCCTTTTCGTCATAAGCAAAGAAGATCTCATCCTTGCAACTGATCTCATAGAGAGGCGACTCTGCAATATAGACCCTTCCCTTTTCAATCAAAGTGGGAAGCAGCCGATAAAACATGGTCAAGATCAAAGTGCGGATCTGGTATCCGTCCTCGTCGGCATCGGTGCAGATAATAATTTTGTTCCATTTCAGGTTATCGTAATTAAATTGTGCCAGATCCTTGTGTCCTTTGCCAATTTCCACGCCACAGCCGATCACCCGCAAAAGATCCACAATAATTTCACTTTTAAAGATTCGGTCATACCCGCATTTCAAGCAGTTAAGGGTCTTACCCCGAACGGGAATGATCGCTTGAAACTCCGCATCCCGTCCCAATTTACAGCTTCCCAGCGCAGAGTCTCCCTCCACAATGTAAAGCTCTCTTTTTTCTTTATCTTTGGACCGGCAGTTGGCAAATTTTTCAATGCGGTTGGTAACGTCCAAACTTCCCGCAAGCTTCTTTTTAATATTGACTCGGGCACTCTCCGCACTCTCTCGACTGCGCTTATTGATCAAGACCTGGGTAGCAATGCGATCGGCATCCAGTGGGTTTTCCGTAAAATAGATCTCCAATTTTTCATCGAAGAATTCCGTCATGGCCTCCGCGATGAATTTATTGGTCACTTCCTTTTTCGTCTGATCGGAAAAAGAGGCCACGTTGGAAAAACAGTTGGTCACCAAAACCAAGCAGTCCTCCACGTCCTGGAAGCTGATCTTCTGCTCGTTTTTGTTGTATTTTCCATTATTCTTCAAATGCCCGTCCACAGCCCTCAAAAAGCTGGAACGAACTGCTTTTTCCGGACTGCCTCCATGCTCTAGCCAGCTGGAATTGTGGTAGTACTCCAGTCTCTGACATTTGGCAGAAAAGCAGAAGGAAACCTCCATGCGCACGTCGTATTCCGTTTTATCTTCCCGGTCGCGTCCGCGTTTTTCTCCCTCCCAAAATACCGGTAAGGTGAGAGTCCCGACCTTTCCCTCTCCCTCTGCTTCCTCTTCTTCCCGGATCTGGGCAATTTCCCGAACGTAATCCAAAATACCCTCTTTGTAAAGAAAGGCATGCTCATGCCATGCGCCATCTTGTGTTTGATAGCGCAAAGACAGTTCCAAACCTCCGTTGACTACCGCCTGGCGGCGCATCACATCGACAAAATACTCCTCCGGGATGTGGATCTCCGTAAAAACCTGCAGATCCGGCTTCCAAGTGATGACGGTTCCGGTGCGTCGACGGGTCGTAGGTTCTTTTTGAAGCTCTCCTGCCACCTCGCCCTTTTGAAACTGAATCGAGTACCTTGTTCCGCGGCTGAAAGACTCCACCGACATAAATTCTGAGCTGTATTGGGTCGCGCAAGCGCCCAGACCGTTAAGGCCCAGAGAATACTGGTAAGCTCCTCCCTGAGCGTTATCGTATTTTCCTCCGGCGTAAAGCTCACAGAAGATCAATTCCCAGTTATACCTTCCCTCTTTTTCATTCCAGTCCAAGGGAATTCCGCGTCCAAAGTCCTCCACTGTGATCACGTGGTCCTTTGTCACCGAAACACGGATCACCTCGCCAAAGCCCGCTCTGGCCTCGTCAATGGAATTGGAAAGGATCTCAAAGAAGGAATGTGCGCAGCCATCCAATCCATCGGAACCGAAAATAACTCCGGGACGCTTACGAACCCGTTCAGCGCCCTTGAGACTTTGGATGCTCTGATCGTTGTACTCCGCCGGTCTTCTTTTCTTCGTTGCTTCCGCCATGAAAAACTCCTTGATTTTTGTCACAATACCGTGATAGGAATTATTTCCTATTATAATTGAAATATCATTTTTCGTCAACCTTCTTGACCCCAAGAAAAAAAGGGCTTGTGAAAACAACTTATTCTCTCTCTGAAAAATGAGAAAGCCTCTGAAAAAATAGCGGGAATCTCGGGTTTTTCTCCTTTTCGCAGTTGACACAGCTCTTGGCTGTGTGGTATAATCAAGAAAAGATGGAGAGGAAGATTTTTCCTTCAAAATCCCAATCTTCAAGGAGAAAAACCATGAATTTACTGGGAATCGACGTGGGCACTACTTCCCTGAAGGCTGTGTGCTTTGATGAATCAGGGACCCGCCTTGCCGAGACCAATATCGACTATATTTTGGATGCCCACGAAGACCTGGTGGAATTTGACCCCAAAGAATACATACGGATCATGCACCAAGCCATAGACCAGATCGGAGCCCGGGTGAAGATCGACGCTATCTCCATCGATACCCAAGGCGAAACCATGATCCTTACTGACGAGACGGGCGAACCCACCATGCCCGCTATCGTGTGGCTGGATAACCGCGCCACCGCCGAGGCAGAAGAAATTGCCCGCCATTTTGGTCAGGAAAAGATCTACCGGGTCACCGGTCAGCCGGAAACTACCGGCGGCTGGCCCGGATGCAAGCTTCTCTGGGTACAGCGGAATCTTCCCCAGGTTTGGCAGAAAACCAAAAAGATCTTCCTCTTGGAAGATTGGCTGCTTTGGAATCTGTCGGGAGAATTCGTCACCGAACCCACACTTCAGTCCTCTTCCATTTATTTGGATATTACGAAAAAAGACTGGTGGGACGAAATGCTCGACTACATCAACGTCCCTCGTTCCATGCTCCCCCGTATCGTCCCCTCTGCTACGAGGGTGGGCTCTTTTGGCAACGTCGCTGTTGTCACAGGCGCCCTGGATCAAATCGCCGGGGCAATCGGGGTCGGCGTTGTAGATGAGAACATCGTCAGCGAGATGACCGGCACCATCATGGCCATCTGCGTAGTCACCGATACCATCCCACCCTTTGATCCCAATTCAAAAATTCCCTGTCACCTTCACGCCGTAGAGGGAAAATTTGTAAGTCTTCTCTGGTCCTCCACCGCAGGCATGGCCCTGAAGTGGTTCCGGAACTCCTTTTCCGAATCCCTTTCTTTCCGAGAGCTGGACGACCTGGCAGAACAGGCAGGTCCCGGCGCAGGAGGGGTTACCATGCTCCCCTATTTGTGCGGCTCCACCATGCCGGTCTACAATCCGGATGCCCGCGGCGCTTTCTGGGGTCTGACCCTTGCCCACGGCAGAGGTCACCTGGCCCGCGCCATTTTGGAGGCCGTAGCTTTTACCCTAAAAGACGATCTGGAATGCATCGGCGCTAAGTGCGACGAGATCCGTATCACCGGCGGCGGTGCCACAAGTCCTCTTTGGTCTCAGATCAAGTCGGACGTTACCGGCCTTCGTCTTGCCACCTTAAAGGAAAAGGAATCCGCCTGCTTGGGCAGCGCCATCTTGGCCGGTGTAGGCTGCGGAATATATCCTTCTGTGGAAGAGGCCTGTAAAAAGATTGTGCAAACCAAGAAAATTTATTCCCCAAGCGGCACAGATTATTCCGAACCTTACCGGCGTTATCACACGCTGGACGGTATGTTGAATCATCCGGAGATCAAAATATAACAAAAGTAGCAAAGCTTAAAAGTCTATTTTATTTTGAAAATCGAGGTAAAAAATCATGAAAAAAGAAGCGTTGGAGGCTGCTCAGAACTCCTTTGTTCTGGAAGCGGAAGAAATTAAAAGAGCCTCCGAGATCATGGATTGGGACGCCTTCTCCAAAGCCGTCCAGGTTCTTGCCAAGGCAGAACGGATCGGTACCGCCGGTTGCGGTCACTCCGGCATCTGTTGCGCCCACTTTGCCCATTCCCTTTGTTGCATTGAGCGACCGGCCAGATTGATTTCTCCGGCCGAGGCTGTTCACGGTGCCATGGGCTTCATTCAGAAAGGCGACGTTATGGTGCTGGCCTCCCGAGGCGGCAAAACGGCCGAGCTGATTCCCATTATGAACATTGCCCGCACGAAGGGCGCCATCATTATCTCCGTCACAGAAAGAATGGATTCCCCCCTGGCCCAAGGTGCAGATATCGTCCTTCCCATGAAAGTAGAAAAGGAGACGGATAAGTACAACTCCCAGTCCACCTCCAGCTTTGTAGCCTTAAGCGCTGTGTTTGACGCTCTGCAAACCGCCCTGATTGAGGAAACCGGTTACGTCAACGAACAATTCGCCCTGATCCATCCCGCCGGAGCCGTGGGAGAAAGATTAAATAAAAAGTAAAGGAATAAGACCGTGATTAAAAATCTTACCATCAAAGCCCCCTTCTTTGAGATCGGCCCTAAGAACTATCTTTGGGGAGACGATGTTGTAGAACTTGCGAAAGTAGCAGATGCCGCCAGCAAGAAGTACAATGTGGACATCATCTTCACCACTCCCATCGTGGAGTTGCGCCGAGTCAAAGAGGCCACGGAAAAGATCCACGTATTTGCCCCCCACATGGACTCCTTAAAGCCTGGCAGAGGCCTGGCAGACATTCTGCCGGAATCCCTGAAAGCCGCCGGAGCGGAAGGAGTCATGCTCAACCACTGCGAAAAACCCATGACCATTGCAGAACTCAAGGCAGCCATCAAGAGAGCGGATGAAGTGGGCCTTGCCACTATCGTTTGCGCCGACTCTTGCGCTGAAGCAGCCGCCATCGCTCATCTTGAGCCCGACATCATCGTAGCCGAACCCACCGAGCTGATCGGAACCGGAAAGGCAAGCGATCAGGAGTACGTAGAAGCTTCTACTCGCTCCGTAAAGGATGTAAACCCCGACATTCTGGTGCTCCAAGGGGCCGGTATCAAATGCTATGACGACGTTTATCGCAACATTTACGCTGGCGCCGACGCCACCGGTTCTTCTTCCGGCATCGTAGGTCTTGCCACCGCCCAGGAGCAGTATCAAATGGTGGATGATATGATCCGCGCCGTCCGGGAAGCCTGGGACGCCAGACAGGCAAAATAAAGTTCATTATTAAATTATTTTCAGGAGGAAAATAAGAATGGAATTCAAAGTATTTCAAAAGGAGCTTGAGCTCCAGTCCAGAGGTTGGATCCCCACCTTCCACGACGTCTCCAAAGAGATCATGGAGATCGTAGCCGCTTCCGGCATCCAATCCGGTACCTGCTGCATCGCCTCTCACCACACCACCTGCTCCGTTATGGTGCAGGAATGCTCTCATGACATCGATTCGTTTGACCTGGAGTTCCTCCAGCACGACCTGCTTGACATCATGAGAAAACTGATTCCCGACTTTGCCGAGGAGCATCAGTACCGTCACCCCGGCCCCATCCACGCTCAGTTCGGCCGCTTTGTTAACGAGCCCGGCAACTACACTTCCATGAACACCGACGGACACCTTCGTAGCGTGTTCTTCGGCAGAAGCGAGACCATGACCGTGAAAGACGGAAAGCTCGACGGCGGCGAATTTGCTCACATCTACTTCATCGACTGGGATCACGTTCGCGCTCGCCGCAGACAGCTCAACGTCACCGTTATGGGTACCACTGAGACCATCAAACCCGAGGACAGAAAGTGGAACAACGGCGAAGTGATCAACACTCTCCGCAAGTTTACCCCCGAGGAAACCGCTGAAATGGTGGAATTCACCCTCCAGCAGCAAAGATAAGTTACATCCGCAAAAAGGTCGCACTTCGTGCGACCTTTTCTTTTCAAATTTGCTTTCTCAACAGCGAAAATCAAGAAAAAGGCTTCTTATGGTTTTTATGTTTAAATCAGACAGAAATCGTAAAAAATGAAGGTCTTATTCCTTGACTTTCCTATATTTTCATGCTACCATGAACCTAACCTTGTTTAATAAAGGAGGACACATGCTACAAATCAAAGAAATGCGTGCGAATCCCGTTTTCGATTTTGCCGCTCAGGAATTGAAAAAGTATCTTCGCATGATGATGCCCGATGCCGGTGACGTTGCCGTTTCTGTAGAAGAAGGAGCAAAAGACGGCTTTCGTTTAGGTCTTTTGGAGGACTTTGGTCTCTCCACCGAGGAAGTGGAA
>JAZOQB010000029.1:0-37560 GCA_045655865.1 Eubacteriales bacterium
GTGGATCAGAGCTTTGCGGCGGTGGGATTCTCCTACCCTTCTGATTTTACTACCGTACAGGCGGCTCAAGAGGCCAAGTACAATTTTGCTTCTTCCGTCGGTGTGGACGTTCGTCCCATCTCTACCCGGGCAAAGCTTGTGATCAACACCGGATCTGACGATGGTGCCACCCACCCCGCGGCATTTTCTCAGGACGCAGATGCCGAGATCGGGATCGTTGTTGCCAGAAAAGAAAATTCCCCGGTAGGGGATGCCGTGGTGGAAATGCAAAGCGGCATCGTTCGTCGCATTTTGGGTACGAAAAACGCGAATATTACCTGTGTGGGTGATATTACCATTCTCGTCACCGGCGGTACTTTGACGAATACGAATACTTACGCCATACGCGGTGTCGGAAACTTCGGTTACAAAAACGTTTTGATTGGAAACTTTTCCATTACCGTTGATGAGAAAAACGGTTATCACACCAACGTTCCCGGTTTTATCCAGAGTGTGTATAACAGCGGCACCATCACCGGTACCGGCTCCTTTACCATGCATGGGGGCTACGTGGAGCACGTTTACGGCGCCCAGGCCATGGGCGGCACCTTTAACACCGTTACCGGCGGAGAAATTTTCGTGTTTGCCGGTACTCAAAGCGCCGGTAAAGATTATCGCAACAATGGCAATGCTCCCTTTCAGGTAGTGGTTACCAATACCGTCACCGGCGGCACCTTTAACAACTTTGTGGCCGGATGCTATACGGCCGCACACGTGGATCACATCTACAACTTCATTTCCGGTACCCCCGACATCAACTACTACTATGGCGGCGGCGGATTCGTTGCCGGATCTACCGTGGGCGTGGCGGAGAACACCTTCGACCTGGCCACAGGCGCTCGCATCGGGCTTCTCAACTGCGGCACCCGAATGGGAGGCTCCACTACGAAGGTAGATCGCATTATCAACTACGTAAAAGGCGGCACTTTTGCTTCCTTTAATGCAGGTAGCTACAACAACGGCATCACCGGCTCTGTGAAAAACGTGATCTCCGGTGGCGTGTTTACCGTGGACTTTTACGCCTGCAACGTGGCGGCAAACTCTATTGAGACGGTGATTTCCGGGGGAGATTTCCAGAAAGACGTGTACCTTGGCACCAGCACCGGAAGCGCAGGTTCGGTTCGCTCCGTTATCACCGGAGGCACATTCCGAAAAGAAATTTTACGCACCCCGTCCGACACCCTTACTCTGGGAGAAGAGGGCAAGATCAGAACCGTCAAGGTCCATTCGGATTGCATGATCCAGGCAGACAAAGTCCTGGGTAACGTGATCTTAGAGCAGCAAAAACAGTGGAAGAGCGGTGGGATCTATCTGATCGCGCCCCGGGAAGATGCGGCAAAGGTGACCGTCACCGCCGCTCCCGGCGTTGCCGGCTCTCTGGATCTGAGAGAAGAAGGGGAGACGGTTCGGTGGATCGGATGCGCCTTCTACGGCGTAAGACTCGCTCTCCAGGATAAGATCGTGGTGAAACTGTATTTCTCCAAGCCTGCAGTGCAAATGTGGGGCGAAGGGTGGAATATCACCGTGAATTCTCCGGAGCTTGGAATCCAACTGACAGCCACCGAGAAGGACCTTTTGGTAGACGAGGAAAACGGCGACTATTACTACGCCCTGCCTCCGGTGGCGGCATCCAACTTCCACAGAAATTTTGAAATGGTCATCAACGGTGGCAGACGGGTAAGCCTGAGCGTCATGGAGGTCTGCAAAGTGGGCCGGAGAAACCACCAAGGTAGCGATACCCTGGGATTGGTACGGCTTTATGATTCCATTTATGATCTGGGACTTCGGGCTTGCCAGACCTTCCACAACGACAACTTTGCTAAGGAAAATCAGCCTTTGGGCGAAGGTTATCAAGGAAGCCTTGGAACGAAAAGGCCCGTGGTGAGCGGTACCAGCGAAAAACTAAAGCTGACGGGAGCTTCTCTGGAGCTTGCCAATGCCATTGGCATCCGGATCTACGGCGAGTACACCGGCGCTCTTCCTTTAGACAAGCTTACCGTTTGGCTGGACGGCGTCAAGATCAATCCCCGCTATTATGAGCTTGTAGCGGTCTCTCCTGCGGCCGGCAACGGCAATTTCAGTGTGAGCTTGCGCATCAAGGCGTCCCGCTTTACCAATGAAATGCGTGTGGAGATCCGTGGCGAGAGCGGAGAGTCCTGCGCGGTTTCCGGAGTGAGCGTTGTGTCTGTTGCCAACATGAACAGCGACCAACCGGAGCTGATTGATGCGCTCCTTTCTTATGTGGAAGCTACGGCCGGATATATCCGCGGCACCCAGGAATTGGTTTCTTGGGAGAAGATCAACAGCTTCCCCATAGCCAACGACCAGATGACCACCGACGAGCTTCGCGCGCTGATCGTGGACTTTTTCCACTTCAGCCAGACCTTCCCATGGGTTCCCAGCGAGGATTATTATGCGGTGGTGAATAATAAGCCGGTGTCGCTGACCGGCGGTGTGGTCTACGGCGGCCTGCCTTACGTGGCGATAGGCTACGGAAACGTTTACCGCTTTATGGAATTTTACAATCCCTATACCGGTGAGATCGATATCCCCCGAGCCTTTGAGAATCAGCGCTACTTTGGCAACCAGTGCTCTTCCGGCGCCTTTGCCGCTTGGGGAAGGGTCATCAATTCCGCTGCGTACAATACCACGGAGTACATGGTGCCAAAGAACGGCTTTATCAAGCTTGGAAACTATGTTTACGATGAGACTCTGGATAATTTCAAAACCGACGTGTATACTTCTCATATTACAGAAAATAACGGCAGACAGGTTATGTTCGAGTCTTACGCCTTGCTCCAGCCCGCAGACGGTCTTGTCCACTGGACGCCAAAACTGGCCGGCCACGTGATCATGAGCACTTCGAAAGCTGTGGTGGTAAGAAACCCGGACGGTACCATCAATGGAGACGAGAGCTATGTGACCATTACCGATCAGGCCAGCATCGATACTTTGGAAGAAGCTTTGGCGTCTCTTGACTGGAAGGCAAGTTTCAGCTATCTGTATGACAATTATTATCTCCCGTTTACCTTTGCGGAACTTCAGGGAACCGATCCGGTGGAAAAGTCTGTCACCACGTTTTCCCATACGGGAGAGACCATTACCGTGGAACAATTGAAAGCGGCAGTGGTGGAAAGCAACTACGCCATTTCCGACGTGTACGTTACCGCGAAGGATTCTCATGGCAATGAAGTGTACACCAAGGCGGTTCGCCCCATTTACGTGGACTATCGCTCTTTGAGCGTTGCCGAGGTGGCGCAAGCCTTTGACAGCTTCTACGCTGACGGCAGCTATACCTTAGAGGTGACCGTTCAGCTCTACACCGGCGAGAGACCTGTGGTTTACACCGGAAAACTGGTTCGATAAGAAAAAAGCAAAAAAGAAGACCGCCTGGCGGTCTTCTTTTTTTATCTCTCACCCCGGGGCGCACTTATGTCGCCGGTGGAGAAAAAAAGGGTACGGAAACATCCGTACCCTTTTTCTTTTTTAGGATTATTCTTCGCCGTAGAGCTTTTCCAATTTGGTAAGCTTCTGGAAGCGCTGAGCGGCGGCTTCCTCTGCTTTCTGGAACAGTTCTTCTGCGCGCTGGGGATCCTGCTGGGCAAGTCTGGTGTAACGGGTCTCGCCCTTGATGAAGTCCTGATAAGATCCGGTGGGAGCCTTGGAGTCGATGATCAGCTTCTTCTCCGCGGCAGGGTTGTAGCGGAACATCTGCCAATATCCGGCCTCTACCGCCTTCTTCATTTCCACCTGGCAGTTTGCCATGGTGCCCTTAATGCCGTGCATTTCACAGGGAGCGTAGCCGATGATGAGGGAAGGTCCGGGATAGGCTTCTGCCTCGGTGAGAGCCTTGAGCAGCTGGTTCATGTCTGCACCCATGGCCACCTGTGCTACGTATACGTAGCCGTAGCTCATGGCGATCTCTGCCAGGTTCTTCTTGCCGATGGCCTTACCGGCTGCGGCAAACTGAGCGACCTGACCGATGTTGGATGCCTTGGATGCCTGACCGCCGGTGTTGGAATAAACTTCGGTATCAAAGACCATGACGTTTACGTCTTCCCCGCTGGCAAGAACGTGGTCCAAACCGCCAAAGCCGATATCGTAGGCCCAACCGTCACCACCGAAGATCCAGACGGACTTTTTGGACAGGTAATCTTTTTCGGCAAGGATCTTCTCTTTCCACTCGTTCTGGCAAGAGCATCCTTCCATCATAGCGATCATGTCAGCGGTAGCTTTTTCGTTCTCGGCACCATGATCTTTGGTATCCAGGAACTTTTGAACCACCGCTTTCTTCTCGGCGTCCTCTACGGTTTCCAGGAATTTTTCCACATAACCGATCAGTCTTTCGCGGATGGTCTTTTGGCCCAGGTAAATACCCAAACCGTGCTCGGCATTGTCCTCAAACAGGGAGTTGGCCCAAGCAGGTCCACGACCGCTTGCACTGTTCACGGTGTAAGGTGTGGCAGGAGCGGAGCCACCCCAGATGGAGGAGCAACCGGTGGCGTTGGAAATGTACATTCTCTCGCCGAACAGCTGGGTGATCAGTCTTGCGTAAGAGGTCTCGGCGCATCCGGCGCAGGAACCGGAGAACTCCAGAAGGGGCTGCTTGAACTGGCTGCCTTTTACGGTCTTGGGGTTAAACAGCTCCTTTTTCTCAGTGACGTTCTCTACGCAATAGTCAAAGGGAGCTTGCTGAGAAAGCTGAGAGGAAAGAGAAGTCATTTCGATGGCTTTCTTTTCGGGGTTGCCGTCTTTTTCTGCCTTGGCGGTAACCGGGCAAGCCTTGACGCAAAGAGTACAGCCCATGCAGTCCAGGGGAGAGATGGCCATGGTAAAGCGGTAGTCCGTCTTCAAAACGGGTTTTTCGCAGAACTTGGTATCTGCGGGAGCCTTTTCGGCCTCCTGAGCGGTGAGTGCGAAGGGACGGATGGCCGCGTGGGGGCAAACGAAAGAACAGTTGTTACACTGAATGCAGTTTTCTGCGTGCCATACGGGAACGGAGACGGCTACGCCTCTCTTCTCATAGGCGGCAGAGCCCTGGGGGAAGGTGCCGTCGGCGCTATCAAGGAAGCGGGAAACGGGGAGAGAGTCGCCGTTCATCTGGGAAACGGGGGTCACCACTTCGTTGACGAACTTCACAAGCTCCGGACGCTTGCCGGTGGCTTCTTCTTTGATCTCTTGGGGAACGATGGACTTCCAAGCCTGGGGAACGCTGATTTCCACCATGGCGTTGGCGCCGGCATCAATGGCTTTGTAGTTCAGCTCCACAATGGCCTCGCCCTTTTTGATGTAGGACTTATACGCCATTTTCTTCATGTACTCAATGGCCTCATCCTTGGGAAGGATGCCTGCCAGAGAGAAGAAGGCGGATTGAAGTACGGTGTTCTTTACCTTGGGGTTGCCGATGGTCTTCGTGGCAATAGAGGTAGCGTCAATGGTGTAGAACCGAATATTGTTCTGCGCAATGTAGGCTTTCACTTCATCGGGGAGGTGCTCACCCAACTCGTCTTCTTTCCACTGGCAGTCCAGCATGAAGGTTCCGCCGGGCTTTACGTCCTGAACGATCTTGTAGCCCTTGGTAATGTAAGAGGAGTTGTGGCAGGCTACAAAGTCGGCTTTGGTGATGTAGTAGGGGCTCTTGATGACCTCGTCACCGAAACGCAGGTGAGAGATGGTCACGCCGCCGGTCTTCTTGGAGTCGTACTGGAAGTAGGCTTGAATGAATTTGTCGGTGTGGTCACCGATGATCTTGATGGAGTTTTTGTTGGCGCCTACGGTGCCATCGCCACCCAGACCCCAGAATTTGCAGGAAATGGTTCCCTTGGCAGCCGTATCGGGCGCAGGCTTCTCCTCCAGGGAAAGGCCGGTAACGTCGTCCACGATGCCGATGGTAAAGCCGTTCTTGGGATTCTCTTGGCTTAGATTCTCATACACGGCAAAGATGCTCTGGGGAGGAGTGTCCTTGGAACCCAGACCGTAACGGCCGCCCACCACCTTGATGTCTCCTCTGCCGGTGGTGGCAAGAGAGGTAACTACATCCAGATACAAGGGCTCGCCCAGAGAGCCGGGCTCTTTGGTGCGGTCCAGAACGGCGATCTTCTTTGCGGTAGCAGGAATGGCTTCTGCCAACTTGTCTGCACGGAAAGGACGGTAGAGTCTGACCTTTACAAGTCCCACCTTCTCGCCCTGGGCGGTCAGGTAGTCGATGACTTCCTCTGCCACGTCGCAAACGCTGCCCATGGCAACGATGACCTTTTCGGCATCGGGAGCGCCGTAGTAGTTGAAGAGCTTGTAGTTGGTACCGATCTTCTCGTTGACCTTGTTCATATATTCTTCTACGATCTCAGGAAGAGCGTCGTAGTAGCGGTTGCAGGCTTCTCTGTGCTGGAAGAAGATGTCTCCGTTCTCAGCAGAGCCGCGAAGTACGGGATGCTCGGGGTTCAGAGCTCTCTGACGGAAGGCGGCAAGGGCATCCTTGTCGATCATGTCTTCCAGATCCTTGTAATCCCAGACGGAGATCTTCTGGATCTCGTGGGAGGTGCGGAAACCGTCAAAGAAGTTCAGGAAGGGAACTCTTCCCTTGATGGCGGAAAGATGGGCCACAGCACCCAGATCCATGACTTCCTGGGGGTTGGTGTCGGCCAGCATAGCAAAGCCGGTCTGACGGCAAGCGTACACGTCACTGTGATCGCCAAAAATGTTCAGCGCGTGGGAAGCTACGCAACGGGCGGAGCAGTGAATCACACCCGGAAGCAGTTCGCCGGCGATTTTGTACATATTGGGGATCATGAGCAAAAGGCCCTGGGAAGCGGTGAAGGTGGTGGTGAGAGCGCCTGCGGCAAGAGAGCCGTGAACGGTACCGGCCGCGCCCGCTTCGGACTGCATTTCGGTAACCTTGACCTGCTCACCAAAGATATTCTTAAGACCGGTGGCGGACCAGGAGTCCGTCAATTCCGCCATTACGCTGGAGGGAGTAATGGGGTAGATGGCGGCCACTTCGGTAAACGCGTAGGAAACGTGTGCCGCGGCGGTATTGCCATCCATGGACATTTTCTTTCTTGTGACCATGTTTCAAATTCCTTTCTATCAAAGAATTAATTATCTCTGAAAAGTATAGCACCAAATTCCCCGGATGTAAAGGAAATTCGCTATAAATTTTGAATAAAAACGGGATTTTTTCAGGAAAAAATGAAAAACTTTGCAAAGGGGAGAAACTTATGGTAAAATGAGGGGGAGAACCAATCGGCGCAAGAAAAAAGCGCAAAAAAGGAAACGAGAAAGGGGAAAAGCATGATCGTTAAAATCGGCTCGGCGGCTCTGTGGGGGCTTGACGGCTACGGTGTCACGGTGGAGGCCTATTTTACCGGGGGCTTGCCGGAAGTGGAGATCATAGGTCTTCCGGATGCCGCAGTGAAAGAATCCCTGAATCGGATCCGTGCCGCCGCCAAAAGCCAGAATCTTCCTTTTCCCAAGGGCGCGGTGACCGTCAATCTTGCTCCGGCGGATCGGAAAAAGCAGGGCAGCGGCTTTGATCTTCCGATTTTGATGGCCCTGTTGTCCGGAACGGCGCTGAAAGGCGTGGACCTGTCCGGAATGTGCTTTTTCGGGGAATTGGGTCTGGACGGCTCGCTCCGCGGCGGGCCAGGCGCTCTCTGCCGGGCTTTGGCTGCTCGGGAAGCAGGTGCAAAGATCCTTTTTTGCCCGGAGGAAAACGAAAAAGAGTGCAGTGTAGTAGAGGGGCTCCAAGTATTTGGAGCCGGGCATGTTTCCCAGATCCTGGACCACGTATTGGGAATCAAAACCATGTCGGAGGTCATTTTTGATCCGTCAAGCCAGGCAAAACCCGGAGAATGTTTGGTGGACCTGGCGCACATCAAGGGTCAGGAGACGGCAAAAAGAGCTCTTGAGATCGCCGCCGCAGGTCGGCACAACCTTCTTTTGGTGGGACCCCCCGGAAGCGGAAAAAGCCTTTTGTCCAAGGCTCTGCCCGGGATTCTGCCGGAGATGGACTTTGAGGAAATGCTCCGCACCACGGCCATCCATTCCGTTAGCGGCACCTTGCCGGCCGGTCAGGCGCTGATCTGCCAGCGGCCGTTTCGCGCACCCCATCACACCATCAGCTTTGACGGGCTGACCGGTGGCGGCACCACTCCTCAGCCCGGGGAAATTTCCCTGGCACATAACGGGGTTTTGTTTTTAGACGAACTTCCTGAATTTGAAAAGCGAAGTCTGGAGTCTTTGCGCCAGCCTTTGGAGGACCGGACCGTTACCATCACCCGGGCTGCGGGAAAGGTCAGTTTTCCCGCCGATTTTATGCTGGTCTGTGCCATGAACCCCTGTCCTTGCGGCTATTACGGTTCTGCTACAAAGCCTTGCCATTGCACCAAGGCGGCGGTGGATCGGTATTTGGGAAAGATCTCCGGGCCTTTGCTGGATCGGATGGATCTGCAAGTAGAGGTGCCTGCCCTTTCCTTTGAGGAATTGCGTGCTGATGTTCCTGCAGAGAACAGCGAGAGCGTGCGGGAGAGGGTGAACCGTGCTCGGGCTTTGGCGGCAAAACGCTACCGGGAGTACGGCATTTCCTGCAACGGTGCGCTGACCGGGACCTTGACCCGGAAGTTCTGCGTGATGGATGATCTTGCCGAGGCGCTCTTGAAAGAGAGCTTTCAGAATCTTCATCTTTCCGCCCGGGGACACGATCGGATCTTGCGACTGGCCCGAACGGTAGCGGATCTGGAGGGCGTGGAGATCATTTCGGAGCGGCACGTGTTGGAGGCGGTGCAGTATCGCTTTGCCGCCGGAAAGTATTTTGGCTGATATGATGTGGCGCTTAAACGTGCCTGAGGAAAAATTCCGTCGGGCTTTTCAAAAAAACGCAGTCCCTCTCTCGCTCCCGGAGCGCTTTACCGTGGGGGAAAGCGACGCCTTTTTGGGTAGGTATCAAGAGGGCTCTTTTTCCCTTTGCCGCCGGAAAAAGGGGCGGTTTGCCCTGCTTTCTTGCACCCTTTACGGAAAAACGATGAAAAAACAGGGGCAGACGGTGATCTCCCTTCGGTTTTCCCGCCCTCGGGGTGTGGGGATTCTGTGGCTCTTGTGGGTTTTGGCGCATCTCTTGGCAGGGTTTGAGCTACTTTTTTCCGAGACCCTTTTTGCCCTTTGTTTTCTCGTCCCCGGAATTCTTTTTTCTCTGCCCCTTTTTCTGTTTTCGAAAAAGGAAAAGACATCGCTTTTGGAGAAGCTAAAAGAATTCGGGGCAGAGGAGTAAATTTTTCTGTCAAAATAAAAAAACTGCTGAAAGCCATGGCTTTCACCAGTTTTCTTTCTTACATGGAGACACAGGTTTATAATTTTACAACTTTTCCGGTGGCAATGCTCTCATAGCAAGCGTTCATAGCCTGGATGGTGGCTTTGTGCCAGCTCAGGTTGATCAGGGGGGTCTTGCGGCCGCGGATGTTATCTACAAATTCATCGATCAGACCCACCCACTCGTCAAAATAGGTGTACTGGACGGTGTAGCGATCGTTGGGGTTTCCGCTGTGGTACACGTTAGGACCAAAGCAGTCTGCCATCATCGTTCCCTTTTCGCCGTTGATGGTAATGTTTACCTCCATGCGCTTGGGGAACACTTCCCAGCCCGGCCCGGGTACGGGCAGACGGGTTTCCATTTTTGACCAGGAGGGGTCTAAGGAAAACACCGTTCCGTTTTTCATTTTGCCGATGATAGAAAGCATGTCTTCCTCTTGCAGGTCCGGCCGGATGTTGGGGGCAACTTCGGCGTAAATGCTGTCAAATTCGCTACCGGTGACGTGGCGGATCATATCGAAGATGTGGGGGTGATCGCACAGCGCACCGCCCCGAAAGCGACGGTCCCCCTCTTTTATGGAGACCCGCTTGCCGTAACTTTTCTCCGGCACACCCTGCCAGGGGAACGCCCATACGGGAGAGAGGGTGATGTTGGTAGCGTTAAAGGATTTGATTTCTCCCAATTTTCCGCTTTCTACCACCTGTTTCAAACGGGAAATGACGGGGTTGTAGTGCATTTCCAGTTCCACTTGGCAGACAAGCCCCGCTTTTTCCACAAGTTCGATCATCCGGTCATACTCGTCCATATCAAAAGTGGGGATCTTCATAGAGAGGATGTGAATGCCGCGCTCTGCACACAGCTTCATCTGGCGCAAATGGTCGCTGTTTTCGCTGGCCAGCACCACGGCTTCAATTTCCGGATGGGCATCTAGCATTTCCAGCTCACTGTCATAGCAGGGAATCCCGCTGACGCTGTTTAAGAAAACTTCTTTAACGGTTTCGTTGGCGGTAGAAACTGCCACCCAGTCCAGTTTCGGGTTTTCTTTCAGTACTTGATAGTATTTTCTGGTATGACCGTGGGTCATGCTCATCATAGCGATTTTCAAAGGTTTCATTACGCCATTACCTGCCTTTCTTCGGTGCTGACGGCGCTCTGGACAAGGCTTAATAGGGTATTGATGTTTTCTTTGCAGGACAGTACCCGGTCATAGGATTCCTCTTTTGCCAGAGAGAAGGCGGCGCGCACGATGCTGACCTCTTCTTCGTTTAAGCCGTACAACTCAAAATCTACGTCGGTAAATTTCTCGTTTTCTTCGGTGAACACGTAGATCGAGTCTTGCTTTAACTGCGCATCCACCACCACGTCACAGCCGATGCCGTGCTGGGCGATGATCTCGTGCTTGTCTTTTGCCGGTTCGCCTTTTGGCAAGGTGGCAGAAATTTCTAACGTGCAAACCACACCGTCTTCCGTGGTGGCAATGACGTTCAGGACGATGTCGTTTTCCATTGCCATAACGGTTTTGATTTTTCTACCCAATACATACTGGCAAATATCCAGTTCTCTTCCAAGAACGCTGTAAAGATCAGAGCCTTTTTCTACGATTCGAGCCACCCGCATAACGCTGATGCCGGAAAGGGTGCCGTCTGAAACCATTTTCTTCAGCTCCAAAAATCTCCGCTGGGATTTATATGCCATGAGAGGAAGTTCCGTTCCATTGATGACCACGGTGTCGGCGTTCTTGAGAAGCGCTTTTTTCCCCACGGAATACTTATCCAGCAAAAAATTCAATTTTTCCTGCAATACTTCCATTGCGTTCACTCCTTACAGCATTTTTACTCTGGGACGGTACTTTGCAAGGTATGCCGCATTCTTCTCGTCGCCGCCGGGAGTGTTGGCGCTGGACCAAACAGGAGGAGTGATACCGCGGTCAATGCACTGCTTGACCGTTTCAATTTCCAGAAGATGAGCAATGTAGAAATCAATAATGTTGGAAACGGGAGCGATGGGCGTGCTCAAACCGGGCACGGTTACAACGGCATCCCCTACCGGGTTGAAATCTTCAATGCACACGTCGGCATAATCGAAAAGATTGGTCTTGTTGGGGTGACGAATGAAGTGATCGGCGGGCATTTCTTTTTGCCAGGCAGAGCTGGAGATGGCGATGATCTTCGCACCGCATTTTTTGGCTTCCATTGCGGCGTCGATGGTTGCAGGATTGATACCGATGTTGTGGAAGATAATCAGCACGTCGTTCTCTTTCAGATCGTAATATTTTACGATGGCAGAACCGTAATTGACCGTGCGCTCCAGCTCCAAATACTTCAGAGCCTGATTGAATACGGACAGGCCGGTTTCCATGATGGGGTTGATACAGCTAAGGCCCCCTGCGCGGAAGAACATTTCGCCTACGGGCAGAGTGGTGTGACCGCCACCGCCGTAAACGTGAAGCAGGCGGTCGTTTGCAATGGCATCTGCCATCAGCTCGCCTGCCTTGCGAATGTTTTCTCCCTGGGTTTCATTGACCTTGCGGAAATTTTCTTGCAGATATGCAAAATAGCCAAAATCGTTCATGTTTTGTACTCCTTTCACTTTTCCAAAACTCTCTTATAATTTTCGCCGATGGCATCCCAGAGTTTTATGGGATCGGGTGCTTGTACTACCGTGCCGTATCCGCCGCGGTAGGTCCAGGTTGCCAGGCGGTCAACGCCGGCGTCGCGGTACATATCCACAACGTGATCAATCTGGCTGAAATCCTCGGGCTGAGCGTTGTAACCCATCAGCCATCTTTCGGACTGTTTGCCGTATTTTTTTGCAATCTTTACCGTTCTCTCCGTGATCTCCCGGAAGAAGCTTTCCGGCAAAGACCAGGCAATGATGGTGGTAGAGAATACGTCAAAATAAGGGCAGGAAGCGACCATTTCCCAGTTGTCGTAGCCGCGCAGTTCCGTAACGTAGTAGGTGTTTTTGGTTGCGTGGACGCAGCAGGTGATTTCCAGATCGGGGTTGAATTCTTTCAGCGCCTTCGAGCAGTCGGAAAGGGTTTTCAGAGCCTCTCTCCAGCGGAACTGCTTTACGTCGTCATTCATGAATCGGGGCATTTCATAGCCGTAGTATTCTTCAAATTTTTTCATGCACTCGGGACAACGGCAAGACCAGTCGTCACCGGCGCCGCCGGTGATGGAAGCGTAAGACTTGGGATAGGCGTAGTGGGGCTCGTCCCAGAAGAAGCCGTCTACTTCCGTCTCCCTTGCCAATTTCATGCAGATATTGGTAAAGTAATCACGGAAAGAATTGGTATTAAAGCAAGCGGCGTTGAGCACTTCGCCGGTGTAGGCGGAAACCTGACGGTGGTGAATGTTATTCTGCAGGAACAAACTGACCTGCTCGCCGCCGAAGTATTTGCCGATCCCCCAAGGATCTGCAATCACGCGAAGACCGAGCTGGTGAGCCTTTTTCACAATGTTATTGATGTTTGGGAACCAGAAGTCCATGTCGAACTCCGTAATGGCCAGGATCACGGTGTCGCAGCCGTGCTCGATCATCTCTTTAAAGTCCTGTTCGGCGTGCTCGACGTAATTGAGTCCGTAATAACTGACAGCGCAATGCTTGATAGCCATAGGAAAACCTCCCTTGAAAGTGTGATACCTTCATCATATCAGCGCGATCTGTGAAAGTAAACGCATATTTAGTAACCAAAAGGAGGACTTTTCGTAACCTTGTGCGCGCGAGAAAATTTGGAAATTTCTTGCATTTTTTCGAGAAAAACTTTTTGATTTCCCATCAGAAGTGTACTTTTTCACGTTTTCACAAACTTTGTTTCGGATTTTTCACAACTTGACAAAACACAATCACTTGTGGTATGAATGAATGAGAAAAGGAGGGTGGCAGATGTTTTTCGAGAACAAAACACAGCTCTATCGGATCTTATCGGTGCTGGAACTGCGCTGGCAGCCTCGGCGGGCGTATACCCGGGGTCGCTCATTTCACGCGCTTTCCTTTCGCGTGGAGGGAGACGTGGTGTTTGAACACCAAGGTCAATCCCATCACGTGTCTACCAACGAGCTTGCCTTTGTCCCCAAGGATTTTGACTATACCATGCACGCCAACACCCAGGAGCACGTGTACGTGGTACATTTTGAAGCCCTTCCCGACGTTGCGATGGAGTTTTCCTCCTTTACTCCTGCCGACCCTGCCTATTATCGGGAACAGATGAAACTCTTGCATCGGATCTGGAAACGAAAGCAGACCGGTTATCGCTTTGCCGCGGCATCTGTTTTTTACTCTATTCTGGAACAGCTTGCCAAAGAAAACGCCCAAAAAGAAAATCCGTCCGTGACGGATAAGCTATCGGAAACGCTGGAATATATCCACAGGCATTATGCGGATTCGGGGTTAAATGTAGCTGCGCTGGCGGAGATGTATGGAACCAGCACCACCTATTTTCGCCGTATTTTCAAACAAAGTTGCGGCGTACTGCCTCTCCAATATATTCAAAATCTACGTTTAAAGCGAGCAGAAGAACTTTTGCGCTCCGGTTACTATACCGTGGCGGAAGCGGCGTTTGCCACCGGTTTTTCAGATCCGAAATATTTTTCCCGTTTTGTAAAAAAAGAAAAAGGGATTACCCCGTCGGAAATAGGAGGAGAAAAGGCTTATGAATAGGCAACAAGCATTACAATTTCTCAAGAATAATCCGGTGTTTTGGTCGAGGCTAGGTTTCGGTTATGACCCCCCTATGAAAAACGAGCAGGGCGCGCCCCTGGTATTCACCGAAGATTTGGAGCGGTATGCCCGTACCCACCGCATGTTTTCTCAGGCGGGGGTGCTTCTTCACACCTGTATTCTCCACGCAGGCTGGATGGGCGTGGACGAATTTGACTATCGCCTTACCGACCGGGTGGTAGAGGCCGTTTTTCGGGACAATCCCGATGCCTATTACATTCCGAGAATTAAGCTCAACGTTCCTGTGGATTGGTGTCGGGAGAATCCCCAGGAGGTGTTTGTGTATTACCAGGGCCCCCGAGACGCGCAGTCCATTCGGGATTTGGTGGATACCGAAAAGCATGACTGGCTGGGGTACAATGCGCCAAACGGCTACTATCAGGCAGGTGACTACGTAGATACCAGACCCAACGTGGGCGGCGTCATTGCCCGGCAGAGCTTTTCTTCTAAAAAGTGGCTGTGTGATGCGGGGCTGGCTTTGGAAAAGCTCATTGATCGGCTGGAAAACGGTCCGTACGGTTCTCGCATTTTGGGGTATCATATCGCCTTTGGTGCTTCCGGGGAATCCGTTATGTGGGGTCGCATGAACAATCACTACGGCGACTACGGCATCTCCCATACCCGGCATTTTATCAACTGGGGACTGAAAAAGTACGGTTCTTGGGATGCTCTCCGCCGCTCTTGGGGAGAGGAGCGTTTTGCAAACGATACCGTCCTGTTGCCCTCGCCCGATGAACGCTATGGCCGCAAGGATTCTTTGGCCTCTTTTTACCGGGCGGATTGTCTTGGCAGGATTTCGTCGGATATGGACGAATTTCTGTCCGAGTGCTGTGCCGACGCCATCGAACATTTTTGCAAAATCGTACGAAGGAGAGCGCCGGAGAAGCTGACGGGTATTTTCTATGGGTATTTTGTTCACATCAACAATCCAAACTACGCAGGGCACCTGTCACTGGAACGTTTGTTAAAAAGCGAGCACGTAGACTTCATTGCGGCGCCCAAAAGCTATTACCGATGCGGACCCGGACAGCCCGGTGGCGAGCTTACTGCCGTGCAGTCGGTCAATTTAAAAAAGATATGGCTGGATGAGACGGACTGCCGCACTCACCTGGCGTATGGTTCTACAACGGATAATGCAAAATGGCTGTGCCGTGATTTTCGTGATTCCCGCTGTGTGCTCTGGCGAGAGTTTTGCAAGAATATTTCTCACGGTTCTGGCTTTTGGTGGATGGATCTGGGCGGTGGCTGGTACGATGATCCCGAGCTCATGGAGGAAATCAGAAAAATGACGGCCCTCAACCAAAAACTCAAGACCCGGCCTTTTGAAAGTCTTGCGGATATTTTGGTGCTGGCAGATGAAAACGTGATTGGAAAAATGAGCATCAGTAAAACACAGCGGGAGGGTTTTCTGGAAGATCCGTTGATGGAGATTTGCCTGAGCGGTGCCGTGGCGGATTTTTACCGCTTGACAGACCTTCCGCAGCTGGATTTAAACCGCTACAAAATGGTGATTTTTGCCTATACCTTTGACGTTTCCTCTCAAACGCGGCAATACCTGAAAACCCATCTTCCCCCGGAGACTTTTCTTGTGTACCATCATGCCGCAGGCGTGATCCGGGACGGCGTGTGCGCAACGGAAAACATACGGGATTTCACCGGCTTTTCTATGGAGGAACGTGAGACCGGGTCCGATTACGTGGGGGTAACGGTGTGTGACGAAGGGGCCAAACTTTTGTTTGACGGAGTATGGCAAAAGGGAAATCGGGTGGCCATCACCTTGCCCTATCAGAAAGCTCCGGTATACCGTGCCCTGGCCCGGCTTGCCGGTTGTCGCCTTTGGACCTCCGGCGGAATCAGCCTTTGGGCAGACCGACGGGTGATGGGCGTGTTCACGCAGGAAAAGCTGCAAGGGACACTGCGTTTTCCCGAAAAGGGCGCTTATAGGGAGATAATCTCAAACAAACTCTACTCTGACGCAAAAGAGATTTGTTTGGAGGAACTTCATACCAACGTTGCCGTTTTTGTTCCGGAAAAATAACCCAATCGGGCTCTGCCGGTGGCGTCGCGCTTACAAATTTTTATAAAAAAACTGCTGAAAGCCATGGCTTTCAGCAGTTTTCTTTTTTGTTTTCCAAACCTTATGGGTTATTCTTTCACAATTTTCACAAATACCTTTTTGCCCTTGCGGATGATGAAGTCTTTGTCGAAATCGCCCGTTTCAAAACAGGTGGCAAAGTCGGTGACCTTAGCGTCGTTTACTGCCACGCCCCCTTGCTGGATCAGGCGTCTGGCCTCGCCCTTAGAGGGGCAGAGGGCGGCTTTCACCAGAAGGTCCATGATGTTGATCTTCCCATCGGTAAAATCTGAGTCGGAAAGGCTGTGGGTGGGCATGTTTTCGCTGTTTCCGCTACCGCCGAAGAGTGCTTTGGAGGCCTCTCTTGCTTTTTCGGCTTCTTCTTTTCCGTGGACAAGGCTGGTGAGTTCGTAGGCCAGGATGTCCTTGGCTGCGTTTAACTGACTGCCTTCCCAGCCGTCCATTTTATCAATTTCCTCAAGGGGAAGGAAGGTGAGCATGCGAATACACTTTAACACGTCCGCATCCGCCACGTTTCTCCAGTACTGGTAGAAATCGAAGGGACTGGTCTTTTCCGGATCCAGCCAAACCGCGCCGGACTGGGTTTTGCCCATTTTTTTGCCTTCGGAATTCAGTAGGAGGGTGATGGTCATAACGTGGGCGTCTTTGCCGGTTTTTTTGCGGATCAGCTCTGTGCCGCCCAGCATGTTGGACCACTGATCGTCCCCACCGAATTGCAGGTTGCAGCCGTAGTGCTCACTGAGGTAATAAAAGTCGTAGGACTGCATGATCATGTAGTTAAATTGCAGGAAAGAAAGCCCTTTTTCCATTCTTTGCTTGTAGCACTCGGCGCGAAGCATGTTGTTCACGGAAAAGCAGGCGCCCACTTCCCGGAGAAGTTCTACGTAATTGAGCTTTAACAGCCAGTCGGCGTTGTTCACCAAAAGGGCCTTGTCTTCGCCAAAGTCGATGAAGCGTTCCATTTGCTTTTTGAAGCACTGACAGTTGTGCTCAATGGTCTCCGGGGTAAGCATGGAGCGCATATCCGTGCGTCCCGAAGGATCCCCGATGTATCCGGTGCCGCCGCCCAAAAGGACAACGGGGGTATTGCCCGCCATTTGCAGGCGCCTCATGAGACATAAGGCCATAAAATGCCCACAGTGGAGGGAATCTGCCGTGGGGTCAAAGCCGATGTAAAACCGAGCGCCTCCGCGGTTGATCAGATCCCGTATCTCGGTCTCGCTGGAGACCTGTGCAATCAGGCCTCTGGCCTGAAGTTCTTCGTAAATTCCCATGATGATTCCTTTCTTATGAAATGCTGTCAAAAAAGCTGTTGTGCAAGCGTTTCCATTCCCGCAGGCCTTCCTCGGCCAGCTCCCTGGCCGCGCCCCGCGCTTCTGCCGTCAGATTCTTTCCGCCTAAAAGCCGTGCGGACTCTCGGAGGCTCTCTTCCGGGGAAAGGCGAGTTAAAAAGGTCTGAGTCCGTCCGTCCTCCTCCTGTTTTTCCACCAGGAAGTGGTGGTCGGAAAGGGTAGATACCTGGGCGGAGTGAGTCACGCAGAACACTTGCTTTTTTTCAGCAAGGGTTTTCAGGCAAATGCCGATCTTCTGAGCGGTAGCTCCGCTGATACCGGAATCGATCTCGTCAAAGATCAGCGTATCCGCATCTTTTGCCTGTCCCAGATGCAGTCGCAGTGCCAGAAGGATCCGGTTGAGTTCTCCTCCACTGGCTACCTGGGATAGGGGCGAGGACCCCTCTCCGGTATTGGCCGCAATGGCGAACACCACTTTTTCCGCACCGTCCGGCCCCGGCTCCGGCAAAGGAGTCAACGCCACGGTAAAGCGCATTTTTGGCATATCCAAAAACGAGAGAGTGCCGTGAATTTCCCTCTCCAGCTTTCGGGCCAGCTCTGTCCGTGCCTGGGTGAGAAGGGAAGCCTTTTCCCCCAGCGCGAAAGATAGGACCTTAACCCGTTCTTTTCCTTTTCTTATATCATCTTTTCGAGAAAGCGTCAAGTCCTTTTTCTCTTTCAGCATCTGGTAGTGGGCAATCACCTCTTCCACGCTGCTGCCGTATTTTTGCTTTAGGCGATAGATCGCCGAGAGACGCTTTTGAATGTCGTCGATGGCCTGGGCTGGATCTTCTTCCTCCTCCATCATTTCCCCGGCCACTTCCTTTTCGATTTCCGCCGCCCGACGGGCAAGCTCGTACAGCTCTCCGGAAAGCCGGAGCAGGGGATCTTCTTTGGATTGTTCCAGTTTCCGGGCGGCTCCGTCCAAAAGGTAGATGGCGCCCCGCCCCTTTTCGCCACCCGAAAGTGCGCGCTGGGCGGTGTAGAGAATGGCGTGTCGCTTTTCAAAGGATTGCAGGCGGCGCAGTTTTTCCTCCAGCTCCTCTTCTTCTCCCACCCGGGGTTTGACCCGGGCGATCTCCTGGAGCTGAAAATCGTAAAGGGCGAGACGTTCCTTTTCGTCGCCCCCTTGAGAAAGAAGGGCTGACAGATTTTTCGTCTCTTGTGCGTATTCCCGATAAAGGGCCCGGTATTCCTCCAAAAGGGACAGATCCTTATCTGAGAGGGCGGCGTCCAGATACGCCCGGTGATTCTTTTCCTCCAAAAGACCTCCGGAATCGTGTTGTCCGTTGAGGGAAAACAGGCTTTTTGCAAGCTCTGAGATCTGGGCGAAGGAAAGGGGGCGTCCGTTGAGCTTGGAGAGGGATTTTCCCTGGGCGTAAATGACCCGGGAAAGGCTGACCCCTTCTTCTAATTCCTCCGGGGAGAGATACTGGGAGAGGGCGTCTTTTGCTTCGGAGGAAAGGGTGTCAAAATACAGCGTGACCTCTAGCTTTTCTTCTCCGTGGCGCACCAGGTCCCGGGCGCCCTTATTGGACAAAAACAGTCCAAAGGCGTCCAAAACCAAAGACTTTCCCGCGCCGGTCTCTCCGGTCAGAACGGAAAAGCCCTCTGAAAAATCCAGGTTCAGACGGCGCAGAAGCGCCAGGTCGGAAACAAAAAGGCTGGCGAGCATTTCTCTCTCCTTTAAAAGGGATCAATCGTTGAGGTAAAGCCGGTTCATCCGTTGGCAGAACTCGATGGCAAGGCTGTCATTGGCAAACAGGACAAGCAGGGTGTCATCTCCCGCTAAGGTTCCGATGATCTCGTGATACTGCATGGATTCCAGGGCGGCCGCGGCGGCGTTGGCGGTTCCGGAGAGGGTCTTGACCACGCCGATATTTCCTGCGGGCACCGCGCTGATGAGTACCTGATGCAATACGTTCCGATAGCGGTCTGCCTTTTCACGGTCTCCGGCACCGGAATTGGGGGTGACGGTGTACTTGGTACCGCCGCCGGAAAGGGGGAGCTTTTGCAGATGCAATTCTTTGATGTCGCGGGAGACCGTGGCCTGAGTGGCGGCAAAGCCCACGGCCCGAAGCGCCTGGATCAATTCCTCTTGGGTGCGAATGTCTTCCTGGCTGATGATCTCCAAAATTTTCAACTGACGTTCGTTTTTCATTTCTCCTCCTAGAATTTACGGAAGAATACTTCCAAATTGCTCCGGTTTGAGGGGAAGAGGAGCCGTACCCTCTTTTCACTGCGCCGGATGTGAACCACGTCTCCCTCTTGTAAGATCCGGCTCACCCTGCCGTCGGCGCACACGGTGACCGGGCCGCATTCACCGCGGCAACCTTTGATAGAAAACACCGTTTCCGGTGGGAAGATCATGTGGTGGGCGTTGATCAGAAAATAGGAGGCAATGGCCTTGACACCGATGCAGTCCATTTCCGAATCGATGATGGCACCGCCGGCGGAAAAGGCGTAGCCCGTGGAGCCGGTGGGGGTGTTAAAGATCACACCGTCCGCCCGGAAGTCGCAGAGCTTTTTTTCATTGGAATAAAGGCTCAGCTCGACGATGTGAAGCCCCTTTTCCGGGGCAATGACACATTCATTGAGGGCGGTGAACGCCTCTTCGCCGTTGATCTGACAGGAAAGGAGCATTCGGGAAGAGACGGCGTATTGTTCGCACAAAAGCTTGTCCAGATTCTCTGTTTCTTCTTTTTCCAGGGCTGTCATGAAGCCAACTTTGCCCAGGTTGATCCCAAAAATGGGGATATCGGCCTTGGCGGCACGGCCTGCCACGGACAAAATGGTGCCGTCGCCCCCCAGGGTAACCAGGCACTGGCCCTGAGTAAAAAGATCCTCTTCCGGAACAAATTCCAAGCCCGGGATCTGGTCTAGTAAACACTCCCAGGCCCGGGAGATCAAAACGCGGGCGCCCCGAGACAAAAGGTGCCGGGCGACAAGCTGAGTATAGGATAGGTTCCCGTCCCGCTTAGGGTTCGGATAAAGGCTGATGACGTTCACGGTCTTCTCCTTTCGTTACGGTAATCACAGGGTCGTTTTCGGGATCTGTTTTTGCCGGTCTTTATGGAACAGAGCCAGATATTCCACATTCCCGTCGCCCCCGGTAATGGGAGAGGGAATGACTTTTTCTAAGATCAGTCCTATCTTTTCTCCGACAAGACGCAGATCTTCGATGCTTTGAAGGCGCGCTTTCTCGTTTCGTACCACGCCACCGCCGCCGATGAGCTCCCGCCCCACTTCAAATTGAGGTTTGATCAGAGAAAGAAAAAGGCCGTCCTCTTTAAGAATTTTGATCACTGCCGGGTATAGCAGTCTTTGAGAGATAAAGGACACGTCCATGGTCACAAGGTCCACCTTTTCCACCATGCTCTCATCCAGAAAGCGCGCGTTGCAGTTTTCCATGGAGACAACGAAACGGTTTTCCAGCAAGGACGGGTGAAGCTGACCGCTCCCGGAATCAATGGCGTAGACTTTTCCGGCGCCGTGCTGTAAAAGACAGTCCGTAAAGCCTCCGGTGGAAGCGCCGATATCTGCGCAGATCATTCCCTCCGGCGAGAGCTGGAAGGCGTTCAGCGCCTCTTCCAATTTCAGCCCCCCTCGGGAAACGTAGCGCGTGAGAGGATTTTCCCGAATTTCGATCAGATCCTCTCCTCCTACTTCCAGGCTGGGCTTTTGGCAAGGCACACCGTTTACAAAGACAAAGCCGCCTTTCACCAGTTTTCCTCCCAGGCTTCTGCTTTGGCAAAAGCCGTTTTCGTGAAGGTACACATCAAGTCTGGGCAAGGCGTTTTCCCTCCTTTTGAATGTGCATTCGGTCAAGCCCTGCAAGATGCAGCAGAGCTTCGGTGTTTCCGTGGGGTAAAAAATCTTCTACGGCAAGGATCTTCTCTTTGACACCCTTTGTCAGATTTTGCTCTCGCAGAAGGTTGGAAAGATACTGAGAAAAACCGCCGGTAAGGATCCCTTCCTCCACAAACAGGAGTCGGGGAAGATCGGAAAAATAACGGGGGAGCAGAGCTTTTTCAAAGCCTTTGAGCATGGAAAAACGGATCAGGGCCACCTTTACGCCCTCGTTTGCCAGATCCTGAGCGGCCAAAATGGCCTCGCCCGTGATGCGCCCGAAGGTGACGATACCCAGATCCCGGGGGCCCGGCTGGCCAAAGTCCACCCGCTCCACCTCTTCCCGGCAGGGGAAGTGTTCCCGGATCAGGGGGTTTTCCCGTCCTCTGGGGTAACGCAAGACCGAGGGAAAACTTTCTTGAGACAGGGCGTGGGAAAGGGCCTCTTCCAGCTCTGTTTCGGTACAGGGAGCATAGATCTTGACGCCCGGGACGGGAAGGGTCAAGGGCAGATCGAAAAGGCCGTGGTGGGTCGCGCCGTCTTCTCCCACAACACCTGCCCGGTCAAGGGCCAGGACAACGGGGAGCTTCTGCAAGGCCGCATCGTGAAGAAATTGGTCAAAAGCACGCTGAAAGAAGGTGGAATATACCGCAAAGACCGGCTTCTCGCCTGCGGCGGCAAGAGATGCGGCAAAGGTCATCGCGTGTTCCTCGGCAATGCCGATATCAAAAAAACGGTGGGGATAGGCTTTGGAAAATGGGCTCAGACCCACCCCGTCGGACATAGCAGCGGTGATGGCCACGATCCTCTCGTCCCGGGCGGCATGATGCAAAAGGGCATCCCCGAAGATCTGGGAAAAGCTTTTTCCTCCCGGAGTACTTTTGCCCTGGGGGGAGAGACCGTGAAACCCGGAGGGGTTTTGCTCTGCGGCTCGGTAACCCTTGCCCTTTTTGGTGCAAAGGTGGATCAGAGAAGGGCCTTTTCTCTTTTTTGCTTCTTTGATGAGCAGTTCCACGGCGGCAAGATCGTTGCCGTTGGCCGGGCCAAAGTAGTGAAGGCCGAACTGCTCGAAAAGATTGTCCATGGGAAGGGCGCTGCGCTTGACGCTGTCTTTCACTTTTTTCGCCGCCAAAGCCAGGTCTTCCCCGATGCCGGACAAGTGGGAAAGAGCCGTTCTTACGCCGCCCTTGAAACGGTAATATCCGGCGGTGCGCATGCGGTTCAGAGCCCGCTTTAGGCTCCCTACGCTCTTCCCGATGCTCATGCCGTTATCGTTTAAGATGATAATGACCTTGTCCTCTCGGGACAGATTGTTCAAAGCTTCAAAGACCATGCCCCCGGAAAAGGAGCCGTCTCCGATGACCACTGCCACCCAGCCGTCCTCGCCCCTGAGGCGAAAGGCCTTAGCAAAGCCCAGCGCGGCGCTAAGACCCGTTCCGCTGTGGCCGGTTCCAAAGGCGTCAAATACCGATTCTTCCCGCAGGGGGAATCCGGAAATGCCCCCCAAGGTTCGAAGACCGGGGAAAGCCTCTGCCCGCCCGGTGAGGATCTTGTGAACGTAACACTGGTGCCCGGTGTCGTAGATCACTTTTTCTCGCGGAAGGTCCATCCCCCTTACAAGCGCCATGCTGATCTCTACGATCCCCAAATTGCTGGCAAGGTGTCCGCCGGTACGGGACACGTTTTCCACAAGAAATTTTCGGATCTCCCGGCAGGATTCCTGAGCCTTTTCCTGACTGAGCGCGCATATCTGGGAAAGAACCGGGTTCATTGCCCCTCCGCCCGGAAAGGTTCTGGGGTCAAGCCGTTATCCCCGGCGGTGAGGATGCTCACCTTCTGCTGGGCCTCGTCCAGCTTTTTTGTGCAAAGGCGCACCAGCCCTGCCCCTTCTTCAAACAATGCCAGGGACATATCCAAGGGGGTGCTGGCGGAATCCAGCGCCCGGACGACTTCCTCCAGGCGGCTGAGCATTTCTTCAAAGCTTTTTTCTTGCATTACGATTCTACCTCCAAAATTTCGGCTTTGGCAACTCCGTCGGAAAGACGGATCTTTACACGGTCTCCGGGGACAAGATTTTCTTTTGAGGAAAGCACTTCCCCCGTTTCCCGGAATACGGCGCTGTAACCTCTGGTCAGAACCGCCAGGGGGCTAAGGCCCTCCAGGCGGGCGGCTTTTTGCAACAGAGCGTTTTTCTTTTCTCCTAAGATCCGGTCCATGCGCACGTCCAATTCCCGGTCAAGGGTAGAGAGCGCCATGCGCCGATCCTCTACCAGATTCATCATGTTTTGCATTTGCCGTGCTCCCGCCAGTCGATCCAGCTGGGTGCGCAAGGCTTTGATGCGGTTTTCGCTGACCAAAGTCATACGGTCGATCACGTTGTGAAGCCGTCTCTTGACCTCTCCCGCTTCCGGCAGAGCCAGTTCCGCTGCGGCGGAAGGCGTTGGGGCGCGCAGGTCCGCCACAAAGTCGCTGATGGAAAAGTCCGTCTCGTGTCCCACGGCGGAAATGATGGGGATGCGAGAGGCAAAGATGGCTCTGGCCAGAGCCTCGTCGTTAAAGGCCCAAAGCTCTTCCAGGCTTCCGCCGCCCCGACCCAGAATGATCACATCCACGGGACATTCCTCGTGAAAGCACCGGATCCCCCGGATCAGTTGCTCCGGCGCTCCCGCACCTTGAACCAGGCTGGGATAGAGCACCAGCTCAGATAGGGGAAATCTCCGTCCGGAAACGTTGATCATGTCCCGAATGGCAGCTCCCGTGGGGGAGGTGATGATGCCGATGCGCCGAGGATATTTGGGAAGAGGTTTTTTATAAGATGGGTCAAACAGGCCCTCGCTCTCCAGTTTTTTCTTCAATTGCTCAAAGGCGATGTAAAGGGCGCCCACTCCGTCCGGCTGCATGGTGTGAATGTAGAGCTGGTACTGACCGTCTTTCACGTAAGAGGATACCCGCCCCGAGCAGATCACTTTCATACCGTTTTCCGGCATAAACGGGAGTTTTCCTGCGTCCGTGCGGAACATGACCGCCCGGATCACAGCTCCTGCGTCCTTTAAGGACAGGTAAAAATGACCGGTCTTGTAATGGTTGACAAAATTGGAGATCTCCCCTTTTACCAGGACTCGGGAAAGCAGGGGATCGGAATCCAGACGGTTTTTGATGTATTCATTCAGCCCGGTGACAGTCAGTGCCTGAGTGGGATCCATATAGGGCTTCCTTTCTTGCCAAAAGGGCGGTGCCTATGGCATTGTCACTGCAAAAATGCGGGGGTGCAAAGTAAAAACGCTCGCCTTGGAAGGCGCGGCGAAGGAGCAGAGAGGAGGCCACGCCTCCGGAAAAGAGTACCGGAATCTCCGGTTCTCCAAAGTGCTCCAGAAGGGCCGAGACGGCCCGGATCACAACGGTAAAAGCAAAGCGGGCCAGATTCTCCCGGCTTTCCCTCAGGGAAAGGAGTCGGTCAAATTGATTTTCAAAGCCGGAGAGGTTGATCCCGTCCTCTTTTATGGGGATGTGGATCTTCTTTTTGCTTTCCCCGGTCATCGCCAGGCTCTCAAGCTGGGCTCCTGCAGGGAAAGAAAGACCCAGTTTCACGCCGCATCGGTCCAGAAACTGGCCGCAAGTCAGATCCAGCGCCTGCGCCAAGATCCGAACACGGTAACGGGCGCCGTCTTCTTCCGCCAAAAGCAGTTCCGTGGTACCCCCGGAGAGGTGAAAGGCCAGAAAGCGGGGAGAGCGAAGGGGACTTTTCTCCAGAGATGCACCGTAGCGGGCGGCTTCCAGGTGTCCCTCCTGGTGGGAAAAGGAAAAAAGGGGAACCCCGGCAAGGCTTGCGGCAGAGGTGGCGGCGTTCACCCCGGCCAAAAAGCAGGGCATATAGGAACCGGGAACTCTGCGTGGCACATCGGATACCCCAACGCTAAGAAGCTGAAACTCGCCGTGTTTCTCCCGCACCTGACAGAGGACTTCTTCAATGACTTCTCCTAAATCCCTGGTATGACAAAACAAAGCGTCGCTCTGCCGAAGGCCACGGTCTCCCAAGGCCACCCGCAGAGGGCGCTTTGCATAATACACCTCGCCGGCAGCGGTAACCGCTGCCGCCGAAGTGGTGTAATTGCTGGTATCGATTCCAAAGTGAATTCCGGTTTTCATGACCTTTTCGCCACAGCGCCCAGAATTCCGTTGACGAATTTTCGGGCGCCCTCCTCGTCGAAGCGCTTGGACAGTTCCACAGCCTCGTTGATGGCGATCTTCACAGGGACCTCTTCCACACAGTCCATTTCATAAATGGCCAGTTGCAGAATGGAAAGGGTGGTCTTGCTAAAGCGTTCCATTCGCCAACCCTGTGCATTTTGAGAGATCTTCTCCATGGCCTGAGCGGCGTAATCTCTGGCGCCGCAGAACACGGTTTTGATATACTCGCTCTCCTTGACTCCTTTTCCATCCCATTGCTCTACGTAGGTCTGGTAGAGAGTCTGGGTTTCCTCTTCCGGTTCAAATTGGGAAGCAAAGAGCATCTGGAACGCGATCTCTCTTTCTTTTCTGCGGTTCAGCGGCATAGAGCCTCCTTTTTAGTAGGAGGTCACGCGCAAAACGCCCCCTACCGATTGGATTTTATCAAGGTCAAACTTCTCTTCCCGCTCGGCGATCAGATACGTTATGCCGCCACGGGTTCCCTTGGCAGCATTGCCACCGGCGGTAAGACCGGCCAGGGCACTTTCTGCCTGAGCGTCTTCCCGATAAAGCACACCGATCCGGTATCCTGCGCTCCGGGAGAGATTGACGTTGGGAAGATTGACGCTGTTTTTGGTGTTTCCGTTCATTAAATAATCGGCCAGCTGTTCACAGGCCATAACGGCGCAATTGTCCTCTGCCTCAGGGGTAGAAGCCCCCAGGTGAGGCGTGGCCAGAACGCCCTCCTGCCCTGCCAGATCTCCGGTGGGGAAGTCGGTAAAGTAGGAAGAGATCTTGCCCTCCTCCAGACCCTTTAGAATGTCCGCGTCCACGGCAAGGTCGGCGCGGGCCAGGTTGATCAGGCGAACGCCCGGCTTCATTTTGGCAATGTTCTTTTCACACAAAAGGCCGCGGGTCGCAGGCAGAGAGGGAACGTGGACGGTAATGTAATCGCTTTCCCGGAAGATCCGGTCCAGATCCACGGTCTTTTCTACGCCGGGATCCATTTTCCAAGCGGCGTCTACCGAAACGAAAGGATCATAACCCAGAACGCGCATGCCAAGAGCCTTGGCCGCATTAGCAACGCCGCCGCCGATGGCACCCAGTCCGATCACGCCAAGGGTCTTGCCCAGAATTTCCGGGCCGACAAAGCGCTTCTTTTCTTTTTCAACCACTTTCAGGGCGTCTTCCCGTCCTGCCAGGGTCTTTGTCCATTCCATTCCCGCCTCTACCTTCCGGGAGGAAAGCAGAAGTGCGGCAATGCACAGCTCGATTACCGCCTGGGCGTTGGCTCCGGGCGTGTTGAACACGGCAATGCCTTTTTCGGTGCATTTGTCCAGGGGAATATTATTGACGCCGGCACCTGCCCGGGCAATGCCGGAAAGGGTATCGGGGAAGGTGACCTCGTGCAGATCCGCGCTGCGGACCACGATGCCGTTTTCCCCCGTCAACTCTTCTCCCACTTCAAATTGGGCAGAAAAGCGATCCAGCCCACATTTTGCGATCTTATTATACAACTTAATTTTCATTTTGTACACCCCTTTTTTCGCTTTCCCGTCAAATTTTGCCGGCCTTTTCGTCAAATTCTTTGACAAAAGCACAAAGCTTCTCTACGCCTTCCACGGGCATGGCGTTGTAGATGGAGGCGCGCATGCCACCCACTTTGCGGTGTCCGGCCAGGGACACCATCCCGCGCTTTGCGGCCTCGGCAATGAACGCGGCGTCGAGTTCTTTATCTCCGGTGCGGAACGTGACGTTCATCAAAGAGCGGCTCTCCTTTTGAGCGTGAAGCTGGAAGATCTGAGTTTCTTCGATGGCGCGGTAGAGCATTTCGGCCTTCTTTTGGTTGATCTCGTGCATCTTTTCAACGCCGCCCAAGTTTTCCACCCAGTGGAATACCAGACCTGCAATGTAAATGGCGTAGCAGGGCGGAGTGTTGTACATGGAGTTTGAGTCGGCCATGGTTTTGTAGTTGAGCATCGCCGGGGTCTCGGGACGGGCAAAGCCCAGCAGATCCTCGCGAACGATCACCACGGTCAGTCCCGCCGGTCCGATGTTCTTCTGTGCTCCGGCGTAAATGAGGCCAAAGCGGGAGACGTCAACGGGCTCGGACATGATGCAGCTGGACATATCGCAAACCAAGGGCACGTCCCCGGTGTCGGGAATCTGGGAAAAGTGCGTGCCGAAGATGGTGTTGTTATAGCAGATGTGAACGTAATCCGCATCGGGGCGGATGTCCTCTTTGGTAAAGTGGGGGATCCGGTCAAAATTGGTGTCTTCACTGCTTGCCACAAGGCGCACGTCGCCGTATTTCTGGGCTTCTTTGTAGGCTTTGCCTGAAAATTCACCGCTGACCACGTAATCGGCTTTGCCGTTTTTCATCAGGTTCAGGGGAACGGCGGAAAACTGGGTGGAGGCGCCGCCTTGCACAAACAGGATTTTGTAGTTGTCGGGAACATTCATCACCCGACGGAAGGTGTCCAGGGCGTCGTGGATGATGGCGTCGTAGGGCTTGGAGCGGTGGCTCATTTCCATAACGCTCATGCCGGTGTTTTGATATCCCAGCATCTCCTGAGCTGCCTGTTCCAGAACGGACAGAGGAAGCATGGAGGGGCCGGCGGAATAGTTGTAAACGCGATTCATAATGGGTTTTCTCCTTTTCTTTTTGGGACGGTGTCGTAGCCGTTTTTATTCTTCTTAATATGCCATTATACGCCGCCTCCCCCAAGCTGTCAAGGGGAGGAATTCCACTATCGGTTGAATATTGTGTTTCATTTTTGTGAATTCTACCGATAGTAGATTTTTTCGAGAAAAAAGGCGCGGCTTTTCTTTCGGGAAGTCCCATTTCGCTTATTTTTTCACCGGTTTTGTCTTGCGGCGATGGGATGATTCGGTTCTGCGGCAGAACCGGAGGGAAAAGAGTTGAAAAAAGAAGGGGAGATGTGTTAAAATAGGAGAAAGAGATGAAAACGAGGAGAAAGAGAAGGATGCTGTACCGCGTTATTGCGCCCATGGGGTGCGGAAAAAAAGAGCTTTTGTTCCGCCGGCTTGATAAGGCTTGTCGCTCCGGGGAACGGGTGTTTCTCATTGTGCCCGAGCAGGCCACTGCGCACTATGAGCGCCGCGTTCTCACCCTTTGCGGCTCCCGGCTTGGGGAGAGGGTAGAGGTGACCAACTTCTCTCGCTTGCCCAATACGGTGTTGCGCCAATACGGACGCCTTGCCCGTCGGAGTTTGACCAAAGAAGAAAAAAAGCTGATATTGTTTCAATGTGCCCAGGCCCTGACCGGACTTTCCTCTCTGCATCTGAAAACACAGCCGGAGGATCTGGAGGAGGCGCTTTCCGAATTGGATGAATTGCGCCTGGCGGGCCTTGGGATCCCGGAGCTGTCCCGGCTTTCCCGGGACGAGTCTCTCCCTCCGGCGCTGGGTCGGAAACTGGGAGAGGTGGCCCTGTTTCTTTCCTCTTTTCAAGACGCCATTGCCGGGCGATTTGACGATCCCGACGACGAGGAAAGCCACCTTGTCCGGATTCTGGGGGATTTTCCCTTTTTCCGGGACAGCATTGTTATGGTGGACGGATTTTGGGATTTTACCGCTCCCCAGGAAGCTTTGCTTCAGCGCTTTTTCGCCCAGGCCCGGGAGGTCTGGGTCACCTTTACCGCGCACAAAAAGGATCGGGAGCTGTTTGCCCTGCCCCTTCAGGCTGCCCGTCGCTGTGAGAGATTGGCAAAGCAGGTGGGCTGCCCGGTAGAGGACCGCACCCCGGAAAACGAGCCGGCCTTGGTTTTGGAAGAAGAGGGCTCGGCTTTGGCCTTTTTGCGAAAGAATCTGGTATCCGGGGGAAAGACGTATCCGGAAAAACCCGATGGGATCCGTCTGGTATCCTGTAAAAACCATTGGGAAGAAGGAAGGTACCTGGCAAGACGGATCCGCAGTTTGGCGCTGGGTGGGGTGCGCTGGAATCAGATCGCCGTGTTATCCCGGGGAGGCGAATCGGAGGAGGCGTTGGCTTTGGCTCTGGAAGAGAGCCAGATCCCCTTTTTCCGGGAGGAAAAAAAGCCCCTGGCCGACTCTCCTCTGGCCCGTACGCTCCTTTACGCCGCACGCCTTGCCGTGGGAGATGCGGGAGAGGACGTGGTGCGCTCTTTTTTGCAGTACGCTCTGTTTGATTGTCCCGACGGGGAGCGGTATCAGCTGGAAAAATACGCCGATACCTGGTCTCTTTCCGGCAGGGAGGTCCTTTCGGGAAAAGATTTTATCATGAATCCGGACGGGTATCTGGAGAAAAACGCCGAACAGGAGAGGGAGCTGGCAGAGATCAACCGGACCCGTACCAGGATCTTTACCCCCGTCTCCCAGCTTGCCATGGCCCTTGCCCGTGGAAAAAACGAAGAAAAAGTGGCCGCTCTGGTGGCCTTTTTGGGGAAGATCGGTGCGGAGAAAACGGTGTTTGACAAGATCGACGATCTCAAGCGAGAAGGAAGGTACGATCAGGCGGGAGAAGAGATCCGCTGTTGGAACACGGTTTTGGAACGGCTTTCCGGCATCGCCCGGACGGTGGGACAGGAGGAAAGCGATGCCAAGGGCTTCTTTTCCCTTCTCACTCTGGCTCTTTCCGGCTCTTTGCCCGGCGCCATTCCCCCCGGTCAGGACCGGGTACTTTTGGGAAAGGTGGGCTTTGCCCGCCCGGAGGGGGCCGAATACGTTTTTCTGGTAGACGTGAATACGGGGGTCTTTCCCCGGGAGGAGAAAAAGACCGCCCTTCTGACTCCGGCGGAGCGGGAGCTTTTGGCCGATAGGGGCGTTCCCTTATCCTCGGCGTCTCGGGAGGAGAGCCGAGAGTTCTTCCTCTTTTATCTGGCGGCGGCCCTTGCCCGAAAAGAGTTGAATCTGAGCTTTTGCACCGGTGGAGAAAACGGAGTGGACATCGGGGGTCTGAGCATTTTGGGAAAGCGGGTGCTCTCCCTGTTTCCCGGTCTTCATGTCCAGCCGTTCCGCAAGGAAGATAAGCCCCTGTCCCGGGAGGAGGCATTCCGCTATTGGACCTCGCACCTGGGAGAGGATATGCCTGTGCTACGGGATCTGGAGGACTATTTTTCCCGCATCCCCCATCTGTCTCAGAGGGCACTGACGCTCTCTTCGGGAAGATTATTTCAGACCCAGGAGCTGCATCTTTTGCAGGAGAAACCTTACCGGGAGGCGCAGGTCACCCTGTCTCCTTCCCGGTTGGAACAGTATACCCGGTGTCCCTTTTCCTATTTCTCCCGCTACCTTTTAAACTTAAAAGAGGATCAAAAGGCCCAGTTCGGCAAGAACATCGTAGGAAACTTTGTCCACGGCGTTCTGGAGAACGTGATGAGAAAGCTCTCCGGAGAAAAGCGCAGCCTTTCCTCTTTGAACGAAAAGGAGCTCTCGGCAGAAAATCGCCGGGCCTGTCAAGAGGTGCTGTCTACCTTTATGGGCGAGGAAAACACTTCTCAGGCCAGCGTGCTTGCCCGGATGGTCTCCCGGTCTACTCTCCTTCTTCTCAAGTACCTTCAGGCGGAATTTTCCCAGTCCCAATTTCAGCCTGTTTTCTTTGAAAAACCTCTTTTGGAATTAGACGGAGCCTATCGGATCCCCCTTCCCGACGGGGGAGCGTTGTGCTTGACCGGGATCATTGACCGTGTGGATCGGTATCAGGGAAAGGACGGAGAAGAGTACGTTAGGGTTGTGGATTACAAAACCGGCGGACACTCCTTTTCTTTAACGGACGTGGCCAATGGGCTGTCCCTTCAGATGCTATTGTATCTGTTTGCTCTGTGGGAAGGAGGATACACTCTGGAGGGCAAGGCCGTCCGTCCCCTACCGGCAGGGGTTCAGTACTTAAACGGTGTGGAAAAAACACAAGTGTGCAAAACCCGGGAAGAGGTGGAGGCTTTGGCGGAAAAACCCTTCTTCAGCTTGAGCCGCGCCGGGCTTTTGGTGGACGAAGAAGAATTGCTCTTGGCTCAGGATCCCCGGGGAGAGGGCGAGTGGATCCACGTGGCCTGGAAGAAAAAGAAGGCGTCTGACACGTTGATGTCCCTGGAAAATTTAGGAAAACTGAAACAGAAAGTGGAGCGGGGGCTGGCGAAAAAGCTGGCGGCCTTGCGAGAAGGGGACATCGAGGCTTTGCCCCTGTCAGAGCCGGGAAAACGGGAGCGGTGCCAGTATTGTGAGCACCGATTGATCTGCAAGAGAAATTCGGATCGGTCCCGTCCCTGGAAAGCCAAGGTGACCGTAGAGGAACTTTTGAAAGAGGAGAGAGAGGTATGAGCCAGAAGGTTTGGACCCCGGATCAGAAATTGGCCCTGACTGCCCGAGACCGAAGCCTTGTGGTCAGTGCGGCGGCAGGCAGCGGAAAAACCAGCGTTCTCACCCGGAGGATTCTGGATCTGATCGCCGAGGGCAGGGTGGATCCTGCAAGGCTTGTGGTGGTGACCTTTACCCGTGCCGCCGCGGGAGAATTGCAGGCCCGTCTTTACGAAGACCTTGGAAAAGAGGTGGCTTTGCATCCGGAACGCCACGATCTGACACGCGCCCTTTTGCGACTGAACCGAGCCCGGATTTCTACCATTCACTCCTTTTGCCTATCCTTGATCAAACAGTACAGAAATGAGCTGGGGCTGGGCGCAAATTTAAGAGTGGCAGATCCTCAGGAGACGGAAGAGATCCGAAAAAAAGCGGCGGAATTGGCCATCTCGGCATTTTTCGGAGAAACCGGCATCCCGGACGGGGAACGCCGGGACGCTCTGCTTTTCCTGTTCGGTTCCGGTCGGAGTTTAGATGGGATCTTGAGCGTTTTGATCCAATTGAGCAAAAAGACGGCCTCCTTCCCCGGAGGTTTTGCCCTTTTGCGCTCTCGCCTCTCGGAGCTGGAAGCGGAGCGTGACCGGATGACCCGGGGGGAGATCCCTTACGGAAAGACCCGTCTGGGCAGTCTTTTGACCCGGGGAGCCAGAGAGCGGTTTTCTCAGGTAAAATCGACCCTTCGCGCTCTGGAACAGTCTTTGGTTGGCACCCAGGTTGTCTGGGATAAATACGGCCCGGATTTTTTGGAAAAAGCCCGGCAACTGGACAAGGCCGTATCCCTTTTGGACCGCGGTGCGCTGTTTGAGGCGGGAAAACTTGTTATGGAAGCCTTCCAGGGTTCCCTTCCCACCGTTTCCAAGTGTCCCCCGGAGGAGAAGGATATCAAAGAAGAATGCCAGGGGATCTACAACGAACAGTTAAAAAAGCCCCTGCTTCATTTTTGCAAGGAAAATCTGTTTCACACCGAGCCGGAGATGCTCCGGGAGATGGAGGACAGTGTTTTTTATATCGATCAGATCCTTTCTCTGGCGGAGAAGATGGAAACGCTTTTTGCGGCCATGAAGAAAGAGAAGGGGCTTGTGGATTACTCGGATCTGGAAAATATGACCCTTTCCCTTTTGGCAGAAAAAAGAGGGGAAGAGTGGCACAAAACACCGGTGGCCGAAGAGGTTGCCGGAGAGCTGGATGCGGTCTTTGTGGACGAATACCAGGATTCCAACAGCATTCAGGATCTGATCTTCCGCATGGTTTCCAACGGAAAGAATCTTTTTATCGTGGGAGACCCCAAGCAGAGCATCTATCGCTTCCGGGGTGCGGAGCCTTCGATCTTTTCCCGGTATAAAAAAGACTTGCCCCGGTATCCTTGGGCGGGGGAGGGGATGCAGAAGATCCTTCTCTCCGACAACTTCCGTTGCGATCAGCCCGTGATCGATTTTGTCAACGAGATCTTTCGGGTCATGATGGATGAAAACGATCCCGAGTCCCTCTACGGGGCAGAGGACCATTTGCGCTTTTCCAAGGGAAAACAGGAGGGGAAAGTCCCGGTTCTTCCGGAGATCGTTCTGGTGGAAAAGGCTAAGGAGGAAGAAAAGGAAGAGAAGGGTCTGACACTGGAGGAAAAGATGGCTCAAAACGAGAGCCGGGAGGCGGCGTATATTGCCGGCCGGATCCTTGACATTCTTTCCAAGGAAAATCCCCCGGCTCCGGAGGACATTGCCGTGATCTGCCGCACCTGGGAACAGATCGTCCTGGTGCGTACTGCCCTCGGTCTCCGGGGAATCCCCTGTACGGCGGGGCCCGGGGAAGATCTGAAGATCTCTCCCGAGTTTCTCTTTGTCCGTGCCCTGATCGCTGCGCTGGACAATCCCACCCGGGACATTCCTCTGGTTGGGGCGCTGTTTTCCCCGGTATTTCGCTTTGATGCGGACGATCTTTACCGTCTGCGCCGAGCCTTTCCCCGACGCAGTTTTTTTGCCGCACTTTCCGGTTGTGCCAAGTCAGGCCAGCCCGATTCTATGGCGGAAAAGTGTCGGGAGACCTTGAATACCCTTCGCCAGGTGCAGGCCAAGGCGCGTAGTCTTACCCTGCCCGCTTTGATCTTTTACCTTTACAGCCATTTTGCCATTGAAGAGGTCTATGGGGGCACGGGAAAGGTGCGAGAGCTGCTTTTGGACCTGGCAGATCGGGCTCAGCAGAGGGACTTGTCCACCCTTTCTCAGTTTTGCCGCCTTTTGGAGGAGGATAAAGAAGGGGAGAGCGAAGTGCTGGGAGAGGGCGTTCGCCTTTTGACCATTCACAAATCCAAGGGGCTGGAATTTTCCGTGGTCTTCGTTTCGTTTTTGGGACGGGGTTTTAGTACGAAGGACCAGGACGCGTCCCTGCTTGTCTCTGAACAATTCGGTTTGATCCCGGTTTTGCCGGCGCTATCCTATCGGGCCAAGGTGGATAGCCTTTTGCGCAAAGGGGCCAAGTTCCAAATGCAAAGGGACGATCTGGAAGAGGCAAAACGGGTCCTTTACGTGGCCCTTACCCGCGCCAAAGAAAAACTGATCCTCACCGCCGCACCCCAGTACCCGGCCGCCCTTGCAAGGGAATTGCTTTTGGTGTGCGACCAGAATCTGGACCGGGATTTGACCGTCTCTCTGATCGGGTCCTGCAAGACGCCGCTTTCGCTGATCCTCTTCTCCTTGCGCCACCACGCCGGCGTAAGGCGGGTTTTACGGGAAGGGGGAGAGGCTAAGATGACAAACTTTATCATCTCCTCTGCAAAGCCCGCGCCCTTTGCCCGATACGAAAAAAAGGAAGAGACGGTTTCGGCGGGATCCTTTACGTTGGAAGAGGTTTTGCCCGCTCTGGATTTTGTATATCCCGAAAATGAGCTTGTTACCCTGCCGGAAAAGCTCTCCGTCTCCCAAATTCTCCGGGAAGGCAGGGAGGAGGAAGAGGCGGGGGCGTATTCTCCTTTGCGACTTTTGGATTTTGAAGAAGGGAAGCTTCGGTCTTCTGCGGCCAAGATCGGTACTGCCACCCACCAGGTGATGCAGTTTTTGGATTTAAAAGCGGCCGCCACGGACCTGGAGGGAGAGTGCCGGCGCCTGGTCGATGAGGGATTTCTTTCTCCGGAAGACATGGCTCTGGTGGAAAAAGACAAGATTTCAGCCTTCTTTAAGACCCCTCTTTATCAAAGACTTGCCGCGTCTCCATGCGTGGAGCACGAAAGGCGCTTTAACGTGCTACTTCCTGCCCAGGAACTCATTGGCCGTCCGGGAGAGGTTTTGGTGCAGGGGGTTGTGGACGCTTGGTTTGAAAATCCAGACGGAAGCCTGACGCTCCTTGATTTTAAAACGGATCGGGTCCGGGGAAAAGAAGGGGAGGAGATTTTGCGGCGCCGACACGCCGAGCAGCTTCGACTTTACCGCCGGGCGGTGGAAGAGATCAGCGAGAAAAAAGTCTCGGCCCTCTATCTTTATTCTTTTGCTCTGAACAGGGAGATCTTTGTGCCGCTGGAGGAAGAATGAGCTTTGCGGAGAGGTCAATAAAAAAACAAGAGTGGAAACGGCGTGCCGTTTCCACTCTTTCTTTCTGACAAGATTCCAAAGGGCGTCAGCCCCGGGCTAGCGAGACGATGTCTCCCACCCCGTTTAATATCATGGTGGGGCGGTAAGCGTGTTGATTTAAAGTCTCCCTGGAGGAGACGCCGGAGAGCACCAAAACGGTGGACATGCCGCTTTCCAGACCGGAGATGATGTCGGTATCCATCCGGTCTCCCACCATCACCGCGTCCCCGGAGTGGCAGTGGAGCAAACGAAGTCCGGTGCGCATCATCAGGGGATTGGGTTTTCCGCAAAAGTAAGCGCTGGCACCGGAGGCCATTTCAATGGGAGCGATCAGCGCCCGGCAAGCCGGGGCGAGACCGTTTTCAATGGGACCGGTGATATCGGAATTGGCGCCGATGAGCTTGGCTCCGCGAAGAACCAGGTTGGTGGCCTTGGTGAGGGTATCCAGAGAATAGGTTCGGCCCTCGCCCACCACCACGTAATCAGGGTCCACCTCGTTCATGGTAATCCCCGCCTCGTAAAGGGCGTTGGAAAGCCCGGCTTCTCCGATCACAAAGGCGGAACATCCGGGGGCCTGCTCCTTTAAAAAAGCCGCGGTGGCCAGGGCGCTGGTGTAAAAGCGCTCTTCCGGTACGTCAAGACCCATGCGGGCCAGCTTTTGATGCAGCTCTCTTGTGGTGTAGGAGCTGTTGTTGGTAAGAAACAGGTATTCCTTCTTTTCCTCGTGGAGCCAGTGGATAAATTCCACCACGCCGGGCAGGATCCGATTTCCGTGGTAGATCACACCGTCCATATCGCAGATAAAGCCGGTTTTTTGATTAAAGTCGATGGCAGACGTAGGAATCACAGCGTCTCTCCTTTTCTTTTATCCTTGGTTATTTTGGCAAGGACGGCTTTCCGTCCTGATTTTTCCTGAAACTATGCTATCACACGAAATCGGGAAAGTCAAGAGATCCCGATGGTGGGTCGTTGTCATAATTCTCAAAAAATACATTCACAAATTGTTAAATTGATAGAAATTTAACAATTCCAAAAATATGTACCGAAAAACCCTTGACACGCTCCGCCCCGCCTTTCTAAAATGATATTGGAAAGGAAAAATTTTCCAAAAAAACCGACTGAAAGATAAAAGAAAAGGAGAGACGCTATGAAAAAACGGATCTATCAACCACTGGCAAACAATTAACATCGCGAACCATTAATGCAGTAACGCATAGTTCTTCAAAAGCTGCTTTGAATGAAATCAAAAAAGCAGGCGTGAATTATGTGAAGAATACCGCTACACTAATAACAAAAGGAGTTGCTGGAGGTATTATTAGGCCTACAGTATATACAGTCTTTATGTCCACTGTGTTTTCGCATGGAGATGATGCGTATCCGTATGTATATGGAAGGTGAACTGGTTTATGAGGATCATTTGCATAATAGTTCATGTTTTGCCATGGGCTACACCATTGGTTTGGAGTTATGTTATAGGCGGTTCTTATAAAGTTTTAAAGCTAGGGAGAAGTAAAAATGGTTATAAACAATTAAAACAATCTCTCACCTTTCGAGATAGGGTCTTTAAAAGACGATTCGTGCAACTCTCAAAAAGAGCTAAAGGATACCAAAAATATTTTTGCTTTATGACTTATGCCGGATATGTTTTATTGTTGGCGTTGTTGACTCTTTGGTTCATATCTATATTTATAGGTGGGTTTGAAACCTTGTTTAGATGGTATATGTTTGTGAAGTGTTATATATTAGAACTCCCCGCGCTTGTGTTTACACTCTTTAACATAGAACGCCCAAAAAGTGGGATCGGTTTAGATTGGTGGTTCGTTGACAAGATAGGGAAGACAGGGGACGGTTCTGTGTCTTGACAAATCAGTGGGGGCGGTTCTGCGATTGACACTGCCCCCACTACACCACCTCTACCCAGTACTAATAACACATAGAACCGTCCCCTGTGCTGCGCATTCGCGAGTCTTTTTGAAGGCGCTCTAGAAAACGAATTGATCAATTTGATGGGGAGTTAACAAATGGGGACTTGGGGAACATCTTTGTATGACAATGACACTGCCTGCGATATTCGTGGGGATTATATTGATAAATTAAGGCGAGGAAGAAGCGAGGAAGAAGCAACAGAGGATCTTATTAGTTCTAATCAAGATGTTTTTGG
>JAZOQB010000030.1:0-28613 GCA_045655865.1 Eubacteriales bacterium
ATCGTGGAAAACTTAAAATAATCCAAAAGCAAAATACCCACCGTCAAAGCCAAACAAAGGAACATCAAAAGATAAACATTCTTCTTTTTCATTTACATCTGCTTTCTGATCCGCATCAGGGCGCCTTTTTCCAAACGACTCACCTGGGCTTGGCTAATGCCGATCTCCCCGGCTACCTCCATTTGTGTTTTTCCCTGATAGAATCGAAGATTTAATATGGTCTTTTCTCTCTCTCCCAACCTTTTTACCGCTTCCCCCAAAGCAATGTTCTCGATCCAGTTTTCATCACAGGATTTATGATCGCAAATTTGATCCATAAGATATAGAGAGTCTCCCGCATCGGAGTAAATAGGATCATAGAGGGAAACGGGATCAATGACCGCATCCAGCGCAGCTCCCACCTCTTTTTCTGAAACAGGTTGAAAAGGTATTTCTTCTTTGTCATGGGAGATTTCTTGAAATCGAGCGTTAACGGCACGGCATATCTCGGCGACGGTAGGCTCTCTTCCCAGTTGGACTGTAAGGTTTTCTCGCTCCCCCAAAGCCTTGTAGGCAAGATCCCGTACGGAACGGCTTACACGGATCATATTATTATCCCGAAGATACCGCCGAAGTTCCCCGATGATCATGGGCACGGCATAGGTGCTGAAACGCACGTTTTGGGAAATGTCAAAATTATCCACAGCTTTAATCAGTCCCACACACCCAACTTGAAACAGGTCATCCGGATTGTCCGCTCGACGGGTAAATTTTTGGATCACACTGAGTACCAATCGCAGATTTCCGGATATGAGTTCTTCTCTTGCCCTCTCGTCCCCCTCTTTTGTCCGTTTTAGCAACGCCTCTTTTTCTTTTTCTGAAAGCACTTTCAAATTCGAGGTGTTGATTCCTGACACCTCCACTTTGCTGATCAACCGACCACCTCCCGTTTGAAGCTATTATTTCCTGAAAAATTCCTAAAAATTCCGGAGGCGGTTGGCAATTAAAGGAAAGCGGAACACGCAAAAAAAGCTGTCACTTACGTGACAGCTTTTTTGCCAGAAATTTTGTTATCTGTTTTTCATCTGGTTTTCAGCGTTTTCGATCAGCTTCTTCACCATCTGACCGCCGACAGAACCAGCCTGCTTAGCGGTAAGGTCGCCGTTGTAACCCTGCTTCAGGTTTACGCCAACCTCAGAAGCAGCTTCCATCTTGAAACGGTTCAGCGCTTCCTTTGCCTCAGGAACAAGAGACTTGTTAGCCATATTTGTTTCTCCTTATTCGAATATTTTGAGCCTAGGCTCCAAACCCTGAAAAAAACAATCGTTTCTTTTGGGCTCGCTATTATTTTGCCAAATGTTTTTTTGAATATGAATGGAAAGTTTTGGAAATGGCATTGAATTTTTTTCCTTTTTATGGTATCATAAGAATAGAAAATTTCAGGAGGAATCCTATGCCTCATCGCCTTTATGATGACAATAAAATCAAACTGATTCTTTTGTATCTGTTAAAAGAATTGGACGATGCCTTGGACTACCAGACCATTTCCGAGATCATCGTGTGGGACGGCTCCATCAATTATTTTGTTTTTAATCAGTGTTTCAACCAATTGGTCGAAAACGGATCCATTCTCAAAGAGGTATCCGCGGATTCGGGAAAGGAGCTGTACTCCATCAGTCCTACCGGAAAAAGCGCCATTGAAGCGGTTGAAGACAGCCTTTTAAAATTCATTCGAGAACGCATCATGCGCTCTGCCACTCGTCTTTTGGCCTTCAAAAAAGATGGTTCCGGTATTACCTCTAGCATTGAACCGATGCATGAAGGTTATCAGCTGACCTGCACCATTCAAAACAAGAAATTTCCCCTTATGGAACTGAAGATGTACTTAGATTACAAAGAAGAAGCGGAAGTTTTGCGTCAAGGTTTTGACGATCGTGCAGAACATATTTACAGCGCAATTCTCACATTACTGTCAGACGACACCAAATACATCTTATAATTTTATATTCTATAAAATCAGCGCCGAGGATAAAATTCCTCGGCGCTTAGCTTACATGCTTTCAAATGAAAAGGTTTCAATTTAAGTGATCTCGTAATAATAGTAATGATCCGCAACTTTTTCAGTATAAAAGGTATATTTTGTTCCGTAGTCCGCTTTTTGATAATAAACGTAACCGTTTTCACTTGGCGTTAAGGAAATGGATGGATCGCCCAGATAGATCGGATTATCTTCCGATACATAATAAAAGCCGTAGTCGAAATTCTTTCCGGGAACACACATATCAAAAGCGCAAATGAACAATTGGCCATCGTGCTTGGTGGAAATCAATTTCACACCGCAGTTCTGCATCAGATGGGAAATCTTTGAATTTTCATAAGACAGAAAAGTAGAATCATTTAAGTTTTGCAGATATAGACCCACGAAATCCTCACTTCCGGCGATTGAGTAAAAATCGTTGCGGGAGATCATACAGTCATAATCCAAAGCCCGGACCTCTTCTACGCTATCAAAAAATAGCTCCCGGTTTTCTAAGAAAGTCGCAAAGGAATCTTGATTTTCGGGAATGGTTGCCTCCATCGAACAGGAAGAAAAAAGAAAAATCAGAGGGAGACAAAAAAACAAACAATACTTTTTCATAGATCTACACCTTCAAAGAAACGTCACTTGACGAGAAATATCATAGCTATGGGGTTCTTTTTCCGAAGCTTTATGCCCCAGCGCCAAGGCAATTTCAAACTCATAATTTTCAGGAATTTGCAGAGCTTTTTGAAAGTATGCTCTCTTTTCTCCTCGCAGGGCATCGCGGATGCAACCGATAATCACGCTGCCAAGACCAAGATCTTCTGCAGCCAAAGCCATGTTCTCCACTGCAATACCGGCATCCAAAAAGCTCCAGGAAAATCCTGCTTCCCCACTGATCAAAATCACCACCGGTGCGTGATAATAAAAACTGCCGGAGGGGGTAATGCCGCGCTGGCGCATCTTTTCTTCTTCAATTTCCAGCAAAATCGGATTGCCACCCGATATCACGGTAAAGTGAAGCTCTTGGCGGTTGGTAGCAGTAGGTGCCTGCAGGCCGGATAACAAAACACTTTCTAGTTCAGTCTCTGTTAAGGGCTGAGCAGTATAAGCTCTAGTGGAGCTTCTTTTTTTTATAATTTCCAATGCGCTGGACATTCTCTTCCCTCCTGAAAGCATGTTATCACGAATATTTTCATAGTTATATTTTAATGGTAGTATATCATATACCCGGCGTTCTGCCAAGCGCATTCTTTCATTTTTTCTAAAAAAGAGCCGCAAGCGACCGCTTGCCGCTCTTTAATTAAATTAAAGACCCTTTTTGGCTCTTTCCACCTTCTCAATGGTGGTAAAGTTGTTCTTGGCAACGTGTCCGGGCAGAGGCATGATCTTTTCGTGAATGGCATCGATGATCCATTCCGCCTGGGGGAAGAACATGTGATCCAGCTCGAAGCAAGGAGTGATCCAGTTGCGAGAACCGACAACGGTAACGGGACCGTCCAGATAATCAAAGGCCATTTCGGTGATGTTGGAGGCCATGTCTCTCATGACGGAGTTTCTCTCCACCGCATCGCCTACAATGACACATTTGCCGGTCTTTTTCACAGATTCGATCACCTTGGAGTAATCGAAAGGTACGATAGAACGAGTGTCAATAATTTCCGCAGACACACCGTACTTTTCTTCCAGGATCTTAGCTGCTTCCAAAGCTCTGTAAAGAACTGCACCAATGGTAAGAATGGTAACGTCTTTACCAACTTTCTTTACGTCGGGATCGCCGATGGTAATTTCATAAGCTTCCTCGGGAACACCGCCCTGATGGAAATCCTCACCCTTGTCATAAATTCTCTGTGATTCAAAGAACACAACGGGATCGGTTCCGTTAAGCGCAGTTTCCATCAGACCCTTGGCATCGTAAGGAGTAGACGGGAACACCACCTTCAAGCCCGGAATATGTGCGGTCAGCGCAGTCCAATCCTGAGAGTGCTGAGCACCGTACTTGGAACCCACGGATACGCGGAGCACGATAGGCATTTTCAGAATGCCGGCGCTCATAGACTGCCACTTTGCCATCTGGTTGAAGATCTCGTCTCCGGCACAACCGATAAAGTCAGCATACATCAGCTCTACAATAACACGACCGCCGCACATAGCGTAGCCCACAGCAGAACCGACAATGGCAGACTCGGAGATGGGAGAGTTGAAGAATCTGTGATAAGGAACCGCCTCGGTCATCTTCTTATACACACCGAAAGCTCCGCCCCAGTCACGGTTATCTTCACCGTAGGCAATGAGGGTGGGATCCTCGTAGTACTTGTTGATGATCGGCTCAGCCAGACCGTCGCGGATGTTATAGAGCTTCATCTTAGAAACAGGCTTGCCGTTGGCATCCACGGAGGTGCGAACCTTGCCCTTGAGCTCTTTCACTCTGGGGCACTCTTCCTTGGGAACCAGCATCTCAGCCTCTCTGGAGGGATCCATGCTGGGTACGTGGAGGTTGGAGAACATCATGCTGGAAATGGCGTCGGGATTCTTCTCCAAGTCCATTCTGGGAGAAATTTCGTCGTTGATGGCCAGCTTCATGATCTCGGTCATCCGATTGGTGATCTGCTCGTGGATGACGGCAAACTCTTCCTCAGTGGCAACGCCGCCGGCAATGAGCTTGTTCTTGAAAGCGGGAATGGGATCTGCATCCTTCCAAGCCTGGATCTCCTCGGGAGTTCTGTAGGTGGAAGAGTCGGAGGGAGAGTGACCGGAAACACGGTAAGTAACGACGTCAAGAAGCGCCGGTCCCTTCCCCTGAAGGAGAATCTCCTTCTTTCTGGTAACCGCATCGATCACCGCCAAAGGATCATAGCCGTTGACGCGCTCAGCGTGCATCTGGGTGGGATTGAAACCTGCGCCCAAACGAGCAGCCATATCAAAGCCCATGGTCTCGCCACGAGTCTGACCGCCCATACCGTAGTGGTTGTTGAACACGTTGAAGAGGATGGGCATTCCCTCGCCCTTTCCTTCGTTCCAGAGTTTGGTGATCTGGTCCATAGAAGCAAAGTTAAAGGATTCCAGAACAGGACCACGGCCACAGGCACCGTCACCGAAGTTGGCAACTACGATACCCTTCTTGTGGTTGGATCTCTTATAGAGCGCTGCACCGAGAGCAACGGGAGCGGCAGATCCAACAATGGCGTTGTTGGGCATAATACCGAAAGGAATAAAGAAAGCATGCATAGAGCCGCCCAAGCCACGGTTGAAACCGGTGGTTCTTGCAAAAACCTCCGCCAGAGCGCCGTACAGAAGGAAGTTGATAGCCAATTCCTTGACATTACCGCCGACGTTCATGTGCTTTTCTACAACAGCAAGAACGGAGCCATCCAAAAACTCTTTCATAATGTCATAGAGCTCTTTTTCATCCAATTTTTCAATGGAAGACAAGCCCTTAGCCAAAATTTCACCGTGGCTTCTGTGAGAACCAAAGGTTAAGTCATCGATGTCCAGGTTGTAGGCTTCGCCCACGGCGCTGGCTTCCTGACCGATGGAAAGGTGCGCAGGACCGGGGTTGTTATAATCTACACCGTTGTACTGGCTCTTGGTCTTGACATCGTTGAGCATGGTCTCAAACTCACGGATGATAGCCATGTCACGATAAATTCTCATCATGTCAGCCTTGGTATAAATTTTCATTTCATCGGCCAGAGATTTGTTGTACTGACAAACCGGAATATCCTCAAAGTGAATAACACCGGACTCAAAGGCCTTTTTGGGATCGACAAATTGACTTTTAGGCATGGTAAAATCTCCTTTACTATTTTTTCAAATTAAAAGATGGTTTCACGGATGACCTCACCAACGGTGGGATGAGGGAATACAAATTTCTGAATCTCAGAAAGTCTCATTTCCTTCCCTACCATCATGGCGGCACCGAAAATCAATTCCGAAGCGTAAGTACCGATCATGTGGAATCCAACGATCTTGTTGTGATCTTTGTCCACGATTACTTTCATAATGCCCTTGCCGCCTTCGTTTTCCGCAAGATAGCGGCCACTGTAACTGAGTGGAACGGTCTTGATCTCTACGTTCAAGCCCTTCGCCTTGGCAGACTCAGTGGTCTCACCCACGGCGGCTACCTCTGGGTTGGTATAGATAACGGAAGGAATGGAATTGTAATCCACGCGGTCACGGCCACCGAACATATTGTCCACGGCAACTTCGCCTTCGCGATATGCAGTATGAGCCAACATGATCTTTCCGTTTACATCGCCCGCCGCCCAAACTCCGGGCACGCTGGTCTTACCGAATTCATCGGTAACAATGGCACCGCGTTCCATCAAAACGCCAATTTCCTCCAGGCCAAGACCCGCGGTTCTGGCACGGCGACCGATGGAAACCAGGGCCTTATCGCCTGCAACTTCTTCCACCTTACCATTCAATTCGTAAGTGATCTTGCCGTCTTTAATGGAGGTAACCTTGGCACCGAGAATGAAGGTGACGCCACGCTTTTCATACTCTTTCTTCAGCATATCGGAAATTTCGCGGTCCGTGGGGCCGGCGATGTGATCCATCATTTCCAAAACGATCACACGACTTCCAATGCTGTTAAAATAGCTAACCATCTCAAGGCCGATGACGCCGCCGCCCACCACCAGAAGGGTTTCGGGGACTTCTTTCATATCCAGGATCTCACGGTTGGTCAAAGCAAAGCCGTTTGCCAAAGAGTCCTTCAGGCCGTCAATAGGCGGAAGGGTGGCTTCCGAACCGGAGCAGATGAGAAGTCTGCGAGCTTCCAGATTTTTATCGCCCGCTGCAACGGCAAAGCCTTCAGCGGTTTTTCCGGTAATTTTCGCAGTGGCAGTCACCACTTCGATTCCGCCTTTTTTCATTTTCATGCCGACGCCACCAACCAAAGTTTTAACCACTTTGTTTTTACGGTCAATGATCTTTGCATGATCGATGGAAGCGTCAGAAAAGCTTACGCCATAATCTTTGCTGTGCTTTGCATAATCGTAAATCTTTGCAGAGTAAAGAAGAGTCTTTGTAGGGATGCAGCCCTCGTTCAAGCAAGTGCCGCCCAATGCTCTTTCTTCAACAACGCAGGTCTTGAATCCTTTCTCCGCAGCGCGCTCCGCAGCATTGTAACCAGCAGGACCGCCGCCAATCACGATCAAATCATACATTGTTTTTCCTCCTTATTTTGCAAGCAAAAGGTCAAAGTGTTCCAAGTTTGCGCACAGTTCCTTCAAGAATTTAGCAGCCGGTGCGCCATCGATGGCTCTGTGGTCAAAGGTGAGGGACAGTCCCATGGCAGGGTAGGTCACGTCACCGTTCGGGGTCTTCTTGATGCGATTTGTGATGGTGCAAACACCCAGAATACCGGTCTGAGGAGGATTGATGACGGGAGTGAAGCTCTCAATACCCATAGAACCAAGATTGGTTACGGTAAAGCTAGCTCCGGAGAGCTTGTCAGGACTGATCTTTCCACCCTGAGCTTCCGTGATCAAAGCCTTGGACTGGCAAGACAGCTGGTTAAGGGAAAGAGTTTCGGAAAGCGGCAGAGTGGGAACCAGAAGTCCTCTTTCCGTATCAACGGCGATGCCAAGATTGACATGCTTAAAGTAACGAATCTTGTCGTCCAGGAAGTGGGCATTCAGATCCTTGTGATTGAGAAGCGTTCTGGAAACGGCAAAGAGGACAATGTCGTTCAGAGTGATATTGGCAAGACCGAGAGCCTCAGCGCCATTTTTCAGAGAGGCGCGATAGGCCATGATCCGGGTAGCGTCAAAGGAAGCGTTGAGAGTGAGCTGAGCAGAGTTAGCAAGGGATGCATGCATAGACTTTGCAATCACCTTTCTCACGTTGGAAAGCTTCACGTCTTCAAATTCCGATGCATCCACCACGGCAGCAGGAGAAGCAACGGCGGCAACAGCGGGAGTTTCAACAGAAGAAGCACCCTTCAAAAGTCCCTGATCCAAAGCTGCTTGAACATCGCGTTCAATGATTCTTCCCTCGGGACCGGTGGGAACCACTCGGCTCAGATCTACATCGGTCTTATCTGCCAGCATACGGGCGCGGGGAGAAATCTTCTCGCCGCCAGCCTGGGCGGTAGAAGCAACGGGTGCGGCAGCAGGAGCTGGAGTCTTGCTCTCTTCTACAGGCGCAACGTCAGAAGACGCAGGAGAAGTCTCCTGTGCGGGTGCAAACTGGGAAAAATCCTCACCGGGATTTCCGATCACACAAACATTTTCCAGGCAAGGGACATCTTCTCCCTCTTCCCTAAAGATGGCAAGCAAGGTTCCTTCTACCGTTGCTTCCTCGTCGAAGGAAGATTTATCGGTTTCGTAAGAAAACAGAACGTCACCGACTTTGACCTCGTCTCCGACCTTTTTGCTCCAGGATGTAATGACACAGCTTTCTACGCTCTGTCCCTGGCGCGGCATGATGACTGCGGTTGCCATAACAACACCTCCAAAAAAAAGTTTCCTAAAATTATTTTGCGATAATCACTTGGATGCCCTTTTGACGGCAAACCTCCATGATTTCATCGTCCAAGGGTTCGTCCGTCACCACTTTCTGCACCTGATCCAAACTGCAGAAAGTGTAAGGCAAGCTTTTGCCGATCTTCGAAGAATGGATCAGCATGATGACGCAGCCGGCCTTTTTCACAATGGCGCTCTTCAATTCGCTTTCATTATAGTGACCGCTGGTAAAGCCGTTTTTCAGAGAAAAACCGGAAGGCGAGATGAAAGCTACGTCAATATTTACTTTATTGATATAATCGACCGCCTGCATTCCGGACAGAGAGAGGTTATCCCGGCTCAAAAGGCCTCCCACGATGTTGACCATGATATTATCCCGTTTCACCAGCTCCAAAGCCAAATTGGGATCAGTGGTATTTACCGTCAGCCTGGTTTTCGGAAGAAGCGGGGCAAGTTGCATCATCGTAGAGCCGGAATCGAAGAAAATGCTTCTTCCTGTCTCAATAAAGCCAGCCGCCGCCTGGGCAATCTTTTGTTTGGCATAAGTGTTCTCGGTGGAACGGGTGGTAATGCTATCTTCCATAGAGGTCGTGATAAACTTCATGGAACGGGCGCCGCCTCGCACCTTGATCACATCTCCCAGACTCTCAAAAAATTCGATGTCTCTTCTCAGCGTCATGCTGGAAACATCGGGGAAACGCTCCTCTAACTCTTTTAAGGAAGTAAAAGGCTTCGAAATTAAGATCTCACGCACAAGAACTTTTCTCGGATAATTCATCTTGCTTCCTTTCACGATTTGTGAACTTCAAATGAAAATTTTAACGTCTGTTGTTATAACATAACACTTTTTGTTCTTTTTGTCAATTGAAAAATGGGTGTAATACCATTAATTTTTCGCATAACGATCATAATTTGTCGGATAATAAAATTGTCGGTATCAATCGACAAATCCAATGCAAATCACAAGGAAAGGAGCCCATTATGGCCAATCTTACAACCAAAGAACTTTCCGGAATCGAAGATCAACTCAAATGTGAGCAGATCGTCATTTCCAAGTGTAGCTACTATGCGCAGAACACGCAAGACGTCGCTTTAAAATCAAAATTTGAAGAAATCGCACAAAAGCACCAACAGCACTATGATAAGCTGTACAGTCTTTTGGGATAAGGAGCAAATATGACAAACTCTAAGTTTTCCGATCAAGATATGATAAACGACGTTCTTTCCACGCAGAAATTTATCACCAGCGGATACAACAATTCCGCCAACGAGGCCAGCGAGCCTACCGTCAAAAACGCGATGATGTCCATTCTTGACGAAGAGCACGTGATCCAGCATCAAATATTTGAAGAAATGCAAAGCCGCGGCTGGTATCCTACCGAGGCGGCTCCCATGGATAAGATCAACCAAGCCAAGGACAAATTTGCGACCAACTGCCAAAACTGCTACCTTTAAAACAGATAAGGAAGGCACAAAATGTGCCTTCCTTTTTTCAGCTATACATGCCTCCGTTGATACCGATCACCTGGCCGGTAAGGTTCCGGGCGCCATCCTGGGACAAAAAAAGGGCCAACTGAGCAATTTCGTCAGGATCGGAAAAGCTTCCCGTAGGAATGGATTCAGCCAAAGCTTCTTTTTCTGACAAAGAAAACTGAGCCATCATATCCGTATCTACAACCCCCGGAGCAATACAGTTCACACGGATCCCGCTGGGTGCCACTTCTTTTGCTAAAGCCTTGGTAAAACCAATCACTGCCGCTTTGGACGCAGAATAAAGGACCTCCATCGATCCGCCCGTCTGTCCCCAAATCGACGAAACGTTAACAATAACTCCTTTTTGGTTTTGGATCATTGACGGAATGAGAGCTTTTGTGAGAAAAAACATACTTTTGAAATTAACGGAAAAGACCCGTTCGAATTCTTCTTCGGTAGTGTCTTGAAAAAGACCGTAAGAAGAAACGCCGGCGTTATTCACCAACACATCAATAGAGCCCATTTCTTCCTGAACGGTGTTTGCCAGGGAAACAACGTTCTGGGATTGTGAAAAATCCGCCTGAAAAAGGTGGACTTGGGTGATCTTATTCAGCTCCAGAAAAATTTCTTCTGCCGCTTCCCTATTTTTTTCATAGCAGATGCCAACGCAAAAACCTCTCTCGGCAAACCGACGTGCCACAGCTCGGCCGATTCCCCGAGAGCCTCCGGTAACAAGAACAGTCTTCATTCTGCTTGGCTCAGCTGAGCGAGAAGTTTTTGAAGCTCTTCGCAGTGCTGCAAAAAGCGATGAGCTACCTGTTTCTGTGCGTTCAAGTTTTCAAAAACATGGGAAAAAGATAGAGGCTTGCTCACGTTTTCATCGTCGGCTTCAATTTGGAAAGTTTCGGCGCTATCCTCTGTTGCCCGGCCACCTACCATGCCGCTCAGGGCGCTTGCCAACTGATCAAATTTTTCGGCCTTCTCACGATAGATCTCCCCCTTAGCAACACGGGCCTGCAGAAGTTTGTGCTCCTGTTTCATTTCTTCAAGCCGCTCCCCGGTCTGATCAACGGAAGCGATAAGCTCCTTATAATCGCTAAAAATCTCTTCTCTCAATTTTGCCGCGTCGACAGATGCGGACAGAAGCGCCTGCTTCTTTTTTTCCATATCCTGAAAAGAGCGATTCTTTTCTTCCAGAATTTCCATCTCCCGGCGAAGTTCCTCTTCTCTTCGCAAAGCTTCTTCCCGGATCGCGTTGTTTTCTTTTTGAAGATCCTGCTCAATTTGACGGACCTTCTCTTCAGCCTCCAAAACTTTCTTTTCCCAAATTTTGCTTTGCTTTGAGATAAAGCTGGCTACATCCCCCTTGTCAAAGCCAAACATGGAATTTCTGAAAATAGGCTTCATAGTGTTTTTCTCCAATCCTCAATTTTCTAACTTCATTGTATCACAAAAAATCCAATTTGTTAATTCTTTTTTAAAAAAATTCACAAATCCACCAAACCTTCAAAATTTAAATATAATCTGTAAAAAAAGTATTAATTAATACACATTCTTATATTTCTATGTTACAATGAGCATAGAGGTAATTTTTCTTGATCCATGCTCATTTTTTTGCGAATGTTCTCTAAAAACAAGGAGGAACTAACAATGGAAGAAGCAAACAAACAACTCTACGTAGGATACCATCGTCAGGTAATTACGCCTCCCATGGGAACGAACATTCCCGGATACGGCGCCCTACCAAGACTTGCCACCGGAATTTCAACCGATTTGTACGTGCAAGCCGTCGCCTTTTCCGATGGTGAAAAAAAGGCAATCCTCTTTAACTGCGATGCGCTAGGCGTTACCAACGACGGAGCGCAAGTCATTAAAAAAGCAGTGTCCGAGCGCTTTGGCTTGGAAGAGGACGGAGTCTATATTGCCACAACTCACTCCCACACCGCGCTCTTTGTCGCCAATCCAGACGCCACCAACGACCCACACATGAAAATGGTCTATGGACGAGTCTTGCAGCATTTCTCCGACTGCGCCCAGTTTGCTCTGGAAGATCTTTTGCCCTGCACCTGTATGAAGATCGCTCGCGGAGAGGCCAAAGGCATCGCTTTTATGAGAAGATATCGGATGAAAGACGGCACCTTCCGTACCAATCCCGGATGGGGGCGCGATGACATTGCAGAGCGAGACGGCATTCAAGACGAATCTGTTCAATTGGTCCGTATTGAAAGAGAGGGCGGAAAAGAGATCCTCTTGGTAAATTTCGGTACGCATCCGGATACCATCAACTACGAAGGCGGCACCAAAAACAATACCAAATATTGCGCCGACTGGCCCGGTTATGTAGGTGATTTTCTCCGCAGCGCCATGGAAGATCAAGTAGAAGTCATGTCCATTACCGGTGCCCAGGGAGACTCCAATCATTTCGATTTTTATCAGCCCAAGAAGAACGTTCTCAGAGGAACCGCTCACGCCAAAATGATGGCACGTGCCATCGCAGGTGAGGTGTTGAAGATCTACGACTGGGCCGCGGAGATCCCCTGCAACAGAATCGACTATGGCTCTGACATTGCCAGCATTGAAAAAAATCCCTGCGAGCCGTATGAGATCCCTCTTGCAAAAGAGATCGTAAAAGCGGTGAAAGAAGCCGGTTCCTTCGACGCCATTCCGGAAGAATTAAAAGCAAAAGGAATGACCCTGATTCGTGCAAACCGAATCGTTAACAATTTGAATCGACCCGACCGGACCGAAGTGCCGGTATGGGGACTTCAGATCGGAAACCTTAGCTTCATCGGAATTCCCGGCGAACCTTTCTCGGAAATCGGGATCCGCATCAAAAACGGAAGTCCTATGGATATGACAATGGTCACCTGCCGCACCAACGGAAGCTACGGTTACTTCCCCACTGAAGGGACCTATAAAGGCTTTGGTTACGAAAGGGATTACTCTCCCTTCGGGCCAAATACCGCCCAAGAAATCACCGACGCTTCTCTTCGCATCTTAAACCGCATGAAAAAAATTTAAAATCGAGATTTTCGAAAAACACAGAATAAGGAGATTGGCAAAATGGAAGAAACAAGAAAACTCTTTGTCGGGTATCATCGCCAAATCATCACTCCCCCCATGGGTACCCACATTCCCGGATATGGTTCAAAGCCGCGTCTGTCCACCGGTATTATTACCGATCTTTATTTGCAAGCCATCGCCTTCTCTGACGGCGAGAAAAAAGCCATTCTTTTCAACTGTGATGCCCTGGGCGTAACCAACGACGAAGCACAAATCATTAAGCAAGAGATTGCCAAACGCTTTGACTTAGAGGAGGATGGGGTTTACATTGCAACAACGCACTCCCACACTGCCATGTTTGTGGCAAACCAAGACGCCACAAACGACCCACACATGAAGATGGTTTACGGCAGAATCCGTCAGCATTTCTATGATTGTGCGCAGTTCGCTTTTGAAAATTTGCTCCCTTGCACTTCTATGAAAATTGCTAGGGGCGAGGCCCAAGGCGTTGGATTTCTGCGCAGATACAAAATGAAAGATGGAACCCTTCGCACCAACCCTCTCTCCGGCGATCCGAATCTGGAAGGTCCCCACGGGATCCAGGACAACTCTGTTCAGTTGGTCCGAATCGAAAGAGAGGGTGGAAAAGAGATCCTTCTGGTCAACTTCGGCACTCATCCCGACTGCTTGGGCGGCAATAACAAAAATACGAAATACTGCGCCGACTGGCCGGGATACGTGTGCGATTTCCTGAGAAGCGCCATGGACGACCAGGTGGAGGTGATGACCCTCAACGGTGCCCAAGGCGATTCTGCCTGCGTAAATCGCATGCTCCCGAGAGAACTGGCAAGAAAGATGGTCGGATTGCCCAGTGTCAAGAGAATGGCAAGAATCATCACCGGTGAGGTGCTGAAAATCTATGACTGGGCGGTGGAAATCCCCTACACCAGAATCAGCTATGGCAAAGACTTTGCAAACATTGAAAAGAATCCTTGCGAGCCGGAAGATATTCCCGTTGCCAAAGCCATCGTTGAGGCGGTAAAGGAGTGCGGTTCCTTTGATGCCATTCCTGAAGATCTAAAATCCTATGGCATGACCCTGCTTCGCGCCAACCGGATCATCAACAATCTCGAAGGTCCCGATCGCTTCGAGATCCCCGTATGGGGGCTACAGATCGGAAACCTGAGCTTCATCGGGATTCCAGGCGAACCTTTCTCTGAAATCGGCATTCGCATCAAGAAATCCTCCCCGATGGATATGACTATGGTCACCTGCCGCACCAACGGAAGCTACGGCTACTTCCCCACCGAGATCGCCTATGAGGGCTATGGCTATGAAAGAGACTACTCTCCTTTTGGCCCCAACGGCGCCCAAGAGCTTACCGATGCTTCCCTTCGCATTTTAAACAAAATGCAAAAAGGCGAAAACTAATTTACAAACAAAAAAAGAGGCGTCAGTGACGCCTCTTTTTTCTCATATCAGGAATTGTGAATGTGATCCAAGTAAGATTGCAAAATTAGCTGGGCGGAAAGCGCATCTACCACCGATCCGTGCTTTCTTCCGCCTCGACCTGCTTCGTATAGAAGAGTATGGGCCTGAACCGTGGTAAATCGCTCATCGAAAGTCTCAACAGGAACAGAAATCTCCTCGCGCAAAAAATCGAGAAAGACCTGCGTTTTTTCGCAGCGCTCCCCACGATAGCCACCGGCCCTCTCCGGCATTCCAACAACGATCTTCTCCGCCCCTCTCTCCCGTGCCGTTTTTGCGGCAAGCTCCGCAGCACTTCGAGCGCCTTTGACCTGAATCGTTTCTATACTAACCGCCAGGCGTTCCTCGCGATCACAAATGGCAACGCCCATTCGTTTATCTCCAAAATCGATTCCTAAAATTACCATATCTTCTCCCATCCGACTTTATCATTTTCTCTTAACGATTATACCAAAAGAAATAAGAGAAAGCAAGATGGAACAAAAAACGTAAAAATTATAAGAAAGCATTGAAAATTTTAACAGAATATGCTATCATATCAGAAGAATCTTGAAAGGAGTATTCTTATGACATACTATCCAATGTTTGCAGCGGAAGGCACCAATCCCACGACCAGCAGCTTTTCCATGATTATTATGCTGGTAATGTTCGGCCTTGTTTTTTACTTTTTGATCTACCGTCCTCAGAAAAAGCAAGAGAAAGAAACCGCGAAAATGCGCAACGGTCTTCAAATCGGTGACGAGATCTCCACCAACGGAGGTATTTTGGGCCGTATTGTGAAAATTAAGGACGACATTATCACCATTGAGACCGGTTCTGACAAAAACAAGCTGAAAATTTTCAAGTGGGCGGTACGTGCCGTGGAGATTCCCGCCGATGCCGGAGAGAACGAGGAGTAATTTCTCTTTTGTGAGATTACACTTTTTTGCGTTACCCTTAAAATCCCCGCGTTTCGGAAAAAAATAAAAAAAACACTTGATTTTTTTATTTCCATATGCTAATATAGGATTCGTTCCGCGAAAGACCTTCGCGGATTCGGAAAGATGGCTGAGCTGGTCTAAGGCGCACGACTGGAAATCGTGTAGTGGCTAATACCCACTCCAGGGTTCGAATCCCTGTCTTTCCGCCACAAAAAGTCGCACCTCAAACGAGGTGCGATTTTTTTATCACTCTGATGATAACCGGAATCTTACTTGAAAACCATTTTCAATTCGTATATAATAAAAAGAAGACGTTGGAAAATCAGAAAGAGAGAAAAAGATGAACTATCGCAAAGACAAATACGGAAACGATATTTCCATTCTCGGCTACGGCTGTATGAGATTCAAGCGATCAGGTGGCCGGATCGACCTGGAAAAAGCAGAAAGGCAGATCATGACAGCCTACTGCGGCGGTGTCAATTACTTCGACACTGCCTACATCTATCCGGGAAGCGAAGCCGCTTTAGGTGAAATTTTAGAGCGAAACAAAATTCGCGAAAAGATTCATATTGCCACAAAGCTTCCTCACTACCTCCTGAAAACAAGGGGGGATCTTGACAAATACTTTTCCGAGGAGCTTTCCCGTCTGCGCACCGGCTATATCGACTATTACCTGATGCACATGCTTTCCGACGTCGGCACCTGGGAAAGGCTCAAAGAGCTTGGAATTCTGGAATGGCTAGAAGAGAAAAAGAAGACGGGTGCCATCCGCCAGGTCGGCTTCTCCTATCACGGCGGATCCGAGATGTTCTGCAAGCTGATAGACTGCTATGACTGGGATTTCTGCATGATCCAGTACAATTACATGGACGAACATACTCAAGCAGGAAAAAGGGGTCTTGTGTATGCGAGTCAAAAAGGACTTCCCGTTATGATCATGGAGCCTCTCAGAGGTGGAAGACTGGTCAACAATCTTCCGGACCGTGCAAAGCAAATCTTTGCCTCGCATTCGAAACACTTTACGCCGGCACAGTGGGCCTTTCGCTGGCTTTGGAATCAGAAAGAGGTCACCTGCGTACTGTCCGGCATGAACTCCGAAGAGATGGTTTCCGACAATATAAACACCGCCTCCTCCGCCTGTGTGGGAGCGCTATCCTTGGAAGACGAGGAAATGCTAAAAGGCGTGATCAAGGCCATCAATTCCCAAATGAAGGTGGGCTGCACCGGTTGCGGGTATTGTATTCCCTGCCCCAAGGGCGTGGATATTCCAGGGTGCTTTGCGGCATATAACCGCCGTTTTTCTGATGGTTGGTTTACCGCTCTAAAAGAGTATTTCATGTGCACGTCTCTTCGAAAAAAATCCTCCGGTGCCTCCAATTGTATTAACTGCGGTAAATGCAAAAAACACTGTCCTCAACAAATCGATATTCCGGCAGAACTTCAAAACGTGAAGAAAAAACTGGAGGGCCCGATCTACAAAATCGGAAAAAAGGTCTTTAAAATCTTCAAAGTGTAAGAGGATGAATGTAAAAATCAAATATCAAATTTTAGCACCGCCGCTCTATGCGGCGGTGTATTTGTTTCTCTAATGACGATTTTTCTTTATTTTCCAATAAAAATAGCTCATTGCTATTGAATTCTAAGGAAAAATATACTATAATAGTATGAATTTTGATCCATAACCCCAGGAAAGAGAGGGAGATAATATGTACGAAAAAAGGATCCGCATTGCAACGTTGTATCAAAACGCGGATATATACGTTCAAAAGAAGATTACTGTGACCGGTTGGATTCGAACTTTGCGTGCCAGCAATCAGTTCGGTTTTATTGAGATCCACGACGGAAGTTGCCACAAGGGACTACAGATCGTTTTTGAAAATGAAAAGGTATCCAATTTCAAGGAGATTGCAAAGTGCAATATTGGCGCGGCTTTAAAGATCCGCGGAACCTTTCTTTTGACCCCGGAGGCAAAGCAGCCCTTTGAGCTGAATGCCGACGAAATTTTCATTGAGGGACATTCCACTCCTGATTATCCCTTGCAAAAAAAGCGTCATTCTTTGGACTTTCTCAGAACCATCGCTCACCTTCGACCCAGAGCCAACACCTTTAACGCAGTATTTCGCGTGCGTTCTGCCGCCGCGTTTGCCATCCACAAGTTCTTCCAGGAGCGTGGATTTACCTATGTAAATACTCCTTTGATCACTGCCAGCGACTGCGAAGGTGCGGGCGAAATGTTCCGGGTAACCACGCTGGATCTTGACAATCTTCCCAAGAAGGATGACGGAACGGTAGATTTCTCCAAGGACTTCTTTGGCAAAAGCACCAACCTCACGGTATCCGGTCAGCTAAACGCAGAATGTTTTGCTCTGGCTTTTTCCGACGTTTATACCTTTGGCCCAACCTTCCGTGCTGAAAATTCCAATACTCCCCGCCACGCCGCGGAATTTTGGATGATCGAGCCGGAAATGGCGTTTGCCGATCTGGAAGACGATATGGAAGTGGCAGAGGCCATGGTAAAATACGTCATCCGCTATGTTTTGGAAACCTGCCCGCAGGATATGAACTTTTTCAACACTTTTGTGGACAAGGGCCTGATCGAGCGTCTGACAAAGCTCCTTCAAGCGGATTTCGGACATGTAACCTATTCCGAGGCAATTGATATTCTATTAAAGAGCGGTCAGAAGTTTGAATACCCCATCGCTTGGGGCGAGGACCTTCAGACAGAACACGAACGGTATTTGACGGAAGTGGCCTTTCAAAAGCCTATTTTCGTTACAGACTGGCCCAAAGAGATCAAAGCGTTCTACATGCGCCTGAACGATGACAACAAAACGGTGGCCGCTATGGATATGCTGGTCCCCGGTGTTGGCGAATTGGTGGGTGGCAGCCAGAGAGAGGAACGCTTGGACCTGCTAGAAAAGCGAATCACGGAACTGGGTATGACTACCGATGCTTACCGTTGGTATCTTGACTTGAGAAAATACGGCGGTGTGACTCACTCCGGTTTCGGCCTGGGCTTTGAACGCCTTGTGATGTATTTGACCGGCATTTCTAACATCCGCGATGTGGAGGCCTTCCCCCGCACCGTCGGCAACGCAGATTTTTGAGGTGACAACATGAACTACCTTAGCATGAACCAACAAGAATTAAAAACCGAATACGAAAAGGTAAAAAGCACCTGGCAAAACATCAAAGATCAAAATTTAAAACTGGATATGTCCCGCGGAAAACCGGAGGTCAGACAATTAGACCTTAGCTGGGATTTAATGAATATTCTTTCTTCCCCGCAGGACTGCAAAAACGTTGACGGTTTTGACGTAAGAAATTACGGGCTTCCCTCTGGAATCCCGGAGTTGAAAGAAATTTTCGCTGAAATCATGGGAGTGGACACCGATGAAATTTTCACCGGCGGAAACTCATCCCTTAACATGATGTACAACATCATTGTGGACGCCATGGCCATCGGCTTTGATGAATCCGAAAAGCCCTGGGGCAAGTATGACAAGATCCGTTTCCTCTGTCCGGCACCCGGTTATGATCGTCACTTCTCCATTTGTCAGCACTTGGGCATTGAGATGATCACTGTCCCCATGCTCTCCACCGGTCCCGATATGGATATGATCGAAACCCTTTGTGCCCAGGACGAGACCATTAAGGGAATCTGGTGTGTTCCCAAATACTCTAATCCCACGGGAATTACCTTTAGCGATGAAACAGTTCGACGCTTTGCCGCTCTTAAGCCCAAAGCGAAGGACTTTAGAATCTTCTGGGACAACGCCTACCTGCTACATGATTTGTACGACGAGACCGATTTCCTTTTGAATCTCCACGATGAAGCAAAAAAACACGGGAACGAAGATCTGGTGTTTGAGTTTTGCTCTACCTCCAAAATCACGCTGGCCGGCGGCGGCGTTTGTTTTGTCGCTTCTTCTAAAAAGAATATCCAATGGCTTAGCAAAATGCTGGCTCTGGAAGGACTGGGGTACGACAAGGTCAATCAGCTCCGCCACTATCGATATTTCCAAAACGCCCAGGGCGTAAAAGACGTGATGAAGAAACACGCCGAGATTCTCCGCCCCAAGTTCGAAGCCGTACTCAACACCTTCAAAAACGAATTTGCGGATACCGGCATTGCCACCTGGCACAGCCCAAGAGGTGGGTACTTCATTAGTTTGGACGTAATGGAAGGAACGGCAAAGCGCACTTGGGACCTGGCTCACGAAGCGGGCGTTACCCTCACCAACGTAGGCGCCACGTTCCCTTACTGCAAGGACCCGAAAGACGAAAATCTCCGTATCGCTCCCAGCAACGTAGCACCGGAGAACGTAGCTCCCATTGCCAAGTACATTACCGTTTGTGCAAAAATGGCAGCTTTGGAAAAGATCCTTAGCAAATAGTTTTTTGCCAAATTGACATTTGTTTCCATAACATTTATAATGTTGAAAGAAGATTTTATTATTACCTTTAAATTACGGAAAGGTTATTGATTTATGATGTGTAAAAATGTTTTGAAATTTTTGACCATCGGACTTCTGCTTCTTTGTGTGGTTATTGTTCCCATCTTGGGCGTCAGCTTCTATGACAGTCCCGGTCTGATCCAAGAAAATGCCTTGTTTACCAATCATCAGTTTGGAGGCGGCAGCGCGATTTATCTTACCTTTGAGGAAGATGCCTCCCAGCTTTTAACTGAGGCTAATCTCAATCTGACCGCGCAGATCTTAAAAGAACGTTTCTTAGCCCTGGGCTACTCCGATACCCGCACAAGCGTTGAAAACAATCTGGTTCGGGTCGATCTTGCGCAAAAAGCATACATTGATAGCGTCATCTCCCAAGCCGCCATTCCCGGTGTTTGGTCGGTATCCGGTTCTTCTATGAACGAGTCACTTTGCGATGCCTCCATGATCGAAGACGTTACCCTTTCTACCAACGCCTCCGGTTATTATCAAGTTTCCTTGAAGCTTACAGAGGAAGGTGCCAAGAAATTTGCCGCCAAAACTGCCTCCTACAGCGTTACTTCTGCCTACATCTATCTGATGCTGGACGGCGGACTGGCCGCTTACTCCCAGCTTAGCAGCACCAGCGCAAAAAACTCTGTCAACTTCCAAGTTGGCAGCTATGAAGACGGGGCAAGACTGGTTTCCATCATCAAACACGGTTCCCTTCCTGCCAATGTAGTCATTGAAAAGATCGAAGAAACTCCGGCCACGATTTCCGGTCTGTCTCTCACGCTTGTCCTTGTGTCCCTTGCTATTTTGTTTGCCGCAGCTTGCGCAGTACTTCTCTTGAAAGGCAGAACCGCCGGAATCTTTGCCATTTTTGCTCTCATTGCAAATATTGCGGTACTGCTCACCGCAATATTGAACAGCATCTTTATGCTAAACCTTGCCACCTTGATCACAATGGTGATCGGTCTTGTGCTTTCCGTTGTGCTTTCCATTTGTAGCGTCACACCCGTTGGCAAAGCTCTGAAGGAAAACAAACAGATCTCCGCCTCTGCCCTACCGAAACTTGGGAAGATCAACGTCAAGGTCATTTGGATCCATGCAGCAATTTTTGCCGTTACCCTGATTGCTTGGCTTTTAGCGCGAGGAAGCTTCCTTTATATCGTTAAGGCTGTGATGACGCTTACTTGTTCCAACGCGATCTGCCACTTTATTTTCCTTTACTTTTCCGTTTGTACTTTATCTGAAGTTCAGGCACAGAGAACAAATAAAAAGTAATTCTACCGCAAAACAAAAACGCCATGCAAAAATGCATGGCGTTTTTTATTATATAAAGGCTACCGCACTGCAAAATCTTCATTGTACGGTAGCCAATAAAACTGGATTATTTCTTGATATTTTGTACCGTTTACTGGGCCGTTTCTCCACGAAAGCTTACGGCGCTGGCACTCAAAACCCCATCCACTTGAGAGAGCGCGTCAACCAATGATAAGGTTTGGGGAGTCAATTTGACTTCCAGCCAAAGCTCGCAGATCCCCTCTGTAACCGTTTTAGATTTAACCCGGCATCGCAAACTTTCCAGTACGGTTTCCACATTTTCCGTTTTCTCTTGCTGATAGCGTACCGCCAGAAGGTAAGGAGAACTTTTAAAGCGACGGGTAGCAAAAAACAAAAGGAGTAACAGAGCGGCCAGAGAAATGTTGGTAATCAGCGTGATGTAAATCAGTCCTGCGCCAGCCATGATCCCAACCGTAATGGCCCAAAACATAAAGACAATATCCAATGGGTCTTTCACCGCGGTGCGAAAACGAATGATAGAAAGGGCGCCTACCATGCCCAGGGATAAGGTAAGATTTGTCGTAACTGTCATAATAGCAACACTGGTGACCATGGAGAGAAGCACCAGGGAAAAGCAAAATCCACGACTAAAGGCAACTCCCTGGTAGGTAATACGATAGACAAAAACCAAAAAAGCGGACACAAAAAAAGAAACCAAAAGCCCCGATGCGATCCGATCCAGGGTCATTGTCGTCTGGAATTCATGTTCAAACGTAGTTTTGAAAAAATCAAAAACAATATTCATATAAATTCTCCTTAAAACAGCTTCTCATAGCATAGAGCAAACTTCGATACGGAACAACGCACAAGGGGAATATCATCGAGAAGTGCAGAGAGGTGAGATGCGAGAAACAAGTCAAATTTAACCTCTAAAATGTTCTGCGATGGGGCAAGAACGGGGATCTTTAAAGAGCTCGTTTCAAAGAGTGATGAACGAAACGGCGCAACGTAAAGCTCGGAATCGAGAGTGAAGCGTATATTTCCCGGTGAAAACAAAAAAGCCCTTCTGGTGTAATCCACAAAAAACTTGGGGCGAAACTTGCGATAATGAAATTTCGTGGACAATTCCCGGACCAAAGCCGGCGCATTCGGATCCTCAACCGGAATGCCTTCAGCCAATTTCTCTGCCAACTGAGGAGAGATGACAAGAGTTTCTTTCCGGTTTTTATTTCCGATCTTCTCTTTCTTTTCCAAACGAACAAACGCATCATTTCCGTTATAAAAACGGAGCCGAAATTTTGCTCTTTTTTCCAGCCCGTCGATCTTATCCCAATAAGAAGTGCTTTCAAAATCATCAAAATACAAGCTCCGGATCTGATAAGATCCATCTTGCTGGGTATAGGGGTCTTTTGTCATCACCGCACCAAAGCGTGATTGAAGGAGAAGGGCATGGGCGGTATGGAGATAAAACTTCCATTCGCTTCTGGGGGTAGTCATAAAAGCTCCTTTCCCGCATAGGATATACCAGTGTTTATTGTACCAAAACGTTATCATTTTGTCAATGAAAGGAGAACCTTGTGAAAACGATGCCCCAGCGGATCTTTGTCGTTCTTATGATGATTTGTGTTTTTTCTTTTGCCGGGTGCCAAAAAGCTAACGAAAAAGCGGATCCTGTACTCTTTTCGCCAGGAAAAGAGTACACCGTGGGATTAAAAGTTGATTCATTTGAAACCAAAGGTCTCCTTTCCTTCGAGGAAAACGGCGCACTCCGCTTTCTCCACTCCGACCCAAATTCTCCTCTTTTTGGGATGGAAGAGGTGACAAAAAAAGGGCTGTGTACCGTTCACTTTCAGAACATTACCTGGGAAAGCGATCAGATCATCCCGGCAACTGCGCGTTTGTGGGAGGTAATCGAACAGATCCGCACCAAGTCCCAGACCGAGGTAGAAAATGACTCAATTCGAGAGCAAGACTGTACACGATATGAATTTTCCGACGATGACTTTACGGTTCATTTTTGGATCAATTCCGCCACACATACGCCCGTTTGTATCAAAGCACAATGGGAAGGGCATTTTTTGGAGATCAACTTTGCTTATAAGGCGTAAATATTTTTTCTCTGTAGCATAAAATATAGCAAACGGAATAAAAGCAAAAACGCATGACAACAATAATATCAAACGGAAAATGAATATGCGTTTGGAGTGAGAAAATTGACGGTTAAAAGAGGAGACATTTATTATGCGGACCTCAGTCCTGTGGTAGGATCCGAGCAAGGAGGAATCCGGCCGGTGGTCATTGTGCAAAACGATGTGGGCAACAAACACAGCCCCACCGTCATTGCCGCGGCCATCACCAGCCGCACTTCCAAAGCAAGGCTGCCCACCCACATAGAAGTGTATGCAGACCAAAACGGTTTGCAAAAAAACTCGGTCATTCTTTTGGAACAGATACGTACCATTGATAAGAAAAGGCTCAAAGAAAAAATGGGCCACTTAAAAGCGGAGACGATGGAAAAAGTCAATGAAGCTATCAATATCAGCTTCGGTTTAATGTAAGGCAGGCGGCAAAGGAGAATCCTTTGCCGCCTTTTTTTGTTAGTATAAGAAAACGCCGCGTTCCAAAAAAGCCAAACGATAGCTTAAAATTGCATCGGAATCAAGACCGGAATGAGTAAAATCCAGTATGACGCTTTTTACATGTTTTAAATTGGAAGCAAAACATGCCAAAGGGGAGGCTTCTTTTTCATTGACTCCGGATAATACCGGAATTCGAAGACGATACGGAAACGCTTTGCGGTCCAAATATGAAATATTTTCCATCACCTGTTCCCTTTTAAAATCGGGAAAGGGCCGGTGAACTTTGGGAAGGAGAGAAAAGAGATTGATCACAAACAGGTCACAGACTCCGAAAAGCATATCAAAAGCGGTTGGTGATGTGGTACCGCAGGTGAAAATTTGAAGATTCATTCCCGCTTTCTTCAATTCCCATCCCACCCTACGGCAAAACACGGGATCTTCCATGGGCTCTTTTCCCAAAAAAGAGATTCCAAGCTCTTTGGTACTGCACAGCGTCTTTTCTTCCAAAAGATAGGCGATCAACTCGCTTGCGGAATAAAACCTGGATTCTTTAGTATCTTCCCCGAAATCATGCTCTTTCAAAAAAGAAAAAGAAGAACAGACCCGAGAGCAAGTGCCGGGACAATCTCCAAAGAAAACACCGCTTCGCATACCATCCCCCAAATCGGTTCGATAATGAAGAAACCCCGCGATCCACTTTTTCTCTTCCATGCCGATATCTATTTCCTTTTCATAAATTCCAATGTTATGTATTTTCCCTTTGGTAAACGGGTCCTTTTTAAATGCACCTTTATTATACAATTTTTGACCAAAATTGCAACCTATAATACCGATAGCACCCTGTTTTACCAGAGTGCTATCGGTTAATTATTTGCTTTCTCTTCTGCTTTGCTCTACAGCTTGCGGCTCTGTTCGTAGGATATGGTATTTCCCCACCCCACTACTTCACGCTGTTTCTTTGCGCACTCAGCACAAATTTGACCGAAACCAATTTCATAATTTTCTCGCCAATCAACCGGCATAGAAATAGGAATGCCGGTCAATTCTCCGCATACAACACAGCGCTCAAATTCTTCGGTTATAGGAACGCTTTTTACATCGTTGACATCGTTATGACAGCGGAAATCGGAAGGAGCCGGTTTGAAAAACCGAGCAATTTTTGCCAGTATTTTATTCTTCATTATATTTGCTTTCCTCTTTTTCAGTTCTACCTGTGTTTTCTTCGGAAAGTTTGGTTTCTTTGCTCTCCGTGGTATCTGTCTGCTCAGATTGAGAAGGCTTAGTGGTATTTGCCGGAACAGAGGACTCCGTGGTACTGCTCGGCTCCATATTACCAATAGGCTCACTTGTTCCCGTCGTTTCCGGAGTGGTAGTCTCAGAAGGTGCCGTCGTTTCCGGAGTGGTAGTCTCAGAAGGTGTCGTTGTTTCGGTTGAAGGAGTGGTTTTACTCTCTGATGTTTGCGTAGAGGATAATTCTGTACCGGTTGTTGTGTTTTTTGATGGAGCGCCTGTTTTTTCTCCCGACTGATCGCTCTCTTTGTTCGTTGTTTTGGTAGTCAAATCCAGTTTATCTTCACTATCGATAAAGATTTCAGTGCTATCGGTATCTTTATAGCCGTAATAGATTGATGTACCCCAGTGAGAAAGCACTTCGATTTTTGTGGGAGCCGATAACAAAAGATAAAATTTCACGCTGGCATCATCCAAGTTTTTCTTCGCATCTACGCCAATCTGATCGGTGTAGTAAGTCTTGTCACCGATAGTGATAATACAAAAGCCTTTGTTAGCCGTACTGTTTCCTCTGGTAAGTTCTATCGTATATTCACCTGCATCCAAGGTCGCAGTTTGAACTCTGCCGTCTTTTGTAACAGCAACGGGATCATTGTTTGAATCCTTTATTGAAACATTCGCCTCAAAATGAGCCGCTTTAATTGTGTTGGAACCGGAGGTGATATTGTGTGAAAAATAGGCGTAAGCGGTAATGCTCATAGCGGCTAAACACATGACAATCATTACAACGGTCGTGGCAACACGAGCAAGCATTACTTTTTCACGTATTTTTCCATGCTTTGGGATGTAGAAAAACTCGTTATAAAGTTCTCTCACACCATCATCCTCCTTTCAAAAATTGATGTTTGATAGTTAGTTTTTCTTGATTTGGTCTGCCTTGACTGTAATGCCAAGATCGACCTCCGGTAGGGTTTCGCCACGGTAGTTGGCAACATTGCCGACCTCTTCGGGCATACGAACGATCAGTGCGATATACTTCGTTGCACCGGGGGCTAATTCTGCGGTTTCGGTAGCATAGTTATGCAGGGGCATATTTGCGATCTCCACCGCTTTTTCACGGTTGGGGACACTATTCTTCATTTCATCTTCGCTGTCGGCGGTAGTAATACCGAATTTCAGGTAATCCTGCAGCATAAACTCTTGCCCGAACACGTTGGTTGCAACGATGCAGCCGTTTACGTTAACTGCCGTTGAAAACTTAAAAGGAATCGTTCCTTTGTTTTCCACTTTTAGATGCACGACCTGCACATAGCCGGGTTCGTATAGAGCTTCTTTATCAAAAATATCGGTTTTACCGTCAATCAGTTCCCATGTTCCATCGGTTAGGCGATGGGACACTTCCAAGTCAAATTCAGCAAAATGGAAAATATTTTTGAGTTTAGGAGAGGTATCGGTAAACCACGCCAACGATACACCTGTGCCGAGAATGCACCAGACAATCAAGGCGCTCAGGCTGAGGGCTAAGGCTATTTGTTTGTATATTCTTTTCTTTGCTTGGGACTTCACGCCTTATTCCTCCTTATTAGCGTTTCACGGCGTCATCGATGTTCTCCTTATCCTTTTTACGCCATACTAAAAGAATAATTAACATTGCTCCTGAACAGAGCATAATTGTAAACCAAAATCCAATGTGGGAGTTATCTCCAGTCTGGGGTGCTTTTGGATCGTCCAGCTCTACGGGAAATTCTTCAACCATAAATTCCCAATCAAGATATCCGATCTTGTTTTGATATTCATTAGGCAGCTCTACAGGAACGTCCAAGATCACATCCAAGTTGACCTCGCCGCCGGAATAGAGCATACCGAGACATACCCAATCCGTCAGTTGGGCAGTCTCACTGGCAGCGGCATCAAACATATACGCCATTTCGTTATCTTCGCTCTTGGCGACCTTCAATCTGAGCCGCGAGAGAAATTTCTTGGAATCCTCATGCGCTCCGAGAGAGCGAATATAGATCTTTACCTTAACCTTGTGATTGGCATCATTTTTAACAGTGATTTTCTGTGTTAAGGTATCTCCGGGCATAACTCCCTTGAAATTCGGAAACAGATCGGTCAGCGAACGATCGCTACCGGGCTCCAACACAAAGTTTCCTGCGTTTCCGCTGTAGGTTACCTTACCGTCTGCCGCATATGCAGGCAAAACAGAGGAAAGGACGAGAACAAGGACGATTAATAATGCAATTATCTTCTTCATCTACACATCCTCCTTATTCTGCGGGCCAACCGGAGGCGGTATAGGTGTTATCGTCGGTAATGGGGTTATTTTCGCTCTGTACGGCTTGCGCCTTTACCGTCAAGGTAAGGGTTTTTCCGATATAACTGTTATCAACCTTGGAACCGACAATTTCTACGTGACTGAAAACATTGGGTGTTGTTTCACCGGGATTTACAATACCCTTGTAGTAATACCATCCATCGTGAAGCTCCCAATAGGTTCCATCGATTTCAAGTTTGAAGCAATCTTCAGCGGAAAGCTCCTGTGCATCCACACCATACACCATTTTGACACGTAGATAGAAAGGGTGCTCACAATCGTTCTCAATGCTGACCCGTTTTGACACTCGACTGCCGGGAACGATATACACGCCCTCTTTCGGAAACTCCTTGCCCTGATCGGTCATTTCGTGAATGATAAACTTGATATTACCGGAGGTCACGACGTTGGTGGCTTTTCCGACGGTCTGGTAATATGCAATGGTTGTGGTGCTGATAAATGCCATCATTGCCGCAACAAGAGCAACAACGAATATTTTTATCTTGATCTTGCCCAACTGGGTGTCCTCCTTTCGGGGTTTTAAGTTTTCACACGGCAAGCAGAAGATATAACGCAGAGTTTATACCCTCTGCTTGCCGCCCAACCCCCGAAGGGGTCGGGTGGGCAGGGAAATTAAAACTTACTTGTCACGATACCACACATTAACGCCTTCTGCGTTCAACGTCCACGCATTCGTGGAATCGAAGAGAACAGCGATTTCGTGGCTGGTTGCAGGAATATTATTGAAACTACAGCCAGTTACATTAACCGTGAGGCCAGCAACATTATTGTCCTGGATGGTGATGGCGCCTTCGCCACCGAAGTCACCGTTGAAGGTACAATTCTCAATATTGAAGGTTGCGGCAACATTTTGATTGATGTAAATACCCTGAGTACCTACACCGTTGAAGGTGCAGTTGGAAATGGTGTAAACACCGTCAGCTACCGTGGAGGAACCGAACACCAGCTGACCCCAGCTCTTGTCGACCATTCTTCCAATGGTGCAATTGCTGATCGTCAGCGAATCAAAAAGTTCAAGACGAACCTGCCCCTTGCTGAAGTTCAGCTTTGTAGCTGCGCCCTGACCGGTAATAGTCAGCTCTCTATTTGCGGGAACAACATAGAGATCAGCGGTAAATTCACCTGCGCCAAGCGCGATTTCGGTAGCACCGCTGTTAATAGCAGCCTGCAGCTCTGCAGTGTCGGCAACATGAGCAACATCAATCAGCGTAACATTCTCAATAGTGTTAGCACCGATCGTGGTGTTACCAAAAGCGCTACGGGCAGCAACCTCTGCGCTACGAACCTCATTGGAGGAAGCGTCAGCGGGAAGATCAAGTGTACTCTTAACGGTTACGTTCTTCACGGTATTGTTCTCAACGGTCTCGTTCTGAGACTGACCGAGCAAACCGCC
>JAZOQB010000031.1:0-14212 GCA_045655865.1 Eubacteriales bacterium
TCACAGAACGACATGGCTACGATCCGACTTGGAGGCGCGCCGGTGGGGAATAAAGATTTTTCGGAAATGTAAACTTTTTCCTTCTCCTTGTATTTGACCGGGGGATGTGGTAAAATTAGGTAACATGCGACATAAATTCAAGGAGGGGACTTTTTTGAAATTAAAAAATACCCACCGCATCCGTCATTTGCATCTGGCCACCGAGCAGGCGATGAACGAGGCGTTATCCCAAATGGAATTGACTTCTTCTCAGGGCTGTGCCATGGGTTTTCTTTTTCATCAGGTCACCCCGCCTATGGCTGGCGATTTTGAAAAAGCCTTTCATTTGAGCCACGCTTCTGCCTCCGGGATCTTGAGCCGACTGGAAAAGAAGGGATTCATTGCCTTTCGCACGGACCCTCAGGACCGTCGCTGTAAACGAATTGAGACCCTTCCCAAGGGAGAGGCTTGTCACGACCATATGCACGCGGCCATGGATGAGATCAACGAGCGTATGACGCACAACTTTACAAAGGCCGAGCGAGAGACGTTCTCCCGACTGCTGGATCGGGCCATTCAGAACATGGGCGTTGTTTGCCGTGGGCCCAAAGATGTGGAAAATCAAGAAAAAAGACATAAGGAGGAAAATGCCTGATGCTGAAACGATTGGCAAAGTGCATCCGGGAATTTTGGCCGGCTACGATTATGAGCCCCCTTTGTATGATGGGGGAGGTGTCCATGGAGGTACAGATCCCCTCTGTGATGGCAAAGCTTATTGACCAGGGCGTGCGAGTGGGCAATATGTCTCAGGTGCTCGTCCAGTGCGGCTGGCTGGTTTTGTATGCGCTTTTATCCTTAAGCTTTGGTGTGCTTTCCGCCTTTTTTGCCGCGAATGCCGGAAGCGGATTTGCCAGAAATTTGCGCCATGATATGTATCACCGGGTGCAGAGTTTTGACTTTTCCAATATCGATAAGTTTTCTACTTCCAGTATTGTTACTCGCTTGACTACCGATACCGCCAATTTGCAGATGGCTTTTCAGATGACCATTCGCATGGCCATCCGCTGTCCGATGATGCTGATTTTGGCTAGTTACAAAGCCTATCAGGTGAGTCCGAGGCTGTGTTTGGTATACTGCGTGGTACTTCCTATTTTGGGGATAGGGCTTTTGACTCTCATCCGCTTGGTCCACTCCGTTTTTGAGAGAGTGTTTAAGACATATGACAAACTCAACAACGTGGTGCAGGAGAACATTCACGGTATCCGTGTGGTGAAGTCCTTTGTCCGGGAGGAAAAAGAAAAAGAAAAGTTCACGACCATTTCTCAAAGCATTTTCCAGGATTTTGTTAAGGCGGAGCACATTATGGCCTTTAACAATCCTTTGATGCAATTGGCGGTATACGTCTGTATTTTGGTGATTTCCTACCTGGGAGCTACGATGGTGGTCCAGTCCGGGAATGGGACTGTGATCGCTGACGGCCTTACGGTGGGGCAGCTGAGCTCCATGTTTACTTACACCACTCAGATCCTTAGCGGGCTGATGATGCTGAGCATGGTTTTTGTTATGATCACAATGAGCCGTGCTCCCCTTCGCCGCACTTATGAGATCCTTGTGGAAGAGCCGGATTTGAAAAATCCTGAAAATCCGGTGGAAACGGTGGCCGATGGCTCCATCACTTTCCAGAACGTATCTTTTCGTTATTCCAAGACGGCAGACCGTAACGTTTTGGACAAGATCGATCTTCAAATTTCCTCCGGTCAGACCGTGGGAATCCTGGGGGGGACCGGATCCTCCAAATCGACTCTGGTACAGCTGATCCCTCGTTTGTATGATGCCACGGAAGGCAGGGTATTGGTCGGCGGCGTTGACGTGCGGGATTACGACATTCACGCACTTCGGGATCAGGTTGCTATGGTTTTGCAAAAGAACGTACTGTTCTCGGGAACCATCAAAGAAAACCTTCGTTGGGGAAATGCGGATGCCACCGACCAAGAGATGGTTCGCGCTTGTACTCTTGCCTGTGCTCATGACTTTATTACCGGTTTTCCCGATGGATATGACACCCGTATTGAGCAAGGGGGAACCAATGTCTCCGGTGGACAGAAGCAGCGTCTTTGTATCGCTCGGGCACTTCTGAAAAAACCGAAAATTTTGATTTTGGACGACTCTACCTCTGCGGTGGACACCCACACGGATGCGATGATCCGCAAGGCCTTTCGTGAGCATCTCCCCGGCACCACCAAGATCATCATTGCACAAAGAGTGGCTTCCGTTCAGGATGCGGATCTGATCTTGGTCTTGGACGGCGGAAAGATTGCTGCTATGGGAACACATGAGCAGCTTCTTTCTACTTCTCCCATTTATCAAGAAGTCTACCAATCTCAGACGAAAGGAGGTAAAGAATAATGCCTCCCATCCGTATGCGCGGCGATGGCCGCAAAGCCAAAAATCCGAAAAAAACGATTTTGCGGCTCCTTTCCTACATGAAGGCTTATCGAGCCACCATGGTCGTGGTGGTGATCTGTATTCTTTTGGCCTCGGTAGCTCAGGTGGCCAGCAGCAAATCCTTGGAGTATTTGATCGACCAAGTTATTACCCCTCTCTTGGGACAGGCTTCTCCCGATTTTGGGCCGTTGATTCGCTTTTTGCTCATTATGGCTTGCGTTTATTTGGTAGGAATGGTCTCTGCTTTTCTGTATAATTATTTGATGGTCAAGGTGGGGCAGGGAACACAAAAGACCATTCGGGACGCTATGTTCAGTCACATGCAGACGCTACCGATTCGCTATTTTGATACGCACACAGCCGGAGATCTGATGAGCCGATACACCAACGACATCGATACCCTGCGGCAGATGATCTCCCAGGCGATCCCGCAGTGTATTTCTTCGGTAACCACCATTGTGGTCGTGTTTGTGGCAATGCTCGTTACCTCTCCCATCCTTACCGGGGTGATCGTTGTTACCGTTTGCGGTATCTTATTTGTCACCAAATTTGTTACCGGAAAGTCCGCTACGTTCTTTATCGGTCAGCAGAGAGCTTTGGGTGATGTGAACGGATATGTGGAAGAGATGATCAGCGGACAGAGAGTGGTGAAGGTTTTCTGCCACGAAGAAGTCTGTAAAGAAGAATTTGATAAGAAAAACGATGCCCTTCGCATCAATGCATTGAAAGCCGGGGCTTATTCCAATGCTATGGGCCCTGTGAATAACAACCTGGGTTATCTGCAGTATGGGATCTTAGCCATTGTGGGGGGGATTGTGGCAATCGTCTCCCAACAAAGTCTTTTGACCATCGGCGGTTTGGTGACCTTCCTGCTTCTTTCCCGCAGTTTTAATCAGCCCATCGGTCATGTGAGTAACCAGATCAATGCCATCGTTATGGCGCTGGCCGGTGCAGAGCGGATTTTTGACCTGATGGATGAAGAAAAAGAGGTGGACGAAGGGTACGTGACCTTAGTCAACGCCAAGATCGAAAAGGACGGAACCATTACGGAAAGCCGGGAGCAAACGGGACTTTGGGCCTGGCGGCATCCTCACCAGGCGGACGGCAGCGTCACCTATACCCAGCTTCGGGGAGAGATCACCATGGAAAACGTGGATTTCGGATACGTGCCGGATAAGACGGTGCTCCACCAGGTATCTCTTTACGCAAAGTCCGGACAGAAGGTGGCTTTTGTTGGCGCGACCGGTGCGGGAAAAACCACCATCACCAACCTCATCAACCGGTTTTACGACATTGCTGACGGAAAGATCCGTTACGACGGCATTAACATCAACAAAATCAAAAAGCCGGACCTGCGGCGAAGCTTGGGGATCGTTCTCCAGGAGACCAATCTTTTCACCGGAACGGTGATGGACAACATTCGCTACGGGAAACTTTTCGCTACGGATGAGGAGTGTATCCAGGCGGCCAAGCTTGCCAACGCCCATGACTTTATCACCAGGCTTCCCCAGGGGTATGATACCATGCTTACCGGAAACGGGGTGAGCATCTCTCAAGGACAGCGTCAGCTCATTGCCATTGCCCGGGCGGCGGTAGCGAATCCTCCGGTGATGATCTTGGATGAGGCTACCTCCTCGATCGATACGCGCACTGAGGCTTTGGTGCAAAAGGGAATGGATGCTCTGATGCATGGCAGGACCACCTTTGTCATTGCCCACAGGCTCTCTACCGTTAGGAATGCCGACTGCATTATGGTGCTGTCTCAAGGGCACATCATTGAGCGTGGCACCCATGAAGATCTGATTCGTGCTAAGGGCACCTACTATCAGCTTTACACCGGGGCATTTGAGTTAGAATAATACCTTTTGGCCGCTCTTCGAAAAGGAGAGCGGCTTTTTTCTTTCAAATATGGTTTGGAACACGGGTCTTTTTCAAAAAAGGTCCGTGTTTTTTTAACTTGTCATTGCGTGTCAGTATGGCCGCGCCGTACAATCGGGCCAAACCAAAAGCGACGGAGGAAAAAGAATGAAAGAAATCGAAGCGGCCATGGTTACCGAAGATTTCGCCCTGCTGGAAAAAGGGAGAGAGTACAATCGGCAGATCGGCCTTTACGACACGGTGAACCGAAACGAACGCTTTTATCGGGGTGATCAATGGAACGGTGTGGAATCCGGCGATTTGCCCACACCGGTGTTCAATCTGTTCAAGCGAGTCATCAATTATTTTATTTCCACCATTATGAGCCAGAAAATGTCTTTGCATTTTTCTGCGGAAGGCGTGGGATACCTTTACGACAAGGCGAAACGAAAGAAAATCGACGATGCCTGTCAGCTCCTTACCCGCTATATCAATTACCGTTTTGAAAAAGACAAGATCGATCAGCTTCTAACCCAGGGACTCCAGGATGCGGCGGTGACAGGGGACCTGTTCCTTTATGTTTACTGGGACCCCAATCGGCGTACGGCTCAAGGCTTTTCCGGAGATTTCGTTACCAGTCTCATTGATGGGACTCAGGTGTTTTTTGGGGACGTGAACAGTGCCAACGTAGAAGAACAACCATACATTCTTCTCACGGGGCGAGAATTGGTCACAAGCCTCCGGGACGAGGCCAGACGCAATGGGATCGCGGAAAAAGAGGTGGAGAAGATCTTGCCGGACAACGACTTTATGGAGCAGTCCGGAGATTTCGGTAAGCGGGAGCTTTCTGGGACCAAGGCCAGCTTTGTGATCAAGCTCTATAAGAAGGATGGAACCGTCCGCTTTCGAAAAAGCTGTCGGAATCTGGTGATCTCTCCGGAGCGGGATACGGGGCTGCAGCTCTATCCGGTGGCTTTGATGAACTGGGAGAGTGTGAAAAACTGTTATCACGGGCAGGCGGTAGCAACTTCTTTGGTGGACAATCAGCTTTACATCAACAAGGCTTTTGCTATGGTGATGAAGCACATGATGGATCTGTCTTTTTCCAAAGTGATCTACAATGCCAATCTCATTGACGAGTGGACAGGGGAAATCGGTGAGGCGGTGGCTGTCAACGGCCCGGTGGAAAACGCTGCCTTGCGCATGGACCCGGGAAGCGTGCAGTCCGGATTTTTGGATGTGATCCAGATGACTATGAACGTGACAAAGGAACTCATGGGAGCTACCGATGCCGCTCTTGGCAACGTGTCGCCTGATAACACCAGCGCCATCATCGCTCTGCAGCAGAGTTCCACGGTTCCCTTGGAATTGCAGAGAAAAGCGCTGTACGCTATGGTGGAGAGACTGGGCATGATCTGGCTGGATTTCATTTTTCACTATTACGATGAGAGTCGGGTGATGCTCTTCCGGGAAAAGGGTGAACTTTTAGGCGGCGTGTTGCCCATCAGTGAAATGAAAGAGATCATCTTTTCCTGCAACGCCCAGGTGGGGGCTTCCAGTTACTGGAGCGAGATTGCTCAGGTCTCTACCCTGGATCGGCTGCTTAGTGCAGGGATCATTCGCTTCTCGCAGTATCTGGAAAGATTACCGGATGGGTATCTGGCAAAACGGGAAGAGCTATTGGATCAGGTACGTCAAGCGGAGGAAGAAGCAGCCGTACAAGTTGGTTTTCCGGCAAAAGCCTGAAAATAAATTGCTAAGGAGGAACGTATGAAAAAGAAAAAAGATGAGCTGATGCAAGAAGAGTTGGCTCAGGAAAAAGCCAAGAGCAACGATAGGGAACAGATTCCGGAAGATGCGGAATCTGCACCGAAAAAGGAAGAGGCAAAAGACTTTGGCGCTCAGAACAGTCAGGGCGACGCGGATCGAGCCAGGATGCAAGAAGATATTTCTCTCTTTCATTCCCTGTTTCCTGAAGTGAAGGCTCAGGACATTCCGGAAGAGGTTTGGGCTCGGGTGGAGAACGGTGAAAGTCTGGCGGCGTCTTTTGCACTGTTTACCGTGCAAAAAGCAAAAGAGGAGGAGCATATCCGTGCAGTGAATGAAGAAAACGAGAAAAAAGCGCCTCCCAGGATCCGTCATGACGGGAAAGAGACGGAATATTTCTCTCCCGAGGCGGTGAAAGCGATGAGTCGAAGTGAAATTAAGAAAAATTATGATGCGATTTTAGCTTCCATGGATAAGTGGAACTAAAGAAAGGAGAAAACAATGGCAATTCAAAATTTTATTCCTACCCTTTGGAGCGAAACTCTTTACACGGAACTGGAAAAGGACTACGTGGGGGTAAAACTGTGCTCTCGTGATTTTGAGGGCGAAATTCGTGGAGAGGGCGACCGCGTGAAGATTTGCGGAATTGGCCCGGTGACCGTGTTCGATTACACCAAAAATCAGGACATGCCTGCGGCGGAGGTGCTTTCTGACACGGAGAGAACTCTCATCATTGACCAGGCGAAGGGATTTAACTTCTTCCTGGATTCCATCGACCTGGCTCAGTCCAAAAAGGGATTGATGCAGGCCGCTATGAAAGAGGCTTCTGCTGCTCTTTCCGACGTGGCAGATAAATACATTTATTCTCTCAATGATTCCAATGTAGAAACATTGGCTGACTCGGCGGTGACCAGCCAGAGCGTTATCAATGTAATTGCCGATGCCAGACGGATCCTGATGGAACACAACGTGCCCAATTCCACCAAGATCTCTTTGGAAGTGCCTCCTGCCATTGAGCAGAAGCTGGTTTTGGCTAAGGTCTTGCGTTCCACGGATAACGTGGAGGCTCTGGGAAGAGGTTACATCGGCACTTTCATGGGCTTTGACATTTACGTTACCAACAACATTGCCGCAGACGAGAACGGTGCTTATCGTTGCATTGCCAGAACCGGACGCGCCATCGCCTTTGCTGAGCAGCTGTCTGCCGTGAAGGCCTACGAACCGGAGCTGCGCCACGGAGACGCCGTGAAGGGACTGCACCTTTACGGGGCTAAGATCATTTATCCCAAGGAAATGGTATTCCTCAATCTTACTCCTGCCGCGGAGGTTGAAAACACCAGCGCCGGAGCTGACGCTTAAAACAAGACATTTCCTGCAGAAATGTGAAAGGAGACCCCGTGATGCTAGCACGAGAAATCTATTTTAGAAGTCTTGCTCTTTTGGGAGAAGAACCGGGGGAGAACTCCCTTCCCTTTGAAAAAAGAGCGTTGGATTTGATCAACTTTCTTTTGGGGGATGTGCGGGAATTGGATCTGGCTGTCAAGGGGGAGGAATACTCCCCCTACGGGGAATCGCTCCAACTTTTGAGCTTGGAGGATGACACGGGATGCGCAGAGCCTATCGCGCAAACGATTCTTCCTTTGGGCCTGGCTTCTCTTCTTATCAACGAGGAAGAACCGGCTCGAAGCCAGCTCTTTTTGCAGCAGTACAATCGGGAGAAAGAATCTCTCCGAGTCCGTTGCCGCCGGGGACGGCGGCATAAGATTCGCCGGAGCTATTGAAAGGAGGGGAAGAATTTGGCAAAGGATTTTACCTTGACGCTGGAAAAATTTTTGGGCTATCATGCTTCCTTGGATCCTGCCCGGGAATTGACGGAAGGGGAAAGCTCGGAGATGCTGAATTTTAAGATTACCGATGGGTTTGGCTTGAAAAAAAGAGATGGCTACGTTCCCGCTTTTCTTTCTCAACAGGATGATATACGCGGGATCTGGTGCGGAAAGGTGGGGGGAGAGGACCGTTACCTGGCGGCTGTTGGAAAGGTTCTGTATGCCTCTCCCAAAGGCTTTGAGGATCTTTCTCCCGTAGAGGGTGAGATCCCGGGTTCGGAAAAAGTGGTATTTTTTCCCTTTTACCGAGGGGTGTATTTGCTCACCGGGGAAGGAATCAAAAAATATGACGGGAACGCCCTTCTTCCTTTAGAACCCCACATTCCTTTGGTGATGATCTCTACCGCCCCTTCCGGCAACGGCGTGGTTTATGAAGAACCCAACATCCTTACCAATCAGATTCGGCAGAGTTTTTCTCCCACCGGGGAAGATCGAAATTTTTATCCGGCCTTTAATAACATTCAGGCTGTCGTTTCGGTAAAACAAAACGGGATCGAGATGGATTCATCCAAGTATTACTGGGATGAGGCCATGTGCGCGCTGGTTTTTCTCAACCCTCCCGCTCGGGGCGTGGACAACCTTGAGGTTTTGATGAAAATGTATACAGAGGATGTTTCGGACCGGATCTTAAATTGCCGCTTTGCCGTAGGATTTGGCGGCGCCAGCGACACCAGAGCTTTTCTTTACGGAAATCGAGAAAGTCCGGCTATGCGCTATCATAGCGGAATTGTGGAAGGGGAGCCTTCTTTTGAATATTTTCCGGAAACGGGATATACTTTCGTTGGATCCGGCTCTCCCATTACTTCCATTTTGAGGCACTATGACCGACAGTTGATTTTCACGGAAGATGCAGCTTATTATTCTTACTTGGAGTATATGGTGGGAGAAAGCGAAAAGTTGATTGCCTCCTTTCCCGTGCTGCCTCTTTCCGATGACCGTGGCTGTGTTCCGGAAGGCCAGGCGCTGTTGGTGGAAAACACCCCTTGTACCCTCAGTCGAAACGGCCTGTTTCGCTGGGTATCTACCAACATTCGCGATGAGAGAAACGCCGTTTCGTTCTCTCAGCCCATTGATGTGGCTTTGCAAAAAGAAACGGCTGAGCATGCAATCCTTTTCAATCGCAAAGGTACTTCGGAACTGTATTTGTGCTTTGGCTCTCATCTTTATGTTTACAATTACCGTTTGGGGTTGTTTTACTACTACGAAGTTCCCCCGGTTCTTGGCTTTTGCGAGACGGAGAACGGGCTTTATTTTGCAGCAGGAAAAAACGTCTTCCGAGTGGAGGGGGAGTCTGACGACGGGGAAGAAATTCCCACGCTGTGGCGGTCAAAGCCCCTCTCTTTCACAGTTCCCTTTCAGGAGAAGAATCTTTACTGGCTCACGTTAATTTCCATGACGGGAGATGCGGCCAAGGTATCCGTGTCTTTTCGCAGGCAAAACGGAGAGCCTGAAGAAGAGAGAACTTTTTTCGTTCGGGGAGGACAGGATCAGTCCCTCTTGCGGCTACGCTGTTTGAAGCGGAGATTTCAGCTTTTAGAATGGAAGATCGCGTCGAGTGGCTCTCAACCCTTCTCTCTGGTGGGAGCGCAGTTCCGGGGAAGGACCACCGATAAAATCAGTTAGGAGGATATGGATGGCAACAAGAGATCAAGCATCCGAAATTTTAAAGCGATTGGAAGAGGGGACCGATCAGATCTATTCCCGGTACGAGAATCTGATCCGAGCTTCCGACGCTCGGTACGATCAGCAGATACGAGTCCTTGATCGGGATTATGCCGATGCGGCCAATCAGGCTTCGGCAAGAGCAAAGATCGATCTGAAAAACACCTTAGAAAAGATGGCTGACGGCGGCTATGTTCGTTCTGGAGAAACAGTGCAGGCGCACCTTTCTTCCAATGCCGCCCGCTCTTCTGCTTTGGCTACGCTGGCGGCGCAAAAGAACAAGGATCGGGCCAGCTTTGAGACCCAGAAGTCCTCAGCGGCTCTGGAGCTTTCTGCCAAGGGGCAGGAAGAGGCGGAAAGGTGGCGGGATAACATGATGGAATCTTACCGAGATCAAATAAACCGTGATCGGGAATTTGAGGCTGCAGAAAAGCAGCGAGTACTGGAAAATCAGTTAAAACAACAGGAGCTTTCCTTGAAACAGCAGGCGGCTTCTTCCGGATCGTCTTCCGGCTCTTCTTCCGATAGTGACTATACCGGGATTGTGCCGAAAAAAAGCGCTTATGACTATCTGAAAGAGATCGTCGATCGCTACACCACCTATTCCCCGCAAAAGGATTATAAAGTGGTGGACCGCAAAGCGATTTTGCAAGCGCTCAATCACATGATACGAGACACCAATCTGTCCCGACAGTACCGGTACGAATTGTATTTGTATGGAAAAACCATGGGATACATCCCCACAAAATGAGAAAAAGCGCGTGCTAAGCACGCTCTTTTTTCTATAGAGGTTTTTTCAGGCGACGGTAACGCTTTGAGCAAAGTCGAGAATAGAACTTTCCAGCTCGGGAAAACGGTGAGCTTCTGTGGAAAAAATCACCAGATAGAACGCGTCCGATCCTTTAAAAAAGAAGCAGAGGCTTCGGGGCCCTTCTTCCTCTGTGTTTTCTTGAGAGGGAAGAGAGAAGAAGAGCAGCCCGTCTTTTCTTGTCAGCTCTATTCCGGGGTGATTTGCCGAAAGGTATGCCTGAGCCCAGGCATCCGCTTCCACATCGCCCGTTAGATCGGTTCCTTGCAGATCGGAAAAGGCATGGCGGAGGACCCGGACGATCAAGTCGTCGCTATCGTAAGCGGCAAAGGCCGTGGGAGAAGAGGATTCAAAAAAAGACTCTGTAAGATCAATCTGAAACAGATTCTTGGAAAAGGTTTTTTTTGGAATGGGGACGTTGTTTGTGGATGATGATCCGCATCCGGAAATGAGGACCAGGCAAAGGGCGAGGATGCAAAGAGAGAGCTTCTTCATATCGTTCCTCCAGGGTTAGGTTTGACACATTGTACAACGAAAAGAGGGAAAACGCAAGACGGGTTTTTGAAAAAATATTGGCAAGGGGGAAAAAAAGGTGTATAATAGCGTATCGACTGTAAGGAGAAGGAACGTTGAAACAAGTGACCGTTTATACCGATGGTGCTTGCTCGGGAAATCCGGGGCCCGGCGGGTTTTGCGCCATTTTAGTGTATCAAAACAGAGAAAAACAGATTTCCGGCGGAGAGGGGATTACTACCAATAACCGCATGGAGCTTTCGGCTGTTATTTTGGCGCTGGAGGCCTTGCGGGAGCCCTGCCGGGTGGAGATCGTCAGCGATTCTCGATACGTAGTGGATGCGGTGGAAAAGGGCTGGCTGGATTCTTGGCAGAAGAGGGGCTGGAAAAAGGCGGACCGTTCTCCTGTTTCTAACGTGGATTTGTGGGAGAGGCTCGTTCCTCTTTTGAAACAACATCAGGTTGTGTTTACCTGGATACGAGGTCACGCCGGGCACCCCTATAACGAGCGGTGCGATCAGGCGGCGGTGCGGGAAGCACAGCGTTTTGCCGAAGAGGCCAATCTGTAGATTAAGCAAATAAGAGCCCAAAACAGATCCGGGAGAGGCGTAACAGAAAGGAGATGGGAAATATGGAAAGCGTTTTGGTAGGTCTTTCTGGCGGCGTGGATAGCGCCGTTTCCGTTCGACTTCTCAAGGAACAGGGGTACCGAGTGCACGGGACATATCTTGCCTTTTGCCCGGAGAGCGATCCTGAACCGGCTGCCCGTTTGGCGCAAGCGCTGGACATCCCTTTTTCCGTGGTAGAGGATCGAAAGGGCTTTGAAAAAAAGGTGGTTCGTCCCTTTGTGGACGCCTTTTGCGGGGGAGAGACGCCCAATCCTTGTGTGAACTGTAATCGGGTCATGAAAATTCCCGCTCTTTTGCGCGAGGCGGACCGATTGGGAATTGAAAAGGTTGCCACCGGTCACTATGCGCGGGTAGAAAAAGAAGCCGGGCGTTGGTGTCTTTACCGGGGAAAGGATGAGAACAAGGATCAAAGCTACTTTCTCTGGAAACTTACCCAGCGCCAGCTCTCCCGTTTGATATTTCCTCTTTCCGGGTGGGAGAAACAAAAGGCGCGTGCTTTGGCACAAGACCTGTTGCCGCAGAATGAAAAGGAGAGCATGGAGATCTGCTTTGTTCCGAATGGGGATACGGCAGGATTCGTGGACAAAGTGGGTGGTCAGACCCCGCCCGGAGATTTTGTGGATCGGGGTGGCCGAGTTTTGGGGCAGCATCGGGGGATTTCCCACTATACCATCGGCCAGCGACGCGGTCTTGGTGTTGCGATGGGAGAACGCTGGTTTGTTACCAAGCTGTTGCCGGAGAAAAATCAGGTGGTATTGGGGCCGGAAGAGGAACTTTATTGTCAGGAAATGTGGGTGGAATCGCTCCATTTTGTCTCCGTTCCGAAAAAGGCCGCTCCGGTGGAAGGGATCTGCGTCCAGGGGAGGCATCGGGGGAAAAAGATTCCCTGCCGTGTGTTTTGGCAGGAAGGTGGCGCCCGGGTCTTATTTTCAGATCCTTGCCGCCGATTTGCTCCCGGACAGTCTGCATGCTTTTACTTGGGAGACAAGCTCCTTTTTGGAGGAATTATCGGAAAAAGAGAGTTTTTTTGAAAAAAGAGCTTTGTATAAACTGATGATTTTTGCGATTGAAATTTATAAAAATCTCACAAGATTTCTTGTGAGATTTTCTGTTTTTTTTCGTTTTTCTAAATGGAGGAAAAAAAGGCGGATTTTGTCTAAAATATAAATTATAAACAAAATGTGAGCAAAAAAATACTTTACAAAAATATAACATTGAGAAATTTGAAAAGGGGAAAGTCCCTTGAAATTCAATGAAAATGGAATGTTTAGAAATTATGAATATATTTTTTACATCGTTTTTGTGCATTTTTGAAAAAGAAACAATTCACCGAAGGAGAAAAATCGAGGCGCAGAACGCCCGTTTTTGTTGAGAAAAACGCTTAAAAGTGTTGATTTTCTGCTTGTTTTCGCTTCTTGACAAAGAAAAATCGCTGTGTTAGAATTATGCTATCTACATATTGTTTAGGAGGAAGTTTGCGCGATGAAGAGATTTCTGTCAAAATCGCTGGTGCTTTTGCTTGCTGTTTTGATGGTGTTTTCTAGCTTTGCAACTGCTGCTTTTGCAGCGGAGGTGAGTGAGAATCCCGGCGCGGGAGGAGACTCTGAAAAGGCGGAAAACAGTACCAAGCTCGAGAAGATTCAGGAGCTTTTAAAAGCCAACGACTACTCGGAATACAGACTGCTTTACGGGGAAAAGCCCCAAGGAAATGACGATGTGGTCATTCCCGGTTCCGAGTTTAACAAGGAAAAAACTACGGCAGAGGTTTTCGTGGATACTTACCTGGGAAGCCAGGAAGAAGTTGTCCTGATTCCCGAAGTAGGCGATGTGACCTGGGATTTTGAGATCAAACATTCCGGGAACTATCACATTGCGATCTCTTATGCACCTATTGTCGATTACGACGGCGACGGTGACGGCCAAGCTGATGAAGGTATGATCAGCCACTCCGCCACCATTAAGCGCGCCCTTTTGCTGGACGGGGCTTATCCTTTCCGTCAATCCCGCTACATTGAAATGAGCCGCGTTTGGATGGACGTGATCGGTGGCGAAGGAACCAATGATCGCGGCTTTGTTATCGATAACGACGGTAACGAAGTGAAGCCCAAAAAAGTGGAAGCGCCCGAATGGCGCGAGATCATTGCCGCGGATTCTACCGGCTATATCGTGGATCCCTTCCTCTATTATATTGAGGCCGGCTCTCACACCTTTACTCTGGCCGAAGTGCAGGAGCCCTGTGCCATTCGGGAGATTCGTATTTATTACGATGATTCCACTGTCAGCTACGAGGAGTACCTCAAGGCCAACCAAGGAAAAGAAGACCACGCCTCTCAGACTGAAATTTCTTACATTGATGCTGAACTTCCCAGCCGCACCTCCTCCAATATTGTTTATCCCCTTTATGACCGTAGCTCTGCTGCCACCCAGCCTCAGAGTGCTTACAACATTTACTTGAACGCTTTGGGCGGAGAAAAGTGGCAGACTGTCGGCCAGTGGGTCACCTGGAAATTTGAAGTACAGGAAGACGGGTTTTACAACATCATGCCTCGCTTCCTCCAGTCCTTTGCTGAGGGTATGTACGTTTCCCGTCAGATCAAGATCGACGGCAAGACCCCTTACGAAGAGGCCAATCATCTTCGCTTTAAATATAGCGACGAATGGCAGCT
>JAZOQB010000032.1:0-22748 GCA_045655865.1 Eubacteriales bacterium
GAGAAGAAGGGTGGGAAGTCTGTCATACTTTTCAAAAACCCGACAGAGAAAATCTGCCGAGCTTTCATAATTAACATCACCTGTTAAGCTGTCATAAAAACGAGAAAAAACATCATATTCCATTATTTTCTGTTTCTTTCAATAAGATTTGAAACGGCACCTGTACCATCGCTAAGCACCCTTTTAACACGGCTTACGGTTGCAGTACTGGCACCTGTTTCCTTAACTATTTCGCTATATACGCGTCTTTCTTTAAGCATTTTTGCAACGGTATAACGCTGTGCAATAGATAAAACTTCTTTTGAGGTACACATATCGCTGAAGAAATCGGCACATTCTTCAATATCCTTTAAGCTTATTATAGCCTTAAAAAAGTCTTCAGCAGTTTTCTTTTGTTGAGCGTTCACTTAATCAACTCCCAATATCGTTTTAAATATTTTAACAGATTAAAGCACGAAAGTCAATACAACTTAAAAAAGAAAAAATTTTAACATTTTACACTTAGCCCTTGACTTTTAATAGAAAATATTGTATTATCTTTTTGTTATGAATAAGCCGCTGTGGTGGAATAGGCAGACACAAGGGACTTAAAATCCCTCGGTAGCGATACCGTACCGGTTCAAGTCCGGTCAGCGGCACCAAAAAAGAAGTAACTTTTGTCTACCAAAAGTTACTTCTTTTTTTATTCAAGCCGCAGGCTTGGCATATCATCACGCGTTAGCGTGTATATCATCGCCGTAGGCGTATATCATCACCGAAGGTGCATACTCCTGCGACTTGATGAGATACAACACTTTGTGTTGATGATATACAATGCTTCGAGAAATGGAATATTTCAAAGTATTAAGCTGCGACGAAAATATAGCCGAGGTCTACTATGTCAGCAAAGGTATGACAGGCGCCAATGTATTAACATTCGAAAACGACAATGGCGTATGGCAAGAAATATCTTGGAAAACAATTTGGTCTACATCGGGAAGTGCATCCGAAGTTATATATCCATATTGGTGGCACTTTATTTATGGCGGATTATAATTGTTATACTACTTTTAGTATTTCTTATCCTACTTTACGCTACTTTTAATCGCTCTTTGGCAATCATAATGAGGCACACTCCACAAGGGAGTGTGCCTCATTGAATTTTTGTTTCTATCGGTTTATTTGGAAGGGGCCAGGGCCACGTTAATAATAACGCGTGCACCGGTCTGCGTTCCGGAGATGCTAACGGTTTCCTGGATCTTGCCGTTGCTATCCACCGCAGTAGCCCACTGGACGCCCTGCTCCTCAATGCCGGGGTTTCTCAGGTAGTAGGCGGCATGTTTCGCAGAACCCTTGGTGGTAACGCCATCTTTGGAAGCGGTCTTGGTTGCGGTAGCCGTAATGTACTGAGCCATATCGCCGGTCAGATACTTATCAATATCTTCCTTGGCCAAAGCGTAAGCATAAACGCCCTGGAGGGTCTCACCGGTGCTGAACCCTGCGCTGTTGGCTACAGGGGCAAGGTTAACGGGAACGATCTCTTTTTTCAGATCCACGTTATACATGACCAGGTTATTATAGAAGGTCTCGTTGCACCACTTGTTCAGCTTGCTGCTGCTGTAAGCGGGATCTTTGCCGGAAGCAAAGCCACCGGGATTGCCCACAACGGACTTGGTCATCAAAACCGCTCTGGCAGGCTGTCCGTTTTCGCCGCCCTCCACGCCGATAACGATCCATTCCACATCCTCAACATTGGAAACGTCGCCGTCCGTATCGATTTTACCGAATTTTACGGTAGCGCCGATCTGGGTCATGGCAAGTTTGCCGTTTTTGGCACAAATGGTTGCCTTTTCCTCGTCGGTCAGAGTGGTCTTATCCAAAATCTGACGAGCCTTGTAATATTCGCCTTGCTCGCAGAGAACCTTGACCGCATAATCTCTGGCAATAATGTTCTTGTCAGCTTCGTTCACAAAGAAGAAGGACAGTTCCGCCTTCTCGTACGCTTGGGCATAGTTACCGCTGTTGTAAAGGCTCTTGGCCTGGTTACCGTTCATCATTCCGAAAAGCAAAAAAGCAGCCGCGCCCAAAACCACCACTGCCGCAATCACGATACCGGCAATGAGTCCGCCCTTGCCCTTCTTCTTGGGGGCCTTGGCGCTCTTTTCTTCTTTTTTCTCTTCTTTCTTCGGTTCAACCTTTTCTTCCGCTACCGGAGTCGCTTTTTCTTCCGTCTCTTCCACTTCGGGGATGATCTTTTCGTCTTTTTCTGCCATGGGAACCTCCTTATTACTTAGCATAATTTGACTATCTACATTATAAAGGAAAGTGCTATGTTTTGCAATTCTCTTCTTTTACCGAAATTTTACTCTGATTTTTGTAATTCATTACCAAATAATCAGCGTTTTTCTCATGTGGAAAAAAAGATTTTGTATTTTTCTCTTATTCTTTTTCTTTGTTGTTATAGGCATGCTTGGCTCGGCGAAACAGCGCCGGAGAAATCCTTGACGCCAAAGCGACCCCCCAAGCCAAAAGCAGGTTCAAGGTCACGTTGCCCCCTTGCAGAGCACCGCCCAGAATACGAAAAGCCCGTCCGCAGTCCGGAGGAAAAGAGCTTACCGTGCCGATCTGGGGCTGCGATAAAAGCGTTTTGCAAAAAGCTCGCTTTTCCCGTCCGGAAAGAGAGCAGCTGGGGGAATACAGAGTCGTCAGAGAAGAAAGAAGGCTTTTTAAGTACATGTACCCAAAAATCTCATCTCCGGCGAGCTCGTTTCCTCCCTTTTCCCTTGCCAGATCGCAGATCTCGCGGTGGATCCTCTGACAGATTTCCGGTTTTTCCGGTATAAAGCGGGAGATCAGACTGTTTTTCTGCTGAACGTAATCATACAGACTCTCCCCGCTCACCTTGACTCTCTTTGCCTCCCGCAAGACCTGAAAGAGGAACAGCCGATCCTCTCCCCAAAAAAGTAAGGGGAAGCGAATGTTCTTTTCCCGAAGAAGGCGGGCGGAGAATACCTTGCCCCACACCTGATTGAGCATATTGGCGCCATACAGTCTCCCCAGGGACTCGCGCCAAGTCTCAGGCTCAGATAGGACTTCGTCGGGAACCCGGTAGGCCCGTCTTTCTCCATCCTGAACCAGAAAATAACCAAACACCAAAAGATCTTCCCCAAGAGAAAGATCCACCGCTCGCTGCAACGCACCCGGCACAAAAACATCGTCGCTGTCACAAAAGAGGATATATTCCCCACGAGCCATTTCCAGTCCCAAATTCCGGGCCGCGGCAGGACCGGCGTTTTCTTGCTCATATACCCGAAGAACGGGAAGCTCTTCGGAAAGGCGAGAAAGCAGCGCCCGGGTTCCGTCCGTGGAACCGTCATCCACCACCACGATCTCGTAATCAAAGCTGGGCGGCGTTGCCGTAATGGAACGAATGGCCCCTTCGATAAACTGCTTTGCATTATAAGCCGGAATGATTACACTGGCCTTCATCAAGCGCCTCCTATATTTTTTTCTCGGGATCTTTCCGAAATGCTCTCCCGGAGCCGTTGTTTTTCTTCTCCCTTGGGGAAAAGATCTCCTTTCGCTTCCGGCGCGGCGGGGACTTGCCCCTTTCGGGTCAGAGTAAAGGTCAGGGGCGAGGAGAGGCAATTCTCCCGGTTCTCCTCCACACCGCTAAGCTGGAAACACAAAAATTTCCCTTTTTTGTATTCTTTCATCTGACCCCGGAAAGCGATCTCTTTTTCCGCCGTGATCAAACGCAGACCCAAATCGCCCTTGGTCTTTCCCCAAGAATAGCGGATTTTTCCTTCTTGGCCGGAAAGATTCCATTCCACTTCTCGAATACAGGCTTTTTTGGAATCCTCCACGATCCGATGGGAAAGGGTAACGCTTCGGGGCTCTTCTCCATTTCGTTGATACTGCCACTGCAACCGACTCTCTTCCGAGCCTTTGATGCTCTGTCCCAAACAAAGGGATAGCGAGGCGGTGATCCCTTCCAGATGAAAACTCCATTCCATTCCGATCAAGCGACCGGAGCGAATCCAAAACACCGCTTCTCCTCGGCTATCTTCCCCCTCCAAAGCGCGGGCGAAAGAAGCATACCTCTCCCCTTCCCCCTTTAAAAAGGCCTGGATGGCGTCCCGGTCTTCTAGGGTTTGGGAAGTTCCCGTCAGCGCATTCAGCGCGGTAAACATTGCCAGAACGGAATTTTGGACCTCTTCCTTCCGGCCCTCTTTCTGCAAAGCGGCAAGGCCTTGGGTAAAATTTTCTTTTTCCATAAGATAGGAGATCTTCGTCGCGCGCAGCTTTTCGCCCTCCACCAAAAAATCCCCTTTTTCCCGCTTGGCGCTGCCAAAAAGCTTGCTCCCTACCCGGGAAAGGGCAGAAGACAGCTCCCCGTCCAACAGATCCGGGTCTGTGAGAGCAAGATATGCCCGCAGAAGGCTGAGGGTCTGTTCTTCCGGGAACTGACAGAATCCCAGGGCGCTCTCCTCGATTTTTTTGGCCGCGTCATCTCTTTTTCCCGAAAGGGGGCTGTCCAAAAGCGCCCGGCTGTCCCATACCAGCTCATCCTCCCCGGCGTAAAGTTCCAGATCCACGTCCCCCTGCGCAAGGCGCAAAGCCGCCTCTCCCGGCAGATCGGCATCGTATTTTAAGTCAAAGGACTCTCCTTCTACCCGGACACTCCCTTCCCGGAGGACCCGGCTTAAAAAGACCAAGGCCTCTTCCCGGTGATTCCAATCCTTTTTCGTGTTTTGGATCGCACTTTTCAGCGCCCGATCCGGACTTAAGTCCAAAAGGGCGGCTACCAGAGTAAAAACGGCAAGAAAGAAGGCAAGGAAAGGAAAGATTCCTCCCCGTCGGGAACGATTCTGTTTTTCTCTTTTCACATCTTCCATTCGTCCTCTCCTTCTCTTTTTTTCTTATGATACCAAATCCCGTCTCTCCCGTCAACTCAGGGGCATCGGAGAGGGGCCTTTTAGGGTGTGGGGGTCACCGTGGGCGCGGCCTGCAGGTCCGGAACCGTCACGTTTTCCGCAGAGTCCACCGTCAAGACAAGATTTCCCTTCACGCTTCCTTGTAAAACAGAGCCGGAAAAGGCGTAGGAAATGGCCATAATGCGTCCGCTGTTTTTTTCAATGGTAAGGGTCACCTGACTTTCCTGTGTCGTCATTTGCTCTGCAGACGAGACGGCGAAGAACCGTTCCAAAAGGGGACGGATCCACTCTTCCCGGAAGAGGTGGGCAAATTCTGCTTTCAAAGTATAGCTCTCCGCCTCTTCAGAAAAATCCACGAAGGTCAGCTCTTCAAAATCCAGAACGAACGTCTCCATTACGCCGGGCCAGGGGCTTTGCCAATCCTGTGTTTGTCCCTCTTCCAAAAGACGTCCGCTTGAAAGGTCATAGCGCTGATTCCGCAAGGTTCCACCCTTGATCGAGACCTGTTCAAATTGGCTGTCCTCTCCGCCGGGGAAAAGAACCAGGCTCTGCCGGCTGAAATAATATTCCATTCCCTCACCCTCTCCCTTTTTATAGAGGGTATTCTCCTGGTGGATCGAGTAACTTTTCCCGTCTGCGGTGAGAGTCTGGGAGGAAAGCACGGTGGCCTCCAACTCCCCGGCATCTTTCAGATCGCATATCGCCTGGGGAACCATGGTAAGGATTCGAAGATCCTTGAGCTTGACAAATTCCTTTTCCGGCGCTTTCACCGTGATCGAGTCCGAGCGGTATTGGGAAAGGGTGGTGGTCAGAACAAAACTTACCGCGCGACTCTCTTCTCCCCGGGTCAGAAGTCCGGTGACGGTGATGACCTCCTTTTGGATCAAAAGATCCTGGGAAAACGTAGCCTCTCCTTGGATCTTCTCAGGAGTAAATTTTCCCTCTTCTTGAGATACCAAAAGGGAAAACGGAGCGGTCAAAGCTTGAAGGTCTCCCTCATAGCAAAGGGTCTGTCCCTCTTTTTCCACCCGGGTCAAAACCGCCGAGCCCAGGTTTCCTACGGGAAAAACGTGTTCGTTGAGAAAATCCTGGAAGGTTCGGGCAGAACAGGGCACCGAATAGTTTTTCTGACCGGGCAAAGAAAGGTAGGCATTTCCGTCCAGATAACAGATCTGGCTCTCTCCGATCACCCGGGAATAAGAAAAGCCTTCGTAGCCATGACGGATCCGGGTGGTGGTAAGCGACTCTTCCTCGCCTTGGGATTCAACCAGGGTCTCATACACCGAGCTAATCAGATTCTTCCCGTTTTCCGATGCTCTTTCATACAGTTGTGCCGGAGAAAGCTCGGCAAGGTCATCCCCCCCGGTCTCCACCGTTTTTGCCACAAAATCACCTTTTCCGCAAGCGGCAAGAGGGATCAAAAGGCCAAAGCACAAAAGATACACGATCGCTTTTTTCATTCTTTTTCTCCTTATTCTACCAAAACTTATCTTTGGCATTGTAGGTTTACACGTAAAGTTTTGCAAGGCCGCCCTCGCCGGTCTCGCGATAATGGCGGTGCAAATCCCGTCCGGTTTCGTACATGGTCTTCACCACGGCATCAAAAGAAATTTTGCGGGAGTCGGTCAAAAAATTGGCCAGGTTCACCGCATTAATGGCCCGCATGGCGGCTACGGCGTTGCGCTCTATACAAGGGATCTGTACCAACCCCCGGATGGGATCACAGGTCAGCCCCAGGTGATGCTCCAGCGCCACCTCAGCGGCGTATTCGATCTGATCCAGGGTCATGCCGTAAATTTCTCCCAAACCGGCGGCAGCCATGGCGCAGGCGCTGCCCACTTCTGCCTGGCAACCGCATTCTGCCCCACTGATGGAGGCGTTGGTCTTGATAAGATTTCCCATGAGCCCGGCGGTTGCCAGAGCGTGAAGGATCTCCATCTCGTCAAAGCCCCTCCTGTCGCTGACGTATTTGAGGACCGCAGGCAAGATTCCGCAAGCGCCACAGGTGGGGGCGGTAACGATGGTTCCGCCGGCAGCGTTTTGCTCACTGACGGCAAAAGCGTAGGAGCAGACCAGCCGATTCTCCCGAGTTTCTGCGTTCTCGTCAATGTGACGCTGATTGTATAGGTGCTTGGCCCGTCTTTGCACGCCAAGGCCTCCATAAAGCTCTCCCTCTGCCCGCAGACCCTCGTTCATGGCAAAAAGCATCGCCCGCCAGATCATACGCAAATACTCCCAGATGCCCTTGCCCTCAAACCGTTCCACGTATTGCCAAAGCCGAAGATTCTCCTCCTGGCAAAACCGCAAGATTCGGGCAAAGCTGGTGTGGGGATAGATACAAGGCTCCTTGTATATTGCCTGTCCTTTGATCTCAATGCTCCCACCGCCGGTGCTGTACACTTCCCAAAAGCCAAGGCGTTCTTTGCCTTTGAAAGCATAAAGTTTTAAGGTATTGGGGTGGTAAAGTTCCACCGTTTTAATATCAAATTCGATATCGCAAGGCACCGGCGCCAGGGCCTCTTGAATACAAAAATCCGTTCTGTGGACCTTTCCGGTTTTTGCTAAGGAACCGCAAAGCACCGCTTGATAGCGGGTTGCCTGGGGGAATTTCTCCCGAAACAAGCCTGCCGCCCGGCTAGGTCCCATCGTATGGGAGCTGGAGGGACCGCGCCCGATCCGATAAAGATCCCGGAGGGACTCCATGCCGGTCTTTACTTCTTTTTGCCGGCTCTCCTTGACGTCCCTTTTTAAAAAGAAGTCCAGGTTCACCCCAAATACCGTAGCAATGGACAGGAGCGTGTCCGTAGAGGGAAGCGACTCCCCATTTTCCCATTTGGAGACCGCTCGGTTGCTAACTCCTACTTTTTTCCCAAGCTCCGCCTGGGAAAGCTTATACTTTTTTCTTAAAAAGCGAATCTTTTCTGAAAATTCCACCGCCCGATCCCTTTCCTCTTTTTTAAAATTCTACCATTATTAGAATTTTTTTGCAATAGGGTTTTCATTCTTAAATTTTTTCCATCCTCCCCGGGGCAAAAAAGCGAGCAACGGAGAAAAAAGAGAAGGGTGCGCTCGCACTCTTCTCTTTTTTTGTTTTTTCTTTGTCCTCTTCTAAAACACCTGCACCCAAGCGCGGCCGTGACCCTTAAATTTTCCGATCAACAAGCCCTCTCAAGCCTTTTTCCACATGGCTGAAAAAGAGATGCCGTAGGGCCGGGGCCTGCAGAGAAAATCCAGCGGGCGGGCCAAAAGATCGGCCAGAAGAATGGCCAATCCCGCACCGTAAGCGTCGCTGACAAACCTGCGAAATACCACAGTCAAAACACCGCAAAGAACGCCAAAGATCAGCTTTCCGCCGGCTGTGACAGGGCCACATGCGCCGTCGGTGGCAAGAAAGACCGCACCCAGAAGCACCCCTCCGGAAAGAAGAAAGGCAAGCGCGGTTTCCACCCGATTGCCACTTCCGAAAAAGAGGAAGGAAAGGGTGGCGGCGGAAAGGAAAAAGGTGACAGGAATATGCCAGGTGAAGACATGTCTGACCAAAAGATACAAAAATCCTGTGAAAAGCAAAAGGGCGGAAACCTCTCCGATACACCCGGCATAGGATCCGGTCAAAAGATCGGAGATCCCGGGCGCAGCATCGCTCCCCTCTTTAAAAAGGACGAAGGCAGGGGCAGTGGCAAAGCCTTCCGGCATTGCCTCCGGAGAGAGAGAGGGGGCAAACGGGGATAGGGATGAAAAGGGCTGAGGAAAACGGTTCATCTGAGAGAAAAACAACAGGAACAGAACCGCCCTCCCGAAAAGAACGGGATTGAAAATGCTCTTCCCCGGTCCCAAAATGAGCTGTTTTGCTACCACAATGGAAAAAAACGCACCCAAAACAGGCGCCCAAAGAGGCGATGTGGCAGGCAGGGTCATAGCGAGAAGCAGACCGGTTACCACAGTGGAAAGGTCGGGCGCCCCCCGTCGTTTCAAGATCCGTAGAGAAAGCGCTTCAAAAAAGGTGCAAGAGACCACGCTCAAAATGGTGATGAAAAGCGCTCGCAAACCAAAGGCATAGACACCCCAGATCAGAGAAGGGGTCAGCGCAATGCAAAGATCCAGCATCAGAGAACGCGTGGAGTCTTCATGTCGAATGTGGGGAGATGTTCCCACGGAATCGTTTCCCATATTCTCCTCCTAGTCTTTCGTTTTCGCCCCGGACAAAAGGGTCTCTTCCGGACGCTTTTGCTGTTTTGTTTCTTCATTTTTTTCAGAGTCGTCAGACGAGACGGCAGAAATCTCTTTTTTCTCTTTTTCCCAGGCGATCTTTCCTTCGCGGATCTCCTGCAAAAGGGGAATTCTGGCAGGGCACACGTACGAGCAACATCCACACTCGCTGCAGCTGTCCAAGCCCAATAGCCTCTGGGCGTCCCGGACACGACCGGCCAGCACCAACCGTCTTAGCTCTAAGGGCATCAAGTGCATGGGGCAGACCCGCAAACACCGCCCGCAACGAATACAAGCGCTCGGTGCAAAATTTTCAACTTGGAGAGCGATCAGGCCCGCTGTGTCTTTTGTCACAGGGATCTCCAAACTTTTCTGCGCCCTTCCCCTCATAGGGCCGCCCACCACGATCCGATCCGGCTTGGAAGAAAATCCGCCGCAACGGGCAAACAGATCACCCAGGGAAGTGCCAAGGGGTACCAAAAGATTTGCAGGGTCTTTGACGCATTCCCCGCTCACGGTAAGAAGTCGATGGATCATAGGCATTCCCGTGACAAAGGCTTGATATATCGCCCAACAGGTCTTTGCATGGAACACCGCTGTGCCCAAATCTTCTGCCCGGGCACCTTTTGGAATTTCCCTGTGCATCAAAGACCAGATCAGATGGCGTTCTTCTCCCTGCGGATATTTTCCGTTCAGCCGGGCGATCACGAAGCTATCGCTTCCTCCCACCACCTTGACAATGGCCTCCACGGCATCTTCGTTTCCGCTTTCCATGGCAAAAACGGCCCTCTGTGCACCGATAGCACGCAAAAGGATCTTCACGCCGCCAATTACCTCTTCCCCATGCTCCAAAAGAAGCCGGTGAGTCGAGGTCAGATACGGTTCCGATTCCACGCAGTTGATGATCAGCCGGGTCACCTTTCCCCGGGCACAGGAGACCTTTGACCACACAGGAAGCGCATCATCACCCTGATCCACAATTCCCTTTTCCCGGATCTGCTCCACCAGATCCTCCGGCTTTGCCTGAAAGATGGGGGTGTCAAAGGGACGGACGGTGGGACAAAGCGTTTCCTTAAAATCGTTTTCCAAAACGATCGCCTGTGTTTCTCCCATGGCGGTTGGCAAAGTGGAAATATCAACTACGGTTCCGGAAACGCTGGAGTGAACCGGTGCCGAACTGTCTCCCTTTTCTTGGCCGATCTTTTGTCCTTTGAAAACCCGATCTCCCACCTTCACCAAAGGCACTGCCGCCTCTCCCAAATGTTGAAGAAGGGGGATGGTAACAAAACCGGATGCCTGTACTTTTTCAATGGGTCGGCGCGCCGTCTTTTTCTCTTTGTCCGGCTGGACCCCACCGCGAAAGCTCAGTGCCATTCTTTTTCCTCCTTGACCGTCCATACCGCCCCATAAGCGCAGACGATTCTCATTCTTATGGATTTTACCATATTTTGCCCCGGTTTTCAAGTTTTATTTTCCACACCGCCCCGGCGTCTTTCTCCGCCACAAGAGCTCTGACTTTTTTGCGCAAAAAAAGATAAAAAAGAAGGCGCGACGAAACAGTCGCGCCATCTGATCGAATCAAAATCACTCTTTTAAGTTCGGATGTTTTCCGGTCTTGTTTGATCAACCGAAAGGCTGCACCTTGGATTCATCCTCGTCCTGTGAGCCGCCGCCCTGAATCAGACCGCCGGTATTTGAGTCCTCCAAAATATCCTCTGTCAAAAAGCAGATCTTTTCCAATTCGGGAGAAGTATAGTTCTTTTTCATTTCGTTGTTCACTCCTTGTCTATCCCAATTACGCCATGTAAGCCGAAACTGCTTCCGAGTAAGCCAGAAGCGCCCGGATCAGCGCACCTTGTACCGGATCATTGATGCCTTGGCCCATCATTGCCACCGCAGGGATGGAGACTTTAGTCAAAGAAGAGCCGACAGTCTCGCCGCTGCCACGAACCTCGACGGTCATGCCCTTTTCAAAAGAATTGGCCTTCACGCGAAGAACGAAGCTGTAATCGGCATAGCCGGTGGCATCCTCCACAAGCTCATAGTAGCTGCTATCCAAACGCACGCCGTTGACATAAACGCTCAGATCGCTTTTTTCTCCGGAGTAGTTACCGTAGAATTTAATACCCACGGAGCTTCCCAGTTCCAAGCTGGCGCCGGCAAACTGGAAGGCGCCCTTCTTAAAGTTGGTAGAATCCAGAGCATAGCCGGAATCGTATTTGCCGGAGTAATCCGCGCCGGAAAGAGCAGAGGCGGTAAAGCCATCCTCGCCGTGGAATCTCTTGTGAGCTTCCAGACCCAAGTTGTAGATGGACTTATAGAGCCGGGCGGTCTTCGCGTTCACACCTTCGTATCTTGCCGCGCCGGTCTGGCAGAGGCTCATCACGTCGATCTTCACGCCGGACACGTCGTTGGTAGTAAGGGTAAAGCCCTTATGGAAGTTGGAAGCCGCAACGCCGGGCAGAGAGATGCAGTAATACTCCACGCCGCCCGAGGTCTCTTTTTCCATATCATTGATACCGCCGGAAATGGTGCCGATCCCGGCGATCTCAGATGCAACGCTCCAGTTGAAGGCGGAACCAAAGGCATTTACTTCTCCGGAGTTAAAATAAAGCTTGATAATAATGCGATCCTGCATGAGAAGGCTTGTGCCGTAAAAGCTCTGTCCCTGGGTACCGGTCCAGTTGATGTTGTTTCCGCTGGCGACGGCCTGGATGCCGCCGATCGCGCCGGTGCCCTTGGAAAAGCTAAGCTGAGACTGGAGCGCGGAAGCGCCGGTGACGTACACTTGTCCGTTCACCCATTCTTCCATCTGCCGGAAGTTTACCTTGCCTTCTACGTTTGCCAAATTGATCCGGCCGGACTTGCCCAACATCACAACGCTGGTCTTTCCCGCCTGACCGACGGTAAAGCTACCGGAGGGAGCAGGGTTAACTTTGCCGTTAAACTGACCGCCGGTAATGAGAGCGGAATAGCTGCTCGCAGAACCGGAGCTTGTCCCAAAGTTCACGGATTTTTTGAATACAACATCCCCGGAAATCTCCGTTGCAACGGAAGTGACCGTCATGTTGCTGGCATAATAGTCAATGGAGAACACGCCGCCGGAGAGCACGTTTTTCACATTTCCGGTAGCAGCGTTGTTGAGGCTCGCTCCGTTAAAGGAAGAAAAGGTGCCGCCCTTGACGTAGTTGGTAACGTTGTTTACCTTAGAAGCGCTCATTCTGGCGCCGCCGTACAAAAGACCGATGGAGGTACCAGCCTCAAAGTCGAAGGTGTTCACAACAGAATCAACGATACCGCCGTTGGTGTAGGCTCCGCCGCCGTAGAAGTAGTTCATACGGGGGGTACCGTAAACGTAGTTATAGATCTCATCTGCATTCGCAGCTGCATAGCCACCGCCACAGAAGTTGAGGAACACGCCGCCATAAACGGTGTTGGTGACCACCGAGTGGAACACCGGGCCGCCCTCTTGCCGATAATCTCTGGCGCCGGCATGGAAACCGGTAAATGCCTGACCGATCTCACCGCCGTTGATGTTGTTGTAAGTGCCGCCGATTGCCAAAGCGCCGTTAAGAGTCTTCACGTAACCGGCGTTCATGTTCAACGTAGAGGTTCCGGTGATGGTGCCGCCGTTGAAGTTACTCTGGACGGCAAGGGGGATGTTGGTGTGATAGCCGTTCTTCTCGTCGATGGTGATAGAGAGGTTTCCAACCAAAATGTTTGGGCTGTTGTTGGTTCCTACTCCGCGGACGGAAAAGCCGCTGGTGTCGGTAAGGGTACCGCCGTAAACGTTAATGGTCATATCGCCCACCGAATATTTGGGGAACGTGCCGCCGGCCAAACCGGCAATGCGGTAAACAAAGCCGCTGCGCACCTCCATCACGGCGTCGGCAACGGGAGAGTTAAAACGTCTGACCTGAAGCTCACCGATCTCATAGGACGTGGTAAAGCTGGATGGATGAGTCTTGCCTTCATCGCGACCGGTGTCGATGATCATCTTTGCCCGGGTATGGATGGGACGGATATCAAAGGAAACGGTATCGGCGTACTCATACCGGTATTCCGGTGCCTGTTCAGCGGTAGTGGGAGCGGTGGCGTAGTTGTATCCTACCGATGCAAATCTTCCGGCCGTGGTATCCTTCACGCCCTGTCCGATGGTAATGGAAGATACGAACTTTCCGTCAGGATCCGTTTGGGCATCGATCTGATCCTGAGTCCAGCCCATAAAGACCGCTGCTGTAAAGTTGTCCGCCGCAAAGACGCCGTTGGAGTTGGCAACCTGCATATTCTTAATGACAACGTTGGCGTTGCCGGCGTAAAGCTTTACGGAGCTAGTGGCAAAGCTGAAGTTGATGTTGTCAAAAGTATAATCGTTTGCACAAGCCACACTGGTGGAAAGCTGGATCGCCGGTCTGGCACCGGGATCCGTAGCCTTATCCCAACCCTTAATGGTAATGGGAAGCTTGCTTCCGTCGGTTCTCCGGATGGTCTTCTGGCTGAAAATAACGCCGTTCTCGGAGGTAACCGGAATATCGCTCTCTACAACGATGGTCAAAGTATCCTCTGGACCCCAAACCTCATTTTTCAAGCTCAGGATCGCAGATTCCACGGAGCCGTATTCTTCATTGTCCTTCCAGTCTACGCCACCGCCGACAACAGTCACGGTCACGTTTCTGCCGGTAGCGCCGCTGGCGCTGGTCACCAGCAAGCCCACGGTGCAAAGGCAAAGTAAAACTGCCAGGAAGCAAAGAGAAAAGATTTTCTTTTTGCGATTCATGGTTTTCCCTCCCGGATTCGATGTAAAATTTCACTGGTTAATGACCTACCCCTGACAAAAATGGGCAGTAAGCCAGTCTCCACTTAATCTACATTGTACAAAAGAAACAACGGTTTTGCAAGCTTTGCCGCTTTTTTTTGAAAAATTCATTTTTTTGTACAAATTTTATCCTATTTATGTAACCTTTTTGCACAAAGATTTTTCCGGCCGTTTCCGGTTTTTCCAATTCATGGGTCGAAGCGAAATGGTTTTTTTCAAAGAAATTTGCCCGGGAATCCATTCCCGGGCAAAAAAGGCAAGTCAAAAGGAACGGTTTTTCTCCGTTTCCGTTCTTACCGGGTCTTTCCGTTGAACTGAGCCGCTGCCCGGTCCAAGTTCCCCTCCGCAAAAAGGCAAGCGGTAGCGTAAACATCCTCCAGGGAGGATACGATCCGGTCCAGGTCTTCCTTGGAGGGATCTCCCAAGACCCAGTGCATCAGATCCCAGCCTTCAGGCGGAGCTCCTACCCCCATTTTTACCCGGGGAAATTTGTCGCTTCCCAATTCCTGAATGATGGACTTGATCCCGTTGTGTCCCCCGGCGGAACCGGAAGCACGGATGCGGAAAGCACCGGGTGCAAAGCTGATATCGTCAAAGATCACCAGGATCTTCTCCGGGGGAATCTTATAAAACGCCGCCGCCTCCCGGACAGCCTGGCCCGAAAGATTCATAAAGGTCTGCGGTTTGAGAAGAAGCACCTTTCGACCGCCGAGAATGGCCTCTCCTGTAAGAGAGCGAAAACGCAGACGGTCACAGGTCACCTTCTCTCGCAAGGCGATGTAATCCAGGGCGATAAAGCCGCAGTTGTGACGGTTGGAAGCGTATTGAGAGCCGGGGTTGCCCAGGCCCACCACGAGATATTCCGGCGCTGCCATATTTCCTCCTTGGAACGATTCGATATTTTCTCCACTCCGGGGCGTACTCTGAGAAAAATACGCCGGTTCCGACGAAATTGCGGGAGCGGGTTTTGCCTTGGTGGCCCGAACAAAAAGCCCGATACCAATGGGGATACTCCCCAAAAGAAAGAGGGTAAAGATCATGGTGAAAGCCTCGTACTGAGCGCTTTCTGGCCCGAATCCCAATTTTTCTATTGCAATCACCGGGTAATTGCTGGCGTTGAACGCCACGTGCAAAGCCAGAGAGGGCCAGATAGAGTCGAAGCGGTAGGCCACAAAGCCCAAAAGAAGTCCCAATGGCAACGTAAATACCGCTTGGTAGAGATTGCCGTGCATCAGAGCGAACAGAGCGCCGGAAAGAAACACGGCCACCGCCGGGCGAACGCTCTTTCTCAAGGTGTTCTGCACCAAGCCCCGACAAAGAAGCTCCTCCACGAAAGGACCGATGGCGCACGCGTACAGCGCCTCCACCCAAAAGTTAGAGCCGGCAGCTGTAATGGCGTTCTGCTGGGCCATATAATCTGCCTGGGACTGCTGTACCTGGGGAACGGAATTCATGATATTGATGATGATCAGCGCACCGTAATAAGCCCCGAAGCCCAAAAAGAAGCCTGACAGAACCGACCAGGGCGTGGTTTTTCTCACACCGCTTACCGGCAGAACGTTTTTTCTCATCAAGGCGAGCGCCCCGAAAAACAGGAGTACGGAAAGAAGCATGGTCTCGTAGGCAACGCTGTAATACGCCGCATAAAACAGTTCCTCTGTCATCTTCTCGCCTTTCCAGAGAAAACTGAGCACCACGGTAAATTCCGTTAGAAATCCGGCCGCAAACTGGGCAAGAAAAAACAGTGCCAAATATCCCAAGCTCTTTCCCAGAGCCGACCAGATGTTTTGTTTTTTCATCGGGATTCCTCCAATCGGTCTACGCGCATAAATTCAATTTCTTGATAGGCCTGCTCTTCCATCTGGGCCAAAGGTACTTTGGCCTCCTCCTCCAAAACTTCCTGGAGCGTAGGATGGAGCTTGGGATGACGGGGCGTGAACACGGTGCAACAATCTTCATAAGGAAGAATGGAGGTCTCAAAGCAGTCGATCTGACGGCTTTTCACGATAATTTCTTCTTTATCCATACCCACCAGCGGCCGCAATACGGGAAAACTTGCCACCTGATCGGTACAGGCCATGGCCTCCATGGTTTGGCTGGCAACCTGACCAAGGCTCTCCCCGGTAACGATGGCTCCGCAGCCCTGTCGGCGTGCCACCCGGCAAGCCAGACGCATCATGCTCCTGCGCAAAAGCAGAGTAAAATATTCCTCCCGACAGGCCTCTTTCAACGCCAGCTGGATCTGAGTGAGCCGAATGGTGGCAAAATTCATGGTGTCGGTATATTGACACAGTTTTCTTGCCAGATCCACCACCTTTTCCTTGGCACGCTCCGAGGTATAGGGGAAGGATTCAAAATGCAAAGCGTCAATGAAGGCGCCCCGTTTTGCCATACGCCAGCCTGCCACCGGGGAATCGATCCCCCCGGAGAGAAGAAGAAGAGCCCTTCCGCTGGTGCCGTAGGGCATGCCGCCGGCACCGGGGATCTTTCCTTCGTAGACGTAAGCCCAATTTTCCCGGATCTCCACCCAGACCACTCGCTCCGGATGGTGAACGTCCACTTTCGGCGCCCGAGAGCCTAAAGTCTCCAAAATGCAAGCCCCCACCTCCCGGCAGATCTCCGGGGATTTCAAGGGGAATTTTTTATCGCTGCGACGGGCATCCACCTTAAAAGATGCCGCTCCCACAAGTGCGGGCGCAAGGATCTCCGATACGGTTTTTTTGATCTCGTCCAGATTCTTTTCCACCCGATAAGCCACCGCGATGCTGACAATGCCGAATACCTTCTCAAGCTCCGGCAAGGCGCGGGAAAGCAGAGCGTCGTCGTCCGACTCCACGAACACCGTAGACTGAGAAGAAAACACCTGGAACTCTCCCAGAGGCTTTAATTTCCGGCGGATCTGCCGAAGAAGAACGGCGTCAAAGTAGCTCCGGTTCGACCCTTTCAGGATCAATTCGCCGTATTTTAATAAAATGGATCTCATCTGATTTCCTCACAAAAGTATCTGTTTTAAAATTTTTACGAACGCCGCCCCTTCTTCCACGGTGTTGAAAGGAGAAAAAGAAAGGCGGATGGTGCAGTCACTTTCTTTTTGACTAAGTCCAAAGGCACGCAAGACCGGGCTCTTTCCTTTTTTGGAGGAGCAGGCGGAGCCGGAAGAAACAAAGACCTCCCGCTCCGAGAGCATATGCAGCAAGACCTCGGAAGGATACCCCTGTACCTGCAGGGAAAGGATGTGACAGGAAGGAGTTTCCGGCAAATTGGCCTTCACTCGCCCCTCGCCCCGAAGGCCCTCCAAGATCGCCCGGCGCACCCGGGCCATTTTTTCCCGGTTTTCTTCAAAAGCCTCCCGGCCCTCCCGAGCGGCTCGGCCGAAAGATACGATACCGGGAAGATTTTCCGTTCCGGAACGGATTCCTCTCTCTTGCCCTCCCCCATGGATGAGAGGGGGCAAAACAAGGCCTTTTTTGATATAAAGCGCTCCCACGCCCTTGGGCCCGCCCACCTTGTGAGCGGAAAGGGAAAGAAGGTCCACTCCCATGGTTTTGGGATCGATGGGCGACTTTAAATATCCCTGAACGCCGTCGGAAAACACCAGGGCTTCCGGGTTTTTCTTTTTTACGATCTGCGAAAGAGCAGAAACGTCGTAAACGGCGCCGGTCTCGTTATTGGTATGCATCACAGCGGCAAGGACGGTGCTCTCGTCGGCCGCGGCCGCCACCTCATCCAGATCCAGCTTTCCGCCCCGGGTGGAAAGGCGCACCACGGCAAAGCCACGTTCTTCTAATTTTTTCAAAGCCGATTCCACCGCCGGATGCTCCGAATCGGTGGTAAGGATCTTCTTTCCGCGGCGATGCATTTTTTCCGCCGCACCAAAGACGGCAAGATTGTCCGCTTCCGTTCCACCGCCGGTAAAGACGATCTCCTCCGGCAAAGCCCCCAGAGACGCAGCCACCTCCCCGCGGGCCCGATTCAAGCGTTTTTCCGCCTCAAAACCCAGCCGATGGAGAGAGGAAGGATTGGCAAAATACTCAATTTCCTCCAGAAGGGCAGCCTTGACCCCCGGGGAAAGGGGTGTGGATGCAGAATTGTCAAAATAGATCATGTTTACTCCTTGGTGACCGTTCTAAAACCCATAACGGCATCTCCGAGCCGGGGCATGCCCGGCGATCACTTCTCAAAATCGAAAACCGCTTTTCCTTCTTCCAGTTTTAACCGTCCGTCAAAAGATTTGCCCGTGCGAGAGGAAATAAATCCGGTCAAAAGATCCGTCCTTCCTTCGCTAAGAAGCTTTTTTGCCTGGGAAACGGGAACGGTGCGACGGCAGACGGTCAGGTTGATCCGAAAGGCGCACCCTTCCTTATAACCCCGACAGCCGTAGGAAAACTTTCCCCTTACCACGTCTTTTCCGCACAAAGGGCAAAGGCCCACCACATCTCCGTAAAAGCCGGTATCCCGGTCCGGATCCTGACCTATGCAAAAGACCTCACGGATCTCTTGCCGGGCGATGTCCACCGCCCCATCCACGGCCATTTCCCCACGGAAAACCTGCTTGAGAGCGCGACCGGTGGTAGCGGTCTTGTATTTATCCATGGAAATGCCCATAAGGGACAATTGTTCAATAAGAAATTTTCCACCGGGCAAAATGGTATAAACGTCTTTTTTGCGCTGAATGTATTCCGAACGGATGGCGTTTTCAATGATTCCCGTTCGGGTGGCCTCAGTGCCCAATTCCAAACCTTGAAAAATGGCACGATACTCCTCGGCGTCGTCTCCCTCTTCCTCCTCTGCCCGAGCCTTTTCTTCGCGGAAGGGATTTTTCAGGTAGTTGTTCAGCGTTTCAATGGTATAGTGCTTTGGGGGAGAGGTCTCTTTTTCCTTCGGGGCAAACTCAGCCGGAACTGCATCTCCCACCTGAAGATTGGGGAGTACCTTGTCGTTCCGAGTGCTGTCGTCGAACTTTGTCCAGCCCGGCTCCAGGATCACGTTTCCCTTGAGAACAAATTCCTCCAGATCTCCCGCAGCCACCACCATCTCCGTCTTCTCACACACGCACGCCTTGGAACAAAACACCGCCACAAAGCGGCGCAGAATCATTTGGTAGACCTTTTTTTCCTCTTCCGAAAGAGCCTCTTTGGAAGGGATTTTGTAGGTGGGGGTCAAAGCGGAGTGGGATTCGATCTTGGCATCGTCGAAAATGGTCTTCTTATCCTTCATTTCCACAGGGTAGCCCAGATCCGCCAGGTTTTTCAAAATGGTGCGAATCTTTCCCTTTTCCGCCGTGGCCAAATACTCGGAATTGGTTCTGGGATAGGTAACGTAGCCCTTTTCGTAAAGGCCCTGGACGATCCTTAAAGATTCCTCCATGGGCATTTTATACTTTTTTCCCAAAGCGTTCTGAAGCTTGGAGAGAGAATAGAGCTTTCCGGGGTTCAATTGATCCTTTTTTGCCTTGCGACTCTTCACCACGACCGGAACGGAATTGAGCTTCTCTGCCCAAGCCCGAGCCTTCTCTTTCTCGTCTTTGGAAAACTTCTTCTTACTGGTCAATTCCACGTCCCCCACTTTGGAGGATACCGCAAAATAGATCTCAGGCTGAAAAGTTTCAATGGCCATATCCCGATCGTAAATGGCCTTGACGATGGGAACGATCACTCTTCCCACCCGAAGCAAAGCTCCGGTCTTTAGGGTAGCAAAGCGAGTAAGATTCACCCCGTAGAGCCAATCCAAATAGGTGCGAGCAAAGCCCTCGGCGGCCAAATTGTCATACTCTGCCTCCGGCTTTAGATCCGAAAGGGCCGCCCGAATGGTCTGGGGCGTCTGATCGGGAAGCCACAGGCGAAGAAGAGGCTTTTCCAGCTCCCCTGCGTGTTGCAGACACAGCCGGATGATGATCTCTCCCTCCCGGTCCGCGTCTCCCGCATTCACCACCGCTTCCACGTCCTCCCGACGGCACAGCGCGCAAATGATCTCAAACTGCTCTTTTACACCGCTGTCTTCCCCACCGTCCTTGTTTTTTTTCAGGGCAAAGCGAAAATGCTCCGGAAAGCAGGGAAGGTTTTCCATAGACCAGTGCCCCGTGGACGTTTTTCCGGTGTAGTCCTCAATGTCACAAAGGGAGAACAGATGCCCAAAGGCCCAGGTAACCAAATATCCCTCGCCTTCCAAATACCCCTTTTTCCGCGAAAGGTTGCCGATGGCGGAAGCAATGTTCCGGGCAAGGCTGGGCTTTTCGGCGATAATCAGAATCATGGGGGATCTCCTTTGTTTCATTCTCTGCGATTGTACCATAGAAAAAGATTTTTTTCAACCTCCATTTCTTGACGGGGCACACATTTTTGTGGTAAAATACAAAAAAATTCAGGAGGCGCCATGAAAAATCCCTGCAAGATCTGTGTCAAGAGCTCCCGTCTTTTTAGCGCTATGGACTTTCTTTCGCCCTTTGCCCCATGGGAAGAATGGGAGGTTTCGGAAGAAGATTTTTGGCCGGAAGATTGGGAGGAAGAGGGAGAAAACTCCGCCGAAACGGATCTGGCCTCCCGAACCGATCTCCCCTCGGACCGCTTCGGAAAAAGCGCCCCCGCCTCGCCCCCTCCCGTCACCGCCTCCACTTTGACCGCATTCGGCGTTTTCTCCAAGGAAAAGGACGGCTCCTTTCGCATCAGCTATCAAGATTCGGAGATCACCGGGCTGGAAGGGTGTCTGACCACCTTTTGCCTGTCTCCCACAGGCATGCTCATTCTCTTGCGCCGGGGAGATACGCGCACCTGTATGGCCTTTGAAAAAGGGCACCGTCACCTGTGCGACTACGGCTCGGCGGCAGGCCTGCCCTCTTTGGTTCTCCACACCCACGCCCTTGACTCATCCTTGACGGAAGAAGGGGGAAAAATCACAGTCGATTACTCCGTGGAGATCCGTGGAATCAAATCGGAGCACAATCGCCTAGCCATTGAAGTCACTCCCGCATAAAACATAAAAAGGCCGGATCCCCGGCCTTTTTTTCATCCAAGCCCCCGAAATGGGGCGCAAAAATCAAGGAAATTGCCATGTATTACACCTATATTGTCCGTACCGACTCCGGCAGTCTGTATACCGGCATCACAAGCGACCTGTTCCGCCGCATGAAAGAGCACAGCGGCCAGGGAAAAAAGAGCGCCAAATATACCCGGAGCCGAAAAATTCAATCTCTGGTGGCGCTGTGGTCCAGTCCCGACCGATCGGCCGCCTCCCGGCTGGAAGCGGCGGTGAAAGCCTTAAAAAAGAAGGAGAAAGAGCTTCTCGTTGCAAATCCCCACCTGTTTTCCCAGCTGTTTCCCAAATTGGACAGAGAGGACTATATCCACCACCCCAAGGCAAGCCTGGACTTTTATTTAAAGGAAACGCCCCTTTCCCGTCTGCCTTGACATCCCCTCTCCCGTCCCGGTCACCGCCCCGAATTTTTAAAGTCTCTCAAGCCCTTGCCTTCACGTAAAGGGACAGGGCGATCCTTTCGTTTTTTTCCACGTACTGCCCATAGCGGTACATATCCCCCAGACGGGAAAAAGCCTGGGAGGTAGGATGGAGCATCAGGCTTTTCAGAAAACAGTCAAAGGCCCGGCGCGGTTCGCTGTTCCCTTCCGGATTTAAATATCCGTAATAATACAGAACGCCCAGGTTATAAAAACCCAAGGCCGCGGTCTTTTTCTCCTTGGACCGACAGCAGATGCGGTACATCTTTGCCGCCCGTTGGGGATCCGAGGCCCCATAATACCCCCACTTAAAAGCCTCCGCCAAAGAAAAGGCGGCGGAAATGCTCCCTTTTTTCACTTCATCTTTCAGCGTCTTCAATCTTTCATCCATGGTCTTGCACCTCCTTGCTACAAGACCATCATAACAAAGAGGGAGTCCCATAAACAGGACTTTGCCCCGGCTTGTTTTCAAAAGCTTGCAAAAAAACGGATCCTCCTCACAAAAAGGGCTTAAAATCCCTCCAGCCAGTGGTAGGTGGTGGCGGTACCGTTGACGGTCTTGCTTGTGCGAAGGCCATCGGCATTGTAGGAATAGGTAGCGGAAAGTCCGGTCTTGTTTACCGTAGCAAGTCTTCTGCCGTTTGCCCAGGTAAAGGCAAAGCCTCCCCGGTACTGCAAAGGATTGCCGATGGCATCATAGGTAATGCTCTGGCCTTGAAATTCGGTGAGAAGATCGTTCCAAACCTCGTTGCCGTAGGTATAGCTCTTTTCTACCGTGCCGTTCTTCTTGACGGAAAGGAGATTGCCGCCGTTGTCGTAGGTATAAGTCCAAACGTCTGTCCCACGGGTAACAGAAGCAAGCTGATTTTGGGAATCGTAGGTATAGCTCTCAATGAGAGTTCCGTTTTTCTTGACGGAAGTGATATTCCCCAGCTCATCGTAGGTATAGGAGAGAACGTCGTTTCCGTTCTTGACGGTCTTAACCAGAGCGGTGGTATTGCCGCCTTCCCCCTCCAGATAACCATACTCCGTGGTAAAGCCCCCGGCTGCGTTGAGAGTGCGGGTATTGAGGCGAACCAATTCGTCGTAGGTATAGGAAAGGGTCTGGGTGCCGTTTTCCTTGACCCCGTAAATCAGCCCTGCCTTTTGGCCATTGGCGGTATTGCCGTAGAGGTACTCGGTAGAGGTGGTGGTGTAGTGGGGGCAGTGTCAATCGCAGACCCGCCCCCACTGATTTGTCAAGACACAGAACCGTCCCCTGTCTTCTGTTTGAAAGGGTCTGGGTGCCGTTTTCCTTGACCCCGTAAACGAGCCCTGCCTTTTGGCCATTGGCGGTATTGCCGTAGAGGTACTCGGTAGAGG
>JAZOQB010000033.1:0-26389 GCA_045655865.1 Eubacteriales bacterium
TATCTTACAGAACAAACAAAAACCCCGAAACCGTTTGGTTTCGGGGTTTTCTTTACCTTGACCTTTTTCTTCTCGTTTGCGATTGAACTTTCCAACTTCTGGTGTTCTTTGCATTCCCATATTTTTTAGAACATTTTTCTTTTCTTTCATATACTGGAAGAGAACAGGAGGAGTGCTATATGAATATCATTGCCAAGGGGATCGACGTATCTTCTTACCAAGGTATCATTGATTGGGACAAAGTAAAAGCGGCGGGTGTGGAATTTGCTATTTTGCGCTGTGGCTGGGGAGATGACATTCCCGTTCAGGATGATCCGTATTTTCAAAGAAATGCTGCAGAGTGCGAACGGATAGGCTTGCCTTACGGCGTCTATCTTTACAGCTATGCCGACACGGTCGCTCATGCACAAAGTGAAGCCGCTCACGTCCTGCGGCTTTTGGGGGACAAAAAGCCCCTCTATCCCATTTATTACGACCTGGAAGATCAGAGTACTGTGGGAACGCTTTCCAACGAAGGGATCTTGGAACTTGCCAAAACGTTTGTAGGGATTTTGGAACAAGCGGGCTTTTGGGTTGGAATGTACGCCAACAAATATTGGACTTCAACCCGGCTGACCGATCCATGGTATAACACCAAAGCTCGATGGATCGCCCAGTATTATGAGGAAAACACCTATAACGGTCCTTATGGCCTGTGGCAGTATTCCAATCAGGGAAGCGTCGACGGAATTTCAGGAAGGGTTCTTTTGGATTATGCATACGTAGATTATCCTACGGAAATAAAGGCGTTCTACGAGAAACAGGATCCTCCCTTGGAACCCGATCCAAAGCCTGTGCCGGAAGAGGAGACCTACACGGTAGTGGCAGGGGATACCCTGTGGGACATCGGGAATCGTTTCGGCATCTTCTGGGAGGAGCTGGCAAAATACAATAACATTGAAAATCCTCGCTTGATTTATCCGGGTCAGGTGATTCGCATTCCCGGAGATAGGAAAGAAGAGACCTACACGGTAGTGGCGGGGGATACCCTGTGGGACATCGGAAATCGTTTCGGCATCTCCTGGGAGGAGCTAGCAAAATACAATAACATTGAAAATCCCCGCCTGATTTATCCCGGCCAGGTGATTCGTATCCCTTGAAAATCAAAAAAGCACCCGGAGAAATCCGGGTGCTTATGAATTTTAATGGTTTTTTAGAAAAAAGAAGCCAGGAAGATCTCGAGCCCGATCAAAATGAGAATGCTTCCGCCCAAAATGGCCGCCTTTTCGGAGAGCTTTACCCCGAATTTTTTGCCGATGGCAACGCCTCCCAAGCAAATCACAAAGGTCACTGCGGCAATGATGCTTACTGCCACAAGAGCCTTTTTTAAGTCGTATTCCGCAATGGTAAAGCCAACGGAAAGAGCATCAATGGAGGTAGCCACACCTTGCAAGAAAAGTGCGCTAAGTCCGGTTTGAACGCATTGACAAGCTTTTTGCTCCTTTTCTTTCGGAGCAATTCCGTCCAGTAACATTTTTCCGCCAATGAACAGAAGCAACACCAAAGCGATCCAAGGGATCCATTTTTCAAAGGCGCGGAAGTGCTGCACGAAGGTATGAACAAAGCACCAGCCCAAAAGGGGCATTGCCGCCTGAAACAAGGCAAAAAGAAGAGCGATGCCACACATTCTTTTTTTCTTCATCTTCGGCTCGGCCAGTCCGTTTGCCAGGGAAACGGAAAAAGCATCCATGGCAAGGCCCGTTCCCAGCATGATGTTTTTCCAAATGAAAAGTAATTTCATAATTTGATTTCTCTTTTTGCAATAAAAAAGACTTCATGAATAGAAATCTACACATGAGTCTGGCAAATAAAAGCAAGTCGCATGAGAGAGCCTTGGGAGAACTTGCTACAAAAGAGCCGCCTAATATGCTCTTTGCTTTTTCATTATAGTTTTTTTCACCGATTTGTCAAGATAATTTCTTTCCGGAATTTTCCATAAATTGATTGACAAAAGCGATGTCATCTTATATAATAAATAAGCTCTAGGGATGTCGCCAAGCTGGTTAAGGCACAGGACTTTGACTCCTGCATTCGTGAGTTCGAATCTCGCCATCCCTGCCAAAAAATAACGACTCATTCGAGTCGTTATTTTTTTATCCATTGCGAAAGCAATGGTATATCATCACACATTAGCGTGTATATCATCAAGGGCGGCATTGTGCCGCCCTTCTATCTCATCACACCTTTAGGTGTGTATAATAAACCGCTTTCGCACTGATGATATGCAACGGTTAACACCGTTGACGATATGCAAGACTTTGTCTTGGTGATATACACGCCTTCGACGTGATTTGTGCAAGAGCTTACATCCATACGCAAACTTTTGAAACGATCGGTTCCATCTTTCCTTGAAAGGCGCCATGATTTGGAAAATATTTTTTACAGAACATATTGACGAAATATTAAAAGTGTAGTAGACTAATTGAGTGTAAATGTAAAATAAGGGTTTTTTCGAGTCAAACGGATGAAGTGAAAACTGCATGTCTTGGTTGATGCTGAATTTTCGGGTTTTCACAGAAAATGACCCCCGCTTTTTAGAAAGATTTTGACATGATTGCAATCCTTGCGAGAAAGTACTGTTGATACACACCGCGGAAAGATTGCATACCGATCTGAGGAAAAGGAGAAAGAGATATGAAAAAAACATATATTACACCTGAGATATCCAAGATTTTGTTTCCGGTAGAAGAGGTGTTGGCGGTATCGGTGGTGGATCCCTCTACTCCCGGGGCAGGCGGAGTGGAAGTGAGCCCTCCTACGGACATTTTTAAATCTTCCGGTCCGAACAAGGTATTTTGAGACGATTCGGAAAGAATCAAAAGCACAAGGCACGCTGAATTGAAGACGCACGCTATCACCGGCGCGCGTCTTTTTTTACACAAGAAAGATCTTGTCGAATTTTGTTGACTCTTGGAGCAAAACATGGTAATATTTTTCCATATTATTGTTTTATCAAAGACGAAAAATATTTAAAGACTTTTTAAAATGGAGGATCGACATGAGAAAAAAGAGAATTCTATGGGCTCTGGCCGCAGTGGTGTTAATACTGTCTTTGTTGAGTTTTTCAACTACGGTATTTGCCGCTGATTCTGAGGAACCCACTACGACGGAACAAAGTGCTACCGACGTGGAGGAAAGCGTGGAGAGCGAAGAGGAATCGGAAGAGGAAATTCCGGATACGCCTTTTTACTCCACCATTTGGTCATTGCTTCCGCCTGTAGTAGCCATTGCACTTGCATTGATCACCAAGGAAGTGTATTCTTCCTTGTTTGTCGGTATTTTGGTAGGCGCATGCTTGTATGCAAACATGAGTTTTGAAGGCACCATCAATCAAATGTTCATCTCCGGCTTTGTCGGTGCGCTGTCAGATGCATGGAACGTGGGAATTCTGCTGTTTTTAGTGCTTCTTGGCGCTATCGTTGCTCTGATGAATAAGGCCGGCGGTTCCGCAGCCTTTGGTCAGTGGGCGTCAAAGCATATCAAAACCAGAGTGGGAGCACAGCTTGCAACCGTTTTTCTTGGCATCTTGATTTTCATTGATGACTATTTTAACTGTCTTACCGTCGGGTCTGTGATGCGTCCCGCTACTGATAAATTTCAGGTGTCCCGTGCCAAACTGTCTTATTTGATCGACGCTACGGCAGCTCCTATTTGTATCATTGCACCCATTTCTTCTTGGGCTGCTGCAGTTGCCGGTTTTGCTCAAGGGTCCGGCACCAATGGTATTGGCTTGTTTATCAAAGCGATTCCCTATAACATGTATGCCATTCTTACCATCGTGATGATGATCATCTTGATCACTGCTAAGTTTGACTTTGGACCTATGGCTAAATTTGAGGCCAATGCAATGAACGGGGATCTTTTCACCACCGAAAAGCCCGCTGAGGCCCAAGAAGCGGGGGACGTGCCTTCCACCAAGGCAAAGGTTTGGGATCTGGTCCTTCCCATTGTGTTTTTGATCGGCGCTTGCGTTTTAGGAATGATCTATTCCGGCGAGTTTTTCCTTCCCGGAAGCGAACAATATCATGATTTTGTTGGCGCTTTTGCCAATTGCGATGCCTCGGTAGGACTGGTATTCGGTTCCTTTGCAGGACTGATCTTTACCGTTGTTTATATGTTGCTTCGCCGCCTTTTGAATTTCCAGAAAGCTATGGAATGTATTCCCGAGGGCTTTAAGGCCATGGTTCCTGCTATCATGATCCTGACTTGTGCATGGACCTTGAAAGTGATGACGGATAGCCTGGGCGCCGATGTTTACATCGCGGGTCTTGTGAAATCTTCCGCTGCCGGCTTTATGAATTTCCTTCCGGCCATCATCTTCTTGATCGCTGTTGGCCTGTCTTTTGCTACCGGAACTTCCTGGGGCACGTTTGGAATTCTCATTCCCATTGTCATTGCCGCATTCGGCGGTTTTGGAAGCGAACTGACCGTAATCGCAATTTCCGCCTGCATGGCAGGTGCGGTTTGCGGAGACCACTGCTCTCCCATTTCCGATACCACCATTATGGCTTCTGCCGGCGGTCAATGCAGACATATCGATCACGTTTCCACCCAGCTTCCTTATGCGCTGGTGGTTGCGGCGGTGTCTTTCGTGGCCTATCTTGTGGCGGGCTTTGTGCAGAACGCAGTTGTCACTATACTTGTTGGTGTCGTGCTTCTTTTCGCTGTACTGCTTTTGATCCGCATGGTTGTGAAAAAGAAAAACGCCGGCAATCAATGAACTGTTTAAAATGACCCTTTGAGAGCAAAATTTTTCTCAATGAAAAAAAGAACCACCTATAGGTGGTTCTTTTTTTGTCTCCGGTCCTATCCAGAGAAAAGCAGAATCGTTTTTCTTTTGATAGGCAATACTATAAAAAAAGAAAGAAGGGTCAAAACAATGATTGAGCAAGATACCATCAAACTCCTTCGGGAATGTGACGCCGGTGTCAAAATGGGTGTAAAGTCTATTGACGACGTGCTAAACCGAGTAAAAAACGAGGAATTTTTGAAAAAACTTACCGATTGTAAAAAAGAGCATCAAAAATTAAACTCTGAAGTTCAGGGACTTTTGAGCCAGTATCGGGACGAGGGAAAAGACCCCAATCCTATGGCGGAGGGCATGAGCTGGATGAAAACGAATATGAAACTTGCCATGGATGAATCGGATAAAACCATTGCCGATCTGATGACCGACGGTTGCAATATGGGAGTCAAATCCCTCAACCGTTATTTGAATCAGTATGAAGCGGCAGATGAGGTGTCCAAAGATATTGCCAAGCGTCTGATCAACTTGGAAGAAAAACTGGCAATCGACATTCGCAAGTATCTCTAACAACGCAAAAAAACTGCCGGAAATTTAATTTCCCGGCAGTTTTTTTATTTATTTCATGTGTACGTCCATCTGAGGGAAGGGGATCTGGATCTCTAATTTGTCGAACGCTTCTTTCACCTGTTCCATCAGGTCCAAGTACACGCTCCAGTAATCGTTTTTGTTGCACCATGCACGCAGAGTAAACACCAGGGCGGAATCGCCTTGCCGGGTAAGCCTGGCAAAGGGAGCGGGATCTTTTAACACCAGGTCGTGCTGGTCCGCCAGAACCAAAAGAACCTTTTTCACACGCTCAATGTCCGTGTCGTAGGCCACGCTGAACTCCAGGTCTACTCGACGAACCTCTTCGGCGGTAAAGTTTGTAATTACCGCGTTGGTCAAAGTCCCGTTGGGAATGATGATATCCTTGTTGTCCGCGGTGGACAAAGTGGTGTAAAGAATAGAAATGGATTTTACACGTCCTTCTTTTCCGGAAGATTCAATATAATCACCCACACGAAAAGGGCGAAAGACCAGGATCATCAGGCCGCCGGCAAAGTTGGCAAGGCTTCCTTGAAGGGCGAGACCTATGGCCAGACCGCAAGAACCTACAAGAGCTACCACGTTGGTCATGGGGACCCCAAGATTGGCGGCCACCGTGAGAACCAGGATCACTCGTAAGATAATGGAAATGCAGCTGAGTAAAAAGCCTTTGGCGCCGTCGTCAATTTTTGAGAATTGGCGGTTCTTTTGCAAAAGGTTGATGAGAAAGCCAATGAGCTTCCAGCATACGACCAGGAGCACCAGGGAAGTCACCAGCTTGATTCCGCTTGTGGCCAAAAAGCCACCGAGACTTTCCAAAAAATTTGTCAACATAACAATTTCTCCTATTTTTTGTTTTTATATTTTCACGGTTTTTCCGTAAAATATCGATCAATTGAGTCTGGTTTTTTGCGCGTAAGGCGCCAGTTCCTCTTCGGTCGCTTTTTCTAAAAAATATTCTGCTGCCCGGGCGGCCTCTTGGACCAGATCCATGGAGAATCGGTCAAAGCTTGGGAGAGAGGAAAATCCTGTTTGCCTGGTACCGAAAAATTCGCCCGGTCCTCGGTTTTCCAAGTCAAATTTTGCAATTTCCATTCCATCGTGGCAGTCGCAGAGCTTTTTGAGTCTCTCTCTGGCGTTTTTGCCGGAATGGGAGGAAACGAGAATACAGTAGGATTTCTCTTTTCCCCGACCCACCCTTCCACGGAGCTGATGAAGCTGGGAAAGTCCAAAACGTTCCGCGGAGCGGATCACCATGACCGTAGCGTTGGGAACATCCACGCCAACCTCGATGACCGTTGTGGACACCAAAACTTGGATCTCACCACGCTCAAAATCAGCCATGACCCGGCTTTTTTCTTCACTTTTCATTCTTCCGTGGAGAAGAGAGACCGAGACACCGGGGAGCGCTTTTTGCACTTGGGAGAATTCTTGGGCTGCAGAATGCAGGGGACTTTCTCCCTCTTCATTTTCAATGAGGGGACAAACGATATAAACTTGCTGCCCCTCCCGGATTCGTTCTTGTAAAAAAGAATAGATCCTGGGCATTTTGTCTTCGCCCACGTAAAGGGTATCTACCACCTGTCTGCCGGGGGGCAACTGGTCGATGAGAGAAATATTTCCTTCAGAAAACAAAAACATTGCAAGACTGCGAGGAATGGGGGTGGCGCTCATCACCAAGCTGTGGACGGCGCCGCCTTTTTCGCCTAAGAGGTTGCGGTGGCGTACCCCAAAACGGTGTTGCTCGTCGGTGATGGCAAGAGATACGTTTCTGCATTTTGCACTCTCTTCCGTCAGAGCGTGAGTACCAATGAGAATGTAGGGAAGATCTTTCGTGGTTTCCTGAAAGATCTTTTCACGCTTACCTTTTGGCGTAGAGCCGGTCAAAAGAAATACCGGTACTCCTAATGGAGAAAATAATTTTGAGAAGGCGGCAAAATGCTGATTGGCCAAGATTTCAGTAGGCGCCATGACAAGGCAGCTTTTTTTGTTTTGAACGGCAAAGTATGCGGCGGTGGCGGCCACGACGGTTTTTCCGCACCCCACGTCTCCCTGGATCAGACGGTTCATTGGATGGATGAGCGTGTCGGACTCCAGGTCTTTTTGAATTTCCCGGATAACTCGGCGTTGTGCCGCAGTGGGGGAAAAGGGAAGCGTTGTAAGAAAATCCTCGGGATTGCAGTTTTGAAAACCGGGCACCAGACAGGTTTTGATGTGATTGGAAAAAATGAGAGATCTGACCCGGAAAGAAAAGAGCTCCTCAAATAAAAAGCGTCGCTTTGCCTGCTTTAAAACTTCTTCGGAAGCAGGTGCGTGGAGAGAAAAAATGGCACGCGCTCTTCCCATAAGTTTAAAGTGGGATAAGAGAAATTCCGGTAAGGTTTCCCGGATCGCGGGGAGAGAGGACACCAGGCACTGCGCCACCAGCTTTTCCGTAAGTTTGGAGGGAATTCCGGAAAGCGTGGGATAGACCGGTCGCAACTTGTCCGGATCCGGTGGTGTTTTCATCCGTTCCGGAGAAAATAAGTAGAACTTACCGTTTTTTTCTTGAAGGACGCCGAAGTAAAAAAAGTGGTCTCCCTTGAAGATCGTCCTTTTTAAATAGGGCTGATTCATGTGGAGAATGTGGACCGGGTGACCGGCTTCATCCTTGGCAAGATAGCGCAGAAAACGCCGTCCTCCCGGCATGCTCACGACCCCGGGGGCGCTTTCCACGGTGAGAGAAAAGCCGCTGAATTGTCCGCAGCGCTGGGAGGATACAGGATAGATCACACCGCTTCGATAATCTTTTGGGAAAAAGCATAAAAGGTCCTCAACGGTTGCAATTCCGTTACGCAGAAACGCCTTTTCCCGGCGTTCTCCCACTCCTTTGAGAATGCCTACAGAATCGTTTAGATTTGGCATCAGAGCGGCAAGATCTTCGCCGTGTCTTGGCAAAGTTTGTACAGTTCTTCCGAGGAGGAGGCAATGAAAAATTGAGAGCAGCTTTCTTTTAGAACCTGATACATTTCATTGGTAGCATCCCGGGAGAGCATGGCAAAGGAATCGTCAAAGATCATGGGAACAAAGTTCTTTTTCAAAAGGCGACAAAGGCATAAACGAAAGGCCAGAAGACCCATTTCCGTAATGACCCCGCCACCTGCAGTGATCAGCGGCAGAACGGATTTTTGATCGCAGAAACAAAGCTCAAATTCTTCGTCAAAAAGGAATCGTTCCCCCTCTCCCAGAAGAAAAGAGAGCTTTTCGTTGATTTGTTTTGTGAGGATCCCCTTAAGTTCTTCCTCAAACTTATCTTTTCTTGATTTTGCCAGGGTAAAGTTCAATTCAACACTTTCAAATTCTGCAGAAAGCTCGGTTATGCGCTTATCTACCTCTTCCAGATCCTTGTGGATCTGATCCGGGCTGCGTTCCAATTTTTGGCGAGTTTCTTGAAGTTGTGCGGAGAGCATGGCTTTTTTCTTGTAAAGGGCATCGTTTTGTACTGAAAGGAAGGAAAGCTCTTTTTGGAGTGCAAGAAATTCCGAGCTCACCGTGAGACTATCGCTCTCTACATCCACAGAAAGAAGACGCTTGTATTCGGCCCTGTCTTCCTCAATCTCTTGTTCCAGATCGATCAAGGCGTCGTTGGCTTCAATGATCTCGTCGCAGATAGCCAGCAGTTCCCCCTGATCTTCGCTGTATCCCAAATTCTGTAGCTTTTGGGATATGACTGCCTGAGCGGCGTCTTTTTCGTCGCTTCTTTTTTTACAGATCTCCCGATCTGCTTCCAGCTGATCCCGATAGACGTGAGTGGTCTTGGCGTGAGCGCGAAGACGATCGTAAAACTCTTCCAATTCTTCCACGGAATTTTTTTGATTCTCCGCTAAAATTTTGCCAATGGCGCCGGAGAACACCGTGGACACCGAAGATAAGGCGATCCCGCAAAGGGCAAGGCTTCCGCCGGCAGCAAGGCTGGTGGTCAGATCAAAGGAAAGCGGAAAATATAACAGCGGGCACAGTCCTGTGCCACAGATCACCAAAAGTACACCAAAGATCAGAAAAACCGTTCTCCAACGGCGTTTGACCTGGATCTTACGCTTTTCCCGACCGTAGTGTTCTTCATTGTCGTTCCCGGTGAAAAGCTTTTCGTGAAAGGCAAGGTTATCCTCGGCAGAGGATAGGGCAACTCTGGCTTCCGTTAGGGAAGTTACGGCGAGACTGAGACGGTTGTAATCGTTTTTCAAATCCTCCAATTCTTCTTTGGAGAGCTTACCTACCTTGTTTGTTACATCGAAGGAAACAAGGCGCAGTTTTTTCTCTTTTGCCTGAATTCTGCGGTGAAGATCTTCTGCGTTTTCTTTGTTTCGGCTCAGTTTCAGATCATCGGTAAAGGAGGCCATGTCCGCTTTCAGAAGCACGCATCTCCGATCGTTTCCATCCAGCTTTTCCGCAATCTCTCGCAATGAATTGCCGATTTCTTCCGCCTTCTTTTCCAGTTGGGGAAATTCTTCCAATTCCGACTGAATTCGGCTTTTTTCCGCCAAAAGAAGATCCAGGCTCCCATTTTTTTGATCGTTGTGGAATTTTTCCATTTCTTTTTGAGCCAAAAGGGCATTGGGATAAATATTTTCCGTTTCTTTTTTCGAAGCGGAGATCTGGTGCAGAAAAGAAAACTTGGGTTTGAACACCGGTGTTTCGTACCGAGCTTGTTTAAAATAGGCAATCAGATCAAAGGCGTCCTGATCCAGCCCGGTGAGATACTCGCCGGGAGTCAGATCAGTAGCGATTTTATTACCGGTTTTTCCGTCCAGAAATTGCAATTCTTCTTTTCCGCTGATTACACTGCGCAAAATGAGAAATTGCTGTTTTCCCTGCCGAAGAACAAGTTTCCCCAAAGCATCTTCTGCGTTTCCTCTTGGCAGAGCCACGGAATCCGCGCCGTAAAGAGCGAATTGAATGAACTCGCAAAGACTGGTCTTTCCGCTACGGGAAGAGCCGAAAAACAGGTTTGCCCTCTTTTCCGGCTGAATGACCAAACTACGGATCTTCTTGAATTTTTCAATTTCGATGGCTTCTATATAAAGGCCTTGATCTTTCATAAGCGTGTCCTTAAATCATCGTAGTACTTTCTATCTTCTTATTATATCGGAAAGGAAGTGATTCGTCAATTCTTTCCGGAAAAGAAAAATGAGGCAGATTAATCTGCCTCATTTTCCAACAGTTCTGAAATGGTCACAAATTCATATCCGTTCTCGATCAAAAAGGGAAGGATCCTGCGCAAAGCCTGAACGGTGGGCAGTCTCTTGTCTTCCAGATCATGGAAAAGGATGATGTCACCCCCACCTGTCCTCTCTTCCACTTTGGTAGCGATGGTATCGCTTTTTGGCATGCTCCAGTCCCTGGTATCCAGAGACCACAGAACGCTTTTATAACCCATTTCATCCAGAATGGCAAGAGATGCATCGTCGTAGTAACCTCCCGGTGGGCGAAAGACGTGCGGCTTTACTCCCGTGATGCCTACCAAAACTTCTTCGGTTTTTGTAATCTCATTTTTCAGGGCCTCTTTGGAAATCTTGGAAATATATGCATGGGTGTAGGTGTGATTTCCGATTTCGTGCCCTGCCTCGAAAATACTACGGATGCGATCTGGGTCTTTTTCCGCATTCTCACCAATGACGAAAAAAGTGGCTTTTACATTGTATTTTTCAAGCAAAGCCAAAATCTCCTTGGTGTTTCGCTTGCTGGGTCCATCGTCAAAGGTGATGGCAATCTTTTTTTCATTGGTGTTCCCCTTGCGATACACCAATCCCCGAACGTTATGGGAAAGGGGAGAAAGCATAAGACATGCCAGCGCAAGAGAGAGAAGGGATCGAAGGGGTCTTATCTTTCTTTCCATAATTCCTCCAAACTCCCGAAACGGTAGCCTTTCTCTTTCATGGACCTGATAAACTTACTGAGAATTTTGGTGTTGGTGTCCGATGTGGGATGCAAGAGGATCACCGCACCGTTGTGCACGCGACAGGTAAGCTTTTCCATGGCGTATTCCGGGCTTTTCTGATTGTTGTTGTCCCAATCCGCCCAGGCCAGGCTCCAGAACACGGTTTTGTATCCAAGATTAGATACCCACTCCAGAGACCGGTCTGACCAGGTGCCTTCCGGTGGACGGAAGAAGCGGTCCAATTCAAAACCGGTATTTTCCCGATAAACCGTTTCCAGATCTTTCAATTCTTTTTCCAACTCCCCTTGGGTCAAAGAGGAAATTGCCGGGTGGGTGGAGGTGTGGTTGCATACCAGGTTACCGTTTTCTTTGATTTCCCGGCAAAGATCGGGGTGCTTTTCCACAATGTGCCTCAAAACAAAAAACGCGCCGCAAACCTCTTCTTCTTTTAAAATGTCTACGATTTTTTTCACGTTTCCGTTTTCATATCCGGCGTCAAAGGTCAAATACAGAACCTTTTCATCATTTCCGATCCCTTTGGCATCGGGGCAGGAAAGGGAGGGCAAGCCGGGACGGTCGTTTTGATTTTTGGAAGAAAAATACCAACTTTTGGATTCATTTCCTTTTGCAAAGGAAGACACGGATAAAAACATGACGCACAATAAAATAGAAATGACTTTTTTCATAGATTCCTCCTTTACGCTTTTATCTTTCGTAAAGAAATACAAAAATATGACTGCCAAAATCCTTTGGCAGTCACATTTATTTCACACAAATCATGAAAAAAACTCTTTTGCAATTTTTTTGAAATCCAGGTAGGCGGACTCTTTTTTTGCGGAATCACGCAAAAGTGCAGACGGGTGAAAGGTTGCCATGATTTTCATTTCTCCGTTTTCAAACCACTCTCCGTGTTGACGGGTGATTCGAAATTCCGGGGAAATGATCCTTTGTGCGGCGATCCTTCCCAGACAGACCAAAATATCCGGTTTCAAAATTGCAACCTGTTCCCTAAGATAGGGAAGACAGGTCTCTTCTTCCTCGGGGAGAGGGTCTCGGTTACGAGGCGGCCGGCATTTCAAAATATTGGCGATGTAATAGTCGGTCTCTTCCAGACCTACCGCCAGGAGGAATTGGTCCAAAAGTTTTCCCGCTGCGCCCACAAAAGGGATGCCTTCGCGGTCCTCGTTTTCGCCGGGGGCTTCGCCCACAAAGAGAAGATGTGCTTCTGGGTTTCCTCGACCGAAAACGGTTTGGGTGCGGCTTTTACAAAGGGGGCACTTCTGGCATTCTGTAACCTGTTTTTTCAGATCGTTGAGACGTAGCTTTTTTTCTTGCATGATGCTTTGCTTTTATCCTTTTATCTGTTTGGAATCTGTACTTTTTTGCAATGAGAATGAAAATAGGTCCGGGTAGGCGGCGGGCTGATCCGTTCTCCGTATTCGGTGATCTCCGCAGGGGCTGCGCCCTCGGGAATCAGTGCAAAATAACGCTCACCTTCCCGATCGCGGTAAAAGCTGGCGCCGGTAGGAGTATGGGGAAAAAGAGAGAGGGCCGAGAGAAAATGATCCGGACCGAAAAAAAGAAAGCAGATGCGCTCATCCTCTTCTTTTTCCAATTTGGTCACGAAAAGCTCGCACCCTCCGCTTTCCTTGGGATAGAGCTGTATGTACACCTTTTCTTTGGCCGCATCAAATCCGGTTTCTTCCCGAGCCCGGTCGAACAATTCCCAAATTACCCTTCGCCCTTTGGTACTGTCGTAATCAAAATCATCCAGTGTGATGGAATACGCCTCAAGATCTTCTCCGGTCAAATGGATCCGGATCTCATTTTCGCCCAATCGATATAGTTTCACATTACACCCCTTTTGATTTTTTTAGTTCTATTTCAGTATAAGCGAAAGGGGCGTGATTGCAACTGAAAATTCCCGGAAAAAATGGAATGAACTTCTTCTTTGTAACTTTATTTTAGACTTCTTTCCCAAAAAAAGCAAGGACTTGAAAATTTTTTTGCTTTTTCCGGATTTTTCTTGACAAAATCTTTCCATTGTTTTATCATACAGGGGAAACTAAAATCGGTGATGTTTTGTCGTCGAGTTATTAGGATTGGATTTGTTTTTTAATGATGAGGAAACTTCCGGAAGAAGTAAAAATCTGCTTCCAGAAAAAAGGAATCAACACGGACAAAGCGCAGCTTCTCGTAAAGACCGATATGGCAAGGGAAGAGCTTTTTTGTGATGCCTATACTGTTTTAACAGAAGAGGGCATTGCAACGCTCTTTTGCCTGAAGGCCTTGAAAAAGAGAGAGGGCGCTTCTTTCTTTTCTCATGACAAGGTGTTGCCGGTAACACAAGAGTTGGATTATTTTTACCTTCCCCTGGAGGAATTGGAAAAACTTGAGGCGGAAGAGCAGATCTCCGTCCTTCACTTGGTGGCCAAAATGAAAAACGGGGAACAGATCCCGGTATTCTGGGCAACCTTTGCCTGCCACAAAGAGCTTTGCCGTTTTGTGGATGCGGTGAATTGTTTCCTGGAAACGGGAAAGTTGCCGGAAAACCATGAGGAAAGGGACCCCGGCGGGGATCGTTGTCCCCGTTGCGGTACGCCGTATTTGGATCCGGAAAAGAAAACGTGCAAAAAGTGTACCGGAAAGCGTAGCTATTTCCAGCGCCTCCTGCCGTTTTTCTGGCGATATAAAAAGCAAATGGCTCTGGTAATGTTCACCGTTTTATTCTCAGGCATTCTTAGCGTTCTTTCGCCCTATTTGAGTAATAAAGTTCTCTATGACGAGATCCTTACCCAGGGTTCGCCACGTTACGGTCAGATTTTGGGATTGGTCTTTGCCATTGCGTTTGCCTCTTTTATTAGCGCCGTGGTAAGCATGATCAATACCATCATTGGAGCGAAGGTGGCAGCTTTCGTTTCCTACGATTTGAAAAAAACCATTTTTTCTTCTTTTGAGCGTCTGTCCTATTCCTTTTTTACTTCCCGTCACACGGGAAGACTGATCACCCAGATCAATTCCGATGCGCAGTCCCTTTTTTGGTTCTTCTGCGACGGTGTTCCTTATTTTTTGACCAATGTTCTGCAAATGCTGGGAATCGGCGTAGTCATGCTTTCCATTCATCCGTTTTTAACACTGATGATCTTTATTCCCATTCCTCTTTTGCTTTTTGGATATTGGCTGGTTTTGAAAATGTTCCGGCGCCTTCACGCGGAAAACCATACCCGCAGAAGCCGTTTTAATTCCATTTTGTCAGATGTTTTGGGAGGAATGCGCATTGTAAAGGCATTCTCCCGAGAGAAAGAGGAGATCGCCCGTTTCAATGTCAAAAGCCAGGACGTGGCTGATATCAAGCTGGAGATCGATGTTAAGCATCACACCATCTTCCCTTTGTTGAATATGGGAATGAGATTGACCTCGTATCTGATATGGGGAGTTGGCGGCTATTTTGTGCTCCAAGAGGCCATGACGCCCGGCAGCGGGATCACGTTTGGAGTCCTCAGCCTTTTTGTCAGCTACTTGACTATGCTCTATACCCCTTTGAACTTCTTTGCCAATTTTTTCAACCAATTGGCCGGGGCTACCAACGCGATGCAGCGGCTTTTTGAAATTTTGGAGACCGAACCGGAAGTAAAGGAAAAAGAAAATGCCATCACGCTTTCACAAGTGAAAGGTGAGGTGGAGTTTGACCGAGTGAATTTCTCCTACGTTCCCGGAAAAAAGACCATTCAGGACGTCTCTTTCCACGTTGCCCCCGGTAAGACCCTGGGAATTGTGGGACACACCGGAGCGGGAAAGAGCACGCTGGCAAATCTTCTCACACGGCTATACGATGTCTCTTCCGGTGCCATCCGTATTGACGGCGTGGATATCCGCGACCTGTCTTTCCGATCTCTGCGCGACCATGTTGCCATTGTCTCCCAGGAGACTTACCTTTTCCGAGGAACCATCATGGACAACATCCGCTACGCCTCTCCGGAAGCCAGTATCCAGGAGGTGATCGCCGCCTCCAAGGCTGCGGGTTGTCATGACTTTATCATGTCCTTCCCCGACGGATATGACACGTTTGTAGGTCTTGACAAAAAAATGCTCTCCGGCGGCGAAAAACAACGCATCTCCATCGCAAGGGCTATTTTGAAGGATCCTGCTATTTTGATTCTGGATGAAGCCACCGCTGCCATGGATACCAAAACGGAGCGGAAAATACAAGCGGCTCTCAGTGAACTTACAAAGAACCGTACTACCATTACCATCGCACATCGCCTCTCCACTCTAAGAGATGCGGATTTTCTTATCGTCATTGAAGACGGTAAGGTGGTGGAAAGCGGTGAGCACGATGCTCTTTTAGAACAAAAGGGCGTTTACCACAAGCTTTACCGTTTGCAGATGGAAGCACTGAAAACCATCGGGATTGAGGAATAGGAGAAAACTATGATTAAAGGGTTGGAAAACATCATCGATTCTTTGCGTCTGACCTCGGAAAATTGCCGTTTTTTTCTGTCTTGTAACGGTCTCTTGATGGCATCGGTGACCGCTTCTCCTGCTTTTGAGGGGAGGGCGTTTTTGTCCCGAGCATTCCCCTTTGAAACGGAGAATGAATATATCTGCGTGCAAAATGACGAGAAGGAAGAGGTAGGGATGATCCGATCTCTTTCCGATTTCGATCCGGACACGCAGGCTCTTTTGCAAAAAGAATTGCAGAAAAAGTACTTTGCTCCAAAAATCAAAAAGATTACCAAACTTACGGAGCGATACGGGTCTTCCTATTGGGACTGCGAAACCGATTACGGACCCTTGTCCTTTACCGTCAAGGATACTTACCGTAGCCTCATTCGCGCAGGGGCAGACAGGATCTTCGTGGTAGATCACGACGGCTGCCGTTACGAGATCGAAAGCCTTTCCGGCATGGATAAAAAGAGCCACTCGAAGATTGAACTGTATCTGTAAGGCAAAAGGAGAGTAACCTTGACCAAAAGAGAGGAATTTGACCGGCGGTTCCAAAAAGTGATCCGGATTTTGGAAGAAGAGTATGGAGACCGAGTTATCTTTTCTTTTCCCGTCAATCTTGACCGGGAAGGGGAGAGAATGGACGGCGCTGTCATTTTCGGCGCCCAGGCTCTTTATCTTGCGTCTGACGGCCGGAACATCACCGCTTATTTTCCCTTTACCACCATGGAAGATGCCCGTTTTGACGGATTTTTCGGTGGCGCCGCCTGCGAGATCAAGGTGGCGGGAGAGTGGATGGAGTTTTGCCGCGCGTTTGGCTCCGAAAAAGAGAATATTTCCCAGTTGGTCCGTATTTTAAAAGAGGTAGCGGACGGTGTTTTAGCGCCGGAAGATGCTAATTTCGTCTACCGGATCACCACGTGCCCCAAGTGCCGTAGGGCGCTTCGTCCGGGTAGCAATTTTTGTCATGCCTGTGCCGACAAGAAGGGATCTGCCAAAAAGCTCTATACCTTGGTACGTCCGCAATTAGGATGGATCATCCTTGCCATTGCGCTTTTCTTTTTGACTTCCGGGCTCAACGTCGTTCTTCCTATGATGCAAAAAATCCTGGTGGATGATTTTTTACATACCGATGACCCGGGGGCAGTCGTTGCGGCTTTCTCCACTGTCATTTTGGTGGTATCATCTATGGCTGTGGTTCGGATCCTTTCGGTGATCGCATCCATCTTTCGCAATGTGATCCTATCAAAAATCAGCACTCGGACCGTTCTGGAATTACGCCGGCAGATCTACACCTCCATTCAAAAGCTTTCCGTGTCCGGTATTTCCCGTCACACTGCGGGAGACCTGATGAACCGGGTCTCTGCCGATACCGATGCCATTTCCCAATTTATGACCAATCACCTGCCTCAACTTCTTGAGCAAGGTCTGATGATCCTTGGCGTGTCGGCGATCCTTTTTGTTTATTCCTGGCAAATGGCCCTTTTGATCCTTTTTCCCGTCCCCTTTGTCGTGGTCATGTTCCGGTTGATTTGGAGTCGAAACCATCGGCTTTACCACCGGAATTGGGTGGAGCTTGCGAACGCCAACACCGTTTTGCACGACGTGTTCCAAGGCATACGCGTGGTAAAGGTTTTTGGCACAGAGAAAAACGAGATTGAAAAATACGACCGTACCATTCAAGTCCAAAGAGATATTTGTGTTCGCAATGAGGTAGCTTGGGCAAAAGTGGTTCCCTTTGCGGATTTTATTATCCAAATCGGAAACTTTTTTCTCCTTTATTTTGCCGGCAATCGTATTCTCCATGGATCTATGACCATTGGAGAGCTGACGATGTTCTCTTCGTTTGTCGGCCTGATCTACAGTCCTTTGCGTTGGATGGCCAACGTTCCCCGGCTCGTTCAACATGCGATGACAAGCGTTTCCAAAGTGTATGAGGTCATCGAGGAAGAGCCTGACGTGGCAGATCATCCCCAGGCGCTTCGCATGGACCTGAAGGGCGAGGTCTCCCTTGATTCCGTATGGTTTGGTTATAGTGAAAACGAAAACGTACTGGAAAACGTTTCCGTTTCCATTCATCCCGGGGAAATGCTGGGAATCGTGGGTCGAAGCGGCGTTGGAAAGAGTACGCTTATTAACCTTGTCATGCGTTTGTACGACGTGAACCGCGGTGCTATTCGGATGGACGGGGTGGATGTGCGCGACATCGCCCAAGACTCCCTGCGTTCACAAATCGGCGTGGTACTCCAGGAAACCTTTCTCTTTGCTGGCACCATTTACCAAAACCTGGCTTATGCCAAGCCGGGTGCCAGTTTTGAAGAGGTGATGCAAGCTGCAAGGCTTGCCAACGCCCACTCTTTTATTATGAAGTTGCCTGATGGGTACAACACCTTTGTAGGCGAACGGGGCTACACGCTCTCCGGCGGGGAGCGTCAAAGAATTGCCATTGCTCGCGCCATTCTTCACGATCCTAAGATCCTCATTTTGGATGAGGCCACCAGCGCCCTTGATACCGAAACGGAAAAGCTGATTCAAGATGCCCTGGTCCGCCTTTGTAAAAACCGAACCACCATCGCCATTGCCCACCGACTCTCCACTTTGCGCAACGCCACCAAGATCTTGGTTTTAGACAAAAAGACCGTTGCCGAGGTGGGAACGCATGAGGAGTTGATGGAAAAAGAGGACGGTATTTACCATAGCCTTGTGATCGCTCAGAGAGAAATGTCCTCCCTTAAGAAAAAAGAGGGTGGGGAGAATGTTTCCCATTAGATCCTGGCCGTTTAAAAATGTTAATATTCCCCTGATCGCCAGTTAGGGAGAAAAGAGAGGAAAAAATATGAAAAACAGCGAAAAAACCATGGAAAAAATTGTGGCCTTGTGCAAGGGGAGGGGATTTGTTTACCCCGGCTCCGAGATTTACGGAGGACTTGCCAATTCCTGGGACTACGGCCCTTTGGGTGTGGAATTGAAAAACAACGTTAAAAGAGCTTGGTGGAAGAAATTCGTCCAGGAGTGCCCCTACAACGTGGGTCTGGACAGCGCCATTTTGATGAATCCCCAGACTTGGGTAGCTTCCGGTCACGTGGGAGGCTTTTCCGATCCTTTGATGGATTGCAAGGTCTGTAAAACCCGTCACAGAGCCGACAAATTGGTGGAGGATTACATCGCCGAATCCGGCCTTGACATCAATCCCAACGGCTGGGACAACAATCGCTTGGCAGAATTTATCCGGGAGCATCATATCTCCTGCCCCTCCTGCGGCTCTGCTGATTTTACCGACATCAGAAAATTCAATTTGATGTTCAAAACGTTCCAAGGTGTTACAGAGGATTCTTCTTCCGAGTTGTATCTGCGTCCCGAGACCGCTCAGGGTATTTTTGTCAACTTCAAGAACATTCAGCGTACCGCCAGGAAAAAGGTTCCCTTTGGCGTAGGTCAGATCGGAAAATCCTTCCGTAACGAGATCACCCCCGGCAACTTCATTTTCCGTATTCGGGAATTTGAACAGATGGAACTGGAATTTTTCTGCAAGCCGGGAACGGATCTGGAGTGGTTCTCTTATTGGAGAAGCTACTGTGAAAAGTTTTTGTATGATCTTGGCATTCAGCCGGAGAATCTTCGTCTTCGGGATCACGACCAAGAGGAGTTGTGCTTCTATTCCAAAGCCACCACCGACTTTGAGTTTTTGTTCCCCTTTGGATGGGGTGAACTCTGGGGGATCGCCGATCGCACCGATTACGATCTGACCCAGCACGCCAACCATTCCGGCGAGCCTATGGAATATTTTGATCCTGAGACCCAGGAGAAATATATCCCCTACGTTATTGAGCCTTCTTTGGGCGCGGATCGAATCACTTTGGCCTTCCTTTGCCAGGCTTATGATGAAGAAGAGGTTGGCGAGGGAGACACCCGTGTGGTGATGCACTTCCATCCCGCTCTGGCGCCGGTGAAAGCGGCCATTCTGCCTCTTTCCAAAAAGCTTTCTGAGAAGTCCCGTGAACTCTACGCTCAGCTTTCTGCGGAATTTCCTGTGGAGTTTGATGAGTCCGGTTCCATCGGTAAGCGTTATCGCCGTCAGGATGAGATTGGAACTCCCTTCTGTATCACTTATGATTTCGATACTGAGACTGACGGTTGCGTGACCGTTCGTGACCGGGATACCATGGAGCAGGTTCGCGTCCCCTTAGATCAAGTGAAGAACTATATCGCTGAAAAGATCAAATTCTAAGATTTTAAAAAGAGAGCCAATGGAGATGCGGGAGAAAAATCTCCATTGGCTTTTTTGTTTTGTAGCTGTATCTCTACCTTGTTTTTCGCAAAGGAGTCATCATGACCGCACCAAAAAACTATAAAAAAACACTGATTGCCTGTTACCTGGGATTTGTCACGCAAGCGATCACGGTCAACTTTCCTCCGCTTTTGTTTTTAACTTTTAAAAACACCTATCAAATCGGCCTGGAAAAGATCGCGCTGATTCCTGTTATATTCTTTTTCACACAATTGCTGGTTGACTTTTTGGCCACAAAGTATTTAGATCGGATCGGATATCGCGTCTGCGCGGTTGCCTCTCAGGTTTTGTCCTCGTTGGGACTAATTTTTATGTCTGTTTTGCCGGAGGTGTTTTCCGCTCCTCTTGTGGGGATCTTGATTGCGGTGGTCTTCTACGCGATTGGTTGCGGGCTTTTGGAAGTGTTGGCAAGTCCCATGGTGGAAGCCTGCCCGTTTGAAAACAAGGACGGCGTGATGAGCCTTTTGCATTCCTTTTATTGCTGGGGTGCGGTAGGGGTTATTTTGGGATCGACCCTTTTCTTTTCCGTCTTTGGCGTGGAAAATTGGAAGATCCTTGCAGTAATATGGGCATTTTTGCCCCTGTACAATGCTTTCAATTTTATCAGTTGCCCCATCGAACGCTTGGTGGAAGAGGGAGAGGGGATCGGTGCGGGTCATCTTTTTCGTTTTCCGTTGTTTTGGCTCTACATCCTTCTCATGGTATGCGCCGGTGCCTCGGAAGCTGCTATGGCGCAATGGGCGTCTGCGTTTACAGAGGCGGCAATGGGTGTGTCAAAAACTGTTGGCGATCTGGCGGGCCCCTGTTCTTTTGCGGCGTTTATGGGGATCGCTCGCGTTTTTTACGGAAAAATGAGCCGGCGACTTGACTTGAAAAGGACCATGCTGGTCAGCGGCGTGTTGTGTGTGATCTGCTATTTTTTAGCGGCCCTCTCTTCGCTTCCTGTAATCGGTTTGGCCGGATGCGCGTTTTGCGGAATTTCCGTTGGTATTATGTGGCCGGGCACCATCAGTATTTCTGCACAGAGCTACCCTAAGGGCGGTACGGCTATGTTCGCCTTTTTAGCGTTGGCAGGAGATCTGGGTTCTACTGTAAGCCCTGCCATGGTGGGCGCCGCAGCTAACCTTGTTGGCGGTGATCTTAAGACCGGTCTGCTCGCTGCCACCCTGTTTCCGTGCATTATGATCATAGGTCTGTTTATTCTGAACCGGAAGTTTTGCCCGGTAGTGAAAAAAGAATCCGGAGAGACAGACTGATCTTTGTGGGAAAGCAAACTTTTGCTGCGGGTCTTAATGGACGCGTTTTACTGTTGCGACCAAAAGGGAAAAGGGAGACGATTTCTTTTGAAACGTCTCCCTTCGCTTTGCTTTTTTGATGCTCAGAAGTGTTTTTTTTCGGTGGGCACCGGTCAAGTTTTTTCTTTTTCACAGCGATAACAAAGTTCGTTCTTGCCGCTGCCGGTTTGAAAAAAAGAAACAAGGTTTTGGGTCGTGGTCCGGGCAATGGCATCCAGAGCCTCTTCTGTGAGAAAACCCTGATGGGATGTGATCAGAACGTTTGGCATAGAAATGAGTCTTGCCAGAGTATCGTCATCCAAAATCTGTCCCGATCGATCTTCAAAGAAAAGATCGGTTTCCTCTTCGTAAACGTCAAGGCACGCAGCTCCGATTTTCCGTTCCTTGATTCCCGAAAGCAGAGCGGAGGCGTCAATGAGCGCGCCTCGGGAAGTATTCACAAGCACCACACCTTTTTTCATTCGATCAATGGCCGCCCGGTCGATCAGGTGCCGCGTCTCTTCCGTCAGAGGGCAGTGAAGAGAGAGAATATCACTTTCTCGAAAAATCTCATCCAATTCTCGGTAGGGGAAGGAGGCGCTGCTTGACGGAAACTTGTCAAATCCCAGAACGTTCATTCCAAATCCCGAGCAGATCCTGGCAAATGCCATACCGATCCGACCTGTGCCGATGATGCCAACGGTTTTTCCGTAAAGGTCCATGCCTACCAGATCCCGAAGACTGAAATTGAATTCCCGGGTTCTGGCAAAGGCCTTATGAGTGCGACGGATGGAGGTAAGAAGTAGTGCCATAGCGTGCTCCGCCACTGCGTGAGGGGAATAGGCGGGAACGTGAAAAACGCGTATTTTCCCAAATGCATAAGGCAGATCTACGTTGTTGTATCCGGCGCAGCGCAGGGCGAGAGCTCGGACTCCTTCTTTTTCCAGAAAGTCAATGACCGGTGGGGAAACCACGTCGTTGACAAAGGCGCATACTCCGTCAAATCCTCTTGCTAAAGATACCGTATCTTCCCCCAATCGGGTTTGAAAAAAGTGAAATTGGACTCCGCTTTCCCTCCCATACCGTTCAAAAGAAGGAATATCGTAGGGCTTTGCATCAAAAAAAGCAATTCTCATGGTGAACCTCGCAATTTTTCTTGATGCTATTTTGCCCGAGATCCTATTTTCTTATGAAAAAAAGCCGACCTCAAGGTCGGCTTTTTGGATGTTTGTTAGCTTTTAAGAGCGTTAAAAAAGAGTAAATCAATAATTTTCTGCGCAGATTTCAAAATAGCTTTGAGGATGAGCACATGTGGGGCAAAGCTCAGGAGCCTTAGTGCCAACAACGATGTGACCGCAGTTGCGGCATTCCCAGATCTTCACTTCGCTCTTTTCAAAGACCTGTACGGTTTCTACGTTTTTGAGCAGTGCACGGTAGCGCTCTTCGTGGCGCTTTTCAATTGCGGCTACCAGGCGGAATTTTTTCGCTAAATCAAGGAAACCTTCTTTTTCAGCGGTAACGGCAAAGCCTTCGTACATATCGGTCCATTCATAATTTTCACCGTCAGCGGCAGCGGCAAGGTTTTCGGAGGTGGATCCGATTCCGTTCAGCTCTTTCAGCCACATTTTGGCGTGTTCTTTTTCATTGTCTGCCGTCTTCAAAAAAAGCGATGAGATCTGCTCGTATCCTTCTTTTTTTGCTACAGAAGCAAAATAGGTGTACTTGTTTCTTGCCTGGCTTTCACCGGCGAAAGCGGCTTCCAGGTTTTTTTCGGTCTGCGTTCCTGCGTATTTGGTTTTGCTCATGGTGTGCCTCCTTTGTTTTTTTCTTTATTGTATCACAAAGAAGTTACCATTGCAAGAAAAAGCAGTGAAATCACTGTTTTTTTAAAGATCGTCCGCATCCTGTACGGGTTTTTCTTGAAAGTCCATGGGAAGTCCTGTGTACCAACCCTCCGGATCGGTTCGGCTGGGAGGAAGATGGATCATATCGCTGGGCCCGGTTTCACTCACTGGCCGGGGACGTCTGTCTTTAGGGCTGATTTTGATTTTTTTCATGCCAAGCTCCTTTTTTCTTTTAGTTTGCTTATCTGTCTTTCCTTTTATACTTTTTCCCATTGAAATTTCTCCCATGATATGATAAAATAAAGTCATGAAATATAAGGAAGGGGACTCCGGATGGCTGAAGAAAAGTATTTCATCACTCTTGGAGAGATTATTGAAAAGTTTGAATTGACCGAACTTGTGATGACCCAAGAAGACCATGATCGCAAGATCGTGCGAAAGGAAGTGAATCGTCCCGGTCTGTTTCTTGCGGGCTTTCACGAATATTTTAACCCCGATCGCATTCAGATCTTGGGAAAAACCGAGTACGAATACCTGGAATCCTTGTCTCACGAGGAATGCCGCGAGGCTGTACGGTATCTCATGGCGCAAAGACCGGTTTGCGTTATTTTCTGCCACGGACGAGAAGTTCTTCCCCACACAAAGGAATACGCCAAAGAGTATGGTGTTCCTCTTCTGATTACAGATAAAGACACTTCTTATTTTATGGCCAGTTTGATCTCTGTTTTAAACGTTTCCCTGGCTGAGCGCATTACTCGCCACGGTGTTTTGGTGGAGATTTACGGAGAGGGCGTTTTGCTTTTGGGAGACAGTGGCGTTGGAAAAAGCGAAACTGCCATCGACCTGGTCAAAAGGGGACATCGCCTCATTGCAGACGATGCCGTGGAGATCAAGCGAGTTTCGGATCGCACCCTGGTAGGTTCCGCACCGGAAATGATTCGGCATTACGTGGAATTGCGCGGAATTGGCGTGGTGGACGTGCGCCGGCTCTTTGGCATGGGAGCTGTAAAGGATACGGAAAAGATCAATTTGATTATTCACCTGGAACCTTGGGTTCAGGGAAAATTTTATGACAGACTGGGCATGGATACCGAATATACTGAATTGCTGGGGATCCAGATCCCGTCGCTTACCATTCCGGTGCGCCCCGGCCGAAATCTTGCCCTGATCATTGAGATCGCTACCATGAACATGCGCCAAAAGCTCATGGGCTTTAATACAGCGGCAGAGCTCAATGAAAAACTGATGAAGCAATTTGGAGGAGAATGATCCATGTATTACATTGGTATTGACTTAGGAGGCACCAATATCGCTTGCGGTTTGGTGGATGTCACAGGAAAGATCCTAGTAAAAAAAAGCTGTAAGACTCTTGCCCAACGTCCTGCATCGGAAATCATGGCGGATATGGCAAAACTGGTGGAGAATGTGATCTTGGAGGGTGGCTGCACCAAAGAGAAGATCGCTTTTTGCGGCATTGCCTCTCCCGGTATTGCCAACGCCGATACGGGAATCATCGAGTATTCCTGTAATCTGCCTTCTTTTTTGAATTTTAATATCGTACAGGACCTGAAGGCCCGTACCGGTATCTCTCGAATCGGCCTTGAAAATGACGCCAACTGTGCCGCTAAGGGCGAAGCGGAAGCGGGCGCGGCAAAGGATTGTCGAAGCTCTGTTTTCATCACTTTGGGCACCGGTGTGGGCGGTGGCGTAGTTTTAGACGGAAAGATCTTTCACGGATTTAATTTTGCCGGTGCGGAATTGGGTCATGTGGTGATCCAAGAGGGCGGACTTCCTTGTTCCTGCGGACGACACGGTTGCTGGGAAGCTTATAGTTCAGCCACGGCTCTGTGCCGCATGACGCGCGAAGAAATGGAACAAAACAAAAACAGCGCCATGTGGCGCCTGTGTGACGGTACGCTGGATAAAGTGGACGGCCGCACTGCCTTTGATGCTATGCGGCTTGGAGATGAGAGCGCCAAAAAGGTTCTGGATCGCTTCACCAAATACTTAGCTTGCGGTATCACCAACATGGTAAATATTTTCCAGCCGGAAATTCTCTCTGTGGGCGGTGGCATCTCTGCCGAAGGGGAAACGCTGCTTGCTCCGGTCCGCGAGATCCTGGAGAGGGAACAGTATTCCCGTGTTTGCAAGAACAAAACTGTTTTAAAGAAAGCGGAGCTTGGGAACGACGCCGGAATCATCGGTGCAGCCCTTCTCTGGAGATAAAAATGACGGTGTGTGAAAGGGTATCTGGGATCCTCTCCCGGCTGATGGATAGGGGAGAGGTCAAAAAAGAGGACTTTCAGCTCGTTGAGTCTTACTCGCTTTCCCGTCTTACTTCTTTTCGAACCGGGGGAGACAGCACCGTTCTCTTCCCGGAAACGTTGACTCTGGTGGAAAAATTGGTGCCCCTTTTGCATGAGGAAAGTATTCCGTATTTTGTTTTGGGAAACGGCACCAACGTCATTGCTAAGGACGAGGGATACCACGGCCTGATCTTGTGCTTGGCCCATTTAAAAGAGGCACGAGTAGAAGGAAAAAGACTCGTTGCCCAGTGTGGAGCTCCCATTACCGCACTTGCTAACCTTGCTCAAAAAAACGGTCTTTCCGGGATGGAGTTTTTCTACGGCATCCCCGGCACTGTTGGGGGCGCGGTTTTCATGAACGCCGGAGCGTACGGCGGAGAATGTAAGGACATTTTGGAAAGCGTCACATCTCTCACCCCAGAGGGAAAGATTCAAACGCTTTCCGTCGAGGACCTGAACTTGGGCTATCGCACAAGCATTTTTCAACAAACGGAAGATTTGATTCTTTCCGCAACCTTTTCTTTGACGGAAGGAAAAAAAGAAGAGATCCGCTCCAAAATGGAGGATCTCATGGAAAGAAGAGTGACCAAGCAGCCTCTGGAATATCCAAGTGCCGGTAGCACGTTCCGGCGTTTTCCGGGGCGCTTTACCGCCAAAATGATCGAAGATGCCGGCTTGAAAGGCGCGCGCTGCGGCGGCGCACAGGTAAGCGAAAAGCACGCGGGCTTTCTGATCAATTACGATCACGCCACAAGCGCCGATATTTTTGGCTTGATTGATCACGTAAAAGAAGTTATTTGGGAAAAAGAAGGGGTTTGGATCCAGTGTGAGGTCCGAGTGATCGAATAAGAGATTTTGAGAGAGGAGGGGGAGGTTTGGAAAGCTTTTCTTCTTCCATCAAGCAATATCTGTGTCAGAGGTCCTTTGAAGAATTGGGCTTTGG
>JAZOQB010000034.1:0-11687 GCA_045655865.1 Eubacteriales bacterium
TGTGGAAGAGCTTTATAAAGGCCTTGCAGAAAAGATCTGCGGCGGAACTCTCATCACCTATCAGGGGAAAGAGATCGATATGGGCCATTGGGAAAGAATGACCATGATAGAAGCGGTGAAAAAATACGCCGGTGTGGATTATAACGATTGGAAGAGCGACGAAGACGCTCGTGCTTCAGCAAAGGAGCATCACGTAGAGGTTCCGGCAGGTGCCACCCGCGGTACCGTTCTCATTGAGTTTTTCGATGCTTTTGTTGAGGAAAACTTGATTCAGCCCACCTTTATCTATGATTACCCGGTGGAGAATAGCCCCCTAGCAAAGAAAAAGCCCGGAAACCCCCTGTTCACCGAGCGCTTTGAGTACTTCATCAACGCCACGGAATTCGGCAACGCTTTTTCCGAGCTCAACGACCCCATCCATCAAAAGGAGCGCTTCGGGACTCAAGTTGCCGCCAAGCGTGCCGCTGAGCCCGCCACTCGCGCCCAGGTGGATTACGACTACATCACCGCCATGGAATACGGCATGCCCCCCACGGGCGGCCTTGGCTTTGGCATCGACCGCTTGGTCATGCTGCTCACCGATTCCCCCTCCATCCGCGACGTTCTCCTTTTCCCCACGATGAAGCCGTTGGATTAATATTAAAAAGAGGTAGATACCATGGAAAAAAGATTGTACAAATCAAAAAATGACAAAAAGATTGCTGGCGTGTGTGCAGGGATTGCCGAATATTTTAACGTAGATCCCACTTTGATTCGTTTGGGTTGGGTTTTCGCAACCGTGCTTGCAGGTGCCGGAATCATAGCGTACATTATTGCCGCAATTATCGTTCCCGACAAACCTGAATGATTTACAAAATAAAAAGCCGATGAGAAATTTTTCTCATCGGCTTTTTTTATCATCTCAATCAATCTTCTTCTAATAATTTGGAAGGGGAGACCTTTAATACTTGCGCGATCTTAAATAAGGTTTCCAGCGAAACACCGCGAACAGTGCCGGGGCCTTCGACTTGACCGACAAAATTTACGCTTTTATCGATAAGCTCCGCAAAGTGTTCTTGTGTGTAACCTGCTTTTTTGCGATAATAGGCAATTTTTAAACCTAAAGTTATATATTTTTCAGAAAACTCGGTTTGCATCATCTCGCCCCCTTACACCAATAGTTTATAAGGAAACGAAGTAAATTATAACTTTGTACAAGTAAATGATTATTTACTTAAAGTCAGTAATAGTGTATAATAGGTGATAGATTATTTACTTGGGGTGAGTTAAAATGCAGAAAAAAACTTGCTGTTTTTTTGGTCACAGAACGATTAACAAAACGGTCGAACTGAGGACAAAAATAACCCACACAATTGAAAAACTGATTACAGACGAAAAAGTCGATACCTTTTTGTTTGGCAGCAAATCGGAGTTCGACCGCCTGTGCCTTGAGCTTGTGACGGGATTAAAAGAAAAATACCCACACGTAAAACGAATCTATGTGCGGGCAGAATTTCCATATATTGACGATGACTATATGGCATACCTACTAAAATCCTACGACGATACCTATTATCCAGAAAAGCTTTACGGCTCAGGCAGAGCTGCCTACGTCGAGCGAAATTGCGAAATGATAAGAGACAGCAAATACTGCATCGTCTATTACGACAAGGCCCACGCTCCCACCAACCGCAAAAGTGGCACCAAGATCGCCCTTGACTACGCCATCAAAAAGGGTAGAGAAGTTGTAATATTTCCTATGTAAAAAAGCCGATGAGAAATTTTTCTCATCGGCTTTTTTTGCTTTTTGATAGCTTTTATGTTGGCCTCTTAACCGTCTTTTAATTCTTTGACAGAGCGGATTTGGTCGGCAGGATTTTCGATATAGGCGAACAGGTCATTTAAATTGTCCGTTGTAAAGTAGAGTGCTTTGCAGCTTTCGCGAACAAAATTCTTACTGATCGCCGCATCCATAGCATGATTGATCTCATCGTAATAACCCTTCAAGTTGTAAATGGCGATGGGTTTATTGTGGCGGCAGAGCTGTTTTAAGGTCAAGATCTCAAAGAACTCTTCAAAGGTGCCGATACCGCCGGGAACGACGATAAAGGCATCGGCGTTGTCCTCCATAATTTGTTTGCGCTCGCGCATTGTGTTGGGCAAAACCAGCTCATCGCAAGCGTCGTAGATCGCTTCCACGTTGTCTTCATCAAAAAATTTTGGAATGACACCCAAAATATGCCCGCCTTTCGAACGGACTCCTCTTGCCGCGGCGCCCATAAGGCCGTTGGCACCACCGCCAAATACCAAAGAGTGACCGCGCAGAACCATTTCTTTTCCCATCTGTTCGACCATTTCCATGTACTCAGGATCGATGGTCGGCGATGATGCACCATATACACATATTCTCATACTAATAACCCCTTTTCTAATTTTTCCATTTGTTGTAAAGTTCACGGATCTGTGAAATAAGTTTTGCATTGTCTTTGTTGGTTTTGCCTCGGCTGTCTTTTGCAAGCGCCAGCAGTTTCTCGGCTTCCAGAACCAGTTCGTTGTAAATCACATCGGAACGGGCATTGCCTTTGAACGCCGGAACACGGGCGATCGTTTTTCCTTCCGTATAAACCGACATCTTGCCGGTTGCAAGGTCGTATTCGGTTCCGCTGTAGGGTGCCGCGGTGCGGTATCCTTTTTCGGATAGCAAATCTTTGAAATCCTCGCATGCGTGTTCGTCGCCGTGATTGACAAAAACAAGATCGGGTTTACTCTTGAAGCCTTCGATCCAGCGAATCAGCCCGGCTTGATCGGCGTGACCGCTGGTACCGTGTAACGAGCAGATTTCGGCATTTACAGTAATTTCTTCCCCGAACAGCGAAACGTTCTTTTCACCGTTTAAAAGTTTTCGTCCAAGGGAGCCTTCTGCCTGATAGCCTACAAACAGAATCATACTGTTTTCTTTCCACAAATTATGCTTTAGATGATGGCGGACCCGACCGGCTTCGCACATTCCGCTGGCAGAGATGATCACCTTTGGCTCATTGTCAAGGTTGATCTGTTTGGATTCCTCAGAGCTTACCGACATGCGGATATCGTCAAACCAAATGGGATTGACTCCTTGCTTTATCAGAGCCAGTGTTTCATCATCAAAGCAGACGGGATTGCACTGCATAAAGACCGCTGTCGTTTCTACGGCAAGGGGACTGTCCACGTAAACCGGGAAATGCTTGTGTCCTTTCACCAGCCCATATTGCTTGATCTCACGGATGGCATACAGCATTTCCTGTGTGCGTCCCACGGCAAAAGACGGGATAATAACGTTACCGCCACGGTCTAATGCTCTTTGAAGGAAAGTGGCAAGCTCGTGGATCACGTTACTGCGGCTGGCATCGTGCAAACGGTTGCCGTAGGTGGATTCAATCACCAAATAATCGGTTTCCTCTACCGGCTGAGGATCACGGATGATACGCTGATCGGTATTTCCCACGTCTCCGCTGAAAACGATTTTTTTGTGGACGTCACCTTCACTAAGCCAAAGCTCAATACAGGCTGACCCCAACAGATGCCCGATATCCGTAAAGCGCACTTCTACGCCTTCCCCGGCATAGAACTTTTCTCCGTAATTGCATCTGTGGAACAGAGAAATCGCTCCGAGTGCATCTTGGGTATCATAAACAGGCTCTGTGGGGGAAAGGCCGGCACGTTCCGCTTTTCTGGAGCGCCATTTGGCTTCGGATTCCTGAATGTGCGCGGAATCGCGAAGCATGATGTTACAAAGATCACACGTTACGTCCGTAGCATAAATCTTGCCGTGGAACCCGTCTTTGTAAAGCTTGGGTAACATGCCCGAATGATCAATGTGAGCATGCGTTAGATAAACCGCTTCGATTTGATTGGCAGGAATCGGCAAAGAGATATTCTGAAAAACATCCTTGCCTTGCTCCATGCCGCAATCAATTAAGTAATACTTGCGATTTACCTCCAAAAGAGTACAGCTTCCCGTGACTTCGTGAGTCGCTCCGATAAATTGTATTTTCAATGACACACCTCCAATACTCCTAACTATATTATACAGGATAATACGCAAAATACAACTCTAATTCCATTTTATCTCAACAGTTTTTCAATGTCCCGACATCATTGGTATTCCTTTTCCTTTATTTTAACAAATCAAATTACCGGACTGTTGGGTTTGCATTGACAAACATGGCCTTTGGTGGTAAAATTTAGCATGTAAAGTTTCGCAAAATTACCGGGATGAAAATGCAAGTTGAGAAAATGGAAAATTCCACTCAGGAGGGAAACTGTGCCGAATTCGGATAAAGCTGAGAAAAGCGTTTTGATGTTGTGCCCCAAGTTTTTTGGCTATGAGAAAAGAATTGCCGATGCACTTGGCCGGGAGGGCTACCGAGTGGATCTGTATGATGAAAGACCCGGAAACGGCTTTGTGGCGAAAACTTGCGTTCGCTACCAGATCGGGTTTTATCGCCCGGTGATCCGGCGTTATTTTGAAACGATCATCCGGGAAAATCAAAACAAAAAATACGACTATGTTTTCGTAGTCAAAGGGGAAGGGGTCACCGTAGATGTGATAAAAAGCCTTCGCCGAGCCTGGCCGGACGCCAAGTTTTTGCTTTATCTCTGGGATTCTGTAGAGAATATTCCCGATTGTGAGAACCGAATGAAGCTGTACGATCGGGTTTTGACCTTTGACGCTCAGGACGCCAAGCAATACCAAATTCCTCTGCGCCCCCTGTTTTTTGGGAAGGAATACGAAAGTGATTTCGTCGAGCCGGCGGAATACGCTTATGATTTTGCGTTCATCGGAACGGCCCATACCATTCGCCCGCAAGTTGTCAAAGCACTTGGAGCCCAATGTCGGGCACAGGGCCGGGATTATTATTCTTATTTGTATCTTCCTCATTCCATGGTGTATTGGTACAACAAGGTTTTTAATCCGGCTTACCGCGGCGTGAAAAAATCGGAGATTCGTTTTGTCCCGCTGTCTGCGGATGCGATCAAATCCGTTTATCGGAAGAGCCGCTGTATTTTGGATGTGGAGCATTCAAAGCAGATCGGGCTTACCATGCGGACTATTGAACTTGTGGGAATGAGAAAAAAGATTATTACAACAAATCCCCAGGTGAAAGATTACGATTTTTATCATCCAAACAATATTTACGTCATTGACCGGGAGCATCCCGCAGTTCCAAAGGAGTTCTGGGAGAAAACCTATGAACCCATTTCGGAATCGATCTTAAAGCGTTATTCTTTATCTTATTTTTTGCATGATATTTTCGGTGGAGAGGAATCAGAGGCATGAAGAAAAACAGAGCTTTGGTAACCGGTGCCAATGGATATATCGGTAGCCGCGTGGTGGCGGAGTTGATCCGCCGTGGCTATCAGACCGTGGCCTGCGACCTGAATTTTGATTTTGTCCCAGAGGGGGCAGAGCGTCTTTCTGCTGATATTTTTGATCCTTCTGTGGATATTTTTTCTTTGGCCGGAGAGCCGGATTTGCTCATTCATTTGGCTTGGAGAAATGGATTTCAGCATAATGCTCCTTCCCATCTTAGCGACCTTCCGCTTCATCTTGCGTTTTTGCAGCGTATGATAGAAGACGGTGTATCCAGTCTGTCTGTGATGGGCTCGATGCATGAAATTGGATATTGGGAGGGCGCTATTTGTGGGGATACACCTGCCAATCCCCAGTCTTTTTATGGGATTGCGAAAAATTCTCTCCGCCAAGCTTTGGAGCTTGCGGTAAAAGGCAAGAATGTCAGTTTTCATTGGCTTCGTGGCTTCTATATTTTCGGCGACGATGAAAGAAGCCAATCCATTTTTGGAAAGATCCTTTCTGCCGACCGGAAAGGACAAGAGTATTTTCCGTTTACCTCTGGAAAAAATTTGTATGATTTCATTTCTGTACAGGAATTGGCAGAACAAATTGTCTCCGCTTCGCTCCAAAGTGAATTTCAAGGCATCATCAACTGTTGCTCGGGGATTCCGGTCAGCTTAGGAAGTATGGTAGAACGTTTTATTCAGGAAAATAAGCTTTCGATCAAGCTTCAATACGGCGCATATCCGGATCGCCCCTATGATTCTCCCGGTGTCTGGGGGGACAGTACCATTATTCGAGAAATTCTTGCAAAAGAAAAGGTGTGACGGCGTTATGCAATACAGTCCTTCGGAACTTTTAAAAAATGCATGGAGCCTTATCTTGACAAAGATCTTCTTTCCTTCGGCGAGATTGGTTCGCCGCCCGGTGTATATCCGCGGAAGGATGGGGATGAGCTTTGGCTCCGGTTTTACTACCGGCTACGGATGCCGATTTGAAATGCTGCATCCAGAGGGAAAACAGACTCTTCATATTGGAAAAAATTGCAAAATGGGGGACCGCGTTCACATTTGCGCTTTGGAGTCGGTGACCATTGGCGATGACTGCCTTTTGGCCAGTAATATTTTCATCAGTGACACCGATCACGGTAGCGGAAAAGAAGATCCGCTCACTCCGCCCGACCTTAGGCCCTTGACAGCAAAAAATGTAAGTATTGGAAGATCCGTTTGGATCGGAGAGGGGGTTGCGATCCTTCCCGGTGCAAAGATCGGTAACGGCTGTATTATTGGTGCTCATAGCGTGGTGAAAGGGGAAATTCCGGATTTTACCATTGCAGTGGGTGCACCGGCAAAACCGGTGAAACGGTATCAATTTGAAACAAAAACGTGGGAGCGGCTTTGATATGGCAAAAATTTCGGTGGCAATGGCCGTTTATAACGGAAAAAAGTATCTGCCTGAGCAGCTTGATTCTATTTTGAATCAGCTGGAAGGGGAAGATGAAATCGTTGTTTCTTACGACACATCTACCGATGGGACGTGGGAGCTTTTGCAGGAGTATGCGGAAAAATATCCTCAGATCCGGGTAGTGAAAAACGATCATCCCGGTATTGCCGGAAATTTTAACAACGCTATTTTATCTTGCACCGGAGATTTCATTTTCATATGTGATCAGGATGACCGCTGGGCGGAGGATAAGCGCCGCGTTGTGGTGGATGATTTTGTTCGCACCGGAAAAGATATGGTGATACATAACGGCGTGCACATCAACGCCCAGGGAGAGGTGATCTCTCAGCCCTTTTTCACGATGTACCGCATCGGTGACGGAAAAATTCAAAATATCCTCAAGCCCAGATATAGCGGATGCTGTACCGCTTTTACCAAAGAAATGGCAAAAAAGATCCTCCCTGTTCCTGCAAACATTGATGCCTACGACCATTGGATCGGCACGGTTGGTGAATTTATGGGGAAAATTCACTACGAGGAGAGGATTCTTTTGTATCACCGTCTCCATGGAGAGAATGTGACCCCGGTGTCTTCACGTTCGTTAACAACGATTCTTAAGGCAAGATTGGGATTGCTGCATCATCTTTCAAAGAGAATCAGAAGAGAAAGAAGAGGAAAATGATACAAGGAGAAAACGTTGCCGCCGTTGTGGTGGTGTACAATGTGTTTTGCGGTGACAGCCCTACTTGCAAGGCTCTGGAAAACCACAGAGACCTTTGCGGTACTGTTTTAATTTTTGACAATAGCACCCGTGATCTTGGAAACCGGGCATGGTGCGAAAAGCGCGGCTTTTCCTATTTGGGCGGAGAGGGTAATCTGGGGATTTCCAAGGCCTACAACAAAAGCTTGGATTTTATCCGGGAGAAAGAATCGGTGGAGATTGTCTGCCTTTTCGATGATGATACCCATGTCAACAAAGCTTACTTTGAATCACTGCTTTTGGCCGCACAGGAAGAAAAGCCATCGGTTTTTCTTCCACTGATTTATACGGGAGAGACTTTGCTTTCTCCTTGCCGGCTCGATGATAACTTTCTTGTTGCCCCCTTTTCCAATGAAAAAGAAGCCCTTTGCTACACAGGAAATGATCTTTCCGGAATCAACACGGGCATGGCAATTCGCCGATCGGTATTTTCAGAGTACCGCTATGATGAAAATGTTTTTTTGGACGGTGTCGACCATCGCTTTATGCTTGATATGCGCGGACGTGGTGTTTTGATTCGCGTTTTCCCGTATCGCTGTCATCACGAATTTTCCGGCGCGGAAAGACCGCCCAAGAAAGCGGCTCTCACTCGCTTTTGCATCTATGCTAAGGATTATCGCTACCTTCTTAAAAATCGGCCCCTGGCTTATTTGAAATTGGTTGGAAAACGGGCCTTGCGCCTAACACTTCAGTATAGATCTCTCGCATTTGTTAAAATTTTGCTCGGTGAAAGACCCTTGGAAGGAAAGAAAAAATGAAAGAACGATCCGGTTTCTTTGAATTGTGTGATAAGATCTCCATATGGCTGATTGCTCTGTTTGCATTGGAATGTGTTCTGGGAAGCAGTGGCCAATGGATTAGTTTTTATGGTTTTAGCATTCGCATGCTTTTGTTTTCCCTTTGCTTTTTGTTTACACTACCCAATGTTTTCCGCCAGCTACGGTCTCTAATCCGTTCTCCCTACCTGATCCTTGCCATTGTATTCGCATTCTATCTTATGATTGCCGCCGTGATCGGTTGGAAAAATGGCAACAGTGCATCCTTTATTATTGCTGATATTACCGGCTACCTGCCCTTAGCTTTGATGCCCGGTTTTTTGGCTACTGTCTGCACAGAAAATAGAATCTCCCATCTTATGAATGTTATTTTCTGGGGAACACTGATTCTCGGTGGGATTACCGCGGCGATACACTTTTATCTCGCCTTTGCTTCCAATACCGAAGCCGTTGCCATCAACTCCTGGCTCAACGACCGTTATATGGGAGGACTGTCTCTCCTGCGGACTGGTATGCACCGCATTTATATGCGCAGCCAGATCTTTCTCCAGGTTGGTCTGATGATTGGTCTGTATCAAAGTTGGAAAGCCACCGGTTGGAAACGTTGGCTGTATTTTGGCGCAGAGGGAGTCATTCTATTCGGTTGTCTGATATCTTTGACCAGAGGTTTTTGGTTGGGATTTGCGATATCCGCCCTGCTTCTTCTGGTCATCTGTCCCAGATTCTGGAAAAAATATTTGGTATCTTTAGGCGCGATCGCTGCGGTTGTCGTTCTGCTCTTCTCCCTTTCGTGGCTCTCCTACGGAAAGCCCGTTGCTGCTACAGAACTTACTGGTAGATTCAACCCTGCCCTGATTAGCGGAACAGCGGGGGATACAACCATTTTGGATACGGATCAAGCTGCTGTCGATATGCGAAAAGAAACCATAAAAAAATTAAATGAGAATATTCGCAAACACTCCGTGTTCGGAAACGGACTTGGCACCAATTTGGACGGTTTGCGAACGGATGGCAAGACGGAATACATGTACCAGGATATACTGATGAAGAGCGGCGTTATCGGGTTTTTGTTATTCTTTTCCGTATTTTTCCTGCCAACCATATTGCTTTTAATTCCCGCGGCTCGGTCCTCCATTGCAGGAAAGCCTGTGCAATGGGATAGTTCGGTTATGCGTAATGTTATTTTGGCCGTTTCCTTTTTGGGCGTTGGTTTAACTAGCTATGTCAATCCTTATCTGACCAATCCTATGGGTATTTTGCTTGTACTGCTTACCGCTACGTCAGTGAAGCAAACAGGCAATCAATTATTATAAATAAAGGAGCGCAATATGAAAGGTATCATTCTGGCCGGTGGTTCCGGCACCCGTTTGTATCCCTTGACCTTGGTCACTTCTAAACAGCTTCTTCCCGTTTACGACAAGCCTATGATCTACTATCCGATGTCCACTCTAATGCTGGCAGGCATCAAGGATATTCTCATTATCTCCACCCCCACCGATACCCCTCGCTTTCAGGAACTTTTGGGCGACGGCAGTCGGTACGGTGTGAAGCTGAGCTATGCGGTACAGCCCTCTCCCGACGGACTGGCCCAGGCATTCATCATCGGAAAGGAATTTATAGGTGATGATTCCGCAGCAATGGTGCTGGGTGACAACATCTTCTACGGCAACGGATTTAGCGCCATTTTGTCTCGCGCCTATGAAAACGCAGAAAACGGTCGCGCTACCGTATTCGGCTATCATGTGCACGACCCCGAACGCTTTGGCGTGGTGGAATTTGACGAGACCGGCAAGGCCATTTCCATCGAAGAAAAGCCTGCCCAGCCCAAGTCCAACTACGCTGTTACCGGCCTGTATTTCTACCCCAAGGGTGTATCGGAAAGAGCCGAACAGGTAAAGCCATCTGCTCGTGGCGAGCTTGAGATCACGACCTTAAATGACATGTATCTGCAGGACGGCAGTTTAAGCGTTGAGCTGCTGGGACGTGGCTTTGCATGGCTGGATACCGGTACGTTCAAGAGTCTGCTGGAGGCTTCTGAGTTCGTGGAAATGAATCAGAGCCGTCAGAATATTCAAATTTCCGCTCCTGAGGAAATTGCCTACGTGAAGGGGTGGATCAACAAAGAACAGCTTTTACAAGCCGCTGCTGCTTATGGCAAATCCCCCTATGGCGATCATCTTCGTCGAGTGGCAGAAGATAAGCTGCGTTTCATCGGAAAAAATTAAGGAGAGAGTGACTATGACCATTATTGTTACCGGCGGCGCCGGATTTATCGGTTCCAATTTCGTATTCCATATGCTGGATAAGTACCCCGACTATCGCATCATCTGTCTGGATAAGCTGACCTATGCTGGAAACCTTTCCACCCTGGCTCCCGTAATGGAGAATCCCAACTTCCGCTTTGTGAAGCTGGACATTTGCGACCGGGAAGGTGTCTATCGCCTGTTTGAAGAAGAAAATCCACAGGTCGTGGTGAATTTTGCAGCGGAGAGCCATGTGGACCGCTCGATTGAAAACCCGGAAGTTTTTTTGCAGACCAACATACTGGGCACCCAGGTTTTGATGGATGCTTGCCGGAAATATGGCATTGACCGTTATCACCAGGTGTCAACCGATGAAGTGTACGGCGACCTGCCCCTGGATCGCCCCGACCTTTTCTTTACAGAAGACACGCCCATCCACACCAGCTCCCCTTATTCTGCCTCCAAAGCTGCGGCGGATCTTTTGGTTCTGGCATATCACAGAACTTTCGGACTGCCTGTGACCATCAGCCGCTGTTCCAACAACTACGGACCTTATCACTTCCCGGAAAAGCTGATCCCTTTGATGATCGCCAACGCTCTGAACGAGAAACCTTTGCCTGTTTACGGAGAGGGGAAGAATGTGCGCGACTGGTTGTACGTTGAGGATCATTGCAAGGCCATTGACCTGATTTTGCACAATGGCAGAGTCGGGGAGGTATATAATATCGGTGGTCACAACGAGATGCAAAATATTGACATTGTCAAGATCATCTGCAAGGCGTTGGGAAAATCTGAGAGCCTGATTACATATGTCGCTGACCGTAAGGGACACGATATGCGCTACGCCATTGATCCTACTAAAATTCACCGCGAACTTGGCTGGCTACCGGAGACCCGGTTTGAGGATGGAATTCAAAAAACCATTCAGTGGTATTTGGAAAATCGCAAATGGTGGGAGACCATCATCTCCGGGGAATACCAGCACTACTACGAGAAAATGTACGGCAATCGCTGAAAGAGGAAAACGATGAAACTATTGGTAACGGGCGTTGCTGGCCAGTTGGGACATGATGTGATGAAAGAACTCACCCGCCGCGGTCATGTGGGAGTGGGGAGTGATCTGGCTCCGGTCTATTCCGGAGAAAATCCTC